>NZ_JBDIWA010000021.1:0-53060 GCF_039794105.1 Candidatus Kuenenia sp.
GTAGACGAAGGGGGTTGTGGGTGAGTGGTGTTGGTGTGGGGTGTTGTGGGGTTGGGTTGGTGGAGGGGTGGTGTGGGGGGCGGTGGGTAGTTGCGTGGATTGGGGGGAGTATGGGGGGTATGGAGTCACCCACCTAACCTATTGACAATAATGTATTTTTCCCTGAAGCAAAACAATTATACATTTAACAGTTTTAATTACAAGGATATGTTGGAATTGTTAATATTCAGGAAAATCCAGGTACCAGCGTGCGTCTCTACAAGTTTGGGGCATTGGGTTTTTTGTCATTTGAATTTGTTTCGTATTTCGATATTCGTATTTCGAATTTGGTTGCGGCCAAAGGCTGTGCCAATCTGGAATTTATATCAATTTAAAATTGGCACTTTATGAACTTCCTGAGTATGACTAACTATTAGTCGGGGGACGCCTTATTGCACCGGAAACGCTGTTTCCGGAACATTAGTGGGATTTGATTTAACAAATTATCAAAACTTACAAACTGTCTCAGGTATTGTCGTGCTACATCTGTTTGTCTGTCTGTCTGTCTGTCTGTCTGCCTGTTTTGCCTGTTACTTTTTTATTTGCCCACGATAAAACCACATATCGTAGAGGGGGAAAAAGATGTATGTGCTAAAGGTGAGGATAAAGAGGATGTTGGAAATGGTCAACAGTATGACAAAATGGTGTGATGTATAGCGTATAAGCCATGGTGCACAGAGGTTCATGATGATCCCTGCTAAAGAGCCGCTGTAAACGGCAATCTTTAACCAGTCACGCAATTGCGTCATTGCAAGCATCCTGGAAAGGATAAAAACGACAATGGGTATTGAGAATATATGGGCGTGGGTTACTCCTAAAAGTTCCCTGTACGACTTGGGGAAATAAATACCTTCCTTTAAGCTCTCCATGTATTCTTCCTGAGATTGATTCGGATCAAATTCTTCCCCTTCATCGCCACAATAATAGCGTACCGTTTTCGCCGGAGAAAAGCCCGTCTTGTCATACGCTACCCAAAAACCTACCCCAATGGCGACGGTAATTATGGCTAAGAAAAATGTAAAAAACATCTTATTGCTGATTGGCAGAGACCACATGCCACGTGACGTCGGTTTTTCCTTCATTTTCAACTCTTGTAAATTTTTCATTAAAACCACGGGTTGTATACAATACAATTTTCCCGCCGTTCTCACACGCAATCAATGCCTCAGCACCTGGAATCTCACGTAAATGTTTCAGCCCTTTTTCTTTTCCCAAAACATATACAATTGTGGAAAGCGCATCAACATCCGTTCCGGAGGGAGCAACAATTGTCACCGCAATCGTTCCTTTTACAGGCTTACCCGTCCTCGGGTCAATTATGTGTGAATACCGGTCTCCATCAATTTCAAAGAATCGTTCATAATCGCCCGAAGTTGCAGTTGCTTCATCCTTAAGCTCTAAATATCCCAGTATTTCATTTTTATTTCGCGGATGCTGTATGCCAACCCTCCAGGCGTCTTTCCCGTCAGGTTCTCCCAATACATATATATTACCGCCCAGATTAATACAGGCATTGTCAATGCCATATTTCTTGAATACGTTCAGCGCCTTGTCTACGGCATATCCTTTCCCAATAGCACCCGGGTCTATTTGCGTTGATATATGTTTAAAAAACACCGTGCCTGGTTTTTTCTTATCTCCGTTTCTTTTTATCTCTATATTTTTATACGATACGGACGGCAAAAGCCTGTTAATTTCTTCATCAGAGGGAATATGTCCTTTCTCATTAAAGAACCCCCATAATGAAACTAAGGGAGAAACGGTAATATCAAACGCCCCGCCGCTTAGCTCGCTAAAAAAAAGTGATTGTTCAATAAATTCCAGGAATTCCGCAGAGCATGGAACAGGAGACTTCGCCGCTTCCCTATTCACCCTGGAAAGTTCACTGTCTTTTTTGTAATTGCTTAAAAGAGCGTCCATTCTCTCCATTTCATTCAGCGCGGCGTCAATTGCTGCACCCGCATTCTTCACATTATTGGAATAGGTGGATATCTCGGCAAAAGTACCCATAATCATTCTCGTTTCTTTTACGAGTTTTTTCCCGGAAGCTTCATCCCCCTTTTTGCTCTGTTTTTCATTGAGATTGCGATGCGCCACGCCCGCAGAGGATTGCATTTTTTTGTCATTGCCCTCTTTCGTAACGTTTATCTCCCTCTTGCCGTTCAGATAATATTCATTTATCACTCCCAGCACCTTCCTTACGCCGGCGCACATATATTGAACTGACATGGTAGCGCCGGTGATATTTATAATATCTTTGTTAATCCTGATTGGATTTTTAAATGATTTGCCTGGAAACTGGTAGAGAAAACGCTTCCTTGCAATCTCTCCCCCGCGGCTTTCCCGATAGACAAGCACAGCGATCTCGCTTATCTTCCCGTTTGGTTTTACCCCAACAATAAAGGTAAACGGATGAAACTTGCCTATCTCCTCTGTTATGATCGCATATCCCTGGATTTCATCATTTTTCTTTCCAATATATACGATAAAACCATCCTCAAAGAGACGCCTTTTTAATAACTGTTCCAGATGCTGTTTTTCTTCCGGAGTCATAATAATTTCATCGGTTACTATTTCATCGCTCTCCGGGAAAACCAGTTTGAGCGCCTCTTCCTGGGTAAGATATACTTCCATTTGAAAATTGTCTGCAGGTTCAGCTTCCCTTTCCTGAGAAAAAACCTTGCCGGCAAACAACACCAACAAGCTCAGTGAAACGTAAAAGCTAAACCGAAAAAACACATTTTTATTCATGACAAAATATTCCGTCAAAAAATACTCCGGCGAGGCGAGGCCTCATACCAATAAAAAACGCTAAAATTGAAACATTTAATCGCACAGTAGGGGCGATTAAATGTTTCAAGGCACTTGCTCCATTGCACTAAGAATCTGTTCAACCCTATCAAGGAACATTTGTTCTGGAAGGCCATTTGACGGAATGCGTTCCCAGCGATACGCACGCTTTCCGCCAGGAGCCTTCTCTTCCATCAGAGCCCTTATTGAAAGATAAGTTTTATCTTGCTCCGGCATAATGGTAATGAACAAACGGTAACGTTCGTGCCATCGTCCCTCCAAAAGCACTCCCATATCCCGTGTTGTGGAATAGCCAGTCACCCAGTCAGTTATCAGAAGTCCTTTTTCCACATTCTTCTCTTTAACCCGTATTCCAATAAGCGCCTGATCAACCGCCTCCCAAACCGATGCCGCATCGCCGTTGACATACCGTGAAACATCGGTTAAATTCCTTCGTCCCCATTGTCCTGTAGCGCAACCGGCAAGCGCTATGAAAACAAAAAAAGTGATCATTAATAAGGCAACATTTCGTTTCATTTACGGCAATCCCATTGTCTTCGTTGAAAAGTAAAAATAGTAACAGATATATCCATCTTTTACAAACACTTTGTATCCTTCCTGTTTTCAGATTGAACCGGATGTTTTTTGCAGTACCATTGGCTGTGACTGGTCAAAAGCCGTGAAAAGAGCCGTGAACAGTACAAAAAGTTTCGGTTCAATTTTGGACGATTAAACCAGACCCAAGAAACTACTCCACGGGAAAGTCACGGACAAACAGAGTTTGTCCGTGCCACCCCTTGCTATGGATTTTATTTAAAATATGTAAATCCTTGGTGTCCATTTTACGGCGCTATAGTTATTTCCACTTTATGCGATCTCCAGGCGGGTTCAGGTCTGTGACCTGAACCCCACGTTTTATACAGGCAATTTAACCATTAAATGAATGTATGCGGCACTATTCGCAAAATGAACTATTGGGGTCAGATTACAAATCTTAACCCGCAAAAAGTTTTTTGAAAAATTCCAATAATTGCAATGTTTTGGGCATTCAAACATTTGAATGGTTCGACTTCGCTCACCACAGGTTTAGGATTTGTTTCGAATTTCGTGATTCGATATTCGAATTTGTTCTGAATATTTTTGTTCAGTAACGCGCCTTCACGGATATCCATTTTACGGCTCTACAGTTATTTCCACTTTATGCGATTCATAATCATTTTCCTCCAAGGAAATTACATATCCGTTTTGCGCCGCAAACTCAAGCGTCCCTTTAGGATAAAAGCGGTAAATAAGCCTTGCCGTTATGGTTACTGTACTGTTGTCCAGTGTTTGAAACTCATAGAGTGTGGTGTCTGTCTCATTCGCCTTGATGCGCGTATCATATAATTCTTCTACGGCAAAGGCATATAATATATCATTGAAAAAAGGATCCAGATCCTTGTTATCTTCAAGCATCCTGTTATGCTTTATGAATATTTTGCCCGGCTTCCCTGCATAGTCTCCTTCTCCATTATAATAGCCATCCGGGAAACTGCCACCCGGACTGTCTACCACCTGGTTATTTATTTGCACCAGTGAATTTCCAGATTGTTCTACATCAACAAGCAATACCACGCTACGCTGTGTGACGCCTGATGGATAGGTATGTCCCGTGTGGGAATTGATTACTTTTACTCCAAAACTCACAATACCGTCCGTCACACTGGCATCTGTAACGTCAAGATCCACCGCCCAATCAAGATACCGTTTCCTTTTGCCAGCCTGAAGGTTTTGATTGGTTCCTTCAAAATGGTGAGGATATATGGTTCTGGGGTCGCGGCTCGTTCCCTTCTGTTTTTTGTCTTCGGACAACATATAAAATGAATCTGTAACCTCTTTATAATCTGCAATGGATTTGCCCGTTGCGGGGTCCGGGGGTGGGTCTTTCATATGGCAATCCTGACACTGTAGCGCCTGCCCTGCATAATTATCCACCGGATAATCTTCTTCCAATCCACTATAACCGCTAAATCTCCATTCGCGATATGTGTCTTCACTCCATAATATTCTCTCAATGGTTTCTTCGCCCGTAGGTTGATCATTTTCGTCTACCGGTTGTAAATATAATTTCCGTGCATCCTGATGGCAAGGGGTGCATATTTCACTCTTTTTAAACTGCGGAACGTACGATGCCTGCATACTTTTATATGTAACATCATCAAATGGCCCAAACATCACCTTCCCCTCTTTTGAAGATTCTAAGGAAGGATCAGGACGTAAAAGATCCACTTTATAATTCACGCCTGGTTCCGTCCAATATTCCTCTTCTTCATGCACCTTCTGTATCTTATGACAAAAATCGCAATGAACACCCTGTTTGTCTATTGAAGATAAATTATCAACATCAGTCAAAACACCTGCCCTCATATCCCATTTTGGCGTCTTACCGTCGCTCTGCAAACCGGATGCAAACGAAGGAGAATGACAATCAGCGCAATCGTGAAGATTCCCCGCATCTCCGAGAATCTTATATCTGCCGGTGGCGTCTTCAAATATTTTCCCCTTATCACCTACAAATTCAGGATTAGGGTCGTTAAAAATTGAAGCATCTTCAAAATTTGCGCGGTCACCCGTCACATACCATGCGGTATACAAGAAAAACACCAGTTGATTTATCGAATTTACTGCCGCACTTGCCATCTCGCTGTCTTTCCAGTCATCGTAAATATTACCGTGACATTTTTTACAGTTTTTACCCGATCGGTATTCATAATCAGGATGGTCTTTCTCCGGAAGCGTTGAAAGGGCAATCTCTGCAAAATCATCCTCCCCCAAAGTTATTTCTTTTCCCGCATTTTTAAATCCTTCTTTGCCTGCGGCAACTACTACTTCCTGTCCGGAAATGCCCTCGTATGTAATTAAAAAACTTCCGTCTTCGTCAGAGAGCACATAGTGTGCTTCATCTTCCGGATAATAGCTCTTATCATCTTTATCAATATCCGCGGCCCCCTGTATCCTTACACGTGCGTCTTTTATATTGCCTGAAGATTTATCATAAACGATTCCGGCAATTTCCCACGTTTCATACGTACCCACCACAAGACGCGCTTTTTTTCTGATTTTATAGTCTTTCCATTCCAGTAGTATCTTAATTGTTATCTTTTTGCCAACCCCATAATCATCGAGAGAAGCAGAACCTGTGAACGCACTTTGAGTCGTATTCCAGGTTAATTCAAATTCATTTTTTGCATTTTTACCCTTTTCTTTTAAAGTAAAAACAGATTTTGTAACGTCATGATAGTCATACTTATTTTGTGATATCTTTACAAAGAGGGTATCCGTGGCGAGAAAAGCCCTGTCATCCGTAGAAAAATCCTCATTTCTGCTCAACGTATATGAAACACCGGCAAAGGCGCCCTGGCAAAGAAAAACAGATACAATGAAAAACACAATGGTTATCTTTAGAGTAGTATTACATTTCATAACTAAATCAATCTCCTTGAGTGCATTAATTCTTCATGCCCCACAAAGGCATAATGTTTTATTTCTTCTATTTTTAATTTATTTAATACCACTTCTATTTCATTTTGTATCTTCATCATGTGGCTTATTACTGTTGGACAAAACTGGCTCCCGGCATGAAGCTCAATCTCCCCGAAACATTCTTCTATGTTTTTTGCCCTTCTATAGGAACGCCCTGCAATTATTGCATCAGCGGCGTCTGCCACAGAAATTATTCTCGACGCCAGAGGAATGCCTCCCCCTTTAATACCTTCCGGATAACCCAATCCGTCAAAACGTTCATGATGGTAAAGCACTATCCATGATATATCCTCAAACAACGGCAATCTTTTCAGAATATTACAACCTATCCGTGGATGTGCCTGTATTTCTTCTTTTTCTTCAATGGCCAGTTTTCCCGGTTTATTTAATACCTTATCGCAGATACCTATCTTGCCTATATCATGCAAATGCGCTGCTATATGTATTATTTCTTTCTCCTTCTCCGGCAATGCCATTGCATTTGCAATCATCACTGACAATTCAGCAACGCGCCATGAATGAATAGAGGTGTATGGGTCTCTTGCATTTAAAATATTTACGACAATATCAATTACCTCGTGGATGTTTGCATTTTGTCTTGTCATAATATTACTTTTATCGATAACTGCTCCTCAATAGTTCACCAAACATTAGTAATTTTTATAACTTTTTAACCCACTGCCCCCCTCCTTTATTTCCCCTTTATAGATGGAAAATTTAAATGATTTCTTTCTCAATAAAATGACTCATTGTTCATTGCTTGAGTAAAAATATTGAAATTCCTAAACGTTTAATTAGGCCTTCGGCAACTTTTAACAGGGATAGACAGGATGGACAAGATAAAATATCCTGTTTATCCTGTACATCCCTGTTTGAATTTCATTAACATTTAATTAAGTATGAACTGCAACCCCTTCTTTTTAAGCTGACACTGGTTATCCTTTATCTTTTGATAAATGGACGACCAAGATCTTTTTGCATAAACAACAGGTATTTCCTTCAAACTTGCATACTCTTTAATTTTGTGGGAAAGGTTATGGTTCACGTAATCACACAATACAATAATAAAATCCATTGACTCAGGAATGCCGTTTCGTATCTTTTGAGTACTTCTACCTGCCAGATGTTTTATATCATTCACCCCTATTTTATCAAGCTCCTTTGGAATACTTCCCAGATGATCGCCGCCTACTATCAATACAGACATATTCAATCCTCCAAAAATTGTTATTGAGACTCATTCGCAGTATAATACTAAAAAAAATCTGATTGTCAATAAAATTATTCTCCAACCCTCATTCCATATTTTTCTTTCAAAATACATGACGCCGATGCGATAGCATCGTATTTTCTCAAAGTAATTTTTGAATAAAGGGTAACAACCAGCATATAACACAGGATAATTATGTGTGATGAAAAAGATACGATGCCGGCGTCTTTCCCTGAAAACCCGATAAGCACCAGTCCTCCGAACCATCCCATTTCGTGTGAACCAAAATCCGCGACCCCCTGAAAAGCCCTTGACATTACGGCTATAACCGATACGGCCGTCATCTGCAAAAAGCTTACAGAATACCCTAATCCCCTGGTAATCATATAAAAAGCCAGGAATATGCACAACCAGGTACATAGTGTATAAAAAACGGTTTGAAGGCCTGTCCTGATATTACTGATTTCCCTGAAGCTCTGAACAATTTTTTGAAACTCTCCTGAAAATTTTCGGATTAATTTATTTTTCTGCCACAAAGCGAAAAAATTACTTTTTTCCCCTATCCATACCAAATAGGTATTTTTCCTTAACAGGCACAAAAGAAGCAATACAGTAATCGCAAAAAACAATACCGCCCCGCCTTTCATTAGCATGCTTATCCAGGGCGTCATGGGCAATTTCATACATAATGCTATTATCCCGCAACATACAATAAGAAGGGAGTAATCAAACATCCTTGCAACCACAAGGGAAGAGATACCGTTCGCCACAGGAATGTTCAAATGCTTTCGCGCAAGATAAATATACGTAGCCTCTCCAGTCCGAAAAGGCAGCAAATAGTTATAAAAAATGTATAACGACTGCACCCGGAACAATTGTTTTCTCACCGTCTTTTTTGTGTGGATAAGACATTGAAAGCGCAATGTGCGAAATGCCTGGTTCGCGCTATAGGCGATAAACCCTAATGCTAACCAGGGAATCGAGGCATTTTTCATCGTAACGAAAAAATCTTCCGGTCTGATTTTCGAAAATAAAACCCAATAAATAATAAACGGCAATGCTATGGGAAAGAGCCATTTTATGCTATTTTTAACTATCGCTTTTTTGTAGTTCACACAATTATTCATTTAAAAATCTTAATTTTCGCAACGATGGTTCAACACTCTTAACATACCCATGCATACAAAAAACATAAAATCCTGGCAACAAGTATCTTTGCTTTTTCAAAAGCCTGAACTGCTACCGGATTTTAAACGTCTTAATTTTTCAGCCTCATCCCGTATACGAGTCAGATTCCCGACACCCTGAGCAGCACCCCACCCCACCAGCTTATATCCGGCTGGGCGTGGGCAGTGCCTTTATAACCTTGCAAATGGCTCCCGAACCACATCTCCACATATTCCCTTTCTATGCCGCCAGGATTCCCTTCATTTTGACTAAAAATAGCATAAGCGCCAAGAATGGGGCCTATCACAGGTAAATGACCGTTGGTTTGCTTCAATAGTGTATACATTTCAGCCCCCAGTTTGTCAGCGCCAAGCACCTTAATAATCAGATCACTGAGTGGAAACGGTGGTCTTTTCTCCGGTGGAGGTTCAATTGCATTCTCACTAAAAAGTTTTTCTATAATAAGCTGCGCCTCGTCTATCCGCCGCCATGATTCAAACATATATTGGTCTAACGAATCAAGTCACATGCCTGCAAAACGGCTGCTATGGCATTTTGAACAAAGCTCTACCCATTTGCGGCGTTTTTCCCGGCTTTCAGCAGAGTAGATTTCAAGTTTTTTATCCATGGGCGGTATTTTTATTCCGGCGGCAAGCAGCGCAATCAAACCAATGCATACAACATACTTATAACCAACAAACCCGTCAAAGAAAAGAGATACCAAGATGCAAACCTTCTCATTTTTTATTTTCCCTCCTACAAAAAAACAGTCCTCAATCCTCAATCGGCAGTCCTCAATCGGCAATCTGCAATTTGCCGACTGCCGATTGAGGACTGACTTCACCATTCAATAGCGACAAGGGAAAGGATAATTGCTTCCCGTTTATTTAAGGCTTATTTTTTCCCTTGCACCGTTATGCAGCTCTCCGACAATACAGGTATCTGAAGTTCTTTTGCTTCTCTCAGTATAGTATTGAGGTAGGGAGAGCCGCTGGCATCCCTCCCTACTATGATAAAATCAACAAACGGCACAAATGCAATTGCGGTGGCGTCCAAATCCGTCCTTTCCTTCACACTGCAAAAATGAATATTTGTAATACCGTAATCTTCGAGTGGTTTCGCCATACCGGCAAAGCCCTCTGCACTGCTTATTACCATTGCTGACACAACACACCTCCATTCTTTTTTTTTGCCTCCGGTTTTCCCGGAAAGCACACTATTCATTCACCGCTTCCACTTCCGCTTCCGCTGCCACTACCACTTCCTTCAGGACATACCCCTGCGTCACTGATGTCTGCCTCGCTGGGATCCTCGCCCTTAGGCCCCTTTGCTCCGCTGGCTATCCAGCGCTCTATCTTCTGAATTTCATATTCGGTAAAATAGGGGCCTCCATAAGGCATTCTGTGATCATTTTCTTTTTCCTCTTCCGTTACCTGACCGCGCAGCCGTTGTATTAGCAAACTATTCGATGGGTTTTCTATATCCACAAGTTCCTCGTGTTCAATCCCGTCAGCGCCTGATATTATCCCATCCCAGCTTGTCAAATCCATGCATGCCTGAGCAGGCGAACGTTCTTTGGAACTAGCATCATTGTTATTATAGTGACACAAACTGCAAGGAATGCTGCCATTTACCGATTTAGTCAACAGTGGAAGCACATCACTATTAAAATCAGGTTCAGGAGTATCATCAATTGCCCCCTGTTCTATCCAGGTGCGGATTTTTTTGATTTTATTTTTTTTAAAAAACGGGCCGCCGTATGGCATGCGTGCGTCGCCCGCCGCCATATCATCGCCCTTTCCCTCCAGCCTTTGCAACAGCAAACTTATATCAGGATCTTCAATATCAATAATAGGTTCTGTACCTGCATCTGCCCCTGCCATAATATCAGCAAATGACCCCATGCTAAATTCTGCAAAGGCGTTTTCCGGAATTCCGCTGCTTTCTATAGTAAGACTCGTAAAATGGCATCTGACGCATACAACCGACTCCTCGCCGCCTCTTTTTTGAGGCTCAACAAAGAGCGGCAATATATCATTGGTAAAGCTAATCTTTTTGCTTTTTTTACCTGACCTGTTTTTTACATCCGATTTTGCATGTTCATATTGAGAATGCTCCTCTGCATTTCCGTACCTGTAATAAGCCGTTGCAGAAATCACTGTCGCCAGTATTACAAAAAAAAATATCGAATAAATCTTTTTATTTCTGTGCATTGAACCTCCTTGCTACGCGAAACACTGTTAAATAAAATTCAAACTCACAACATAATTCCATTTTCCGGGCGGGCTTCCACTTGGTTTATTTGGATAACAACGCCGGAGATAATCAACGCTGACAATATATCAAGTGGGTTTTAAAAGACAAAAACCCAACGGCATTCATTTTTACCCACCCCTAACTCCTCCCAAGAGGGGAATTTGATAAGTCCCCTCTTGGGAGGGGATTGAGGGGTGGGTTTGATCATTGTTTAACTAAAAATATTGAAATTCCTAAAATCATGTTAAAATTCTGAACCACTTTAAATTACTGAAATATTACAGCAATTCGTTTTCGTAACTCTCAATAAGTGAACTGATTGTTTCTATGGCAGATGCGGCGGAAGATGCTTTCACTTTATCGCTAGCGTTCCGCAAATCATTGAGCGCATCTTCCATATCATCCATAGCATCATCACCCAACCGTAATCCCAAATCTTCCAGAAATACTTCTGAATAAAGCAATGCCTCTTCAGCGACAATCATGGCGTCTTTACGGTCACCTTCACTTATGTTGGATTCGACAGCCTCCAACTCCCCTACTACCCGACCAATAAAACCCCTGCTCATTTCACTTACAATGGTATCGGCGTCTACATCCGACACATCACCGGTCAGTTGGCTTTTTATCGTCTCATTTCCGGAAGGATTGTCGCGGGAAACATATTCTTCGATGATTCTGTAATAAACTTCTCCTTCTTTCTGTGTTTCCAATGCCTTTTCAAGGTCTGTATCGCGATTATTGATAACGCTCTCCACTTCCCTCAATACTGCAATATAAAAAGACCTGATAAGGGATAACCGGATAACCTGCCTTTGGACTCCAACGGTAATCTCATCTTCGGCTAAATCTTTTTTATTTAATGCCTTTTTTCCACGTATAAATGCGACAGTAATCTTATCCTCAAGATTCGGGTTGCTCCCTGTCTCTATTGACAGGCGGTCTTCCGTAAGCACCTTATTTTCCCTGTCTGCCGTACCAAATAATGCCTGGTAAGCAGCATATGCCTCATCCCATAATGTCCCCAGATATGAAGTACTTTCGTCATCAAAATCATTGTTGACCTCTGTAATTCTGTCATAAATCGCCATGTAAAACACCCGTTGCAGCGTTTTGTCGATTACCTGCCCTGCCAGCTTTGGGTCAATATCATTTTCAATATCATCCATTGCGGAAAGCAGGTTTTCGTCCATGGTCAGACCATATTCACCATCCAATTGCTGCGTTAAATCCTGTAAATATTCCTCATATAGAGATACAATCTCTTCTATATTGACAGGGTCTTCTTTTCTTAATGTACCGATTTGCTGAAAAGCCGATACAGCATTATCCATCGTTTCAGTGTCGTTTGTCGTCACGTATTCGTCAAAATTCAATGTAAAATCACCCTCGACGTCATCTGCGTTATTTCCAATCTTTACTTTTTCCTTCACGTTTTTATATCCAACAGACGTCACCTTAACCGTGTATTTTCCTTTTTTCAGTCCAGTAAATTCATAAAGCCCATCGGAATCTGTTTTTGTTTTTTGCTTCTTATTAGGCCCTTTTTTTCCTTTGATCGTCACCTCGGCTTTCTCTATCCCAACGCCATTTTCATCTACTATCATACCGCTGATAGACGCCGCCAAAACCATTGAGTGATCCTGCGGCAATGACTGCACACCATACAAAATTCCCATAAAACCAAACGACAATAATACTTTTTTAAACAACATAAAATACTCCTCCTTGATAAAACTAAGACTCATTCTCATAGATAATTTAAAAAAAATTTAAGATAAGCACAGACAAACTTTGTTTGTCTGTGCCGCCCTTAAGTATACTGTCATGCGGACAGACATTTTATCAGCCGCCACTACCGGAGCCGCTTCCGGAACCAGAACCAGAACCGCCCCCACTTCCACTACCGGAACCGCTGCCTGAACCACTTCCGCCTCCGCTACCTTTTGTTTTCAAAGTCACATTCACCGTTTTTTCCTGTTCATCTTTAAGCTTAAAACTCTTTTTCCCTTTTGAATATCCTGATTTTTTCACGGTTAGCTTATATTTTCCTGCGTCAAGATTGGAAAATTCGTATTCACCGCTTGTTCCCGTGGTCCCTTTGTCTTTGAATTTTGTCTTCTTATTTTTCAATACTACATTTGCGCCTTTTACCGGTTCATTCTGCTCGCTGGTTACCGTGCCTGAGACGCTCGCAGTTCCCCCGGACTGCGCCTCCACCTCGCTTAAAGAAGCAAGCACACCTGTAACACAAACAAAACACAACGACAAATAAAACGTCTTTACCATCTTTCACACTCCTTCCTGAATAAATAAAAATCCCATTTCTTATGAACGCACCGCTTCAACAGGGGGCTTTTTGTATTCCCCTTTTGAGAAGTTAAGTCCTCAATCCTAAGTCGGCAGTCCTCAATCTGCAATCTGCAATTTTGCCGATTGCCGACTGCCGACTGTAGACTGTAACATGCCCTCCTGTTCTTCAACAATACCTTGTCTATTTGAATGCTCTCTCCTTTCCACAGGCTCTTTTATCTGCGCCTTGCCTTCAAAGCGATACAATGCAAGCAAGTTATAATCAGCAACTCCATAAACGTCTCTTTCAAATACTGCCACTTTCTTCAACCTCTCTGCATATTTATGGCGTCCAAAAAGTTTTGAGGATATGAGCACATTTTCCGGTTTCTTCTTCAGCCGTTTTAAGTCGTTTTTCACCCCACTCATATGTGAGACAAAATATACGTGAGTGTTTTTCCTGTCACACCATTCAGGAGCATAATACTGGAACAACCGCCAGTCATTCAGACAGTAGAATTTAGTATCTTCTTTTTGATAATTCTCTTTTATATAGTCTATTTGCAAAACAGAGGGAGGTTTTTTATCCCTGTTTATGGATACAAGCCTCATAGAGTCAACCGCATGCGACACAATAAATACCCCTGTCAGAAGATAAAAGGATACTCTCCCGTATCTTTTATTCTTCAGATAATACGTATAAAAACAAAGCAATCCGGCGCTTATTACCATTGCCATAAAAGGAACAAGCACCATAATCTGACGTATAGCATCCTGAATAAAAAGAATCCATAGACCATAAAAGAGGAAGACTACCAATAAAAACCGTATCTTTTCAGACCATCTCACCTTTTTAAAGAAATACACCAGCGAGACTATCACAATAATTGTAGGCACTACGCGCAATAAAAACGCATCCTGCCACCACAGCCCCATACAATGGGCAATGAAACGGTAAGCGATATCATACGCCCTTTCAAAAAAACTGTCTGTGGTAACAATAGAATTGCCGTCTTTATAAAAATGGTACTCCGCATGACGTAAAAATTTTTTAAAGAACTTGCCTGGGGTAAAATGTATTATCAGATAGACCAGCCATGACGATACGCCGGCAACAATACCAAGGCCGCCCCATGCGGCAAGCCTTCGGACAGAAAAGATATTTCTTGAGTGAAAAGCTACGTAAAGCATAACAGGGATTAACGCAAGGTATGTAACCCTTACTCCAATCCCCAAACCCAGCAGAAACCCGCCTATAGCCAGATACGTCAAGACATTATTTTCATTCCTCTCCCGATATTCCGGCATGTCCTTTGAAACAGCCGCCTGTTCTAACGCAAGGTAAAAAAACAAAACAGAGGTAATCACAAAAAACAAGCCAAAGGCATCCGAGAGTGGTTTTTCCGCCTGCAGCCACATTTGCGGATTTACTATGTATAAAACAACGGCAAGTATTGCCACATTTTGGGAAAACATCCGCTTTGCCAGTTCATACAGTGGAAATACCGATATGCTGCTGAATAAAACACCCGAAAAAATCAATGCCTTAATGTCAGAACCGATAATCTTATACCCTATCCAGCTAAAAAACATGTACACCGGGTACCCCGGGAAGTGCGGCTGGTCGTGCAAAATATCGTATCCCTTTGACAAACCAAAGGCAAAGTTAACACTGTCCCACTCATCTATATACCTGCCAAAGAACAACAGTCTTGTCACAATACATAGTGCAACAGCACATAATGGAAACATGTTTCCCTTTAAGAAACTTTCATTGTTTTTGATAGTTGTCAGATTTTGCTCTGCCATTTACGTTGTACACACTTGCATTATTAACTTAATTACTGGTAAGATACTAGGATGTCACAGAGCTTACTTCAATAAGTTCATTCTCGGAACGCATGTGATGAATAGCATCCTTCTTCGACATTGTATCCAGCATAAGATGCTGGGCCGCGGCAATTCCCATTTCCATTGCAATATCCATAAAGATATACCTGAAAGTTCCCTGCCTGCCGCACGTGATTATATTTTCATACCTTTCTAAAAACTGAAAGAGCTTTTGGCGATGCTCCACGTAATCAAGGGTATAAACAGGATATCCGTGAGTCACGCTGGTGGTAAAATAATCGACGACCTTATCCCTTATATCGAGACCAAGGTCTTTTAAATCTTTCAAACATCTCTCCAGCAAATCTACCTTTGGGCAACTCCAAACTTCATCCCCCTCATTGCATGGGATTTCAAGCATTATGGACGTCTTTCCCTCCGGGGCGCTGAAGGGGCTTCTTCTCTTTGGTTCCTGGATGCGCGTCATTATGTATTTTCCTTCGGATACATACATCCACGTGTTATCACTTATGTCTGGCATATCGACCAGGATATTGAGAAAGCGAACTGCACGGAATTTGAGGGACGATATATGCTTCTCCATGTCCGCAGTCAAATGTGCCGGAAACGTATTAATCAGATCCGGCAATGATATGGTGGAAATCACCGCATCACAATCAATCATTTCCTCAACGCCGTCTTTCAGATACCGTACGCCGGTTATCGCATTGTTGTTTATATTCACCCCCACGACCTCTGCATTCAGGACTACCCTGCTGCCCATGTTTTCTATTTCACCACCCATAATATCAAACATCTGCCCGATGCCTTTTTTGGGATAATAATATCCCTTTGCATAGGTTCTTGGCGTCCCCCTCTTTAGTTTAAGGAGACGAAAAAGGACGTCCTTTAGATTCAGCAATGAGATTCTTTGCGACGCCCAGTCGGAGGAAATCTCCCCGGGCGAAATGCCCCACAGTTTTTCGGTATAAGGGCAAAAAAACAAATTATAAAGGGTACGTCCAAAGCGACGCACAATCCAATCCTCAAATGACACCTCCCTTTTGCGAACGAACATGCGTGAGAATGCAGCGACAAGATAAGACATAAATGCCTTTGCATTTGTCCACATATCCATTTTCAGGAATATATCCTTTGCGGAAAGAGGATATTCAAAGACCTTTCCCTTCAGCAAAATCACACTTTTCCGCGACGACGTCAAAAGTTCACTGCCCATCATTGTGCGAACATCTTCTACCATTTCCCTGTTTTTAGAAATAAACCTATGCCCGCCAAGGTCAAACCGATATCCGTTATATTCATTGGTAATGCACAATCCGCCTACCTTTGATTCCTTCTCCAGCACAGTAACATTATATCCATGTTTGGATAATTCCCATGCGGCAGACAAGCCGCATGGGCCTCCGCCTAAAACAAGTACTTTTCCTTTCATAAACCTTACTCCTTCTCACAAAAAACGCAGGTTTTTCTGAACATTCGTAAATCGAATACTCATTGCTCAAACAAAACGGTATCCATCCGCGTTTCATGTAAATTCATTAAATGTTTTATTAAAAATATGTTGCCACGGAAAACAGAAATGCGTTATTTGCTTGATCAGGCATATCTTTATTTTCCATATTGATTTGATAATCCAGTTTAAACACCGTGTCCTCTGTGTACCGGTAATTCAAACCTGGAGTAACCCTCGACCTCAGCCAGTGGACTTTTTCGGAATCATCATCCCTGCCTGCCGTCTGCACCTGATCCCATCGCACTACTCCGGTAAATGTCGAATTATCGCCAAATAACGTTGGGGACATATCTCTCAGGAAAGACGGCATAAAGTGGTAACGAGCCTCAAAGTAATATCCCCACATATCATCAGTAATCCCTGAATCCTTTGCAAAATCATCCGTCTCAATAAATGCATATGCGCCTTCACCCAGAAATTCAAATGCACCCCTTTGATAAGTAAAATCAAGGGCAGAAATGGTCAACTGGTTATTGTTATTTTCGTCATATCTGCTTGTATATGCAGATCCCCCCAAATCAAGTCCGATGAACGGACTAAAAGAAACACGCCCAACAACGGCGGGGCTTTCATTATAATTATCATTATTATACCCCCCTTTTGCGCTTCTCAATCCGTTCGATTCACCGATACTTATATCGCCATCTTCATCCAGCCCCCTGAACGCGCCATTCGTAACATAAATTTCATAATCGAGCTTGCTCAGCTCCGTTGGATAGAACGAGCCAAAAAAGCCCATACCCAGATCGGTAAGCGTGGTTGGAATAATCAACTGGTTAACAAGGGGGCGGTCAGTGAGGTCCTGTATCGGAGAATCATGGACAAGATTAAACTTTCCTAAAGGCGTAAGAAGATAACCACCCCTCCAGTTGATCCATTCGGTTACCAGGAAATCGATGGTTCCAAATTCAAGAATCACTTCGCCGGATCTGCCGCCGCCAACGCCGCCGAACTCAAACTCAATTTCAGCCGCCAGTTTTACGCGGTCAGATATGTCTGAATAGATGAACGGTATGAATCTTTTCTGGGTAAACCCGTGTACGGCATCATCATTTTCCGGCGCCCTGAATTCAAAATCCATATATCCGCCAAGATACGTATTCCTGCCAAATCGTCTCAAAAAGGGCTTTGTGTACACCCCTCCAAATGCCGGCCCAAGGTCTTTATCCACTATTTCAGCACTCTTTTTTGCCAGATAAAACTCCTTTTCCACTTCCTGTCCTGCAGTAATTTGCTGGTCACCCACGTCCGCATAAGCCGCAGGAACACTCTCTGCCTTACTACTTATCACATCCGCTTGTTCGGCTAATTGTTTTTTCAGGTCAGCAATCTCTTCATCTTTCTGCATATCTCTCGATATTTGGTTTTTGAGCAGTTCTTTAATCTCCTGTAATTGGTTTTCAAGCGCCTGCACACGGTTATTTAACATTTCCGTATCTCCTGATTGGGCAAATGCCTGCGGAGTAAAAAACCCTATCCCCCCAAATACAACAATTAAACATACATACCTCACATCACACCTCCATTCTAAAAACTATATTGAGACTCAATCTCACACATATAGGATTGTATAATAAAAAACAATATTGTCAATTATTATTTATTATTTTTTGCATTCACATCCCGTCAATCGTGTAAAGCGCTGTAACATCGCTTTCTCCACACGCCTTTTGCTGTAATTTTTTGATGCCTGCCTCAATCTTTGACTTCTGGAAACACCACTATAAAAACGCTTTCACAAAATGAAGATTCCTGTACAATTGCAATGAGAATGATGCAGATAATTTCCTTGCATTTTTTGGCAAAAGATTTAATGGTAAAGCACGAAGCACGAAATACGAAATACGAAACAAATTCTAATGACAAAATGATTTGAAATTCTAAACAAGAGCATCTTTCGCATCTCGCATTTCGTGCTTCATATTGTTACCTGCCTGGGCGTGACCGCACGCAGATAGGCATGTTTTGGATTTGTTTTGAATTTTATGCTTTGTTATTTGGATTTGTTTCGTATTTCGTGCTTCGAATTTCGTATTTTTTATTTTGTTCTGGCTATGCCAGTTTAGGTTGGATTTTAAAAGACTTTTTTTGTTTTATGGATGAGTAAGGCGAATTAGCGGTTAAAATTCTTTTTGGTTGCGGCTTTTTGCTGCATTATGAAATATGAAGAGAAACACTTTAGACGAATTAGTTGATATAGTAAAGGCTATCGGAAAGATATACGACGATGAGGGTATGTGTATTGAAATCGATTTTGACCCGAATGACGGTATCATCCTTGTCAAATATCCGAGTGCTGCTTCTGAACGAAAAACTTACGTTATAAATTCCAGGAACAGAACCGTCAGCGGGATTGATACCACAAAATTCTGGATGCCAGATTATTCAAGAGAACAGAGGGCAAGTAAAAAACTTCTTCATTTTCTGCAAGCAAGCGGTTATTCCCCCTCCAACATTCAATACAAAAAAAATCAAGACCGAAAATAGAATGTAACTATTCAGCGTAAACATTACAGTCGAACACCGGCGTGGAGGTTTCATATCAGATGCATTTCCTTGTGCGCAACAACGACGCCTTTTTCAGTTACCGTAAATTGTTTTCCATCATTCTGCAAATCATATCCTATTTTCATCCCATCCGGTATTGTTACATGTTTATCAATGATTGCATTTTTAATCTTAACGTTTTTCCCGATTCTTACACCTTCCATTATAATTGAACCCATCACAGATGATTCAGAACCGATAGTAACGTTGGGGGATATAATGGATTTCCCGATGCTGGCGTCATTGATCAGGCATCCATTTGATATCAATGCATCTTTTATCATGCCGTTTTTCTCATTTTCGAATGAATATTTTGCGGGGGGATATTGCTTATTGTATGTTCGTATAGGCCACGTATCGTCAAAAAGATCAAAGTCAGGGTTTTTTTTAACCAGATCAATATTCGCCTCCCAATATGCATCTAAAGTGCCAATATCTCTCCAATAGTTAGCCGTACTATGCCCATTACCATTAAAAACAAATGAAAGCACCCGGTCTTTTTGAATCATAGTTGGAATAATATTTTTCCCAAAATCTCTGTTGGTGTCATTTTTTGCATTCTCTATTATCCGCCTTACAAGCACCTCAGTATTGAACAAATATATGCCCATAGAAACAAGGGCGACATTTTTATTTGTGGGAAGCGGTTTGGGATTCAAAGGTTTCTCATCAAAATCAATGATACGGGAATTATTATCTACGCCTACAACACCAAACCGGCTGGCGTCTTCCAACGGCGCTTCAATACAGGGAACCGTCAGATCCGCTTTATTTAAGATATGGTAATTTATCAGTTCAGAATAATCCATTTTGTATATATGATCGCCCGCTAGAATCAATACCATCTCGGGGCGTTCTCTTTCCAGAACATATATATTCTGATATACCGCATCTGAAGTTCCCAGATACCACATTTCACTGGTTCTCTTTTGAGGAGGGATGTTTTCAATAAACTCATCCAGCTCGGAATTGAAAATATTCCAACCTACCCGTAAATGCCTGTCTAATGAATAAGACTTATACTGTGTTAAAACGCATATTTTTCTTAATCCTGAATTAATGCAATTACTTAAGGTAAAATCTATAATGCGGTAAACCCCGCCGAAAGGGACTGCTGGCTTTGCCCTGTCTCTGGTCAGAGGATACAACCTTTCTCCTTTACCCCCTGCAAGCAGCATCACAAGAACTTTTCTATACAATGTATGATCAAACGGTCTTATCATTGTCATTTTTCTTTCTTTTATTAAGCAATTCTTTAATCTTGTCTTTTAATTCTTTTAAATCAGATGATTTAACAATATATGCATCAGCCGACCATGACATGAAATTGTTCTGATAATTGCTATACGCTGTATTAATAACTATGGGAATGTTTTTATGTTCACTCAAAATTCTGCACATAGACTCAATGCCGTCCATCATGGGCATATTTATATCCATTACCACCAAGTCAGGTTTAAAATATCGCGCGTTCTCAATAGCCTCTATCCCATTCGTAGCCGTAACAACTTTATAACCTTCTATTGCAAGTTCCTGTTCATATAACAAAATCTGATTTTTATCATCTTCCACCAATAATATCGTATCCATTTTAAACTCCCTTCAATATAATTATTTTTTTACCGGCAGAAAAATGGAAAACGTAGCGCCTTGGTTTAATTCGCTTTTTACTTTTATAAAGCCTTCATGATCATCTACAATTTTCTGCGATACCGCCAAACCAATACCGGTTCCTTCCCTTTTTTTAGTATAAAACGGAGTAAAAATATTTTCTAACGTGTCCGCGTCCATACCCTCTCCGGTATCAGTAATGTTTATTCTCACATATTCATCCTCTTTCGCTGTTTCGACAATCAGTTTTCCTCCCTTTTGCATAGATTCAGCGGCATTTTTAAAGATATTTAAAAATACCTGCCGTATCTGATCCTGATCAACCACAATATCCGGTATCATTAATTCGTATTTTTTAACTACATTTACGCCGATGTTTTTAAAATAGGATTCCATGAGCGATATTGTATTGTCAACTATTTCATTTACCTGGGTTTTCACTTTGGCAGGTTTAGCGACTTTGCTAAAATCCATTACGACTGCAAGAATTTTTTCTAACCTGCTTACCTCATCAATAATAATTTCTGCGCTATTCTTTATTGTTTTATTATCCGTTGTTTCCCGGGCTATTGCTCTGGCAAATCCTCCGATAGTCACCAAAGGATTTCGTATTTCATGGGCAATATAGCCTGCCATGTTCCCGATAACCGCAAGCTTTTCAGAACGTACCAGCCGTTCCTGTGCGTCTTTCAGTTGAATAATTTTCTTCTCCAATGTCTTGTACGCATCCGCGTTTTCAATCGCCAGCGCTGCATGATTCGCAAATGTGGATAAAAGCATTACCATTTCATCTGTTATTGGTTTTTTGCTGTAGATATTATCTGCGCAAATAGCCCCAATCGCTTTATCTCTAACAATCAAAGGAACGCAGACAAATTCATTTGAACCAATCATATTTACAAAATTCTTGTTGATATTGGGATTGTTAAATGCATTTTTTTCCACGATAACCTTCTTTTTTCTGATGCATGAAACAATAACCTCATTTTCGTCATCCAGCGAATATGCCATCAGTCGGGTAATCATATGCAAGGGGGAATCATATTGATAATTATCTTCCGACGCCTTTATTAAATCCTCCAGCATTTTGTATTTATGTGCTATTTCATTCCATATCTTATTCGCCTCGGCAACATCTGACGGGCCTACCGCCATCTTGCCGAAAACAATGTTGCGGTCATGGTCCACAACAAAAAGCCTTGCACGGTTAAACCCCAGCGCAGTTCCAGCCGTAACACACGTCAGAATCAAATGAAGAAGCCGGTCAATTTGAAGAGTCCCCTGCATTAATTCAGCTAATTTTCTCAATAAATCATATTGATGTATTTTCTCTTCTTTTAACGTAATATCAGTAGTAATTTTTAATAAATGTGTTATGCCTCCCTTTTCATCTTTAATTGGCAACGATACATTTTGCATGTATTTTCTTGTATCTTTATCAGCGCTTAACTGAACCTCGCTGTACTGTTTTCTGCCGCTGGAAAGAACCTTGAGCGTTGTGCAACTATTCTTATCCTTGCATTCACAGTCAAATATCTCACGGCATGATTTCCCAACCGGATCATAATTCAATTTCAAAATAGAAGAAAGTGAGCGGTTCGCCCATACAACATTAAGATCGTGATCAAGCAATGCCAATCCGGCAACTCCCGATTCTGAAATATTATTTATAATATCTTCCAGTCTTAATTTTATAATATCCGGCAACATTTATCTTTCCAAAAGGTTAAGTTAAGTTGGGTTTTTAAAAGACAAAACCCAACGGCATTCATTTTTACCCACCCCTAACCCCTCCCAAGAGGGGAATTTGCTGTAGAGGCGCACGGCCGTGCGCCTCTACAGGAGGGGATTGAGGGGTGGGTTTGTTCATTGCTTAACTAAAAATATTGAAATTCCTAAACGTTAGGTTAGTCCTGCTAAGTATACTTAACAAGGAAGTTGCATTTCCTCATCCCGCCCAGCGAAATAGCAATTACAGGGGAAACAAGATTAATTTCTCAAAATATTTTCATAAAGAGAGATATACTTTCGCGCACTTTCCTCCCATAGCCAGTTCTGTTTCATTCCGTTTCTCATAAGTTTCGCCCACTCTGAACGATTTTTATAGAAATCAAGCGCCCGTATAATTGTTGCATACAATAAATCTGCATTATATTCTTTAAATGAAAACCCATTTGCTTTTTCTTTATAAACTTTTTCGTGACGAACGTCAAAAATCGTGTCCGCAAGGCCTCCGGTATGCCTTACAATCGGTACCGTTCCATATTTTATGCTATATAATTGATTTAACCCGCACGGTTCATATCGCGACGGCATTAAGAAAATATCTGCCCCGGCTTCAATTTCATGCGCCAGTGGCTCATTAAACGAGATATTTGCCGAAACCTTTGCAGAGACGATTTTAGCGTACTGTTTGAAAAATTCCTGATAGGTAGGTTCTCCGGAGCCTAATAAAACGAATTGGATATCCAATCTAAGCAATTTATTAAAGATCTTCATTACTAAATCCAGACCCTTTTGAGCCGTCAGGCGGGTAATCATTGCAATTATGGGAACAGCCTTTTCCGGCAATTCCAGCTTTCTTTGCAGGGCTTTTTTACAGACATGCTTGCCTGAAAGATTTTTGTCCGAATAATTAGCCGCTATAAGCGTATCGCTTTCGGGATTCCATAATGAATAATCTACTCCATTAAGAATGCCATAAATATCCTTTGACCTCGTTCTTAATACACCATCCAGACGTTCTCCAAATTCCTGCGTCTGTATCTCCTCTGCATATGTCTCGCTTACGGTGGCAATACTATCACTAAAGATAATGCCTGCTTTGAGAAAATTTATAATTCCATAGAATTCTAAATAAGCCGGGTGAAAAAGACCCCAGTCTAACCCCGTATATTTCATACAATCAGCCGGAAATAATCCCTGATACGCAAGATTGTGAATGGTCATTATCGTCCGTGTCTTTTTAAAACATTCGTTATTCCTGTATATCGTCTTTAAATAAACAGGAATAAGCCCGGTCTGCCAATCGTTGCAATGGATAATATCCGGGCAAGGTTTTAAACGCAGCATTAATTCCAGGGCGCTTCTGGCAAAGAAGACAAAACGCTCGCAATTATCTTCATAATTGCGCATGGTGCCCGGATAGTTATACAGGCCATTTCTCCCGAAATAGTGTTCGTTGTGTAAAAAATATATCGGAACATCTGTACCGGGCAAGCAACTTTTATATACACAGCAGGTTTTTGCATCGTCTCCAATGTTTACCGTAAAAGTGATATCTGTCTTTTCTATAGTGCAATTACATTCTTTCACTATATTATAAAATGGCATCATCACAATGACGTTGACGCCCAATTTATTTAAATTTTTTGGTATTACGCTCGAGATGTCAGCCAGCCCCCCTGATTTTGCAAAGGGAAGAACCTCAGATGATACATATACTACATTCACAATTTTATATCCTCATTGTTGTTTTGGATGTTAGCATTCCTGAGAAATTCAGCGGCAGTCTCAGGCATAACCGTATTAATATAAAAACCACTGCCCCACTCAAATCCGGCGATGTTTGTCAGGCGTGGAATAATCTCTATATGCCAGTGATAATATTCTATTTCTCCATAGGTAAAAGGCGTTGTGTGAATAATATAATTATAAGGAGGAAATGTTAAACATGCCTCCAGCTTTAATATTGTTTTCTGTAATATCTTTGCTAATTCCTCAACCTCAAGTTTTTGTATGTTTTCAAAATGAGACGCATGCGTTTTTGACAAAATCCAAATCTCAAAGGGGAAACGGGAGGCATACGGCGTAAAGGCTATAAAATTTTTTCCTTCCATTACAATTCTGGCGCCTGTTGCTAATTCCTGTCTGACCATATCACAAAATAAACAACGTCCCCTGTATTTGTAGAATGCCTCCGATCCTTCCATTTCATGGATAACCGTAATAGGCACAATCGGAGTGACAATTAACTGGGAATGCGAGTGCTCCAGAGAGGCGCCTGCGGCTCTTCCCACATTTTTAAACAACAATCCGTAAATGAAACGTTTGTCCTTTTTTAAATCAATCATCCTGTCCCTGTACGTCCACAATATTTCTTCAACCTGCCAGGCAGGCATTTCCGTTAGCGATGTAATGTGCAAGGGACTTTCAATAATCACTTCGTGAGCGCCTACTCCACTCATGGTATCGTATATTCCCTCGCCCTGTTTGTTCAACCCCCCCTCAATTTTTAATGCCGGGAATTTATTCGGAACAACCCTTACCCGCCACCCTTTTTTATTTGCATGGCTGTCTTTTTCCCTATATGCCATAATTTCAGGAGGAGTCTTGTCTTCATTGCCTTCACAAAACGGACAAAACACATCTGCACTTAATGGGGCATGCGGTTCTATCTTAAAATCGTTAGGCCGCATAGCCCGTTCCGTCGCAATAATAACCCAACGGCCGGATACAGGGTCTTTTCTAAGGTCTGGCATAATTAGCAATTCCCATTATTCGCAAAATTATTATGAAGTTGGTCATTAGTCATTAGTCATTAGTCATTAGTCATTAGTCGTTAGTATGTTTGTGATTAATTTTTTAATCTGCGCAATCTGTGAAATCTGTGGTTACTCTTTTGGTCATTGGTCTCTCGTCCTTCGTCAACCGCCGTGTGTATTTTCAGGCATGCCTTCGGGAATTTCTTTGGGATGTTTAATTCTTTCCCAGTATTTTGGGTATTGAAATTTTGGACTATGGTCTAAATTGTGACATTCAAGGCAACCGTTTTCGTTTACCTTGCCATATGACTCTGTGATATTTTTTATGTGCTTGCCGCCGGCTCCGTGACAACTTTCGCACCCGACGTGCGCAAGATTCCGGTTTGTCTCGTAATTTGCAAAACCAGAGACGTATCCAAATCCAACCGTATGACAACTTATGCATTCAGGGTCGTACTGTTGTCCGCCATCGGACAATGTTGTGTATGCTTTTTGATGACTTGTATTACTCCAATGGGCATGAATTTTCTTGTGACATGTTCCGCAAGCCAAACTCCCGATATAGAAATTTCCATCTTCCAACGGTATTTTCGGGAGGTTGCTCAACAAATCCTCCGCCTTTAACGTTTGCTGATATTGCTTCAGCAATGCCTGCATTTTTTCAGATGCTGCATATTTGTCGTCTAAGGGAACTATATCAACAGATGTATTTCGTATCGTGCCGCTCTTAACCACATAGTCAGCAACCGCTACGTATTTCCCCCCTGTTCCATGTGAGAGAAGAGGGGTATTGTTTACATACATTAACGATTCTACCGGGTCTTCGATTCCATGTCCGGTAATTACTAATCCAATTTCCGGAAATGTTTCGGCAATTTCAACAGATTCCTCCATGGGTGCGTGCGAGATAAGCACGATAAGATCTGCTTTTCCTTTTATCTGGTTTATTACCGGAGTTAAGGATTGAACAGGATCATATACCCTTATAAAATCTAATAAATGCTCCTTGATCAGTGACTCTGAAATAATGCTTAAAAATGCGATTTTTAACGGAATGCTGAATTCTGGCAATTCTTTTAACAGGTATTTTTTATACTTTAAAGGGAACGGCGAAATTATTTCAATATTGCCGCAAAGAAAATCTATCGTATTCGTTTGCGACGCAAAACTCAAAGACGGCAGGCCGATTTCAAAATCTTTCTCGCCAAGATTGTGAAATATACACCCCATCTCTTTCATTGCGGCAAACAGATATTCCATTTTAATCTCTTCCTGACGTTCAGGACTCTTAATAAGATCGCCCGTGCTTACCGCTATCGCAGGAATGCCTTGTGTTTTGTAACTCTTCAAAAGCGTATCCCTTCGCGAGATACCGCCTAATTGACCCTCAAAACAACCGCATGGGGCAAGGGCGCCCTGTTCTTCCCCGAAAAATATTAAAACGAATCTATCGGAAGAACTACCTGTTTTTGCGATCAGAGAAATGAAAACGAGGAGCAGTATGGCATTATAATATCTTTTCATAAAAAGGTAACACTTTAGTTTTTTGAAAAAGTAGGGGCGAAGCATTTGCCAGTTTGGGTATGAACGTATTTATGACAGTTTATTGCAAATGCTTCGCCCCCACAATATTCAATCATTTATTGTCGCCGAAATAGGGATACAAATCTCCGGCTGAAGAGAGCTATTCGAATAGATCAACAAACTGCCGTTTACCGTTCCGGTAAAATCTCCCTGATTCATATGCACACTGATTACCCGGCTATCATCATTCAGCGGAGAAATATTATATGTCATAAATGCAGGTTCTATCTCTATTTTTTCGATTTCTATACTTTTCTCCACTAAAGTAACAATAACCGTTTTTTTGACTTCCCGGTTTTTCCTGACTGTTCCAAAGGACAATTTATTCGGGTAATACGTAATATCACCAATTACCTCGCCGTTAAAGGGGACATCAATCTTTGGTTTCTTTTCGCTATTTGTATGAACAAAAATAAATCCGTTAAACTTTCCAAACTCTTCAACACCCCTTAACGCAACCTCATAATTCAAAGCATCTTCACCCTTATCTTTTTCCTTTAATTTTATATAGGGAAAATTTGTTTCAACTTTCAATATTTTTATCTTTGACCCGGGTAATGTTTTTATTTCGAGATTTGCGGAACACGAACTCCCCATTCTGATGACGCCAAAATTAATTCGCTTCGGAGTCACGCTTACCTCTTCAATTATATTCATTTCAATGACCAATTTAACCTTTGGATTAACGGGGTCATTTGAATGCACAAATATTGATTTTGCTATTTTACCAACGTACTTGCCGGAATTGAATTTTACCTCGATTTCTCCCTCTTCATTTTTTTTGATATTTTTCTTTGTACTTAATGCCGCCGTACAACCGCATGCAGATTTCACCTTGTCGATTATCAATTCACCGTCGCCATGATTTTTGAATTTAAATTTGTGGATAACTTTTTCACCACTATAAATCCTCCCAAAATCATGGGTATATGCATCAAATTGTATAGCCGGGGCAATGCTTTCAGCATTTTTTAATTTGCCACCGCCCTGTATCTTATCATCTGCAATTCCATCAATAGCATTTCCCACAACAAGCGCCAATAATAACACAAAACCATACATTGCCATTTTACGCATAATTAGTATCCTCTAAAACCAGTACTCAAAAATAACAAATTATCTGCCGGGAATTATACCTTTTTCATAAAAACCACAGTTACTGTTTGTTATTTAAATACATATACACCTTAAAATAAATAAAAAAAGATAATTATTGAACTCAGCCGGTATGAATCGATAAGATATACTTCACTTTTGTTTTTGGGTGAATTATCGTGCAAATTTTCTCATAACAATTTAGTTTTTTGAAAAAGTAGGGGCGAAGCATTTGTTATAAATTGGCATAAATGCGTTCATGCCCAAACGGGCAAATGCTTCGCCCCTACTTTTATTTTCATTACTCCTTGTAAGGAAACCTGTTATGAAAATGGTTTTAATACCCCTTTTTACCTGCATTGCATTGTCCTGCGTTACATCAGACATATTCGCAGGGATTCTGGAGAATTTGATGGACGGTACGGCATCAACTATCGACTTAACCCATCCACTAAACGAAAAAAATGCGCATTGGCCTGTAGGGGCATATGAACCATTCAAATATGAAGTAATTGCTTCATTAAGAAAAGACAAGGTCTTTTCTGGAAAATACAGCACACCAGAACATTTAGGCACACATATTGACGCGCCAAATCATTTTGAGCCGAATCAATCTTCCGTAGACCAAATACCTTTCGAACAATTAGTAGGCCCCGCTATTGTGATTAACATACAGGAAAAGGTAAAGAGAAACCAGGATTATACCCTGTCTGTCGAAGATATACTACAGTGGGAAAAAGAGCACGGCACAATTCCTCAGTGGGCCATTGTTTTGCTTTATACCGGATGGAGCAAGCGATGGGATAATAATGAACAATACAAAAACATGGACAACTGCAACAGGATGCATTTCCCCGGCTATTCTAAAGAAGCGGCGCTTTTTTTAATACAGCAAAGAGAGATAAAGGGCATTGGCATTGATACCTTAAGCGGAGATTGCGGCATGTGTTCAGATTTTCAGGTGCATCATATAATAAATGGCGCCGGCAAGTACATACTTGAAAATGTCGCAAACCTCGACAAATTACCGCCAAAAGGCGCCATACTTATCCTCGCGCCGATTAAAATAGAGGGAGGTTCCGGAGGACAATGCCGGATGTGGGCATTGTTGTCTGAATAATCTCCATATTTTTACGAAATGATTTGTAAGGAGAATAAAAATGTCTGCGCCAACCCCTGTCAAAACTTTTATATATCTGCAAACATCCCTCATTGTTATTTCCTGTTTACTCTTCATTGCGGGCTGCGCCACACAGAATGAATATTCAAATGTTCCAACTGTTGAGGTAGTTATACCAAAAGAAGAAAAAAACGTTGCCGTGGAAGAGTCGCTACACTGCATCTCCTGTCATAAAAAATCCAACGTTGCTCACCATCTGACTGCCGAATGGAAAACGAACAAACACGCCGTAATGAATGTCGGCTGCAAGGATTGTCACACTGTTTCTCCTGAATTTGACGAGACAGAAAAAGAGGCATTTCAGGAAAAAGAAACCCGTTGTTCTGACAAAGGCGTTCAACGTACGGTATCTCCACGGATTTGCGGACGCTGTCACATGAAACAATACAATGAGTTCATGCAAAGCAGCCACTCATCCAGTTGGGATTCAGTGGTTGATTTTCAAAAAAATGTTTCATTTTCATCGGACAATCTTTTAACTTCCTGTAAATCATGCCATACCATACAATTTAAATGCAATTCATGCCATACCCAGCATATAACCGGCTCATCTCATATAAAATCTCCCGCTGTTTGTGGCGTCTGTCACACCGGTTCTGATCATCCGCAGTATGAAATCTATATGAATTCTAAACACGGTATGGTGAGTGCCGCTATTCAATCGGCAAAAGAGGGCAATTTTGAATCCGCTTCCTTATCATCACCCGTTTGTGTAACATGCCATATGCATGACGGCGCACATGATACACATAGCGGACTATCCGGAAAAATAGGCGACAAATCACCCTATTCAGAGAAAGAAGAAGAGATGGGCTACAATAAAGATGATTCCGGGAAAGAGAAAAATGATATGTTGGTACTATGCAATAAATGCCACTCCCCCGCTTTTTCAAAAGATGCGCTGATGAGCGCAAAAAATGCGCAAAAGGTATTTAATACGGTCGTAAAAGAGGCAGAAGAGTTAGTGTTGGCGCTTGACAGGGAGAAACTACTCTTACCGGGATTGACAATACCGCTCGATAGCAGTTATCCTGAGCATGCATATTTTACCGGAGAATACCCCTTGCACAGCACTGTTTCAAAGGCGGAAGGTATTTTTATACGTCTGGCAAAACGCCATGCGGCTATTGCCGGAAAAGCGCTTCATCATATGAATGCAAATTATGCGTATTTTCATTGTTGGCCGGAAATGTTAAATGATTTGCGGGCTTTAAAAAATGAGGCAAATAATCTACGGCAGGAAGCGGAAATTAATCGAAAAATGAAGATCAAACTCAGGTAGTGTATCGTGTATCCGCAATAATGCAAAACCTGCGTTTCAAAACACGCTGTTTCTTATTTTCTCACAAAACAAGTCATTGCAATGTCCAATTATTATACCTTGCGATATAACCCGGTGTAATGGTGAAGCATTTGCTATAAATTGTCACAAATGCGTTCATACCCAAACTGGCACATGCTTAACCCCTACTTTAATGCCTGTTTATTTGATCCATCTCGGAGAGAAGGTCACCATATGTAAATTCCCTGTCTCCTTCCATAAGGACATGTAAGGCATCCAGGGTATCGTAAAGTTCTTCTCTGTCATTATCGTTATAATATTCTGAAAAAATCTTTTTATGCTTTCCCATCATAATTCCTCCAAACAATTGTAAAAAAATAATCAATACGGCCTCTCTTTTGAGCAATCAGCATGCCATGAATTATTTACTATGATAAAATTACGAAATTTGGTGCGACGAACCTCGTCGCACTACATGGTAGAGACAGGTTTCAAACCTGTCTCTACTTAGATATCTCAAGTGAGGAACGAGCCGTAACCGTTTATACCAAATGCTCCACCCCTACACTACTATACGGCAAGCATCAGCACTATTATTGGAATTTTTCAAAAAACTAAAGTGTTACGAAAATTCTCATATGTGCTAATCTGTAATTCCCCTTTCACCGGCATATAGCACTGTGTCTATTGTAAAGAAATGCGGCGTATTTCGTTATATTTCTTGACTTTGCATAATTACTCCCTTACAATTTCTGCATAAATTACCTTTCCAAAAAATCCTGCTTAAATAATGTCCAGACAATATATAGCAAATCTAAAGAGTGGTAATCAGGTAGAGGGCGTTTTCCTTGTTCTCAAAAAGGAGATTAGGGAGACTAAGGACAAAAAACCATATCTTACTCTGCAACTGGCAGACAAATCCGGATGTATCGACGCAAAAAAATGGGATGCAAGCACATCGCTTTATAATAGTTTCAATAGTGACCGATTTGTAAAGGTCAAAGGTACGGTAGAAACCTTTAACAATACTCTGCAAATCAAACTTTTGGAAATTGATCCTGTTTCTGAGTCAGAAGTGCAAATGGATGAATTTGTACAAAGCACTGAAAAAAATGTCCAGGAAATGCTGGCGGAATTGAAAGAAATTATCAGGTCCGTTAAAGACCCCTATCTTTCAAAACTGCTCATCTCATTTTTTACCGATAAGTCATTTGTTGCGGCATTTTGTGCTGCACCGGCTGCAACACAAAATCACCACGCTTTTTTGGGGGGCTTGCTGGAACATGTCCTTTCAGTTGCAAAACTGGCAGTCAATTTTTCCGGTTTTTATCCTGTAGTCAAAAAAGACCTGTTAATTGCCGGTGTGATTCTTCATGATATTGGTAAGATTAGAGAATTATCTTACGAGCGGAGCTTTCAGTATACCGATGAAGGTCTGCTTACGGGTCACCTCATATCAGGCGTCCTTATGGTGAATGAAAAGGCGTCTAAGATTGAAGGGTTTCCCAGGGAACTTCTTAACGTCCTTTTGCATCTCATATTGAGTCATCACGGCGAGTATGAATGGGGTTCCCCGGTAAAACCAGGCACACCTGAGGCAATAGCGCTGCACTATCTTGATAATCTGGACGCAAAAATGCAGGGCGCTTCAAAAGCCATCAGTAATCATAAAGATGACAGCAGCGCCTGGACGGATTATGTGAGGATGTTTGAGCGGAGACTTTATAAAAAATGAAGGCTCATGGAACTTAGTGACATGGCTGTAATTTCTTTGCATTTTTTTGAAAAAATATTTAATGGCGAAATACGAAACAAATTCTAATGACAAAATGATTTGAAATTCTAAACAAATACATCTTTTGTATCTCGCATTTCGTGCTTCGTACTTGCTGCCTGCCTGTGCATGATCGCACGCAGACAGGGATGTTTTGAATTTGTTTTGAATTTTATGCTTTGTTATTCGAATTTGTTTCGGATTTCATACTTCGAATTTCGTATTTTTTATTTCTTGCTTGTTTGGTTCCGGCTATGCTAGCTTAGGCCCATATTAAAGACATCCCCTCTTTAACCTTTTCAATATCCGTACATGTATTCCCCCTTTCCATTAAAATCATTTTATTGTTAATAAAGTACCTATGATAGAACCTATATCAATTATCCAATTTATCCACAGCAAAAAATACACTCCAATGACTGCCGCCGAACTGGCGGAACATTTTGAGGTCAACGACGAGGAATACCGGGCTTTCTGCAAATTATTGCAGGATCTGGAATTTCAGGGTGAAATCGTCAGGATAAAACGAAAACAATACGCAAATCCTAAAAAAGTGAATCTGCTGGTAGGAACGATGGATTGCAATTCTAGGGGGTTTGGCTTCGTAGTGCCGATGAAAAAAGGCGAGGGTAAGGATATCTTTGTGAACGAAGAAAACATGAATTCCGCCATGCACGGAGATATCGTCGTTGTTCGCCTGCCGGATTTAGAGCAGATACCAAAAAGAGGCAAAAAAAAGGGCGGCGGTTCCGGTCAGATTGTCAACGTGTTAAAACGCGCCAATCCTTTCATTGTGGGTACCTTTAAAAAATCCAAACGGTTGCTATACGTTGTACCGGACAATGCACGCCTGTTCAGAGATGTTTATGTAACGGAAGGCGATGCAAAAGACGCGACGCCTGGCGATAAGGTAGTGGTTAAAATATTGCAATGGCCGTCAAGACACCTGAATCCGGAAGGCGAAATAACGGAAATTTTAGGGAAAGAAGGCGATCCGAAAGTAGATCTGCATTCCATAATATATCAATTCAAACTGCCGCAGGCATTTCATAAAAAGGTATCGAATGAAGCGGAAAACATATCTCAGGAAATATCTCAGGAGGAACTCCAGGCACGGCTTGATTTGCGGAAAAAGCTCATTATCACAATAGATCCGGATGACGCCAAGGACTTTGATGACGCGCTGTCCCTTGAAAAGGACGATCGGGGTAATTGGCAATTGGGGGTGCATATCGCCGATGTTTCCTATTATGTAAAACAGGACTCTGCCATTGATAAAGAAGCGCGACTCCGCGGTACGAGCGTGTATTTGCCCGGAAAGGTCATTCCCATGCTGCCGGAGGCGTTATCGAATAATCTTTGCAGTCTCAGGGAAGGGGAAGACCGGCTGACCAAAAGCGTTCTTGTAACAATTGACCCAGAGGGAAATATCCTTAAAAGCACTGTTAAACATTCAGTCATCAACGTTACAAAACGATTAACCTATAAACAGGCAACGGCAATTATTAATAATGAACCGGCGGGGAATATACCGGAGATGGTAAAGGATATTTTGGTAGAACTGGCGCAACTGGCACAAATACTTTTTAAGAACAAAATGAACCGGGGGGCAATAGAGCTTGACCTGCCTGAAGTATCCCTGAAACTGGACGAACAAGGGAATATTGAAAATGTTGAAAAGGAAGAAAGGGATGTATCACACCGGCTTGTTGAGGAGTGTATGCTCCTGGCAAATGAAATGGTTGCAACATTTATGCAAAAAAACAAATTGCCGCTGATAAGCAGGGTGCATCCGGAGCCTGACGAAGAAGATATGCTCGAATTCGCTGATTTTGTACGCGGGCTTGAGAACACCAGGGTGGATCCCTTTAAAATACATCAATTACAAGCATTTTTGGCTGAAATACGCGGAAAACCTGAGGCGCATATGGTAAATCTTGTCTTGCTAAAATCGATGAAACAGGCAGTATATTCGGCAACGGAGAACGGGCATTTTGCCCTTGCCCTTGAACATTACGCCCACTTCACCTCCCCTATCCGCCGCTATCCCGATCTCATTATCCACAGGATTTTGGATCAGCATTTTTCCGGAGAATTGCGGTCACCTGTCGTGCAAAAAATATGGGAAAACTGTTTGCCAGAATGGGCAGGGCATTGCTCCGTTACGGAACGCAGGGCGGAAGAAGCAGAGCGGGAAATCACCAAACTGAAATTGCTGCGCTTTTTTGAAACCCGTGTGGGAGATAATTTTGAGGGCGTTATCACCGGCGTGCAGGAATACGGCTTCTTTGTGCAATTAAGCGAATATCTCCTGGAAGGTCTTGTACATATCCGTACCCTGGAAGATGATATCTATCAGATAAGCAAAAAACATATGGCGCTTGTAGGCACCAGACGGAAAAAAATGTTTCGAATCGGAGATGTGGTGAGAGTAAAAATATACAAAATCGATCTTTTAAAACGAGAGGTAGATTTTATCCCCTATGAGGACAGAAATGAAAAGCCCCGCCGCGGGAAAACACGAAATATCCCGGAAGAAGACCCTGAGTCATAACCCTGCAGTACCCTATCAGTAATTTCTCTGCTTTTTTTGACAAAATATTTAATGGTGAAATCCGAAACGTGAAATACGATGCATAACCCTGTCAGGGAAATATAGGAACACTTCCCTTATTCTCCTGCCAGATCATGCAAGGAATATGGGAAGTGTCGCCCAATTCTTGAGTTCTGAGGTTATCCATAGAATACTTGAACCAACACAACCCACGATAAAACGTGCACCACAAAAAACTGGAAACTTTGGAGAGAGCTGCTTGATATTCATATAAAATATTTATTTCGGTTTCCTCGTAGAAATGAATTTATGTGATATAATACTTTTGGAATAGGGAGAGAGTTATTGAGGTTCAACGTTCCTCAAGGCATGGTTGAGAGGTTAAACATGTGCCTAAGAAGGTGTGATTTAAAAGGTGTTTGTTATAAGTTTTTAAACGACCGATCTCTGTTCCATTTAAATGATCTTTGAGATAGCCAGTAACATCAAAATAAGACCCGTGCACCAAAAGATAACAAGTACAATAAAGTGCGTCGTAGTCTTTTGAGATGTTACTGATAGTAGTATAGATATCTCCAAAACCTTCTGTAAAAACAAAGGGGGGATGCTGCGAAGTCTGGAAACTCAATTCTTGATCACCTACATTTCTCTATGCACGACAGGCAACTGACTTACCCCGGCGCACCGGAAGGCAGGAGCGTCAGGCCATCACCCATGAGCGGACAGACGCTGGGCGATTCCGACTCGAACAAATGCATCGAGTCAACCAATATCGACTATACAGGAGAGAACACAATGCTTTACCCGTCAAGCTTCGCCGGTCAAAACTGGCTTATCACTCCAGCAGCACTGGCCGTTAATGAAACCACGCCATCATCAGTCACTGACCAGAAATGGTTGCTGGTCCTTTCCGGGGTGGCCAATATCGATCTTAAAGGGAACGGCTCACGATGGCTGCGCGAGACATTTCGAATTATCCCGGACATCTTTGCACCAATGAACCATGCCATTAACCACCATAACATACCCACCCCACCGGGCTATAACCTGAGATTCCAGGTAGAACAGTGGGTCCCTTATTCCGCTCCAAGCTAAATGTACAACAAAAGTCATTCCGTCAATTCCGGATTTGCCGTCGATGTCTGGCGACCGCATCCGTTTGACTCGGATACAGACGTCGTAACCAATACACCCTTTGGGAATATATTCATCGGAATTCAGGTCGACGTGGCCGTCTCGTCTCGGACATAGACGCCTATTTTTATCGTTTGAGTTACCATATAGTTTTGCTGGGCAAAATCCGGTTTGGGCAACCGATCATTATTGAGTGAGGAACCTGTTCACCCATGTATTTTTCTGGTCAGGTATTCGGCAAGAAACCCGCCGATGACCTAATTTGAATAGGTGTCAGAGCACAATTGTCTCTACAGGAAGTCTTGAGCTCCCACATAACAAGCCCTTCGAGAATTGACAGCCTCCTTGATCCTATACCCATGTCCTTAATCGCGGACCGGCAGGGGTTCATAGCCCATTAGATATGCTTTGAAATGGAACAAAAGAATTTTATGCTGATCCGTATAAGGCGACATGATAAAAAGTGCAAAGAGACCTAAGTGGTAGTGTCTGAAGTGCTTATTAATATAGTACTTGCCATATCAAAGATATGTTATATGTACAATAAATCTGTATTCCGCATATTATGCGGATCAATCTAATTAATGTTAGGCTCGACATTATTTGCAAAGGAACAAGAATGAAATTCCCTCTAATCACTGTAATGTTAAGTATTGGTGTATCTCTCTGTGCCTGCACACCGAATACACCGTGGTCTTCTAAAGAATATCGTCACGATTACATCAATACTATGACGAAGAAGGCGAAACAAGGAAACGTCGAAGCACAATTGTTCGTGGGAATCATGTACGAAAAAGGTATGGGTCTTGACAAAGATGAGGCGAAAGCCGTGAGGTGGTACCGCAAGGCGGCGGAACAAGGAAGTGCCGCTGCGCAATCTATGCTCGGGCGTGCGTATGCAGAAGGTTACGGCGTCGCTAAGAACGAGGTCGAAGCGATGAAGTGGTTTCGAAAAGCAGCAGAGTCTGAACTGCAAGGATTTTCAAACCAGCCATTTCTGTTTGCCGGGGGTTATGAGGGTGCAATTAAATCCGCTGAGGATGGCAATGAACTGGCCAAAACAATTGTCGGCAAGATGTACCTAACGGGTTCCGGGGTCAGTCAAAACGATGTCGAGGCAGTCCGTTGGCTAACCGCGGGAACAAAAGGATTCGCTGCTGCAGGGGCACAGCAAGCACTAGGGATCCTTCACGAGGATGGGCGTGGAGGTCTCGCCAAGGATAAAGCAGAGGCCATGCGCCTCTATCGGAAGGCGGCAGAACAGGAAGCTAGCAACCTTGAATCATCGGTAGGAATAGTTTACCAATTCGGTCCAATGTGAAAGAACCGAATAGGTCAAGCCTTGCAATCATGCATCCGACCTAACCCGTCACTCCAGCGGACGGCTGTGCCGCCGCTGAGTTAATGCGTTATTCGCGACACGATGTCGCATAATTGATTGTACTAAAAGAAGATTTTCTTCTTGAGTGTACTAAGCATGTTCCTGCTTATTCCTACGTGAGCGTGCTACCATTGCGCTGGCGACGGGGTGCGAAGCCTCACGGACAACGTACCGAATTGGGTCGAAATGGCGACAGGCAGACCCCTCCGGAAAACCTATCCGGTTAAGGGCTAGGAACGAATGATATGATGAAAATATATGAATGTCCGCACGCATCGTCAATGAGCGACAGACCTACGAGGTTTAACAGGTCGAAGGTTATTCCCCAGTGTGAATAGCATGTTGGTAAAGTTGCAAGTCTCTAACGTGCTTGCACGGAACTGTAGAACCACCGGTGTCCAGGACGCATCTAAGTCATTTACAAGGTCAATTATACGGAACGTGGAAACTCAGACCTTCGCCCTATGGGCAGGCTAACCGTGAGGCATGCTGTTGGAGGACTGGGGTGAGATGCCATAAGGAAGCGAATGCTTTTCTGTAATGGAAGAGATACCGGTTGAAATATTACCGGCTCAGTAATGAGGCTGATAGTTGGCAAGTGCCTTATTACGTGAACATTGAATGAATCAGTTGAAAGAAGGGAATGCAAATGACGGGTGCTAAGCCTGGTGCCCCCTTCGTTTTTTTTGATATACTGACAGTCAGTTATTAACGTGAAGAAATTTATTAGCGGGTTTCTCCATAAGAGAAGCTTAAACAGGTGCTTGAGCTGTATATGAGGGGAAACTATCACGTACAGTTCTTAGTAGGGAATCGGGCAGCAATGCCCGTGACCTATCCGGTGCCGACGAAAGGATATTGACCATGCACACTTTTGCACAGAAACCAAAGGCAACTCAGCAGACTACGCCCGCCAAGTCTACGATGCCCGGTCGCCATTTTGGGCAAAGCCCTGAGGTGAGAGCGATCCTTCACTTACAGCGCACGATTGGAAATCAAGCGGTGCAGCGGATGTTGCAGACTGATGCTGAAGAATCCGAAGCCGATTTGACCAGACCGGCGTCACATCGCTTTGAGCACGATTTTAGCCAGATTCCCACACATCCTCCTGCTACCGGACCGATACAGACCAAACTAGCGATTAACAAACCGGAAGACGAATTCGAGCAGGAGGCAGACCGCGTCTCAGAGCAGGTGATGCGGATGCCTAAGCCGCAAAACCAGCGCGCTTGCGCCTGCGGCGGAGGTTGCCCCAAATGTCAGACGGACATGCCGGGTCACGGATATGAGCGCTTGCAGATGACGCACGTCGGGCCAGGCGTCCAGGCACCGTCCGCAGCGCCATCCAGTATCCATGAAGTGCTGCGCTCGCCCGGCCAGCCTCTCGACGCGGCGACGCGGACGTTCATGGAGCCGCGGTTCGGGCATGACTTCAGCCGCGTTCGAATCCACACAGACGCGGAGTCAGCGCAATCGGCCGGGCAACTCCATGCCAGCGCCTATACCTTAGGAGATCACATTGTGTTCGCGGAAGGCCGGTTCGCGCCCTCTACCCCCGAGGGAGACAGGCTGCTCGCGCACGAATTGGCGCATGTGGTCCAGGGCGCTGGGCAAAACGCGATTCTGCGACGCAAGCCCGATCCAAAGGGACCGCACACGCAACCAGATGAAGCCAGGCTGAGAGTCAAAATCACTGACACGCTTGAGACCATAAAGAGACGAGCGCTAGATTCGGTGATCGAGGCGATCGAACGAGGAGACCGAGCTTACCTGCAGGGCTTGCAACTGACTTCCAGACAGGTGGACGATCTGCTCAACCGCACGAGCCGTTTCAGTAGGGAGTTTGGAACTGCGCTCGAACGTCAGATAGAACTATCCGTGAGGGCTAACCCGGATATAAGCAACTATGTCAAGAAAGGACCCCGCACGGTTACCAGGGGCGTGGGCAAACCCGATTGGATAATCGAAACCCCCTCCAGCCGGATAGCCGTTGAATTAACAACCGTCGAACAACTCGAAAAGAAACTGAAAGACTGGCGCAGCCAGCACCCGAAGACGGGGAAACCCAAATGGTATGTCGAAAAAAGCCTGAACCTCACCTATGAAATACCCGCAGGTCTCAAGACACCCAAGCCACCTGGAACCGGGGTGCCGTTCCAGGCTGCTGGGGGAACAATATCGACGATCGCTCAAGTCGGAACCAAGACCTCCAAGTTGAGGACTGCTGGCCGATTTCTAGCCAGGGAAGCTCCGAATCTAGCTCTGCAGGCGGCTGTCATGCTTTTTTTCCCGCCCGGCGTGATCATCCACAATGACAAGATCGGGGAACTCAGCCAAAAGAAGATCGATCCTCCGATCCAAGACATTCTGGCAAAGCTGGGGCCATTGACTGAAATGCCACTGGCCTTAGATCTCTCAAGAATTATCTATGGGAACGTAACAGTGAAGTTGGAATACACGGCTAGCGCAAACTCTTCCGGGGACTTAATACTTGACCTCAAGGATGCCACATTCCTTCGAATGGATATATCAAATGCTTATCTTTATCAAAACGCTCAGAAATTCGACACAAGCGCAGGGAACCCCACAAAACAGATCACGTACTCATTTGTTGTCTACGAGCCTGAATCTGTCATTCGCGAGAGGGAAGCAGCCGAAGCAGACCGGCAATACCGAGAGTGGCTTCACGAGCAGCCGAATTACAAAAAATGGGCTCGAGCACAGAAGGAATACGAGGAGTGTGTGCAGCGCTACGGTACTGGCTTGATACCGCCCCCGGCAGGCGCGGAGGAAGCTTCGCAATATAATCCTGAAGCGGGTCCCTGCATACCGCCTCGCATGGAGCCCATGGAAGGGCCATAGGCCGCGCAAGCGCGGTAGGTTGGGTTGAGGTATGAACCCCAACATTTTGGGCTAATGATTTAACGTATTGGCCTAACAACACCATCAACTCGGACGTGCCAAAGCGCCGCTTCGCTCTACTTTGGCACACCGGTTATGGTGGGCGTTAGCCATAGAAGAGGGAATTATAGAAAATATGGACAAAAATGCCCATTGTCGATATTCTGCGTGTCGGACTATCCGGTCTATGCTTCTTACTAGCCGTCCTTGCGTACCTGTTGATTGGAAAGGAGCAAGCACGTAACGGTCTCCCCAGAAAGAGAATTTTTACCGCAATATACGTGTTCATGGGAATAAATATCCTCGCCGCAACTCTTTGTGCAGTTGCTGGATACTTATCGTCGGATACCAATGCAAGTAGTGAGGCGTATCTTCACGCCGACTATTACTCAGTTGACTACTCTTCCTTTTTCGTGGACTTAACCTCGTGGACTCCAAAAACTCTCGGCCCTGTTGGAATCATCCTGACAGACTTCATTCGAAAGGAACGCACATCCACAAAAGATTACGTTATCCCTTATTTTACAACTGGGCAAAAAGCATCAAATGTGAGCCACTCACCTTTTCGACAAGACCAATATTCCGTAAGAATGATGCGCCAGAACTAACGGGGCAACACTACGGGGAAATATAGGAACACTTCCCTTATTCTCCTACCAGATCAAGCAAAAAATATGGGAAGTGTCCCCCTATACCTCTCCCATCTCGTAAGCCGTTGCATGTGGCAACGGCAACTCTATTCGTAATTTCTTTATCGCAGACATCCACCATACGTAATGCTCCCTGTTCATCAAAATGAGTTAATCGTGTCATGTGTTTAATATCTGCCTCTCTTTATGTGGCATTTTTGATAGAGAAATCTTTTAATATTTGTTTTTACTTTCTCCATTGTGTTTTCATTAACAAAACCAACTAGCTTTATGAATCTTCGTTTATCAAATGAACTTATTTGTTTCGTTTTAATTAAAGAATCTGTCATAAGTCTATTCTGAGTATCTTTTGCCAATAAAATATCAAGTTCTGTTCGCTTAGTTATCTGTGAAGAAATTGGCATTACGGTTAACAAATCGCTGGATTCTATATATTCATCGTTCTGGATAATTAAGGCAGGCCTGACTTTTTTATACTCATGTCCAAAGCTTGGATCAAAATTGACTAACCAAATCTGGCCGTACCGGAAGTTATTCATAAATCTTTCAAATTGAGATAATATTTCAATTCTTCCTCCGAAAGAAAATCCTCGGAAGCATCCTGTATTGCTGATAATTCAACTTCACGTTCCGATGCCTCAAATTCTGTTTCTTCAAACGTCACAATTACCTTAAAATGGGCATTTATTTTCTGTGCGAATTCATCCGGACAATACAGATGTCCATCTGTCAATAACTTACTTTCAAAAACCATTTTTTTCATAAGCGTGTCCTTTTCAATTAAAAAAGTATCCTCTCTATTCTTTCGGTTCATCAAGAAAATATGCCGGATTGTTTCATTTCTACTGGCGGGATATTTTGCAAAAGTCTCAGAAAGAAAAACACAGTCAATGGAATATCTGCACTTTTAGATTTGCAAATGGTTATTTTGCTAACATTTTGCATTTCAAAAATCACAGACCAAAAGTTAATCTCAGTCTTTTATCCAATTCTTGAATAATAGATTTGCTTACCCTTCCTATTTCACCAACGATAATTCTTTTTTCTATGGTAACGAGTTTATCAATTTTAAAGGTAGAGCATTTCTTGAGTCCGGTATCCCCAAAATCCGGATGATTTGTTTCAAGAACATAATCTGTTTCTTTTACAGGTTTAGTAATTCTTGATGAAATAAAGGCTACGACAACATCATCTCCGGTTTTTTTCAGAACTCGAAACAATTACCGCGGGACGTTTTTTTACTGTAGATAAATCCGTAAATGGAAACGGCGTTAATACAATAGTTCCTTTAGTCATTTTTATACTTAACTTTCAAATCATTATCAGAATAAATATCTTCTTCAGGGGCATTTAGAAAATCGAGACTACCACCTGTTTCAGCGATTTTGTATATTTCCTGATGTAATAACTCGTCCTTGTCAGTACCTAAAAAAGTAACTATAACCTCTTGCGGTTCCATAATATTGATCTTTTCGGGTAGCTTGATTTTTTTACCATCAAATAATGCCTTAACAGATATCATAATTATTCTCCTTTAAAATCATTCCGTTAATGTCATCGATGTGACCCCTTTATTCTCCCAATCAACAATGATGCCTTCGGTAAGTTCGAGAATTAAGTATAGTGTCCCTTGAATTGCCAATCACATTCTAGCCTTGACAATGATATCATTAATGATACTATCTTAAAAATGAGCAAGATAAAAGATATTTTAGAACAGATGGTCCAAAGCCCTCATAATGTAAGATTCAATGATCTTTGCGCAGTTTGTGATAATTATTTTGGAGACGCACGTCAAAGGGGAAGCAGTCATCGAGTATATAAAACACCATGGCTGGGCAACCGCGGGTAAATATACAGAATAATAAAGGAAAGGCTAAAGCATATCAAGTGAAACAAGTGCTTATGGCCATTGAAAGATTGGAGATAAATTATGGCACTGAAAAATGATCATTATACTTATAGTGTTACATGGTCGGCAGACGACAACGAATATGTAGGATTATGTGCAGAATTCCCAAGCTTAAGCTGGCTTGCAAAAACTCCTGAGGGAGCATTAAGAGGTATACGCAAAGTTATTGCTGATGTAATAGATGATATGAAAAGAAACGGTAAAGAAATACCAGAGCCAATTGCTAATAGAACTTATAGCGGTAAGTTTATGGTGCGAGTTCCACCAGAAGAACATAGAAAACTTGCGATACAAGCCGCAGAAGCAGGAGTCAGTATAAACCGCCTTGCCAGTGCAAAATTAAGCAAATAATACACGCAGAGACACGCCATGGCGTGTCTCTACTGATTACTAAAATTTAATATACATCCAGGTATCAATAGATGGGTGGCACAGGCATCTTGCCTGTGTGGAATACAGGCAGGATGCCTGTACCACCCTTGCAATAAAATTCATTATTCATCTTCCGAAAACCTTATTTTTTTGACTATATTTACAAAAAATCGGTAATGCACCCGCCATAGAAGAGGGAATTGTAGAAAATATGGACAAAATGCCCATTGTCGATATTCTGCGTGTCGGACTATCCGGTCTATGCTTCTTACTGGAAATATAGGGACACTTCCCTTATTTTCTCACCATATCAAGCAAGAAATATGGGATATGTCCTTAATTCTCCCAGCGTTTCCGTTTTTGATGTACGATTTTAGATTTACAATTTACGATTTTTAAATCGTACTTCGTAAATCGTACATCAAATGCCGTTACGGTTATGAACATTCGGCATGCCGGATTTGTTTTTCAATGCCCGGATTCGCATTTCTTTGAATATTCATATATTTCGTGAAAATTCTCCGTCAACTGCCACCATCCATTTTTAAAAGTAGCGTGGTCTGCGCCTATCATGGCAGACGCAAACCGTATTGAATTCGCATAAAAGAACCATTCTTTCACCCACAACAATTCGAACAACTCATCAAACGGATTCGATGCGTCTGCAAAACCATTATCCCACATGTTTTTCATAAGATTTGTAGTATTTAAAACCATAGTGTCGGTTTCTCTTATTGTTGTATCGAGTTTTTCAAAGTGGCCCATAACCCAGTCGGTGCTATGGCAGCTATTGCATACTTTTTTCATTTCTTTTTTCCGCAGTAATTGTTCTTCTTCATTAATCAAATATTCCGCAGCCGGTTCATTCATAAATGTCACAGGCAAAGGCAAACCATCTTTATTTTTCATTTCATACGTTTTCCCGTTTTTAGGCTGAGGATGTGAATAAATAAGACCAAATATCCTGACCCATAAACGTGAGCCAAAATCATGCGTCCGGGAAACAACTTCTTTACCTTCAGGGGTAACAAGCAAACTATTGTGGCATGCTGCACAGGTAGGGGCTTGAAAATCTTTGCCAACCCTCCAGGGAATGTTTGTCCAATTCCACGTATCCTGTTTTGTAAGAAAAATGTTTCCATGTTTACTTTCACAGTACACTTCAAACGCCGGTATATCCGGTTCGAGGTGGCATTGTGAACATGTATATGGTTTTCTTGCTATTTCAATGGAGAAACTATGCCTTGGGTGACATGCAGTACAGGCGCCGCGACTCCCGTCAGGATTAATCCTTCCTACGCCCTGATTCGGCCAATTCTTCAGGTTGGGAACTTCAATGCTTCCAGTGTTTGTTTGTATTTCTTTCATACCATCCACTGTTATTTCAGCGCCATGGCACGCATAGCATGTTTCCAGTTTTGAATTTTCTGATGGGATTAAACATCGTATTGATTTATCGCCTACTTCTTTTATACCCGGAATCGCATCAACAAATTTTTGGTAAATGGGGTTTTTCCGCAGATTATCCAACGCGTATGCTTTCTTGCTGCCGGAGAATTGTTCGACTTCTACGGCATGGCAGGTCCTGCAATCGTTTGGAGATACAATTACATTGATCCAAAACCCGAAATGCTCAAAATTATCCTTGTGTTGCGAAATATTCTGACTATGACATTCATAACATCCAACGACAACCGGACTAATGTCTTCCGGTATTGTTTGGCTCGAAACCCTTCTCTCTAATACCATTTTTTTAAGGGCGATTTCGGGAGTTATTTTTGAGTGCCTGCTTGTCTTCCAGTCTTCCACAATGCCTGGAGTCACGTTTTTATGACATAATATACATATCTTTGTTTGTTCACTCACCGCATACGGCAAATCATGTTGTGATTTGCCAATAGCATATATTTTTGAAGTAAGAAGAAAAACTGAAAGTAAAAGTAATGCACAAATAGATATCTTTTTCATAGACGCCCCCTTCTATACCTTACGGGTTCACAAAATATGAAATGTAGCGCGAAGAGTCTCTTCGCTCTACAACTGCAACCTTTAAGAAATCACAATTTGTGAACCCCTAAGGTATACTTATGGTTATCATTCAGATGAAAATTGATAATTATTTTTACCCGATTCTTTTGCACGGTATAACGCTATGTCTGCGCTTTTCAATAATGTATTCACGTCTTTGCCATTATCAGGATACTGCGCAATTCCAATGCTGATGGTAATGTTTATCGTGTTGCCGTCGAGCACTACCGGTTGTCTTACCGCTTCAAGTATTTTGTCAGCTACACTTATTATATTGCTTTCATGCTCTACCTGCGTCAATAAAACCGTAAATTCATCACCGCCCATCCTTGCAATCGTATCTGATTTTCGAACAGTCTGGTTTAATCTATACGCAATTTCCCTAAGCAATTGGTCGCCTGTCTGATGACCAAGGGCATCATTGACGTCCTTAAATCCATCGAGGTCAAGAAACATTACTGCAAGCCTTTGCCGGTACCGGTTCGCATTTGAAATGGCCACATACAGGCGATCATTAAATAGCCTTCTATTGGGAAGGTTCGTAATTTCATCAAAATACGCCATGTGCGTAATCACTTCTTGCGTCCACAGATGCTGGACAGCAATGGCATAGAGGATTGCAATACGTTCCAGCAACTGAATATCTTTTCCGGAATAGCCGTTTGCCGCATTACCCACAGCTATCTGCCCTACAATTATCTCGCCGAGCATGGCAGGCGCTGATAAAAAACGCTTTAATGATGCATTCTTATTTAATGACGCCTTCGACCTTGCATCATTTAACGGGTCGTTCGATAGAAGAGGTTTTTTGTTTTCCAGCACCCATCCCCATAACCCCTGGAATTCATCAACCCCGATGTTTTTTTCCGGTATATTAAATATTTTGGAAACTTCGGGTGTTATTGCAGGAGAAACAAAGCTGTTTGTTTGCTTGTCAATATACCCGACATAGCCAACAGGACTGTTTGTCAGACATTTTGCATATTCCAAAACAAGCGCCGACAAACTTTCAATTGAGTTTTCCGGTTTTACCAATGCCTTTGATAAATCTACCAGTGCTGCATTAGCTTTTGCCTCCCATGCAGCGGCTTCTTCCGCCTGTTCAACTTTTAATTGCCGCGTCTCGTATGCACTCAATTTTTGACGCAATATCTTTATCTCTTCAATCAGTTGTTGCTTTGTCTTTATTTCGTCCATACTACCCGCAACATTTGTTTCATCTTTAATGTCCATATGCTGTGAAAACCTCCCCTCCCAATAATCGATTAATTTGTGACTTTATCAGTCCACAGTCGGCAATCGGCAATCGGCAGTCTACGGACTGAAAACCGCTACACGTTCTTATAGCACTTAATTTCAAAATAGTATAATAAAAAAACGGCTTTTGTTCAGCATAAATCGGCAAAATCTGAACCTCCCGATAAGTTGTGGCAGTCTACAGTCTACAGTCGGCAGTCGGCAGTCGGCAAGTTGCAGATTGCAAATTGAGGATTAAGGATTAAGGATTAAGGATTAAGGATTGAGAACTGAGGATTGTTTTCGTGCTTGGTTGGTTCTGGCTATGCCAGCTTAGGAGATAGTAAAAAAGCCCCACATCACACACAGAACAGGGCATGTAGATCATACAATCCCCGTTCCTAGTATGAATGCCAATACAAGCAATAATATCCCGACAATACGTTTGATTGTGCGCATAGTAATTTTCTTTATGAGGCGCGAACCGATAAATGAGCCGGTAAATGCGGTCAAAATAGCCGCCGCAATTAGTCCAAACCCAATCTGTCCACGAATGATATGAATGTTTTGCGAAAAGAATGCAACCCCGTAAACAACAAGCCGCGTTACATCCACCATGACTGCAGAAACAACCATCGTCCCTATGAACGCCTCTTTTTTCAGTCCGATTCGTATTAAGAATGCAGTACGCAATGCCCCCTGATGTCCGGATAATCCGCCAAAGAATCCCGATAGCATCCCACCAATCGGAATATATTTTGGATGGAATGAGAGTGTTTCAAAAGAGGGAGCCAATTCGAGGATTGCAAATATTGCGATAAGAACGGCAATTATCAATTTTAACAAAGTAATAGAAAAGACTTTTCCGGCAAACACATACTCGGCGAGAGGCTGCATGCCACTGAAATAGTGCAGTAATAACGCCCCGACGATAGCCATACCTGATGCGGGAATAGCAAATGTAAGTACTACCCGAATGTCAGCCCTCTTCCCGACCAGCACTACTTTAAATATATTGTTTGCAAGGTGGACGATGGCCGTTGCGCCAATGGCCACCTCCAGGGGGAAAAAAAACGCAAAGGCCGGCATAAGCAGTGTCCCCAAACCAAAACCGGAAAAGAGGGTTAAGGCGGATACTATAAGTGAAACCGTGCAAATTATCAGATAAACCATGTGCTTTCCTTTTTTTTGGCAAAATATTTAATGGTGAAATACGAAATTCTAAGCACGAAATACGAAACAAATTCAAAAATACAAAATCCCAATGAGAAAAACCGGTTTTGAACATTTGAAAATTGAAATTTAGGATTTGTTTCGTATTTAGTGCTTCATACTTCGTATTTTTTATATCGTGCTTGTTTGATTCTGGGTATGCCAGCTTAGGCGTTTTATCCTTACTTCCATCCGGATATTATCACGATAAAGAGTATGCCCAATAAAAATATAGGAGCTCTGATTTTACGATACTTTTCCGGACAGGACAATCTCGCCTCCCGATAAGCAAAATACATCCCCACAACAACAAGAGTTATGCCGATAAAGGAAACCACTGATAACGACATAAGAGACGCCGGAAGAGGGATGACTTTTGAACTTATACCAAGGATAGTATGCAAACCAGGAGGATCTTTTATAGCGCCGGGAAGAAACCCTGCCCACGAGACGAATTTCGCCAACCCCTTGGCCATATGTCCTGCTGAAACAACAACCACAATAGGAAGGGCAAAGAACCGCCAGTTCCTGATAACGGAAGCATCGCTGCCCCCGATGGAATAAACAATGCCAAACAGCGCCCAGAGTAAAACAGGATAGACGCCTATCATCCACATACCTTCCACCCATCCACTGATTTTTCCAAGCCCGACACCGCCTGTAAAATGCTCCGGAAGCCAGAGAAATATGTGCTGTGCAGTTTTCCATTCACTGCATAACTCACCCGTGACAAACCCTGAAACCATTAGAATAAAAAGCGTGACAGGCCAGGATGCGTACTCATCACGTATGTCCGCCGGATGAAAAGGGCGACGCAATATAAGCTGCATATTATCCGGCTTGCACGATTTAATACACTGTCCGCACACAAGACAGTCCCGGTTGCTGTTCAATTTCGGAGGATTTAGTAAACTTGGGCAACTGCGTCCGTACAATTTTGCTCGATTACAAGCCATGATGCAATCCTTGCCGGTGCAGCCACGGCACGCATGTCCTGAACCGGCACGAACGGCAAGCATCCCTCCACGCCCATACGAACTCAAGAGTATCCCTACAGGACAGAATCCCCGGCAAAATGCACGGTCTTTGAAAAAGAAACCCACCAAACCGGCAATTCCCAGCAAACTCCAAAGAAATATGGATGTATATGCAGGAATACGATGCAAATGCGCCCCCGCGATAAAAAGTTGAATCAGGGCATATATGCCAAGGATCAACCAACCTGACCGCAGCCACTTGTTGAGAATAAATTGCCGCATCCTTAGTATCCTTCCAAGTCTTTCTGTTCCATTCGCAATCAATTCCAGTGGGCATACCATACACCAGGCACGCCCGAACAGTACGGCAATCCATACTATAGCGGGCCACCAAAGTCCCCAAATAAGCAGATTGGTAATATTGGTTTTGGCATAAAGTTTATCGTTTACGCCTTCCGGTGCAAAACGCCACCAACCGTTCACTGCCAGGGCAGTAAACACCATGAGCATGATTATCTGGATTATATAGGGAAACCATGCCCAGGAAATGATTGTGCGAATTGCCCTTATTCTCAGGAGATTATATCCATGGTCATTTGATCTGCTCAAGCGAATATTTCCTTCTTTTTCTATGACTTTTTTGATTTTCCGGCATTATATATAGCACAGTGAAACGGAAACTAAATAATATTCAGCAACAAAGAAATGGTATGAACGGGCAAACACTATCAAGCCTTTAACGCTTTTCATTTTCCTCAACAACCTCGTCATAGAGTTCCTTTAGTTTTATCCTTATTTCTTTCAGCAACTTGAGTCCGTCAGCGGTTATTTTGTAATATTTGCGTTGCTTGTGCTGCACTGTCCTGCACGTGCAGGTTAAAAGGCCTGCCTTTTTCATCTTTTCCAACGTCGGATAGAGTGTGCCGGGACCAAGCCTGTATCCATGCCTCCCCAACTCCTCTATCAAGCCGACTCCAAAGACTTTCTCCTTTGAGGCATGATAAAGAATGTGCATCTTTATAAATGCAAGATGAATATCACGTAATAGTGGATCAGCATTATCGTTCATTGATATCTGTATATGATATTGATTTACGATATTTTATCAAGATAAATAATACAATATTTCATCGATTGGTTTACAACATATAAAATATTTTTCGCTTTTCTAAAAAGAAATGCAAGGCAAGCCATTTTATTCTTTTGCATTGAAAATAAAGATACATTTTGTTATTTATTTCAAAGACCGTAAAAAATATTTTATTTTTTAGACGTTTTCATATTATAAGCTCTGTGTGGGTTTGGGAGGAAGCATGCCCTCCTTTGGTTAAGCACCGGGGTTTGCGGTTATGAGTATCAACAAAAAAACTATACGTTTATGTCGCATTTAAAATAGGCGCCTGTTATAATTATTGGGTATGTTGCGATTATTTTTACATGGTGGCCTGTCACCTCCTTCGCCGGATTACGACGATGTGTGTTTGGACAATTTTCCCCTATTGTTATTTCCCTTATTGTCTTTCAAATAAATTTTTAAAACGTAATTTCCACAGGGTCATTCATAAAGGTATGAAATGTCAGAATCTTTTAATGAACTTAACAAGGAATTGCAAGGGTTTATTTCCCGGCAGAAGATGTTTTTTGTTGCGACTGCCCCTGAAAATGGCAATATTGCTATTTCTCCAAAATGCATGGATACATTCAGGTGTTTAGACCTCAAGACGATTATTTACCTGGACTTGAAAGGCAGTGGGAATAATACCGCTATGAACATACAAGAAAATGGCAGAATGACGATGATGTTCTGCAGCTTTGACAAAGATCCCATGATACTTCGTTTATATGGGAAAGGCGAGGTGGTCCGGCAAAACGACGTGAAGTGGAGCGAATACTACCGGCATTTTCGGCATATTCATGGGAAACGCCAGATTATCCTGCTTAAAATAGATTCAGCACAGACTTCCTGCGGTACCTCTGTTCCTGTTTATGAATTTAAAAGGGAACGGTCAAAGCTGAATGCGTGGGCAAAACTTAACATTATGGAGATTGGCAAACAAAAAGTAAGTAAATTCTTGAAGACATATATAGTCTAAAATTTGTACTGCTATTTTTTCTGAATAGTTTATGTGGTGTGTGGAACAACTCCCTAAATCCCCCTTGTGGAGTTGCTGAAGGCATGAAAATAGTCATTAGTCATTAGTCATTAGTCATTAGTCATTGGTCATTGGTCATTGGTCATTGGTCAAATTCCGACTGCCGGCTGGTGAAAATAGTACAGATAATTAAAATCATTTTAAACTACGAAAGGAGTATCGCATGGTAAGAGCACGGGCGCGTCATATTCTGGTTTCAACTCAACAGGAATGTGAAGATATTAAATCAAAAATTCAAAATGGAGAAGAATTTGCAACAATGGCCCAGCAGTATTCGCAATGTCCATCAGGCAAACAGGGAGGAGATCTTGGAGAATTCGGACCAGGACAAATGGTTAAGGAATTTGATCAGGTAGTATTCAGGGATGAAGTTGGAAAAGTTCACGGACCAATCTGGACGCAATTTGGCTACCACCTTATAGAAATTACCAGTCGAACTTAATTCGTTAAAACGTAGGAAAGAGGATGCACAATGCAAAGCGAACACCATGCCCTCGCAAATGAATTTCCTGAATTTCGGGACAAAATCCATGACATGAAAATGTCTGACGAACACTTTCAAAAACTTTTTGATGAGTACCACAAACTCGATCGGGAGGTGTACCGTGTTGAATACGATATCGAACCACGGTCGGACACTGCGCTTGAAGAACTAAAAAAACGCAGGCTCGCTTTAAAAGACGAGCTTTACAATATTCTAAAACATAGTGTTTCTTAATCATGAGTACAGCAAAATCATCGAAAATAAAAGAATCCTCCCCCTATACACCTCTTTAAGGCGCTTCCTTAAAGGGTCCACCATCTGTAAATATTTACATTGTGATATAGGGGGAGCACAAAGAGACGCATGCAATGCGTCTCTACAGAATCATTTCAAGGTATCCAGAGAGATGTTATTTTCCCGGGGAACAGGCACTGATAACACCAAAAAAGGGAGAAATGCATGCGTGTACGATGCAAGGATTATACCAGAAGGGATTTTCTTAAGGGAGCGGCAGGAACATTTGCCCTAAGCACTTTTCCTACCATTTTTACCAGTTACGGAGACCTTCAGCAAAAAAAACACTCCGTATACATTAAAAAATATACCACTTACGACAAAAACGACTTTCAACAACTTAAAAACTGCATTGGGGAAATGGTTGCATGCCTGTATCAGATTAATCCCTTTTTTTCGTATGGAGATAAAATATCCCTTAAAATAAATCTTGTTGCAACCAAAGATTGTCTCGACCTGCCTGCTGGCGATACGTACGTTACAAATCCTTTGGTGGTGAAGGCGCTTGGAGAGGTATTGCTTGATCTTGGCGCTGGTTCATTATTTATCGTTGAAGGCTCCACACATCCATCAAATACAATGGAGGCATTCACGGAGCTTGGATATGACGTAATTGCCTCTCAACTCAAAGCAACATTGATTGATCTGAATAAGGCAGATCCTTATCCCGATTTCACTCAGGTAGACATTGAAAGAGGGCTTATTTACGACTCTATCGCGGGGAACAATCATCTTGCCGAAACAGATTGCCTTATCACCGTCTCAAAATTAAAAGTCCACAGTTCGGCAGGAGTTACCCTGTCTTTGAAAAACATGATTGGTCTGTTGCCCATTCAAAAATATGGAATAAATGGAACCGGCGCACGCATGCAGTACGTACACTCTCCCGACCAAAGAACTCAAATCCCTTATAATATAGTGGATATTGCAAGGGCATTTCCGGTTGATTTTGCGGTTATTGACGGCATATCTGCCATTGATAAGGGCGAGGGTCCATGGGTAAAAAACATCTCTTACGTAACTCCAGGGGTATTGATAGCGGGCGATAATGCAGTTGCAGTGGATAGTATAGGAACCGCAATAATGGGGTTTTCCCCGGAAACGGCTTACCCCTACCCGCCATTTGTGAATTGCTACAACCACATACAACTCGCAAACAGTTACGGCCTTGGCTCTAATAATTTAAATGACATTGCCGTTTTGGGAGAAAAGGTAAAAGATGTAATGTACCCTTATACCCCTCCGGATCAACAGAGAACTACTACAAAATCCTATCATTAAACCGGAACCAAACAAGCAAGCAAGAAATAAAAAATACGAAATTCGAAGTACGAAATACGAAACAAATTCCAAATTCCAAAATTCCAATGAAAAAACCGGGTTTTGAACATTTCCCCGGCTCGTTCCCAAACTCCTGGTTCACAAATGTAGTTGAATATCTTAACCGTTTAACCCTGTCAGGGTTGTTTCATTCATATTCAGATTAAGCATACAAATAATCGCTGCTATATCTCTGAAACAAAAAAGTAACCGTAGTGTTTTTTTACATTTTCTCTACCTTAACGGCGCACACCT
>NZ_JBDIWA010000022.1:0-52003 GCF_039794105.1 Candidatus Kuenenia sp.
AAAATTATGATTTAGATGGAAAAATTTTAACCTTTTCCTGATTTGTTTATAGATTGCTTTTAATTTACACACAATTTTCTTTGCGTTTTATTTTCATTGCTGATCACATTCTCGGACAGCCTGTCAATTAGTGATTATATTGTTGATAATCGGTTAGTTCGAGGGACGCCATTCTTAATTTGGGAAATTTCCATTCTTATTTTGCGACCCCTTCAGACACCTGAGCGGTTTCGCAATGATATGTTTTGTTGGAAAAGGTTTTTACGACATAAATAGGGAAATCGACTATTTTATGTTTTTTCAGTAGCATTCACTACGGCAATGCCCGTAGTACTCTTCCGAATAACTTCTCAGGCTTTTCTGCAAAACTACCATCACCGCAAAGTCTTCCCGCCATTGAACACTTCTTTATGTTTCTTATTGATGTGTTTATCCTCTTTTTCTCTTAAATAGCTGAACCAATCTCTATGGCTATCCTTATTAATACCGACGTTATGCCCCCTCTTGCCACTCGAGTCTCAGAGTCCCTCCTGGCGTATATTCACATATAGTAATGACTCTTCGATCGTCCGGGGAGTGCTCTCGTTTGTAGTCAATCATTTGATTGATGATCGTATCCCAATCATCTGAAATCAATTCCTTACGGATATTGCTTACTGGTAAGTGGAATTGGTTCAGAAATCCAATATATTGATCCTTCGGAACATAGTCAGACGACTTCGTGTCACAATTCGATGCTATGTGAGCAAGAAACATCAGTATATGCATAACTTCAGAATGTGCATATTTCTTGCTCACCAGGCCTTGCATAGCTATTTCGATGATTATCTCAGAGAGTTTTCGCTGCATTAGATATTCGAATTTTCAAATAAATAAATGATAATATGTGTTAAATTAGGTTTGGTTTTTAAAAGACAAAAACCCAACGGCATTCATTTTTACCCACCCCTCAATCCTCTGCCCAAGAGGGGACTTATCAAATTCCCCTCTTGGGAGGGGTAGGGGTGGGTTTGTGCGTTGGTTAACTAAAAATATTGAAATTCCTAACATTAAGTTAAACACGGACAAACAAAGTTTGTCCATGCCGCCCTGTAATCCGCATAATTAAAATGAAACTTCATATACAATCGAGTTAACTCTTTTCATGTATCCGCGCCCGTAAAAGTTGTGCACGTTCATATACCGCGCGAGCCACGATTCGGGAAAATCTCTTCCACTGTTCGCTGGCGGGAGCAACCAATCCTGCAATTCGTTTGTGAAATGGATTGGGATCCTCACCGGCATGCGCAGCTTCTACAACCGTCACCACATACGCATCCGGATCGGCATTTTCATTATATAACCGGAGCGAGACGGCATTGAGGTCTTCGTCGATAAGCACCATTGCACCACCATGGATCGGTTGCGGCTCTATGGTATCTACCACCCATCCCCCGGTGTTATACACATTCACCCAGCCCTGATATTCTTTAAACACCATATCGTTCTGGAAAGGTTTATGGGTATGACCAAATACAAAGGTTACATCTGATGGGATATTTTGATCTTGTTCCGTTATGATCTGCTGTTTCAGTGGTACGTTCAGGTACTTCCGAAGACCGTTTTCTGTCTGCTTGCTTAATACCTGATCTCCATAGGCCCTTTCCCTATCAGCCATCATATCTGCAAGGTTCCCAAAGAGTACTTTCAGGCCTTTCACGGTAAGCCAGTCAATTCCAGGCAGGTTGTATCTTTCTCCGAGATTATCGGCAAAGGCAGAAAGGGCCTTCTTAAACCGCTCTCTATCAATCATTTTTTCGTAAAGCGTTTCAATATCCCGTCCCGCCTCTCCGGAACGGCCCAAGGTAGACCAGAAAAAGTCAATCCAGGCGAAATTTTCCGCTTCAATATCATAGATGTTTTCAGGCATTTTGTGTTTCTCATGGAACAGGTTTTTAAATATACTCATGACATGGTAGATTGTTTCTATGTAATGACCATGATGGAACATGACACACTTCTGCTGGTCTTCTGAAACTATACCGAAGTTCGGGTACGCTGTGGTAATGACAAAATCTTTTAAGTGTTCAAATCTATTCACGAGATTCGTCAGGAAATAGGATGGCAAGTTATAGGGGTCGTTTTCAACAAACATATTGGTTGTATGCCAGGGGACAGGCAACTCTTCGCCGGGCCTAAACTTTTTCATGTGATTTACATATTGCGTTTCCCGTGCAAGTTCCCAGAGGTGATGATCATGATTACCCGGAATGTACATTATCCTTTCGAACATTTCTCCGCCGGGAGGCATGATCATCTCTATAAAGCGTTCGAAAACCATAGCGGCCTGATTTGTGTTAGTGAGTGCCAGTTCGAGGATATCCCCATTCAAAATCAGCGTCGGCTTTTTGCTGTCCTCGTTTTTCGAAATAAGTCCACGCAAACACTCAACCATCTGTTTCATTACAGGACCAGGTTTTAATGGGTCAGTTTCACTCCCTGTAGTTTTTAGATTCGTCAATATACTGTCTTCCTCGCCCAGGTGCATATCAGACAGGCATACATATCGGATATCAGGCATAGCGTTACCCCTTTTTCAATTCCGTGGCAATAATATGTTCTGAAACCCTTTCACCCCATGCAGCAATGCTCATGGCAGGGTTACTCCCTACGGAGGTAGGAAAAACAGAGCCGTCCGAGACATAGAGGTCTTTATAACCAAAGACCCTTCCATAACAATCCACCACACCTTCATTCCTACTGCCACCCACAGGACATCCTCCCAAAGGGTGTACCGTATACACCTTATTTCTGGATATCCACCATGGGTTTCCCAGTAATTTTCCATTGATGCCATGCGTGAGTTTCTGTAAGGTGTTTTCTATTTCGTGGTACAGAGGCAATGATCTTTCAGGGTTCCACTTTATGTTCACGTAGCCCTCCTCGTTTATCTCCATCCTACCGTTAGCCGCATCGAGTCCCATAACCAAATACATTAACATGCGATGGTCTGATCGAAATTCCAGGAGTCCAAGCAATTCCGGGAATGTCCTGCCTAGCCCCCGATCAAGCCCCACAAAGGTCTTGATCTTTTGAAAGAGTTTTCTGGCAATGCTGTAATCGGGAAATTTACTTCTGAGATACGACCGCAAAATATCGGGGAAACCACCTTCCTCAACGATAAACCGCTGACCGTTCTGTCCCATGCTGTAATTTATCATGCCGGTTATGGTAGGACCCTCAGCAAAGTTGACCACTTCGTCTGTATAGGTGGCAATCCCACCAAAATCACCATTACCGGAAAAGTAATGACCAAGCTTATCGCTGAGGTCGGGCAGTGTTGGCCCTGTTTTAAATTTATACCGCTTATAACCATACTTGCAGCGTAATAGAAGTTCCGTTGATCCAAGGCTGCCGGCGGAGAGTACGACCCTTCTGGCAATGATGCTATTCTTGTAATGCCATCGCAGATTGGTGAAATGAACAATGTAACCTTCGGGAGTGGGTTCAAGATATCGAACGACATGTTGTGAAAAAACCTCTGCGCCGTGGCCTTGGGCAATGGCAAGATAATTTAAATCTACGGTATTTTTTGAATGGTTATTACAACCAATAACACACTCTCCGCAAAGGGCGCAGCCAATTTGGGCAGGGCCTCTTCGATCGTAAGGATCATCCCGATGCACCCCCCTTTCTCCAAAATATATGGCCAGTGGGGGAGTATCAAATGCCGCTCCATTACGGATATTTTCTGCCGCGCGTTTCAGTGCCCGTGTCTTAAAAAGATTGTAAGGGATTTTTTGGGGTCTGAGCATATCATGCACCTTTGGGCATTGCCTTTCAAACTCCGCTTCCCAGTTGATTGGCATGCCTTCCGGGTCTTCCTTTGGCCAGCGGGAATCTTTAAAGATTTCTTTGACCGGTTCCAGGAGGACATTGGCATAAATCAGAGACCCTCCCCCGACACCGCTGCACCGATGCACGGCAAACGTGTCGTAGCTGGTATATTCGAAGATGCCCGCCCAGCCGTCACCTCCTTCATCCCGCCACCACCAGTCTTTTGGCTTAAAGAAATCACGGGGAAATTCACCCATGTGGTATCGTTTACCACGCTCTAAAACACAGAGAGAATCTTTTAAGTACGGAGCCAACCGGCAGGCAACTACTGCGCCGCCAAAACCTGAGCCGATAACGACCGTATCAAAACGTTTTTTTGTTGTATGACTTTTTGGACTTTTATTCTGCATAGGCAAGGAACATGAAGAAAAGGATAACAAAGACTGCATCACCACCAACTGCACCCCAGAATATTTTCGGTATATTCGGGTATAAGAGCATGTTTACTGCAAAGATAATTGCAAAGAGTGTTTTCCCTATGATGCCTAAAACAACGATATTCTTATTGGCATACATGTCTTTATACACAAAGTAATATCCAATGCCAAAAACAAAGGCAAGGGCAAGCCATGATTGACAAAACAAGGGAGGGACTGGCCTTCCCATGTACGGCGAAACAAAGACCAAACCCGGCAGGAAAAAGAGGAATCCACAGCCCAACAGATTCCACAGACTTGCAATAAGAAACATACGTTTGAAAAAACTATCACTCAATATCATAGTGAAGTATAGCCTCAACAAAAAAGAGTTAATTGGTACTGAATAATAAATACTGTCGGTTGTTTTTGACAAATTCTAAATTCAAACATCGAAATCCGAAACGAGGTTTTGAACATTTGAATTTGTAATTTTGAAATTGCTTAGAATTTCGGATTTCGTGCTTCGGATTTAGCGCATTACATGCGCACATATTCCCCATATCCTTTACCACAAAGATGCCGGCCTCCCAATGAACCTTCAAAGAGAAAGCTGCAGAAAATCATGTGCCTGGCAATGTGGGCGGGAGGATGAATCTGTCTGGCGGTATAACTTAAAATGCCTTTTTCTGTTATTGCCTTTACCTGCCACTGCTCATAAAAGGTCACTGGATTTGCCATACAGTCGATCTCCATACGCTTTGGCTTCTCGTAAGTAATGGATTTAACCTTTCTGATTTTGACGTATTCACCTCCAGGCAAATACACACCTCCAAAATTGCGCACTTTGATTCCAAATGCATTGGTGCGCATGAACCCGCCGTGAAGTCCTTCTTCAGTAAATAAGAGATCATAGTGATAATGAACACTATTGAATGGAAATAATCGCTTCCACATTCTCACAGGAATAAACAAGGGGTCGTAATTAAAACACTTTTTTGCAAAACCGTGCTCAAAGCTTCCCATGGAGTTTATATCCTGTAATACTTTACCCTTCTTTTTTAATTCACCTTCCATTTTGCCAAAGCTCGTGAAATAGGTAAAGAGACGGGGTAAATCTGCCCACCAGATTATGTCCTGCGCTCTGTATCGTAAAGAAAGACTGATTTCGTCCTGTGGATTTGTTAATTCAAAACAGTACTCCGGCCATTTTCCAGTGATTTCACCGCGGTTTGTTACGGCTACATCCAGGCGGTCAGTTTGAATTTTTAAATACGGATATTTGGGTAGATATTCATGGGAGTATAGGGTTATTTCAGGTTGAGGCCACATAAGGAAACACTCTACAACGCTATCAGTCGAAAGGTTTAGCATCAGTTTTTGGTAATTATCAATGTCTTCTATACCGTACATCCCGGTCATGATACTTCCGCGGACTAGTTGAGCGGAATCTTTTGGTCCAAGAAGTGTCAGAAAATACCACCCGTCCCACCCTGGCCATTTTCCGGCAGTATTCACGTCCCCACTGCGGTTAACAGTGTAATATCTCGGCCTTTCATACTCTATGGGAAGTTGATAGCGGTCGTTGGAATTTGCCCTGTCAAAATAGTTTATCAGCAGGGGAACGATCTTCCTCAGAACCAAGTAGAAGAGGAATGCAGCAAAAAACCCGGTAACGATGTACCCTAACGTAAGCATATGGCTACCTAAAATGGACAAACCAGAAAATTAAACAGGCCTAACAATACAATGAAATTCCATCTCTCAAATGCCAAATATTTTTAATTTTTTAAAAACGACCAAACGAATCTACCAATTTATGTATCGAGGTGCTTTCCTTCGGAACGAAGGTTGAGAATAAAAAAGACAAGCGGAATGAACCATACAACCAGCGTAAAAAAGAGCACATAGATAAAATTCTCTCCTCCTGATGTATCCCATACCCTTCTTGCCGTCCCCTGAACCCACTCATTGTAAGAACCAAGATAGCTTGTCCTTGTCCAAAGGCCAAATATCCACAAAAAGGTATACGCGAATATACAGACATACATGATTCTGACCCAGGAAAGCTTATTCTTTCTAATTAGGAATACTGATATGCAGAACCCGCTGTTTGCGGCGAAAAAGAATGTCAAAAGAAATATGGGCAGAAAAAAAGGGTAGTCTGTTATAGAATCCTTATACCACCACATATGAGTAGTTTCCCAGCCAAAGTAATTCACCAGGAAATAAACGGGTATCCAGCTAAAGAAAAATATGTGAAACAGGTTATTTTTTACCAGTGCGCTCAGGTAATATTCTGGTCTCCGGGTCAGCAATTGCTTTTGGGCAGCATCTGCAAAGAGTTGGCCTATGGCAAATGCTATCGGTACATCAACTTGAACCATGTTCACACCCTTACCTTCCTTGAAAGAAAAGTGAAATATTTCTTAAAATAAAAAAGCCTTACGGCAAAGATGTTTATTCACAAAACCTTCGGCAGTAAGGCTGTCTTTTTCCTCCCAGGTGTCGATAAGAAAGCTACTTCCTTGTAAGTTAAAAAGCCCCCTTAATTTACGTTCCCTCATTACTCAGGGTTTGCCCTTATCGCCATTTTTTTATTTTATGTGCCTATCGTATATCTTTCTTTAATTATCTACTTGAATACCTTTTCGATAAATATATTGCCGCATCACGACTTTCATTATACCCGGCTTGCAAATCATCGACCGGGCTTCGGACACCGTGATCTCCTTTTGTGATAACTGGAAGGGAAAGAAGAATTCCCTTCTTCAAGAAAATCCACCGCATACACCCAGTTAAATATATTAAAAATACTATCGCTGTAAATACCCTATTTTGGGTGTATGCTTTCGGGTTAGTGGGTAATGTGCGCTTGCGCTTCTGCAGATTTATTCATAGACAATTATGAATGAAACAACCCTGGCAAGGTTAACAGGGAGCAAGGATAAAATGTAGCTGTAGTGCTAAAGCTATTCGCCGAATGTTGCAGAATTTACCGTAAGGAGTCGTTGATAAATGTTTGCATAACTATTCAGCGTAAACGTTACCATCATTTAAAAGAAAGATTTCCACGGATGCTGAAACAGTTGGTACCACAATTGACGTTGCAGTCATTTCAAAAGGTAAAGCCTTGTTGCAGAATTTGGCAAAAAATGGTAGTCTCTTCAAGGAACAAGGGACTTGAGAATTGGCGACAGTTTCGTTTTTTTTAAAATCCAGGGGGCATAATAAACAATGTAGCCCCTTAGTGGCGGTCTGTTTGTAGCGCAAAAAAATTCACTAGATAAATAGCTCCGTAGGAGCGGCCTGTATATGATTGACAGGAAGACAGTTTGCTCCTGAATAGGAAATAGGAACTGGAATAGGGACAGCGACTATTTATTGGTTTTGCTTGGCCTTCCTCATGGAAGAGTCATTAACCTTCTTCCAAATAATGTTTCGAGTTTTTTCATAAAGCCATCATTACCACACGGCCTTCCTGTCATTGAACACCTCTTTATGTTCTCTATGACTTGTTCTTCCTCTTTTTCCTTTAAATATTCCGGCCAATCGTCTATCTCTTTTTCCAGATAACAATCTTGAGACAAGATAGGATTTGCCTCATTATTCACATAACTGCCCGCACTCGACCATTGGTATTTGTGTGGCTTTCTTACTATGCCGGCTCGAACAGGGTTGGTTTCCACATATCTCACTGCCGCATAAAAATGTCTTTCATCAAGGATACAGGAGTAAAATCTTCCATGCCAGAGGTGTCCTTTCAATTTCCTTTTCTGATTGAAATACTGTGAGTACCTCAAGTTATTAAGGGTATTAATTTTCAGTCCATTACCCTGACTGCAGCCTAATCCTCATATGGGCCGAGAAACCGTTCGCCATTGAAATGGATCAAATGCGTCGGGGTCTCTGCAATCCAGACTTCCGTTTCCCAAGAAATTTCATCGAGGTGTTTCATCATGGTTCTTCTATCAAGAAAGGCTGTTACATACACTATGCCAGCCTTTGACCCGGCAAACAGCTTCTTCAATTCCCGCCTACGCTTTGGGTTTACGGGGCCGTGGCTGGTAACCGCTTCGATCAGAACAAGCCATTTCTTCTCAACGTAATGCACCACGACATCCGGCATCTTTCCATGTTCTTCTATCTCAATGGCTAACTTCTCAAGCGCATCAGAATCGAAATAGGCCCATTTCGTCTCTGTGTCACCTACGTATATTACATGTCCACCCGGGGTAAAAAGCGGACAGAAATCGTCTATGATCTTTTTTATCAATACATTTTGGCCACCCGGCGAAAGACTGATCTCTCGGCCATTTAATAGCTTAACAGGAATCCGTCGCATATCTCGCTCTCGCGCATAGAGTTTCTTCAAAGTCTTAACCGTGTGCAGATACGCGCGCAAATGGCTATTCCAGCCTGGCTTCCCAAACTCCCGAAACAGCTTCAATGCGGACGTCTCTATCTGGTAGACCGCCTTTGGGCTATTTGTCGGCCTCAAAGGCTTATCAGGATTAGGCACAATCATCCCCGCCTGCATAAATTGATGAACCGTCTGCCGACGCACCGTCTCCCTGGTATTTGGCGCGTATCGCTTGCCATAATGCACAGCAAAGAATTCCATCATGGGTGTAATGCCAATTAATGGGTCGCTTGCACTCTCCCACTCATCGTCAGGCTTGAGGTTCAACAGCGAAAGAAGTGTCAATGCTGAACGCTCATTCTGCTGCTGCCGGGGAAAACCAAGCGTTTCTAATATTTCCAGTGCTTCCTTGATTTTTCGTTCGGCCTTCTTTGTGTCGATTTTTTTAGCCATAGATACCGCATTCCTTTTCCAATATCTCGTCTACCGTTGCCTGATCGGGCATTTTATGTTTTACGTGAGCACCGAGCCTTAGCAATTGATCGTGGGAAGGATAACGCATCTTTCTAAGGTCAGTGGCGTTGACCTGTGTATGTCCGCTGAAAAGACGGAAGTGCTGATCGAAGAGCGAAGAATTTAGATACAAAGCCAACCCTCTCGCCAAATTTGCCGATAAACCCTTACCCTTCGCATGGAAATAATTAAGATGGTTTTCAAACCCGACTAGCGCAGCTTCAACCCTGTTGGGATCGTATATTGCAGCCACGACACGCCGCTGCTCTTCTTTTGTCGAGAAACGTTTTGTGAGGACATAGTATCCTGCTGGCAACAGTAAATCCTTTGTCTGCGGCGAAACTTCAATAGCGTTTGGCTTTTTCCCTGATTCAGCGGGCCAACTTACGAAGCCAGACACAAAATGGCAAGGATATATAAGCGGAGCAGTCCCCACTTCCGGTAAATAGCGGAGGTGTTCCTGAGCGCGAAAGTCTACAACTCTTCCTGTTGAGACGTCCACCCCAAGTATGACGAGCGAAGTCGTAAATGCCTCCATTTTTTTCATCAGGCGGTCATCTGTATCGTTCAGCATAAAGTGAATGAAGGCATCACGGTCGCTGGGCGGAATAACGTGATCATAAGGAGCAGATCGGCTCCTTGATTTGTCAAAGTCCGTACCTTCGGACGAAGAGACTATTAATCGTTCCGGTTTTCGTTTACCCCGAACCATATAATAGATCACATTTTCCTGAAGCACATCGTCATCCCCGAATGCCTTCTTGCGCGAGCCAAACACGTGAATACGATGTAAACCCATCATATTCAGCAAATCAATTCTAAACCGGCGGAAGTACGGCCCATTACAGAAACTTCGGGGCGTAATCGCTACCAATTCGCCGCCAGGCTCAAGCAACTTGGCCGATAGCCATACAAACGCAGCATAAAGATTTGACACCTCAAACCCCGCAGCATCAAGCAATTGGCGCGTTGCCGATCCCCCGCTGATCTTTTTGTAGGGGGGGTTGAGTATTACATGAGTGAAACGCTCCCTATGGACAGCGAACAGACCTTCTTCTGCCTGCGCTATGGCCGCCGCAATAAAATCTTCTGCCCGTATTTCTCCCTGAAAGGGAATACCGGCTTTTTGGCAGGTCGATTTGCACCATTCCATTGTTTCTTTCAAGTAGGGCAATATCTTCTGATCGTTCTCGTATGCAACCACATGAATCGAAAGCGGGCGCTGATTCCCTGAAACCATTGCCTCAACACACGCCGCAAACAGAGCTCCCGCCCCGGCGCCAGCATCCAGGATTCGCACGTGTTCCCTCTGACGCTCAAACAATGACGCCATAAACCGTGCAATCCTGGCGGACGTCAGGAACTGGCCAATCATTGAGCGTTCAAGCCGGCAACTACTGCCGTTCACTGACCTGCGAACACTATCAAGAACGCTTGTTAATTCAACCATAATATAATAACGGGGGGGGTAAAAGTCTTTTGAAAATCATTGAAACACTTGAAGTAAATTTGTCAAGGTGAAAGATTTGAACCTACCTTTACTTACTTGATTATTTTTTAAATCTTGCGCCATTTCCTCTGTTTTGTCTTTTACTGATTAAGAGACTCAGGAGTTTCTTCAATTTTACCCATATACTTCTCCTTGTAAAATTTCACACATTGTCAAATATTTCAACTCTTGAGATAGAATAAATATTTTGAGGCATCCGCTTGACTCAAGTAGATATTCTATAAGCTATTGATATAGAATAATCTAGATTAATCATGGAAATTTATGTTGTAAATGTATAATAAAATAGACTATTACGTCAACAAGGATTTAACGTCCAGGAATTTCAAACTAGCCACAAAGTCATCAATCTTTTTAATTTGCGCCTTGAAGTCTTCATGGCGTAAGAAAGCCGCTGAAGGTCTAAATTAAGGTAAAGCCTTGTTGCAGTATTTGGCAAAAAATGGTAGTCTCTTCAAGGAACAAGGGACTTGAGAATTGGCGACAGTCTCGTTTTTTTTAAAATCCAGGGGACATATAAGAAACACATGAAATGCTTTAAGATGCTGCACAAATACCTGCACGCCCAGGGCAAAATAGTGGTCTATCCTCTTACCGACACAAACCTTAAACAATGGACAAAAATGTATGAAAACTATTCATGTAAATCTTTCCGCAGATAGTTACAATATCCACATAGGAAAAGACATCCTCGCGAAAGCAGGGGAGATTGTCGCAAAAGACAAGGAACCATGCAAAACACTTTTAATAACCGATGAAAACATAGAAAGAATCTACGGAGACGTGGTTGCAGAAAGTTTCCGAAAGAACAATTTTGATGTAAAATTACTCTCCTTACCTCCGGGAGAAGAACAAAAGAATATAGAAAACGCATTATTGCTTTATGACAACTGCTTTGCCCATAAACTTGACAGAAAATCCCTGATCGTAGCCCTTGGGGGTGGCGTTGTCGGGGATTTAAGCGGTTTTATTGCAGCAACCTTTATGCGCGGTATTCCTTATATACAAATTCCCACCTCGCTGCTTGCACAAGTTGATAGCAGCATCGGCGGAAAGGTAGCCGTCAATCACCCGAAAGGGAAAAACATGATCGGGTGTTTTTATCAGCCAAAGGCGGTATTCATAGATACAAACACTCTTTCTTCCCTCCCGTCAAAAGAAATGGTTGCCGGAATCGTTGAGGTTATTAAATACGGCGTTATACGGGATGCGGAATTGTTTGCGTTTCTGGAAAAATCAATGGACGCTATTCTTCAATTACAATATGAAGCATTGCTTAAAATTATTGCCACTTCGTGCCAGATAAAGGCCCATGTTGTCGAACAGGACGAAAAGGAGAAAGGTCCTCGCGCCATTTTAAATTATGGACACACCATAGGCCATGCCATAGAAACAGTTACCCATTATAAACGATATCGCCACGGAGAAGCCGTTGCCATAGGCATGCTTTATGCCACAAAAATAGCAATTGAACTTGGCATCGCGGATACCTCCGTTTTCGACCGGCAGCTATCCTTAATGAAAAACATGGGATTATCCATTCAAACCGGATTGAAATCAGAGGATATTATAAAGGCGCTGTACACTGACAAGAAAACGGTCTCCGGAAAGCTCCGTTTTGTGCTCCCTACAAAAATCGGCGAGGTTATTATCTCTGATAAAGTAAATGATGAAATTCTCTACCGCATATTAGATAAACCCCTTTAGCCTTCTAACCATGGACTCGAAAAAAACATCACCCGCAATGCGTGCCGGGTATTTTGGTTTTTCTATGAAGTATGTTTCTTTTAAAAATCTTCTTCCCTTTCTTTATAAAGGACAAGCAACTTGACTGAATTTGAAGCCATTCTGCGCCTTCATATGACAAAGGGCATCGGGGCGAGGACATACCAAACCCTTGTTGAAAGATTTGGTTCTATCGCCGCCGTATTTCAGGCGGTGAAACCCGAATTGGAAAAATTGCCCGGCATAGGGGAGAAAATAGCAAGTGCAATACTGGAAGAATCACAACGCGTTGATATACACCAGGAAATTGACTTAGCAGAAAAAAATAATATAAAAATTATCCCCTATACAAGTGCCGATTATCCGCAGCACCTGAAGAATCTTTACGATCCCCCGCTAGTCCTTTATGTAAAAGGCAATTTGCTGGAAACGGATCTTATAGCCTTTGCGATTGTTGGATCGAGACGATGCACCTATTACGGGCTGTCACAGGCAGAACGGTTTGCCCGCCAACTGGCGCAAAAAGGTTTCTGCATTATAAGCGGGATGGCACGCGGAATAGATACAGCGGCCCACAAGGGAGCGATCAGCTCGAATGGAAGAACGATAGCCGTTCTTGGCTGCGGATTAGGGACGGTCTATCCCAAAGAAAACGCCGTATTATCAGAAAACATAATACAGCACGGCGCACTCATATCTGAATTCCCGATAAACACGCCTCCTGACTATCGGAATTTTCCGCCGCGTAACAGAATTATCAGCGGTTTATCGCTTGGCGTGCTGGTTATCGAGTCAACGCTGAAAAGCGGCTCCCTCATCACTGCTCAATGGGCACTGGAACAAGGAAAGGAGGTCTTTGCCTTGCCGGGAAACGTTGACAGTCTCTACAGCCAGGGCACAAACAAATTGATCAAAGAAGGCGCAAAACTAACGGAAGACATTACCGATATTATCCAGGAATTAGGGTCTGTTGCAGATACTTTATGTCCTGCCGGCGAAGATTCTGCCTTAAAAGACCCAAGGGATTTATTGCTCAACTCACATGAGAAAAAGATTTTTTCCCTTTTATCCAGCGTTCCAATATATATTGATGAGATTATTCAATCCACCAAACTGCCCACATCTATTGTTTCAAGCACATTAATGATCCTCGAAATTAAAAAACTGGTAAAACAACTTTCAGGCAAACGGTTTGTTAAAGCCTGACTGCCTACCGAAAAGTTATTAGTATACATTGTCACAATTCTTCAAAAAACAAAAGTGTTAACTATCTTTTAAATTGCACCAGTGCACTGAGGATAAATAACGTTTGCACTGATCCACCTTTTTTCTACCACTACCCAAAAGAGGGCATTGACCACACTCAAAATATAAGGATAATATATAAGGCTAATGTCCCGGTCTTTTCATTGGCATTCTTATTGCATCCTTAAATATTCAATGAAAATAATTAATCCCTTTTCAAGCAATATGTTTTCTGCATTTGCACTGCCGGGCGGTTGTAATCTTTTATTATTCCTGAACTAATGATGGTAAAACTTTGTTCACAATATAAATAATACGCTGCTATGGAATGATATTTTTTCTAAAACGATAGATTGGGCAATCTATCGTTTTAGAAAAATCATATCGTTCATGTTTTAATTTAACATTTTTTTTATCAGGAAAGGGGACGTAATGAATTTAATTCGTTGGGAGAATACAGATCCTTTAGAAGGCTTTACTCATATTCAACGCGAAATGGGTGATTTGATTGATTTTCTAAGTTCCGGGTCCAGGACGGAAGGATACGTGGGTGCAGAATTCCCCCAAATAGTGGTATCTATGAATAAAGATAACGTTATTGTAAGGGCAGAAATTCCTGGCATTAAGGTTATCGATTTGGACGTTCAGGTTGCGGATGATATTTTAACCATTAAGGGAGAGAGAAAACCAAACACGGGCGAAGGGCATGTAACTTATTTGCGCCGGGAAAGAAACTTCGGTACATTTGCCCGTTCTATTATGTTGCCGGAAAAAGTCGATGCTGAAAAAGTCGTGGCATCATACAAAAATGGCGTCCTGACTGTGACATTGCCCAAGGCAGCAGAAAAAAAACCGAAACAAATTGAAATAAAAAAATCTTAAAAAGAGGAGATTTTTACAATGAGTAATACAGAGCACCCTGTTGTTAAAAAAAAGAAACTTGCGCCTGACAGATGTATTGTGACGGGGAAAGGCGATTGGTATTATCCCTTGTCGGATATTTATGAAACACCGGATAATTTCACTGTCGTTATAGATATGCCGGGGGTGGGCGCCAACAACATTACGGTAGATATGCAAAGCAATGAATTGATAGTTAATGGAGAAATCTCCCAGGAAGCATACACTGATGAGAAGTTACTATACAGCGAATACAACATAGGACATTATCACAGGCACTTTATCCTTTCGGATGCCATAAACAGAGACAAAATCGAGGCAAAGATGTCTGATGGGATTTTAACGATAATACTTCCAAAGGCGGAGCATGTAAAACCACGAAAGATACAGGTAAAGGAAGCATAGGAAAGTATTCGCACCATTCGCGGGCAATATGAGAATTTGGCGTATGATTAAGCGCCAGGGGTATCAATTAACTACGGCTCAGAAACAATGATTATTGTGGAGAAAACTGAATGTGTTGGATGTGAAGAATGTTTATATGCATGCCCCCCCGCGGCAATTATCATGAATATTGACAAGGCAGAGATACTTCAACACAAATGTGATCAATGCGAACTGTGTATTAACGCATGTCCTGTAAAAGCAATTAAAAATGTGCCGGAAAAATAAGGAAGCATCATTTTGTATCAATTTGGTTTTTTGGAAAACAACCCCGCAGGGGTGAAATGATTATAGCAATCATTTTTATTATTTTTAACATCTGATTTATGGAGGAAAGAACTATGTCTGAACCTGGGTTGTTTTGTCAAATAAACACTGCGGCGACCGGCCCGGCGGAGACTGCAAAAAAACATGTACCGGTAATAACACTGCCCGAAAAGATAAAAGCGGGAGAACCATTTACCGTAACTATCAAAGTCGGAGAGGCTCCGCATGTAATGGAAAACGGGCATTTTATACAATTTATCGATTTATACTGCGGTCATATATATCTTTCACGTGTGGATTTTACCGCAGTGATGACAAAGCCGGATATCTCTCTTTCTATTGTACTGCAACATGAAGGCTCCAGAACACTCAGGGCATTCAGCCGGTGCAATCTCCACGGTATATGGGAAGGCACGAGGGAAGTAAATGTAATTACATAATCTTTTTTTCACAAGGAGTAATTATTATGATAAAGATAAAAACATTTACTTCCACTCTGAAGATATTTCATGTTCATAATGAACTTGTTGAACTGGATAAGGAGGTGAACGATTTCTTACAACAAAACAATATTACAAAGGTAGTCTCGGTTTCTGACAGCACAACAAATACCGGCGGAGATACTATGGGTATAATACGTGTACTTACGTATGAGTATTAAATACGGTGAATGAATCTATTCGCAGGATTATTCTAAAGACCGGTATTAAAAAAACGAATCGCTATTATTTATTCTATTGGTTTTTTTCAGGAGAAGAAAAAATGAAGAACAAAAGCACTTTAACCCTCGCTTTATTTTCCGTTACAATTGGCGCAAGCGCCTTTTTTTTCGGAACGCCTGTTTCAAAAGCCTCGAACATTGACGGTATGAAATTATATTTACAACACTGCAAAACCTGTCACGGTGTGGATGGAAACCCTACAGATCTTGGCGTAGGCCTGGGCGCCCGTAAATTTGCAGATGCTGAGTGGCAGGCAAAGACGAGTGATGAGCGAATAATTGAGCAGATAAATGAAGGCACACCGGAAATGATGATGCCTTTCAAGGAAAAACTGACCCCGGAAGAAGTGAAGGCTTTGGTGCCTGTTATCAGAGGATTTAAAAAGTAATTTGTGCTGAATTTTTTACAACAGGAAGAGGATAAAGTAATTATGGCACATAAGAAAACCCATGTGTTGAGAATTGTTTTTATTTTTTCAGCCTTGTTTTTGTTTGCGGGTTCCGTCATTCCATCTCCTTCCCGTGGGGAAGAAAAAGCCATAAATGCACGAAATCTTTTTGAATATCACTGTGCCAAGTGCCATGGATTGACAGGAGAAGCAAACAAAAGGGGAAAGGCATTAAAGGCGCCGGATTTATGTGATCCTGCATGGCAAAATTCAAAAACAGACGAAGAAATTCTCCATTCCATCACTAATGGTAAGAACAAAATGCCGGCATGGAATGAAAGGCTGGCGCCTGAAGAGATTGAGGCCCTGGCCAGGTACGTGAGGAAATTATCAAAAAAGCAACGGTGATGAACGCCATTGCAGATCAAAAGTTACCGTTAATAAATTTTTACAACTTTGTTCTCTTTTATATTCAAGTTTCGGCGTTTCAATATTTCTAGTTAAGCGATGAACAAACCCACCCTTTAATCCCTTCCAAAAGGGGACTTATCAAATTCCCCTCTTGGGAGGGGTTAGGGGTGGGTAAAATGAATGACATTGGGTTTTTGTCTTTTAAAAACCCAATGTCATTTGTGAGAAAATGACGGCGTGTTCTTTTTCCCACCGGGGGCAATATATCTTATGTCACATAATGTAAAAAAACTTGGTGTGTTAACAGGTGGCGGAGATTGTCCCGGACTGAACGCAGTCATCAGGGCTATCGTGAAGTCCGCTGTCCAAAGACATGATATTGCCGTAATAGGAATAGAAGACGGCTATGACGGGCTGGTATTGCCAAATAAAACTAGAAAGTTGACCCCATTAAACAGCAGGGGCATTCTTCATGTCGGGGGAACCATTCTTGGCACTACAAACCGGGCAAATCCCTTTAAATATCGAATAACGGTAAACGGTAAAACGGAGATAAGAAACGTCTCCTCCGAAGTTATGCAAAAAATAAAATCACTGGAACTGGACGCCCTTATCGTTATTGGCGGGGACGGCACGCTGAACATCGCATCTCATCTTTATGACATGGGCTGTCCGGTGGTAGGCGTACCAAAAACGATCGATAACGATATCCTCTCCACAGACGTCTCTTTCGGATTCAGTACCGCAGTACAGATTGCCACTGAAATGCTGGACCGTTTGCATACCACCGCAGAAAGCCACCACCGGGTGATGGTGATGGAGGTTATGGGAAGATATGTAGGGTGGATCGCCCTGGCATCTGGAATTGCAGGCGGCGCTGATGTAATACTTATCCCGGAAATACCCTATGATAGGGAAGAGGTTTGCCAGAAAATTCTCCGAAGGAAGAAGAAAGGTTGCCGTTCCAGTATTGTTGTTGTATCGGAGGGTGCAAAAGAAATAGACGGCGCATTGTGTATTTTGCAGTCGGCAGAAGAAGGCGGGAGTGCGGAACGACTCGGGGGCGCTGGCGAAAAGGCGGGACTGTACATCAAAAAAAACACCGGCATAGATGTGCGGGTCACAACGCTGGGGCATGTGCAAAGGGGGGGTACACCAAACGCCTTTGACCGGATACTCTCCACCAGATTTGGCGTCGCTGCGGTAGAGTTGATTATTAACAATCAGTTTGGACGCATGGTATGCCTGGAAGGACAAGACATTAAATCTGTTCCGCTGAGCAGTGTGGCAGGCGGACAAAAAAAAGTGCCTACGGAAACAGGACTGGTAATAACGGCAGAGGAAATTGGCGTTAATTTCGGCAGAAAAGCGTAAAACTTGAAACCGTAGGGACGAAGCATTTGCGATAACTGGCATACATGCGTTCATGCTCTAGCATGCAAATGCTTCGCCCCTATACCGTGCGGTAAAATCGTTATTAAAAATGTTACAAAGTTTCACCAGTTAATTACCCCTCCTGGACGTGGAGCAAACAATTTCAATGAACCCCAAAATAACTACTTCACTTGCCTTCGGCCTGCTCATTATAGGTATTATTGCGGTTCTCTTCATTATCATTCTGCTTGGCAGAAATAAAAAGACACACTATCCAAATTTTTTCCGGTGGGGTCATCGTATTGCTGGCTATGCATTCTTTGTGCTTTATATCTTCATATGCTATTTAATGTCATTGAAAATCACGAGCGACCCTGTTACCTGGACGGCAAAGGATGTAGTTCATGCGTATCTCGGACTTGCTGTTTTTCCGATGCTCGTTGCAAAAATATGTGTTGTCCGCGGTTTTAAAAAATATTATCCTCGCCTTCCAATATACGGCATGATCGTAATGATTGCCTTATATCTAACGGTTATTATGAGCGGCGGGCATTTTCTCCTTACTTTAGCCCGCAGCCAGTACATAGTGCTTTTACAACGAGGCAAGCCGGTAAAGGTTAATGCAAGCGAAGGAAGAAAGGTCGTACAGACGAAATGCTCCAGTTGCCATTCATTAGAAAGGGTGTATTCGCATTTTAAAACAGAGGCGGAATGGAGGGATTATGTCGCCCGCATGAGGGCAAAGGACCCTCTTCGCCTGAGCGATCTGGAGGAATTACAGGCGCTTGGATTTTTGATAAAAAACCTTGGCATCGATGAACAAAAAATGGATGCACAGGTAGGAATGAAGATAATTTTAAACAAATGCCATCTTTGTCACACACTTGAACGCGTGTTTCAACAGAAGAGGACGCAATCAGACTGGCTAAAGGTAATAGAAACGATGCGGGCATTTGATCCGCAGTTGCTGAGCGATTCCGAAGCCCGGCAAGTAAATTATTATTTGGGCAAGGTGCTTCTAAAACAAAAAACAGATTCCTGAGAGAAAACACCTTGTTTTATTTCTTTTTTTTCATATACAGGTACAGGCGGTGCGTATGTGTGTAGAACTATTTAATTTGCACGATAAAGTCGCCCTGGTGACAGGCGCAGGAAAAGGGCTTGGGAAATCAATGGCGTTAGCCCTGTCAGAATCGGGCGCACACGTGGCGATAGCAAGCCGCACATTTTCAGATGTGGAAGAAACGGCGCAGGAAATAGAGGGAAACGGGGTAAAATCACTTCCGGTTGCCGCAGATGTAACGAAGCCGGAAGACGTCACAAAAATGGTTGAAATGGTTTTGTCTAAATTCAAAACTATCGACATCCTTGTAAGTAATGTCGGCGCCTTTATTGGCGGCTCAATACAGGATCTGTCCCTGGATGATTGGCATAAAATGATAGAAATAAATCTTACAAGCGCCTATTTATGCGCGAAAACGGTGGGGAAACACATGCTAGACAAGAAATGCGGCAAAATAATCACCATCAGTTCCGCCCTGGGAGTATTTGGCGCAAACCGGTCTTCAGCATATTGTTCCGGCAAGGGTGGGGTAATACAACTCACAAAGGCCCTTGCAATTGAATGGGCAAAATACAACATAAATGTCAACTCAATCGCCCCCTATTCGATGGAAACTGAAACTACGCGGGAAATGCTGAAAGACGAAAAAATAAAGCAGGCAATTATTTCAAAAATCCCCTTACAGAGGATTGGACAACCCTCCGATCTCTCCGGAACAGTTGTCTTCCTTGCCTCTAAGGCGTCTGACTATATAACCGGACAAGTTATATTTGTAGACGGCGGGTTTTCTGTACAATAACCCGGCGCTGCAAAGCCGCAATTTAGAAGATTTGAACCGCTAAGGGACTTGAAATTAGTTTTTGTTAGATCAAATATGAGTATGAACCTGAATTGCTTACATTTCCAAATATGCCAATGAATTTTTAACCATGAACGCTTCCTTAAAAAAATACATTGCCCGTTTTGAATCATTGCAGGGAATACCTTCCGAAGAGGAATTGAGAAATAGTGTCGTGGGATTGCACCGGGAACAATTGTCCATTGAGGAATATATACGTTTCTCCGGCACAGGGTATCAAAGAAATGTGCTTCATGCCAGTTCTACATGCGAGGTAGTTGCGTTATGTTTTAAACCGGGGCAATACACCCCAATTCATGACCACGGGGGTTCTGTTGGGATTGCCTTTGTTTACAAAGGGACTATGACGGAAGAATTATTTGAAAAGCAACAACCATCGGGCATGATCGCACCGTTTGCAAAGAATTCGGTTTCGGCAAATGAAGTGTCCTGCATTGGTATTTCGACAATTCACCGTGTATCAAATGTTCATGATGATGGATTAGTGGTTCTTACTGTCTACTTCCCGCCTCTTGTTACAATGAATATTTATAACACGGAAAACACCCTGGTTGAGAAATGGACAGCGGAGGCACAGAGGGAACAATATTCTTAGTACCTTTAATTGTGAAATACGGAAACACTTTAGTCTTTGAAACTGGAAATTATCATTTGTAGTGCGACGAGGTTCGTCGCACTACATGAATTTTTCGTGCTCGTTCCCAAGTAGCGGCAAGGCATGCCTTGCCGCTACTTGGGAACGTACTGGCGTTGGAAACTACATTCGCGGGTTCAGGTTGCAAACTAATGTCATTAAGTTAAGCAACCTGCCAGAAAAGTTCCTCTTAAAAAAGGGGGATAAAGGGGGTTGTTTTTAATCAAATATCCTTAACTTAATGACATTGGGTTGCAAACCTGAACCCGCCTGGAGTTTTAAACCTGTCTCTACGGTTGTAATTCAATATTCCTTGTTCTGCGGTTCGATATTCTCTTTTCATCATATTAAAATGACGGATTACAAAAAATCGGGAATGCTCCCAGTGTTAATAAATTACTGGAAAATTCCAAGTCCCTTAATGAAGAGAGTCCAAAATGCCGGAAAAGATGGAAGATAATAGCCAGTGGCAAACGGCGCTAACACAATTCAATAATGTCTCAAAGCTGATGAACCTCCGGGAGGATATTCATCAGATATTGAAAGACTTTTCCCGAATCCTTACCGTCTCTGTTCCCGTTCGGATGGATAACGGATCAACAGCCTCGTTTGAAGGGTTCCGGGTTCAGCATTGTTCTGCCAAAGGGCCTTATAAGGGAGGCATAAGGTATCATCCGGACCTTACTTTAGACGACTTAAAAGCGCTGGCAATGGAAATGACCTGGAAGTGTTCCCTGGTAGATATTCCTTTTGGCGGAGCAAAAGGAGGCGTCGTTTGCGACCCCAAAAAACTCTCACGCGGTGAACTTGAAAGGATTACGCGGCGCTATACGTATGCTATTCAGCCGATTATCGGGCCGGACATTGATATTCCCGCGCCGGACGTCAATACAAATGAGCAAACCATGGCATGGATCATGGACACCTACAGCATGAATAAAGGCTTTTGTTCTCCCGGCATCGTCACGGGAAAACCATTGAATATTGGGGGTTCTCTGGGCAGGGCAGATGCAACGGGGCTTGGCGTTGCCTATATTGCCGCAAGCGCGGTGCGTCAAAACAAAAAAACACTAAAGGGACTTAACGTAGTCATACAGGGATATGGCAACGTCGGGTCTGCCGCCGGAAAATTTTTAGAAGAAATGGGGTGTAAGATAGTAGCCGTCAGCAGTTCAACCGGTGGAATATACAACCCCCGGGGATTGCCTCATAACGCCATTACAGAGCATTACAGGAAGACCGGGGGGTTCGGTTCTTTCCCCCATGCAGAAAACATTACAAACGCTGAATTACTGGAACTACCCTGTGACGTGCTGATTCCCGCAGCAATGGGAGGGCAGATCACAAAGAAGAACGCCGCTAAAATAAAGGCAAAACTGATCGTCGAGGGTGCAAATGGCCCGACAACCCCGGAGGCGGATGAAATACTCTCCCGCAGGAAAATAAAGATCGTACCGGACATCCTTGCAAATGCGGGAGGTGTGATTGTTTCGTATTTCGAGTGGGTTCAGGATGTGCAATGTTATTTCTGGTGCAAAAACGAGGTAAACGTTAAACTTAAAGTGCTTCTTGAAAGATCATTTAATGATGTTTATGCTTTCGCACAAAAAAACAAATATTCCCTACGCACCTCTGCCATGATGCTGGCAATTAAAAAGGTCGCTGACGTTTTTACCGTGAGGGGATTGTATCCGTAACTTTTATAACGACAAAAGGAAGGTGTTATTACAATGGAGTTCGAAAACTTTAATGACCATGAAGCCCTTAGAATTGCAATAAACATGGAAAAAGAAGGCAAGGTTTTTTATACCACCCTGGCGGAAAACGCAAAAGACTCCAGGGTAAAAGAAATCTTTGCGAGGCTCGCGCATGATGAAGAAGATCATATGGATACCTTCCAGAGGATTTATGATTCTTTGCCCTCGCCACAGGAACAAATATACGCCGGAGAGGATTACACGACAGATGAATATTTGAAGCACCTTGTGGATACAAGCGTCTTTACCAGGAAAGGCGCGGCAAAAGGACTTGCCTTGCAGATAAAAAGCGATGTTGACGCTTTAAAAATCGGCATACAAGCAGAGAAGGATGCAATCCTCTACTACCGCGAAGCAATACAGCATACAAAAAACGATGACGGACGGAAGGCCTTTGAACAATTATTACACGAAGAAAAAACCCATCTTCATTTACTGGCAAAACAAATGACTCTTTTGAAAGAGGGTGCGTCATAGAAACGCAACAATGTCTTCTGTAATACACAAACTATCCATTCGTTGAATCATTGCCTACCATCGCATAAAAACAGATTTGAGCGAACAATTCATCTTTTTATCATTCACCTTCCATGGCGGCATAGGATGGATATTTGCTTGACTTCTTACCCCATATGCGGTAATTTTCTGAAAAATCCACCTCTTTCAAAAATGCATTGAAACTATTATCTCCTTTTTGTTACGGCGGCATACAGTATGCAAAAATCATGGAAAGAAACCCTTTCGGAATTATCCCTGGAAGAACTTCAAGAGGCGAAAAGCATAATTTCCAGATTAATTCAGGAAGAAAAAAAGAATAAAAAAGGGCTTAAAAGGAAGGAGCCGGAAACAAAACAAGGATCTTTAGAGAACAATGAAAGCCCTGTGGTCTTCTTCCACCCGGAAGAAGGAACAAACGCCCGACAGAAGCGCACAGAGGAGAGATTTGTTTTAGACACGGAAGGTTTCTGTTCTGCAGTAAGAAGGGATCAAATCGATTTTATGCATGAAGAGGTCCCCATTCTCATAAAAGACATTTCTAAACATGGAATACGTTTTACCTCCAAAAGACCCTTTATCCCTTCTACAATACTAATAATTACCTTTTATTTGTCATCTAAAATCCAACAGACGCAAGACGGCACAGACGTCCAGAGGAAGGTGTATTACACAGCAAAGAAAACAAACAACGTGGATGACAATCTTTTGTACAAGAGAACACAAAAGCAAATTTATGCAGAGGTACGAAGGGTTATCGAGTGTTCTGATATAACGGGAGTTATGTATGATGTAGGCGCCCTGGCGATTGATCGTACGAAGGTGGATGAATTACGGAAAGAGTGGGAAGATTGCTATTTAATAAAAAAACGCCTTTCCGTCAAGAACGGGTTAAACATCCTGATTGTTTCTATGTTTGAGAAGGTTGTTAAACAGATGAAGGAAATCCTCGCAAAAGAAGGATACCATGTATTTGAGGCAAGACATACCGGACAAGCAGTTATGCTGTTGAGGAGAAACAGATGTGATGTAGTGATTTCTGATTTCCATACCGCGAAAGTGGAACGGTTTGAACTAATAAGAAACATTAAGGCTGAATTTTCAGACATGGGTTTCCTGATTGAAATAAACAATGTAAATGATTTGACGGAGGCGCTTCCCTTTGAAATAGATAACTATTTTAACCAGGGGTGCGGGGAAAAAGAAATAAGCCTGTTGGTAGAATCGTTGTACAAAAAAATATTTTACCGGAAAAACTTCGCAGATTTAATGCAGATGAACAAAAAAAACATTCAGGCAATACTCGTGGTAAGCGACAACACGCCATTGAAGCAGCTCTTTCGCGATATATCAAAGAAAGAGGGTTTCAAGATATATTTCGTAAAAGACACCGGTCACGCACTGAGCGTTCTGGAAGGCTATAAAATTGATAACATATTTATTGATGCAGAGTCAATCGCTGCAGGAGTGGAAGAATTTCTTGCAAAAATAAAAAAAGCGTTGCCTTTTGTTTTTATTACTATAACATCGAACAATCTCAATGACCGCTATAACTATTTATTACGCGGCGCACACGCCTTTCTTCTTGCGACAAACGATATGCAGAAATCCCTTAAATACTGGTCTGAGGTACTCTTGCTTGACAGCGTGTGTTTATACTAAAGGCCTCGGATATAATCCTGCCAGCTTTACAATTTCAGGCACCGCTTCTTCCCACTCAACGGCCATAATATGAATACCCGCAACGCCTTTTATTTCTCTCACCTGTTCAATTACTTCCAGACAAATCTTTATCCCTTCGTCTTTCCCTCTTTTCGCTTCAGCAGCAGCGTCCATACGTCCCATCACTTCATCAGGCACATCCATGCCAGGCACGTTATATTTCATATGCTTTGCCATGCCCTTTGATTTGAGTGGCGCTACACCGGCAAGTATATAGGTCTTTTCGTGAAGTCCCATATCGGTAACCATTTTCATCCATTCTTTAAATTTGTTTACGTTGTAAATAATTTGAGTCTGAATAAAATCCGCACCTGCCTTGATTTTTTTACCAAGTCTCGCCGCACGATATTTAAAAGGGTCTGCAAATGGGTTCTCCGCCGCGCCAATAAAAAACGCGGGACTCCCCGCCTTCAATTCCTGTCCGCACTGGAATAATTTCTCGTCTCTGAGTGTTTTTACAATTTGGATAAGTTGAATGGAATCAATGTCGAATACGCCTTTTGCCATCGGATGGTCGCCAAATTTCTGATGGTCTCCAGTGAGACACAATACGTTTTTTGCCCCCAAAGCCGCAGCGCCCAAAAGATCGCTCTGTATGGCAATACGGTTTCTATCCCGGCACGTCATCTGAACAATGGGTTCCACACCCGAATCAAGCACAATTCTGCCGGCAGCGATGCTTGACATCCTTACCACGGCGGTTTGGCAATCGGTAATATTAAAGGCGTCGCCATATCCCTTCAGCATCGCCGCTTTCTTTTCAATTACCGTTCTGTCCGCACCCCTTGGAGGGCCGAGTTCCGCTGTTACTGCAAATTTTCCGTCACGGAGTAATTTCTCCAGATTGCTTCCAGATTTCATGGTTTCGCTCATTTCCTAACATAGTTAACAATACCTAACACAGTCTACAATCTACAATCGGCAGTCGGCAGTCGGCAGTCGGCAGTCGGCAATTTGCCGATTGTAGATTGTAAGGTAGTTCTTTGCCTCAACTTATTGAGAAGTTACTTTTCCCCTGTAAAACGTTGAGATTATACCAGTAAGCAATTATTTTGTACAAGCATCTTTTCCCTATTCCATTCTTGGTGTTTCAAACATGTAAGGTGGATTAAGGTGCGGCTTTTTCGCACCGAATCCACCACAATAATACTATAAATTTGAAATTGAAATGGTCGTAATTTGTGGTATAATTCCAAACATCAATAAAGGGGGCCCATAGCTCAGTAGGTTAGAGCAGCGGACTCATAATCCGCGTGTCCAAGGTTCGAATCCTTGTGGGCCCACTTTTACTTTCCAACCCATTCACAGTTCACAGTTTACAATCGGCAGTCCACAATTTGCAATTTGCCGACTGCACGCTTACTCTCCTGACAGCTTAAAATACTCAATAACCTGCTTCACGTCCTCCTGCGCTGCCTGTGCGGGGTCTATTTTTAAGAGTTCCTGTAAATACCTTTTTGATTTTTCGGCGTCCTGCTTATTGACAAGATACAAAAATACAAGCCTTTTATAAGCATTTACCTCACCGGGGTAACGAACAATCATATGTTGAAATACGTTTATCGCATCATCGGCCATACCCATCCTGTAGCAAAGATTACCCAGCGCAAGAAGGGCATTAAAATTGTCCGGGTCTAACTGAACCGCCTTACGGTATGCCTGAACAGCCTTTTCTCCCTCTTCCAGGTTTTCATAAGCAAAGCCAAGATTATAATAACTCTGCGGCTGATTTTGGTTTAACGCAATCGCTTTCTCAAAATACTCAATAGCCTCATGCATCTTCCCCCGCTTTGCATAGTTTACCCCCACATTATTTATGGCAAGGATATATGTGCTGTCGTACAGAAGGGATTTTCGAAACTCCTCAAGGGCCTCATCAAGCTTTTCCATTGAATTGTAAACACTGCCAAGCCCATTGTGCGCATGCGAATAATCCGGTTTTATCCTGAGTGCCTCCAAATATTCCTCCTTTGCCTTATCAAGCTGCCCCCGGTTGTAATAAATATTGCCTAGATTGTTATGCGGCTGCGCGTAATATCTGTCAAGCCGGATTGCCTCTTTGTATTCTGCCTCCGCCTTTTGTTCTAATCCCTGTTTCGTATATACTATGCCAAGATTGCTGTGTATGCTGGCATCTTCAGCATTGCAGAGCAATGCGGCCTGATATTCCTTCTGTGCCCGTTCGATGTTTCCCTTTTCCAAATAAACGTTTCCAAGATTGCAATGCGCACGATGGCTTTGCGGAGACCTTGCCAGGGTCTTTGTCCACAATGAAAATTCATCCCGCCAGTCCCCGTTTTTCCTTATAATAGAAAAGCCATTGCTACATACCATAAAAATTATGATGACCAGTTGCACCACTTTTCTTAAAGGAATCGCACGGGAAGACAGTGTTGTGTCGGTAATACGGTAGATAAGTATCCCCTTTACCACACAAAAGCCCATAACGGGAAGATACAGATATCTTTCCGCCATAATATTTCCGATAGGAACAATATTCATAACCGGCAGGAGCGTGATGAAAAACCATGCCATCCAGCAGGCAAAGAAATGCCTCACTTTGCATAGTTTCACAAGGATGACAAAAACGGCGCACAAAAATAAGACCGAAAGCATGCTTGACAGCTCAAAGGGAGATTTTACAAGGGGCGCCACATAGTCCGCATTCAGGTTAAATGGAAAGAAAGACGCCTTGATATAGGACGCCAGCACCTTAAGCATCGTAAAAATATTCAGCCAGAATCCCCCGGGCTTATACTCCGCCTGCACTGCCGGATTTCTTAATACTACAAATCGTATCACGATGTAAAACAGCGAAACGGCGAAATATCCAATATAAACACCTTTTACCCTTCGCAAAAGACCTTGCCGCATCCCTTGGCCTGAAAAGATAACAAATAAGAATAAAATTGCCGGCATGGTTATGGCCATTTCTTTTGAAAAAAGCGCAAGAAAATATGCAAACAGAGAGAGGCAATAATACATGACAAAACGTCTTTTCTTCCCATTGCTTTCCAACAGCAATGTGTCAGATTTTACAAAACAGATGAGAGAGATAAGCATAAATGTTGCGGAAAGAAGATCCTCGCGATATCCAATAGCATTTACTGTTTCCGTAAGAATAGGATGTGTGATAAAAAAGAGTGTGGAAAGCCACAGTATCTTTTTATTTTTTATCACCTGGCGGAAGAAAAGATAAAAAAGCGCGGTATTTACTGCATGTAATAAAACGTTTGTCAGATGAAAACCAAACGGGTTGAGCTGCCAGAGGCTGTAATCAACAAAATAAGAAAAGGTCACGAATGGCCGGTAACTCATCTCCCCTGAAATGGTAAAATAATCTGCAGAAAACAACGCGGGAAAATACTTCCAATCCTTGATGAAACCATTGTCCACGATAACCTTGAAATCATCATAAACAAATTTCCCGTGAGTGGCATTTATATAAAGCAGAAGGGAAAAGACCGGTATTAAGACAAGGATACAGGAAAAAAGGGGGGTACGTTTTGAATTGGATTTGATAATCAAAAAAGGCGTTTCCTATCATTTAATAAAAATATATCAACATTACGTTACAAAAAACGTCTTCCTATAATATAATATGAAAATACCGGAAACAAAATATTTTTACAAACTCTCTTAAATATACTATGGAAACGACCACTCAAACAGATTTTATAAAATTCCTCGGTACGGCCGGGGCAAGGATTGTCGTATCAAAACAACTCCGCGCATCAGGGGGCATTTGGTATTCATTACACGGTTTCAACGTTTTGGTAGATCCGGGCCCTGGATGCCTTGTAAGATGCCTTTCAAGCAGGCCAAAGATGGACCCGATGCAACTGGATGCAATTATCCTCTCCCACAGGCATCTGGATCACGCCGCAGATGTGAATGTTATGATTGAAGCAATGACTGAAGGAGGATTTAAGAAAAGAGGTACACTCTACGCCCCTGAAGATGCATTAACGGAGGATCCGGTTGTTTTCCACTATGTAAGAAACTATATCACAAAAATAACTATCATAAAAGAAGGCGGGCGTTATCAACTGTCAGACGGCGTCTACTTTGAAACACCGCTCAAACATCAGCATCCAAGTGAAACATACGGCATTAATTTCATTACCCCTGAATATACCATTTCACATATCGTCGATACCCGTTACTTTCCTGATTTATTAAAGTGCTACAATGGCAACACATTGATTATCAACGTTGTCCGCTATAACGCCGACCGCGACACAAGAAAGTGGCTGTATCACCTGACAATAAGAGACGTCAAAGAAATAGTTACTACACTAAAACCAAAAACTACATTATTGAATCATTTTGGAATGACCATGCTCAAGGCTCACCCGCATCAGGTTGCCGAACAATTATCAGCGGAAACGGGACTCAACATTATTGCCGCAAGCGACGGGATGCGATTTAATTTAAAAAAGTAGGGGCGAAGCATCTGCCGGTTTGGGTAAGAACGCATTTATGAAGAGTTATGGCATATGCTTCGCCCCTACAACAGGCCTGAAGGACAGAAAGCATATAGCTTACGCCAGGCGGGTTCAGGTTTGTAACCTGAACCTATAGTTTATATGGCGAATAACGTTATGTGTATTTAATGGCTGAATCCCCCCCTACTGGCAGGCATGAACAATATAAAACGTGGGGGTTCAGGTTACAAACCTGAACCCGCGAATGGTTTCCATTTGTCCCAGTCTGCGGAGCTAGGGAACGAACGTTTTGCTTTTTCAAAAGACTAAAGTGTTACTAAAATGTTACTTTTTCTTCTTCTTTTTACCTATACCTTTCAATTGGATTTCTTTATTTACCTCATGGTTTGTCTTTAATTTGATTTTATTCTTTGTATATTTTTTATAGCCGCTTTTTTTTGCGAGCATCTTATATTTGCCTGCTTCCAACTCAGTAAAAGAATACTTGCCTTCACTGCCAGAGGTTGTTTCCTCTTTAAAAGATTTTTTCTTTATTGTTATTGTTGCCCCCTCCAAAGGTTCTCCGGTTTCTTTATCTGTTACCATACCGCTAATAGATGAAGACTTCGGATCAACCTCCAGTCCTATATCCGTGTTCGTTGTGGAAAGCGCATTTACCTTTGCCGTTTCTGTGTTTTTTATGTACCCCGACTTCTGTGCAGAAACAGCATATTCACCAGAATCTAACTCCATAACATAAGCGCCGCTATCGGTGGCGGTATATGAACCGTCAACGCCTGTTGCCTGGACAATCGCACCGCCAAGTTCCAGGCTTGTATCATTTTCAAAAACAATTCCTTTGACAAACCCCGCGTAACCATTAGATAATTTTGCGGTAAAGGTGCTTGCCGATGCTGTTTCATCAGTATGTGCGATTTTACGCGCTGAGGCGCTTGCACCACTTTCTCCCATAAGAGTTGTTCCGCCGTCAACATCTACGGCAAGCACCTTCCAATAATATGTTGTTTCATCTCTCAGGCTAGCCTTTTTATCAACAACAGCGTAACTTTCTTCTATACCTTTTTGCTGATGATATATTGAATCAAATGCCCCGTCCGTTGAAATGGTCAGTGTATAAGTCACCGGTTCATTGCTATCTGGGTCAGAACTGTCTTCCCAGTCAAAAGTCAACGCCACTGCAGTATCTGTTCCACCTGTTGGATAAACAGGATCAAATGAGGCGGGAGGCTGGTTTTTCGTCTTGTTTCTGATCACATCGGATTCCATAAACAGAGAAATATCGCCCGTCCCTACTTCCCGCGCAAAATAAAACACCTCATATTCCCCCGATTCCTTGAAATTATCCCACTTTTTACTACTGAAATCATTCCAGATGAATTCATTTTCAACAACATCGACTTCATTGTAACTAAAACTTGAAATATCTATTATCTGCTGCTCTGTTACCTCTGCCTTGTTTTTCAGTTTATGCCCCGGTTTCGCTATTTCAACCCAGGCCTCATCTACGATAGACACGTCTTTCAACTCGGCGGTTAATGTAGGCCCCTTGTCTTTCGGTTCGAGAGTAACGGTATCCATATTATCGGTAAATTCTATAGACGCTGTTACTGTTCCAATGCCCATAATAATGTCCATCGACAGCGCCCCGTCTGCGTTATTTTTAGAGGAAAGTACGCCATACGTCCCTACGCCGTCTCCATTGTCATCAAGCAATGGATGCTGGGCATATTCATCAAAGTAACGTCCATTCCCGGCGCTTGCACCATTCATTCCGTTGCCGTCCTTGTTTTCAGTATATTCGGCTATTTTTTCCGCTGCTTTTTCATAACTTCTTTTAATCGTTTCTCCGTTAGAAAGAAAATTCATAAGCTCCACGACAAAAAAATCTCCATGCCGCAGCGTTTCATCCGGAGCCAATGGCCCTTTATACGCAATCTCTTTCGAATCACAACTCGTGATAATAATACGTTTTGACCCAGACTTCGACAGGTTTTGAACAAAACTACCAGAACGATTGGCGCCTATTGCCACAACAATTGGTTCCTCCTGCGCTTCAGCATTAAGCGAAGATTCCAGACTATCAAGCGCATCTGACAAATCGGACGCCGTAAGGGTTTCAGAAGACAGGGGAAACTTTTCTTCCTTGCCGTGCCCCACCAAAAACAGATATAACGGTGCAGGGTGAGAACTCATCTTTTCGCCTGCCCATGACTCTATCGCAGTTATGACTGCGTTGTGTGAGGGTTTTTCATCTACCCCTGTTTGTTTTGTATCGTAATTAAAATACTGTATCCCATCATCCGTGAGGCCACGTTCAATAAGTTTGTTGTATATATAATTCGTTGTGAGGTTATGGGAATCTGTTCCAGCGCCCCCCTTTACCTTTCCCTGAACGATGATGGCATATCCCGCCACCTCTTTTGTAACGTCCTCAACCTCTATTTCTGTGCTTGTGGATTGAGCACCAACGAAACTTTCCGTATTATCAAATCCCGTCAATAGTTCCCATGCGCCAATTACCGGTAAACTTACCATGGTAAAATTATACAGAAGCTGGTCATCCGACAGAAAAGGCTGCGTTTCAAATACATCTTCATATGCGTCTTCAGGATTTATCCGTATCAGTTTAAGATTTTCCTGAATGAACGCTTCTCTTGTAGTTACATTGTCGGGCGTCAGCGTAATGACGCCAGAGATATCAACCGTTTGATCAATCCGGATAGTTGAGGATGATGGTTCAATAGTAAGAGCGACCGCCGCCGGGTTCACCGTCAACGGTGTTTCGCTGCTTTTAGCTGCTTTGTAAACATCGTTTCCATCCCAGCTTGCCGTAACCTTCCAGTCTCCGCCCGATAACGGATAGTAATTGGAAAGATCAAAGACGCCTGAGCTGCCGGAAGTAACCGTTTTTGTGTCCGTTTCTCCACTACTTTTAGTAAAGGTGATGACAACATCCGCCTGGGTGGGCGGGGTTATCTGTCCGTCAACCGCCAGGGATTCACCGAACGTTATTTCGGTCGCAGACAGGTCGATTTCGAGGGATGAATTCCTTTGATAAACGGAAATATAATCTTCAACGGTTTTTGTTACGGAAGAAACAGCATCAGATACGGTCAAACTTACGGTATAGTTGCCCGCATCAGAATAGACATGAATGGGATGTTGCGCATTATCGGTATTGCCATCTCCGAAATCCCATAACCAGGAAGCTATTTCACCGGTGGATTTATCAATAAACTGCACTATCAATGGCCACTCTCCCGACGTCGGGATTCCTGCAAAGTCTGCCGCCAGCGTATCCGTCACAGAAATAAAATTATCAACTGTTTTCGTGTTTGAACCTGCCTGGCCAGATACCGTAAGGCTTACCGTGTATTTTCCTGTTTCATTATACGTATGCACCGGACTTTGCGTAGTATCTGTAGCCCCGTCGCCAAAATCCCACAACCATGAAGAAATTTCTCCCGTAGATGCATCGGTAAATTTAACGGTAAGGGGCGCTCCGCCGGTGGTAGGTTCTGCGGCAAAATCAGCCATGGGGCTATCCGCAGAAACACCAATGGCGTAAATATTTCCGCCGGCGCCCCCAATATACAGAATACCGTTGCCGCCGAGGCAGGGAGGTCCGAAGAGTTCCGCTTCCGCTCTGTATGTCCACTTTAGTGTTCCGTTACTATTAATTGCATAGATATTCTTGTCTGCCGCGCCAAAATATATCGTCCCGTCTATGTCAATTGCGGGCGCCGTAATTAAGTTCCCCGTTTCAAATGTCCATTTTAAAGCGCCTGTTATTCTCTCTAATGCATGAAGTGTTCCGTTTGATGAAGATGCGTAAATCGCATTTGCCCCGGAAAGGGCGTCTATTGCCAAAGCCGATTCCTCAAATGTTGTTTTGTCGGCAACATACGACCATATGAGTAAGCCATTATATTTATCCACACAAAATAGAATCCCTTCCTCAGAGGAGAAAATAACCTGTTTGTTTTCCTCATCAATAACAGGTGACCCCGTAACAAAATCGTTTGTATTAAAACTCCAGAGGGTCGCAAAGGTGTCGGTATTTATTGCATAAAAAAAACCGTCCAATGTCCCGGCAAAAAGGATTTTTCCCGTATTATCAATTGCCAGCGGAGTCCATATTTCATCAGATAACCTCCTTTGTTGTAGCAAATCCCCGTTTGTATCAAGGGCATATAAATAATTCCCTTCATCACCGAAATATAAAACACCGCTTTGAGGGTTAATTACGGGGGAAGCGCTAATAGATTGATTTGCCTGAAAGCGCCATTTAAGGGCGCCGTCTTCTTCCAGCGCGTAGAAATAGGCATCATCAGACCCAAAATAGATAGTTCGGTTCATATCCACTATCGCAGTGGTGTAGATATCTCCGCTTTCATAGCTCCAGTTTTTTGTGCCATCGGGACGAATTGACAAAAATTCACCCGTGATATTGCCAATATAAATGGCGCCATTTTCCCCTAATACGGGAGAAGCGGTAAATTCGCCATCCGTTTTATATTTCCAAAACAGCACATTTTTAATCGGATTATTTGTGTCTGTACTCTGGCCGGTATGCTGAGCATCATGAATGAACATCGGCCAGGGGCTGTTGGCAAGTTGGGCATAGAGTAAAACCGGATGAAGCGAGAAAAGGAAAATTATTAAAAAGACGTTTGGGGTGGCGCTGAAAATGAACAAACGTTCATTTTTAAAAAAGAGTTGCTGAATACGATATTTGAATAAAAGAAAATACTTCACCACATATTCTCCCGCTATAGGATCTATTACGAACAAAACACCTGAATACTTTATCAACTTGACTCTCTGAAGTCAAAATAATACAAGGCATCCCAGCGACAATCTACAGTCGGCAATCGGCAATCGGCAGATTGCAGATTGAGGATTGCAGACTGAGAACTGAGGACAGAGAAATGCTGGCTATGCCAGCTTAGGTTTGTAAGGTACGATTTAAATCGTAAAAAGGCAGTATAGAAAGTATTAAACGTGTGGTTCAGGCTTCGCCGTGAGCACAGCCGAACAGTTACAAACCCGCTGAGGTGAAAAAATAATAAATCATAAGCAGAAAAAAGAGGGAAAATAAATATTTTACATTTTAAAAAATAGCGTATAATAAAATTTATTGTTTCATTGTACGCTTTTGATTGCCGACAGGCATTATGAAGCATGCAAAACGTTTCGGTTCAATCATGGACGATTTAATTAACCGGAAGGAGGGGCACGAAGCAGGGACACAAAATTCTGCGTTTTTCCCTTGTTTGCGCCACCCTGAAAACTCATAAGCAAAATTAAAATTCCTTTACTATTAAATTATGAATATCGTAAACAAAGACCATATTGGAAAAGCATATCCTGATTATAAGCACCCTATAGAAAAGGCATTTCAAACCGGCCAGTCCCACATTTTTAGCTGGTGGAACGAGATAACTCCTGCCGAAAAGCTGCATCTTTTGGGACAGATATCTTCAATAGATTTTACTCTTTTACAAAAACTTTTTCACGAAAGCTTTATTTCAGCTTCTGACATGTTTCAGAAAGATTTACAACCCCCACCGATTATTGGTATTCCGGAAAATATTACTGAAAAAAAAGCCGCTGAAAAGGCGAAACAGGTGGGGGAAGAGTCCTTGCGCAATGGAGAAATTGCCATCCTTACCGTTGCGGGGGGACAGGGAACGCGGCTGGGAATTGATGGGCCAAAGGGCATGCTCCCCATATCGCCAATCAACAAGAAAAGCATTTTCCAACTTCATGCCGAGAAAATATACGCTCTTCAAATGAAATACAACGCAATGTTTCCCTGGTATATTATGACAAGCGAAACAAATGATAACGATACGAAGGAGTTTTTCCGTTCAAACAAATTCTTCGGGCTTGACCAACAACGGGTATATTTCTTTACACAGCGAATGATTCCCGCGGTAGATATGAACGGAAAAATTTTGATGAATACAAAGTCAAATATTGTAATGAGCCCGAACGGTCATGGAGGCACAATTATTGCTCTTCAGGAAAGAAATATTATAAATGATATGAAAGAACGGGGTATTAAGCACATCTTTTATCACCAGGTTGATAACGTGCTTATAAAAATGGCAGACCCGGTATTTATTGGCTATCATCTTATGGATAGCGCCGATGTGTCATCGAAGGTGGTTAAAAAACGCAGCCCTGATGAAAAAGTAGGGGTGATTGTTTATCTTGACGGACACTTGCATGTGGTTGAGTATTCGGAACTGAGCCAGGAGGACAAATATGCAAAAAACAATGATGGCACTTTAAAATATAATGCAGGAAATATTGCGATTCACATATTCAGCATCGCCTTTCTTGAAAAGCTGTTTCAAATGGAAACCTACCTTCCGTATCATCTCGCAATAAAAAAGGTTCCTTTCATTGATTTGAACGGCAATTTGATTACTCCAAAAGAAAATAACGCCATTAAATTTGAAACATTTATATTTGACGTTTTAAAGCATGTGAAAAATGGTGTACTTATGGAAGTTGTCCGCAAGGAGGAGTTTTCTCCGGTAAAAAATGCAGAGGGAGACGATTCTCCCGCAACAGCGCAACAAGACATGGTAAATATATTTGGCCAATGGTTGCGAAAAGCGGGGGTTGCCATTCCGAAGGATTCTAATGATAATGTAAAAGGACTTATTGAAATCAATCCCTGTTTTGCATTTGATGAGGAGGACTTAATAAAAAATGTGGATAAGGATTTGGAATTTAGAGGTTTTTTGAATCTTGAGCATTGAATATTGAACATTTTTCTTAGTGCGTAACATGAGTTGCACGGTTTTGGAAGTTAATGCTCAATGTTCCATCGCATAAGACCGGAAGTATGGTAGCGGCGGAGGGAATCGAACCCCCGACCTGCGGCTTATGAGTCCGCTGCTCTAACCATCTGAGCTACACCGCCATTTGTTTAGATTCTTCAAATCTGATTTGAGGAGGGTTGTTTAAGAAGAATTGTGGAACAGATGAATCGAAATGGAATTTATATAAAAAAGATAACATCTGTTATCATCGTTTTCAAGGAATTTTCTCTAATTATGGCAACTATTTAGCCAACCGGGGGAAAAGCAGTAACATACGTCATTGCCCCATAAATGCTAACGTGTTTTTGATATTTTTTGTACAATTTATTTTTATTAACAACTAAATTTAATAGAGAAATAAAATGATACGTCAACCAGCAGTAGCAGGGTCTTTTTACAGCGGAGATAAAAGCCGGTTACAACATGAGATCGATACTTTTATCATCAAGGATTGTGAAAAACAATCTGCTCTGGGGGCAGTTTCTCCTCATGCGGGCTATATGTACTCCGGCAGTATTGCCGGAAGTTTATATTCGCACATTACGATACCGGATTTGGTAGTGATATTGTCCCCAAATCATACCGGATATGGCAAGCCCTATTCAATTTGGCCAGGAGGTTCCTGGATAACCCCTTTTGGAGAGATTGCAGTAAATGAGGAAGCAGTGGATGAATTGGTTAATAGTTGCCACCTTATAGAAAGAGACAAGGAGTCTCATTTGTATGAACATGCCGCAGAGGTACAAATACCCTTTATTCAATATTTTAACCAGAAAACAGAGATAGTTGTAATGACCATCGCCTCCAGAAAGATTCTGGACCTGAAAACCATCGGGAAGTGCATATCCCAGATGCTGCAGAAATTGCACCCCGATGCGCTCGTAGTGGCTTCTTCTGATATGACGCATCATGAGCCGCAGGCGTCTGCAAACAGGAAAGATAACATTGCCATCAATGAAATTTTAGCGCTTAACGAAGACGGCTTATACAACAAGGTGAACGAATTACGCATTTCCATGTGCGGGATATATCCTGCAGTGATTATGCTTACTTGTTCCAAAGAACGTGGCGCAAAAGAAGCAATACTCGTACGCTACGCAACGAGCGGGGACGTCACCGGCGATTATGATCAGGTGGTAGGGTATGCGGGAATTATCATTCGATAGCTTCTGGTTAGCCCTTTGAAAATCATTCAGAGACGAAAATATTGTATGCCATTTTCCATATCAGTCATAATACCAGCTTATAATGCTGAAAAAACAATCGGGCAGTGCTTACATGCCCTGAAACAACAAAATTATCCATCCGCTTCATATGAAGTAATTTTGGTAGATGACGGTTCAAAAGATGCAACGGGTGAAATTGCAAGGACGTATGATATAAAATATCTCCGGCAGGAAAATAGCGGGCCTGCAACGGCAAGGAACAAGGGAGCAATGGCGGCAAAAGGAGAAATTATTTTGTTTACCGACTCCGATTGTGTGCCGGAACCTGATTGGATAAGGGAAATGGCTGCGCCGTTCAGCGATAAAAGCGTAATGGCGGTAAAAGGGGCATATAGGAACAGGCAGAAAAGCATTGTTGCCCGTTTTGCCCAGCTTGAGTTTGAAGAGCGGTTTGAAATGCTGAAAAAGGCTGCATCAATCGACATGGTTGACACGTATTCCGCGGGTTTTCGTAAAGACGCGTTTCTTCAGCTTGGCGGTTTTGACACGAGTTTTCCCGTTGCGAACAATGAAGATACGGAATTATCGTACCGCATGTCAAAGCTGGGATTTAAAATGGTGTTCAATCCAAACGCCATTGTTTTTCATTTGCACCATCCCGCCTCGGTAAAAAGGTATGCAAGACTCAAATTCTGGAGGGGATATTGGCGGACGGTAGTATATAAAAAATTTCCCGGCAAGATGCTTAAAGATACCTACACCCCTCAAACATTAAAATTACAGATTCTTTTTCTGTTTTTATTCCTAATGAGCATACCATTTTCTGTTTTTTCCCTCACCGGATTGTATGCGGCATTTGGCGCAGGCACATTTTTCTTCCTACTATCCCTGCCTTTAATGATATTGGGAGTCAGAAAAGATTGCCTCGTTGGATTATGTGTTCCATTTTTACTTGTTCTCAGGGCAGGTGCTCTGGGATTTGGAATGTTATGGGGAATGGCGCTAACACGGTTTCATTAAATTATAAATAAAATATGGTAACCACGGAATACACTAAATACACTGAAAAAAAGAAATTGGAAGGAGATTATGAGAGAGAATGGTGGTAACTATTCAGCGTAAATAATACACGGCCCGTTCCACTTCGGCGGGTTCAGGTTTGCAACCTGAACCCATAAGTTTATGCGTACAATGGGGGAATGAACAGAGATAAAATCCAATGCCTGAATTATAAAAGCGCTGTTTGGCATGAGGAATTTATTTGTCATTTGTTCTGGTAATATAAGGATGGGTAGAAGGCATAAAATGTTTGGTTCAGGTTACAAACCTGAACCCGCACATGATGTGTTGTAAAATAAATTTCCGTGTATGCCAAGTGTTCCGTGGTTTGATGCCTTTATTTTATGGAAATAACATTGACTGACAATATAGAAAAAACCTATAAAAGTATTTGCAGAATCTGTCACGGCGGCTGCGGCGTCATTGTATCCGTCAAAAATGGCAAGGTGGTAAAGGTAAAGGGCGATCCGGCGTCACCGATGAACAAGGGCTGGATGTGCGTTAAAGGAGTAATGACTCCCGAAATAGCAAATCATCCGGACAGATTAAGAACTCCCCTTGTACGCAAAGGTAAAAGAGGAAGCATGCAGTGGGAAAGCATTTCATGGGAAAGGGCGCTGGAAGAAATAGCCTGCAAGCTGGACACCTTGAAAAAAGAACACGGTGCGGAATCGATTGCACTGGGGCAAGGAACTGGAAGACACCATTACATGCATGTCGTGCGGTTCGCAAATGCGCTGGGTACGCCGAATTGGTATGAACCTGGTTTAGCGCAGTGTTTTATCCCGAGAATTACGGTTAGCAATATTATGTATGGCGGTTTTGTCGTCGGGGATTACTATGGAGACGTACCGCCAAAATGCATTTTATTCTGGGGGCATAATCCCCTGGTATCGGGGCCGGACGGTGAATTGGCCATTTCCGTCAAAAGGGCATTGGATAAGGGTGCAATCGGCATAGCTGTTGATCCCAGGAGATCGGAGACTGCAAAACGCTGCAAACAGTGGCTGCCTGTGAGGCCAGGGACTGACGCTGCATTAGCACTGGCAATGATGCACGTTATTATAAAGGAAAATATTTATGATAAAGAATTTGTGGAGAAATGGACGCATGGGTTTTCTGAGCTTAGGGAACATGTAAAAGCGTTCACCCCTGAATGGGCGGAGACGATTACATGGGTAGCTGCATCTGACATCGTAAATGCTGCGCGGACATATGCCCTGAATAAACCTGCAATATTAGAATGGGGACTGGGCATTGAACAGAACACAAACTCCCTGCAAACCGTCAGAAGCATTGCCATTTTACGCGCATTAACAGGCAACATCGACAATCCTGGCGGTGATATTATTGGTAAAAATATCATTCGCAGCTACCCTACCCTCAAAGAGAAATTACCGGAAGGTATGCTGAAAAAGCGTTTGGGGGCGGATACATTTAAACTACTGGGTGGCTGGAGGGCGTTCATGCCGTCTGCACACATCCCTGCATTATTTAAGGCAATGAGAACGGGCGATCCGTATCAGGTAAGGGCGCTTCTTATCTTTGGAAACAACCCTTTGACTACAGTAGCAAATCCGGGAGAGGTATATGAAAGTTTGCAAAGACTGGAGCTATTGGTGGTTACTGATCTTTTTATGACGCCTACTGCTGCACTGGCGGATTATGTCCTTCCCGCGGCATTTTGGCCTGAAGTTGAACAGGTAATTGGATATCCCCTGGTGGTAGAAAACATGGTCATGGCTCAACAAAAAATCACGCAGCACGCAGAGTGCAGGCAGGACGAATGGATAATCAACGAACTCTCCAAACGGCTTCACCTGCCAGGAAGCGAAGAAAGCCTGGAAGACGTAATGAATTATCAATTAGAACCTTTAGGAGTAGAGTATCAGGCATTAAAAAAAACAGGGTTCTTTTATCCGCCGCATGAATACAAAAGGTATGAGGAAAAAGGATTCAGAACACCTTCGAAAAAAGTAGAACTTTATTCAAAATCATTACAGAAATTGGGGTACGATCCACTGCCAACATACAAAGAACCCCCGGAAAGCCCGGTGCAATCGCCTGAACTGGCGGAACAATTTCCCTATGTGCTCATTACGGGAAGCCGAAAAAAAGAATTTTTCCAGAGCGAACACAGACAGATACCCTCTCTGAGAAAGCGGAGGCCATATCCGCAGGCAGAAATGCATTCGGAGGTCGCCGCAGAAAAGGGAATAAACCATGGTGATTGGGTCATTGTGAGTTCGCCGCGGGGAAGCATCAGGATGAAGGCGCAGGTAACGGAAGATATTCATCCACGGGTGATAAGCGTGGAACATGGATGGTGGTTTCCTGAAAAAGTGGGCCCGGAATTCGGTATTTGGGAATCGAACGCCAACGTATTAACAAACAACAAACCCCCTTACGACCCCGCCTTTGGGTCTTATCAATTAAGAGGCTTGTTGTGCGCTATTGAAAAGGAAAAAACATGAGAAACCATCCTGAATAATTGTAACACTTTAGCTTTTTGAAAAATCTAAAGTATTACGGAGAAAAACTTTGTCCGGGCGCGATTTTACTTCGTAAGGGCAATCTTTACTTTTGGTTTATCTTTCACCCCGCCTACGCTAAACTTCACGCTAGCGCCTCCTTTGTTCTTCTTCGCCCTGATGGTGAACGTTGCCTGGCCACTTGCATCTGTTTTTGTGCTGAGAGGTTTTACGTTAATCATTTTCTTGTTAGCCGAAGAAAGCTTCCGTGTTACTTTCACGCCCTCTGCCGTACATCCATCATTATCAGTCACAATAATTGTAACTTCTCCGCTGCTGCCTTTTGCAAGAATCAAGGTATCCTGATCAACAGACGCAGACGTTGCTACAACCTCTGAAGCATCAGGGCATTCTTCGGGAGATGGCGTTGGAACAACGGCAGCCGATAACGCAAAGTCAAGCGTAGATGTTTCTCCCTCCGTTAACGTTATACCCGTTACTGTTTTCAAAGCGTATCCGGTAGCTAATGCGATGAACGTATAACTTCCGGCGGGGATATTATCAATCTGATAATATCCATCCGCACCTGTCGTAGCGGTGAACAGCCCGGACTGGTTACGCACCGTTGCCCCTGCTATTACCAACCCTCTATCATTATCCGTTACAAACCCTGCTAGCGCACCGGTTGCTACGCCGGGCGTTGGTGATACCACTGGTGTCGTATTTGGACTTGACGTATTTACAGGGTACAAATAAGTAATCCCATCCATGTCGTCCTGATGCAGCGTCCTTTGGCTGGTGTCTCCGGGAGAACCATAGCCATACATCGTTTTCCCCGAATCGCTGTTGCGATAGAGATCCTCCAAACTGAGGGAATGCCCGAGTTCATGCGTGCCTACATTCTGCACGTCAAATTTGTCTGACGAGGTGTCAGTACTCCATGTATTTTTGGTGTTAAAGCGTATATCGCTGTCAATCATCTCTCCGGACGCATAAAACCAGAAAGAATTTTGCCCCAATACCCCTTCTTCCTTAATAACCCCAAAATCAATAATATTAATGCCGTCCGCTTCTCCGTGACTATTTTTTGAGGTTGTTCCACCGTCAACGAATGTAAATGTAGATGTGTCAACTTCTGTCCAGGTCTGCATCGCCGCCAATAGCGCTTCAAGGCTGCCGGAAGGGCTGTTTGTGGTATTAATAAGATACGTTACCGTCTCCTTTTTCCATTTTATTTCATTTCCACTGTCTGTGGTACTGACTTCGAATCCATATATTTTTAAACAACAGAGATTTAATACTATGATTACGATAAAGGGAATAATATAGTTCCATCTTGTTTTTGACATGTTTATTCGACTCCTTTTATCTTGTTTATGAGAGTTTCTATGGATACTTCATTATCGATTACCTCTTTACCATCAATAACAGAGAAACCGCTTTTTCTCGCTATGCCTTGGTTATCGATAAGATATTTTCCCTGTGCCTTTCCGACGATGCGAAATACGTCTTCTTTCTGTTCCGCCTTTTTACTTTTCACAGTTTTAAGGAATAAGAGTATTTTTTCTCCTTTGTTGAGAACAGCCATGTCCGATATCCTTAATCCAATGCCATCTACTTCTCCCCCTTCATACTCAACGATAATGGTGTTTTGAACGGCTTTACCGCGGATAACTTCACTTATCTTTATTGAGGCGGTGGTAAAAATAGTTTTTCTGTCACTGCCCCAGTACGATTGAACATCCTCAACAGTACCCGTGACAACGGCATGCGATGATTTTGTGAGTTCTTCCGTACTAAGTCCGGTCATAACGGCATGTGCATGATTAATGAAAACACAAATAGATAGTACGGCTGCGAGTACTGCGGCAAAAGATGTTTTTGTCATAATTTCCTCCTGACAGGTAAAATATATTTTTTCGATATCTGCAAAGAAATCCTGGTGGCATCATACCTAATAATATTGGAGCGGTTATTCTGCATGAACATGCCAGTCAAAAAGGTATTTATCAGGTTACATTAGCTATGAAATCCAGGGTATCTCAGGCGACCATCAGTAACCTTGAAAAGGTAAAAAAAGGTGTGTGATGTATGAGGAACGACAAAAGACTTTTCTTCGTGGTATTGAACATTATAGATATCGGAGCTTTCATCAAAAATCGTGTATTGAAAAATATTTGGCAACTATTCAGCGCAATATGTTTGCGCTGAATAGTTGCCTTTGGATTTATATTAACCCTTACCCAAGGTCTTCTTTCCCGGTTTCCATTCAACAGGGCAAAGTTCTCCGGTCTGTAAAGCGTTAAGCACTCTCAGAATTTCTTCAACACTTCTTCCAACACCTAAATCGTGAACGAGTTGGTATTTTATTTTTCCTTCAGGATCAATAATAAATGTGCCCCTTAACGCAATACCTTTATCCTCAATCAACACTCCATATTTTCTTGAGACTTCTTTTGTTATATCACTGAGCAGCGGGTAATTAAGTTTCCCAAGATCCTTAAGCCAGGTCTTGTGTGAGAATACGCTGTCAATACTTACCCCCAATACCTGGGTATTGAGCGATTTAAAATCTCCGTCTTTCTTTGAAAATTCCGTTATTTCCGTTGGACAAATAAAAGTGAAATCCAGGGGGTAGAAAAACAGCACCACCCACTTACCCTTATAATTATCCAGACTAAAATCCTCAAATTTTTCACCCACAACACCTTGCAGTGTAAAACAAGGTGCACATTGCCCTACTTGTATACCCATATTTCCCTCCGTTCTTTAATATGAAAATATTACCATTCAATAATGATTATTGATTATATAACACTGCCTGTGAAAGTCAAGTAACATTTCGCTGTTATTTTTTTATCACGAAAAAGGTCAGCGCCATTATTTGAAAAACAATGGCTAGTAATAGATAGGAATGAACATCTCCATTACGGTGAAGGTAGGCAAAAATGAGGGAACCAAATACAAAACACTGTATTACAGAGGCCATGATTGGCAACCAGGAGGCGGGTTCATAGGTAAGAGTGCGGTTAATATTCTTTACTTCGCGTAATATCGATTCCATGATATAGTCATTTTCTTCACATTTTTCTTCCGTTTTTGTTTGTCCGGCAAGGCAAGCGCCGCAGATTACCGTTCCACCTTCCTGATACAATGCATTTCCTGATTCAATATCAATTTTGGAAAGACTTCTTTTGCAATTGGCGCATACTCTGATTTCTAACATACGGAATTAATTATTCGAAAGATTTTCATATTTTGTAACAATTTAGTTTTTTGAAAAAGACTCAAGTGTTACCTAAACTGGCATAGCCAGCATTTCTCAATCCTCGATCTGCAATCTGCCGATTGCCGACTGTAGATTGTAGTTTGTAGCTTGCAAAAGGGACAATTAAATATTTTGCCAAAAAATGCAAAGAAGTTCTCGATAAGGTACTAAATTATTACCATCTTTTTTATTTCAAGCGGTAAAGGTCTAGCTTTCTATAAAGAGTTCTCTCACCAATCCCAAGCATTCTGGCGGCTTCTTCTCTATTGCCTCCCACACTGGCTAATGTGCATTTAATGAGTTCTATTTCTGCATCCTCCATAGTCATTCCCGCCATCAAACCATGAGAGGCGGGCATCTCGTCGCTCTTTTTTTCGATATGGTCGGGCAGGTCTTCTACATCTAAATATTTTTTTGTGGTAATAACTACCATGCTTTCTATGCAATTCTTTAGTTCTCTGATATTGCCCGGCCACTGGTATCTTAATAATATTTTTCTGGCTTCAGGGGTAATTTGCAAAATTTCCTTACTATATAATCTGGAAAATTCCCGAATAAATGCGTCAATGAGCAATGGAATATCTTCAAGCCGTTCGCGGAGAGGAGGCAGTTTGATGCGAATAACATTTAATCTGAAGTACAGGTCTTCCCTGAATTTTCCTTCTTTTATAAGATTTCCAAGTTCCTGATTAGTGGCAGCGATTAAGCGCACATCTACTTCAATGGACTCATTGCTGCCGATGCGCGTAATCACCCCGTCTTCTAACACACGCAACAGTTTCGCTTGTGCGGAAAGAGGCATGTCGCCTATTTCATCAAGAAAGAAAGTGCCGCGGTGTGCGTATTCAAACTTCCCCTTCCGCTGATACAACGCCCCGGTAAATGACCCTTTTTCATGTCCGAACAATTCGCTTTCAAGAATATTTTCCGGAATTGCGGCAGAATTAAGGATTACTAAAGGATTATGCTTCCTCAGGCTGTTATTATGTATGGTTTTTGCTATCAGTTCCTTCCCTGTGCCGCTTTCCCCGGTAATCAGTACGGTGGCATTCGTTCCGGAAATCTGATTTACCATGGTCAATACCTTTTGCATACTGGCGCTGTTGCCAATAATTCCAGTAAGGCCGTATTTTTCATCAAGCTGTTTCTGGAGCAATATGTTATTTCTAACCAGATTTTGTTTTTCAACGAGTTTATTAATTTCTGCGCGCAGATGGTTAATATTAATTGGTTTCAGAAGAAAGGTAGCGGCGCCTTTTCGCATGGCATCAACGGCTGTTTCCACAGTGCCGTATCCTGTTATCAAAATAATTTCCGCTTCGGGCAATTTTTCCTTAGTCGCTTTAAGAATTTCCATGCCGCTGAAATCATGCATAATCAGGTCGGTAATTACGACGTCTATCTCTTCTGTTTCAATAATCTTTAAACCCTCTTTGCCACTGGTAGCAACAATACATTTATATCCTACCTTTTGTATTGCTTCCGCCGTAGCATTCGCATGTTCTTCGTTATCATCGATGATCAGAATTGTTGTATTATACTGAGACATTTTCGAGGTTTATGGGTAATTGTATGGTAAAATTTGTACCTTTGCCTTCCTGGCTTTGAACGCTAATTGTGCCCCTGTGTTCTTCTATAATTCTTTTCGTAGTAGGGAGCCCGAGCCCGGTGCCGGCAGTTTTTGTAGAATAGTACACTTGAAAGATTTTATTGAGCGAATCGTTGGGAATGCCATGGCCTGTATCTGTGATATCTATTTGTACCGACTTTTTTATTTTTGAGGTTCGAATCATAAGTTCCCCTCCATCTTCCATAGCCTGCTGCGCGTTGATAATAATATTAAGAAAGGCTTGTTTTATAAGTTTACTGTCAATATAACATAAAGGCAAACCGGGATGATAGCTTTTAAGAACAACGACATTTTTTTGTTTGATTTCCGGTGTTGCAAAGTTGATTACTTCATCTAGAATTTCATTAACATCACAGTATTCTAATTCCAGTTTTTGTCCTTTGGCAAACCGGAGAAAATCATTCAGGATTTCTTCTAATCTTAGTGCTTCTTTCTGGATAATCTCTATTTTTCTATAAACTTTCCAGGTGTCGTCTCCTGGAGCGCCAATGATACTTTGCAGGTCTTCTTTTAGAAGTTGTAGGTGAATGTTTAGAGTGCTTAGCGGGTTTTTAATCTCATGGGCAAGTCCCCCTGCCAATGTACCGGCAAACGCCAATCGTTCAGAATCAATCGTGCGTTTTTCCAGTTCTTTTGTTTTACGAATTATCCCCCTGTTATAATAGTAATATGCTAACGGAACTACGATTATTACAGACGCAATAGCGCCGATCAGATATTGAACCACTTTTTTATTAAAAAAAAGAGCCAGGAAGATGGCTGAATTTGCTTCCTCCCGGCTCGTTAAATGATATTTTATATATTTTTTAAGAAGCTACGCGATTAACTTTTTGGGCTTGCAGACCTTTCGCTCCTTCGACGACTTCAAATTCCACCTTTTCTCCGTCTTCGAGTGTTTTGAATCCGTCACCGCCAATATTGGAATAGTGAACGAAGACGTCTCCTCCACCCTCTTGCTCGATAAAACCAAAACCCTTTTTTGCATCAAACCACTTAACCTTGCCAATCGCCATTATCTCATTCTCCTTATATTTAATACTTACCACTTTAAAAAAACGAACAAACTTAGCAACATTTTTCTTTACCGTATGGTTCTACATCCTCCTAAAAAGATAAAAAAGATATAAAATAGATATATTATTTGTTTACAGAATCTCTAATACGTCCTCCTTTTTGAAATTTTCCCAAATATTATACCCAATTATAGTTAATTTTAACTCTTAGGAGTGAGGGGTTGTTCGCTTTCCTTTAAAGCAGCTTTCCTGCTCAATTTGACTCTTTTTTGGTCATCTATGCCGATTACTTTTATCATTATTTCCTGGCCTACCTCCACAACATCACCCGCCTTTTCAACATATCCGTCGGAAAGCTCGGAAATATGTACCAAGCCATCGTGCCCGGGAATTATTTCAACAAACGCCCCGTATTCTTTTATTGATAAAACTTTTCCCTTATACGTTTTCCCAACCTCAACTTCCTTCGTCATATTTTCAATCCATGTTTTTGCTTTTTCTGCCGATTCCGCAAGGGTTGCGGAAATGATTACCGTTCCATCATCTTCAATTTCAATTTTTGCCCCGGTTTCTTCCTGTATTTTCTTTATGTTTTTTCCGCCAGGGCCAATAATCATTCCGATTTTTTCCGGGTTAATTTTAATCTGTACAATTTTTGGCGCGTATACAGAAATTTTTTCTCTCGGTTTTTCAATGACTTTTTCCAGTTCCTGAAGAATATGAAGCCTACCCTCCCTGGCTTGCGCCAGCGCATCACGCATTATTTTTTCAGTAATTCCAGCAATTTTTATATCCATTTGCAAAGCGGTTACGCCCTGAGCGGTGCCTGCAACCTTAAAATCCATATCTCCCAGGTGATCTTCGGTCCCCAGTATGTCAGATAAAATACATACACTGTTTTCTTCTTTCACCAAACCCATAGCAATGCCGGCTACAGGAGCTTTTATAGGCACACCGGCATCCATTAAGGCAAGCGTCCCGCCGCAAACTGATGCCATCGAAGAAGACCCGTTAGATTCGGTTATATCAGACACCACACGGGTTGTGTAAGGGAATTTGTTCGGTGGCGGAAGGACTTCTGCCAGTGCCCGCTCCGCCAATGCTCCATGCCCGATTTCTCTCCTGCCAGGCCCTCGTAACGGCTTTGTTTCACCAACACAAAAAGGCGGGAAATTGTAATCCAGCATAAATTTCTTTGAATATTCATCTTCAAGTCCGTCCACTTTTTGTTCGTCCGACGTGGTACCTAGGGTTGCCACAACAATTGCCTGTGTTTCTCCCCTTGTAAACAAAGCAGAACCATGTACTCTGGGGAGAATGCCAACCTCACAGGTAATAGGCCTTATATCCTTCAATCCACGGGAATCAGGCCGCAATCCTTTGGATACTATTTGCTCCCGGACTACAACTGTTTCAACAGTCTCAAATATTGCTTTAATTTCTTTTGGTGTAGGTGCATTTTCGATGCCTTCTACACAGTATTCATTAATTATGGCCGCAAGTATTTCATCAAGCGCTTCTTTTCTGTATCCTTTTCCCGGAGTCAGATTCTTTTCTACAATAGCGGTATAATATTTTTGTTTAATTTCTTCCATGAGTTCTTTATTCATCCTGGAAGGAGCAACAATTTGCTTTTCTTTTCCGCATTTTTCAATAAGTTCGTGTTGAAGAGTTATGATTTCTTTTATAGCCGCATGTCCAAACATAATGGCGTCCACCATCTGTTCTTCGGGAATTTCCTTTGCAGACGCCTCAACCATCATAACGGCATCCTCTGTTCCGGAGACAACAATGTCCATGCTGCTTTGTGCCAACTCGGCATGTGTGGGGTTGATAATAAATTTCCCTTCAATTTGCCCAACCCTTACCGAGCCGGTAGGTTTGCTAAAGGGAATGCTGGAAATGGATAATGCGGCGGAAGCGCCCACCATCGCAAGTATATCAGGATCATTTTCCTTATCGGCGGAAAGTACTATTGACATAACCTGAACTTCGCGGAAGTACGTATCTGGGAAGAGCGGCCTGATAGGGCGGTCTATCAAGCGCATGGTGAGGATTTCTTTTTGAGAAGGCCTTCCTTCTCTCTTGAAAAAACCGCCAGGAAATTTCCCGGCGGCATATGTCTTTTCCCGGTAATCGACGGTAAGTGGAAGAAAATCTACATTTCCCTTTTCTTCTGATGCAGAAACCGCTGTAACCAATACGATAGTTTCGCCATATTGCACTAATACGGCGCCATCGGCCTGCCTTGCTACCCGGCCTGTTTCTATGCTAAGCGCTCTATTGCCGATCAACTTCTCCACTTTAAATTGTGCCATTTTGACCTCTCAATCTATGTTCTTTAATTTTCCATTGACCAGCAAAGGAATGGTTAGTTTTAATTGTCTTATGCATTGGTGTGGGTATGTATATTGATTCCTCCAGGAATTTAGATTTATTTGCGTAAACCTAGTTTATTTATTAGTTTTTTGTATCTTTCGCGGTCTGTTCTTGACAAATAATTAAGTAACGCGGAACGATTGCCTACCATCTGCAACAATCCTCTTCTCGATGCGTGATCTTTCTTATGCACCTTCAGATGGCCCGTTAAATGATTGATTCGTCCGGTGAGCAAAGCTATCTGCACTTCTGAAGAACCTGTATCATTTTCATGAATTTTAAGATCATTAATAATTTTCTGTTTTGCTTCTTTACTTATCATCGAAACACCAAATCCTTTAAAAATACCCACATTGCCCTATGTGTAAATACCTATTAACTCATCGTTAAAACAAACAATATAAGGGCAAAGTATAGCAAAGACCATCTGTTCTTTGCAACAAAAAAAATGGGGTATCCCATTGTGGTTTTAGTGTGTATGGTATGATAATCTGCGGTTTCACTCCCTTTTAACCCGCCTAAGCACGAAAACAGTCCTCAGTCTCCAGTTTCCAATCCTCAATCCTCAATCTGCAATCTGCAATTTGCCGATTGCCGACTGCCGATTGTAGACTGCCGACTTTCTTATGGATTTAATTCCCTGATAACCTTCCTCATTTCCTCCGCCTGTTTGTGCTGTGGATTTATACGCAATGACTCTTTTATGTGAAAAAGGGCTTTGGCAGTATCGTGAAAATGGTCTTTATAAACAACTCCAAGACTGAGATGCACGTCGGCATTGCCGGGATCCAACTTGTATGCTTCCAAAAGTTTATTATACGCATCTTCCACTTGGCCCTTTTTGAAGTAGATTACCGCCATATTATAGTGCGCCAGCGCGAAGTTGCTTCTGATTTTTAATGCCTTTTCTAATTCAGAAAGGGCTTCTTCATACCTTCCCGTGTCAATATAAACGCTTCCAAGATTATTATGCGCATCCGCATAATAGGGGTTTGTTTTAAGCGCTGCCACATATTCATTAATCGCCATGTCGGGCATGCCTTTTCTTTTATAAAGGAGTCCCAGATTGTTATGCGCTTCAGGGTATTGCTCCCTCAGCCGAACGGCAAATTGCAGTTCTTCAATCGCCTTATCCTGCATTCCTTTCAGAGAATACGCAGCGCCGAGATTGCTGTGCGCCTTCGGATGTGTTGGCATTGCCTGTATAGAGCCTTCAAATGCCCGAATTGCCTTATCGATTAAACCATTATTGTAATAAAAATATCCAAGGCCATTGTAAATCCTGTAACTCTTTGGCGAACGGCGTATCGTTTCCGTGCTAAAGGTAAATTCATTAAGCCAGATCCCGTTTCTCAGTATTGTCCCCCACATCAGCAAAAAACAAATTATCACAGCAAATGACAGAAAATAATGCCTTCTTCTGTAAAAACATTGAAAGCCTTTGTTAAATGCCAGGCCCGCAAACAGGGTAAATCCTATGCCCGGGATATAAAGATATCTTTCCGCCATTATATTTAACAGAGGGGCAATGTTAAGCACGGGCAAAAGCGTTACAAAAAACCAGGTAAAAGCAAAAACCCACTTCCCGGAAAAACAACTTTTTTTCACCAACACCATAGTGCAGCAGATTGCCATAAGAGAAATAATAAATGCCCCATCGAAGACAGAATACGCAACAGGAACAACATAATCCGCATTTAAGGGCATGGGAATGAAGAAAAGTTTAAGGTAATACCCAACTACCTTCGTCATCATAAGGGCGTTTATAAAGATGCTTTTTTCAGGATAAAATATCACTTCTCCCGAATTTTTAAATACCTTGAATCGTAAAAACAAATATATGCCGCTAATAATAATGTATCCAATATAGTGGGTAACAAAACGGCCCCTTAGAAAATAAACACTGCACGGAAGCATACCGGCACACTGGCGGCTGGCAATTTCTTTTCTTTTAAAAATAAAATCATGGGCAAATGCAAGGAGGGGAAAGGTAATTGCCATTTCCTTTGATAATAACGCAAAGAAATAGGCAATCAGGGATACCGCATAAAAGGCAGAAAGATTCCTTATGCATGCCGTTTTATCTGAAGATTTGAGAAAAAAAATAAACGCAATCAACAAAAAGGTCGCAGATAAAAGATCCTCCCGATAACTTATGGCATTTACTGCCTCAGAAAATACCGGATGTATGGAAAACATCAGGCATGAGATCAAAGAGACTATACGATTCCCAAAAAGCCGATGCGCCAGAAAATACAACAAAACCACATTTATGGTGTGGATAATGTTATTGACGAAGTGGTATCCTGCAGGTCTTAACCCCCAGAGGGCATAGTCGATAAAATACGAAAGGGTAACAATGGGGCGGTACGTCAGTTCATTAGATACAGCAGCATATTTTTTGCTAAAAAGTGCGGTAAGATAACGCCATTCACGAATAAAGTGATTGTTAGTTATCGTGAGGTAATCGTCATAAACAAACGTATTTGCCAGAGAATTGAGATAGACGATAAGAGGGGTGGCAACGATTATCGCAAATAACAAAATATGATATTTTCTGTTTAACATCTTCAAATGTATATTAATTTCAGCTTAAGTTAACAAAAATCAGCTCACAGGGTAACTGTTTTCATTTAGCAGTAATTTCTTTGCAATTTTTGGCAAAATATTTAATGTTGAACTACGAATATTTAATTTTTTAATCTGTGTATTCCGTGGTTGCCTTTAATACGAATAACCACGGAACACACGGAATACACGGACATTTATTTTATAATACATCTTCATGAAGCATATACTTCTTCTTCCAATAATATTTTACACACCCTTCCCACTTATCCTCTTCCCTTTTTTTCCGTGTATTCCGTGTGTTCCGTGTGTTCCGTGGTTACCATCTTTTCTTCTTCTTCCGAGTAGTCCGTGGTTGCCTTTAAGCGGAAATTTATTTTACAATACGTTCTATGGTTGCTTTTGGATAGTGTCCAAAGTTGACCAGTAAACCAACAGTCATCCCTGTTGCCTTTAAATAGTTGTGCAATTGAGCACGGTGTTCATCACATATCTCTTTCGCCGCCTTTATCTCAACAATAACTTTATCAAAACAGAT
>NZ_JBDIWA010000023.1:0-51346 GCF_039794105.1 Candidatus Kuenenia sp.
GGTAAATTACGTTTAACTCGGCATTGATTATACCACCTAACTTATTGTTAATCAAGATGATATATCGTTTTTTTGCGATGCTTTTCTTAACTTAATGACATTGGGTTGCAAACCTGAACCCGCCGGGGGTTGATTAGTCATATAGTTTCAACCATTTGACCTTATTTGGAAATTCAGTTGACTTTCATAATTTCTAATATATTATTCATTATACAACAATGCTGCCGACGGAAATGATAGTATATTGACAATTCCTTTCGGATTCTCAATTTAATCTTCCAGGAATTTCAATCTTTTAAATAAACACTACATTACGTGTATTTTAAAATAATTACGGTGAAATATGTTGGAAGCAGTTAAAAATGCTGAAATTCCTGTAAATCGCAGAAAATTGCTCTACTTTACCGGCTGGGGTTTTATCGGTATATTTGTTGCAACAATCACCGGCTCAATTATCAGATTTTTTTTCCCCAGAACTATCTTCGAACCTCCCACGCGTTATTCAATCGGTTTCCCCTCCCAATATGCTTCAGGCGTAAGCGAAAAATTTAAAAAACAATTCAGGATTTGGATAGTCAAGGAAGATAATACATTGTATGTCGTTGAGGCAAAGTGTACACACTTGGGCTGCACCCCGAACTGGCTTGCCTCCGAGGGGAAATTCAAATGTCCATGTCATGGCAGCGGTTTTACCCCTGATGGAATTAACATTGAAGGCCCAGCGCCGAGGCCACTGGAGCGATTTAAAGTGGCATTGGGCGATGACGGACAGATCATTGTCGATGAAAGCTCCCGATACAGGGGTGAACGGGGTGAATGGGACAAACCCGGGGCATTTTTAAAGGTATAATCTATGGAAAATCCGCAGAAAGATACATTTTTCAGAAAATACAAAAGGCTTTTAAAAGAAGAAGGATTCTTTGGTGCAATCAGCAACACCGTGTTTCGGTCAAAAGTATGGGAGTCTGTTTTCCGGCATGGTTTTTCAGACACGCCTAAAAACAGGACGTTAAAGGTCATTTCCAATGTTTTTCTCCATTTGCATCCCGCAAAGGTAAAACGGCACGCCCCGCAATTTAAGTTCACCTGGTGTATGGGGGGTATTAGCTTCTTCCTGTTTTTAACGCTTACGGTTACCGGCATACTATTGATGTTTTATTACAGGCCTACGGTACATGATGCGTATTGGGACATAAAAGACCTTGAATATCAGGTGCCGTTTGGGGCATTGCTGAGGAATCTGCATCGATGGGCAGCGCATTTAATGATAATCACGGTATGGCTGCATATGTTTCGCGTTTTTGCAACGGGTTCGTATAAACCGCCAAGAGAATTTAATTGGTGCGTCGGCGTTGTTCTGCTGGTGGTTACCCTTCTCCTGAGCTTTACCGGTTATTTGCTTACCTGGGATCAATTGGGTTTCTGGGCTGTTACGGTCGGGACAAACATGGCGCGTTCCACTCCATTGCTTGGTCATGAAGGACCTTTCGGGGAACAATTGGGCATGACCGCCCACAATGATATACGTTTTGCCCTTCTGGGCGGTTCGCTGGTTGGTGGCAATGCGTTATTAAGGGCGTATGTATGGCATTGCATAGGACTTCCATTAATTATCAGCGTATTTATGATGGTTCATTTCTGGCGAATTCGCAAAGACGGAGGCATATCAGGGCCGCTTTGATAGTGTTATTTATCGATTTTAAATTATGGAAAATATATGGGCTATTATAACTAAACCGGATAACATTCCCATTGTGGCATTGATCTTTTTGCTGTGTTTCTTCTCCTTTATTACCTTTCAGCAGGCATTCAGAAACGATCGAAGGCTGAAACAAGAGGAACGCCGGAAGGGAGAACAGTGATCTATGGAATACACGCTTTTCAAGACAGATGACCATTGGTTTCGGCAAAATATCAATTGCCAGTACGCATGTCCCGTCAACACTCCCGCAATGAATTATATAGAACGTATTGCCGAGGAGAATTTCGATGCATCATTAAACCTTAATTTTATGGCAAATCTCTTTCCCCATATTCTCGGAAGGGTTTGCACCCATCCTTGCGAAACCGCGTGCAGGAGAGGGGCAATTGACAGCCCCATTGCCATATGCACTCTTAAAAGAAGCGCCGCCGATTTTGCCCTTCATCCATTTCCTCAAAAAAAAATTGCCGTTAAAAGAACCGGCAAACGCATCGCAATTATTGGTTCAGGTCCATGCGGCCTTGCGGCAGCCCATGATTTAGCGGTAAAGGGACACGATGTTATTATATATGAAGCGCTGCCGGTTGCAGGGGGCATGCTCAGTGTAGGAATCCCCCCCTATCGTCTGCCGCGCAGCATAATAGAGGATACGCTACACTGGATAAAGGGGTTTGGCGTTGAAATTCTTATAAACACACCGGTAAACACGCCGGAAAAGTTTGAGGAACTCTTACAGACATTTGACGTCGTGTACATTGCCGCCGGCGCACATAAATCATCCCGCATGGACATCCAAGGCGAAGACCTGGAAGGGGTAATACATGGCGTTGCCTTTATGAAAGAAACCAATCTTGGCACAATAAAAAGCGTTCCGAAAAGCGTGGTGGTGATCGGGGGCGGCTTCACAGCTATCGATTGCGCGCGTACATCCCTAAGGCTGGGCGCCGGAAAGGCATCGATTGTGTATCGGAGAACCAGGGAAGAAATGCCGGCAGGCGAACTGGAGGTTCAAATGGCGGAAGAAGAGGGCATAGAAATGCTTTGCCTGACTTCTCCTATCGCGCTGATTGGAAAAGACGGAAAAGTTACACATATAGAATGTGTAAGAAATAAACCTGGCAAACCCGATGAATCCGGACGCCGCAGGCCGGAGGTTATAGAAGGAAGCAATTTTACCATACCTGTGGATTTGGTTATCCCCGCCATCGGGCAGGCGCCGGATATTGCCTTCCTTTCAGAACGACTGGGCGTAAAGGTCAACAAATGGGGGATGCCTTTAATTGATGAAACAGGCATGACGTCACGGAAAGGGGTATTTGCAGGCGGAGACTGCGTGACGGGACCCCGGAATGTGATTGAGGTGATTGCTGACGGAAGAAAGGCGGCTGGTTCGATACATACTTTTTTGACCGGACAGAAAAAGGAAGGTTATCAATTTTATTATAAACACCAAAGCCCTTCAAAAAGAGTCCCCGACTATGAAGTAGCTCCCAGACAAAAGCAGGAATCACTTCCCCTGGACAAAAGAGGCTGTTTAGACGCCGAATCAGAACTGGGATTTTCCAAAGAGAATACCCAGAAAGAGGCAAATCGTTGCCTGCTTTGTCATTATAATATATTTATCGATGAGAAATGCATATTATGCGGCGGTTGCATCGATGTTTGCCCTTACAATTGCATATCGATGGTTTCGCGTGAAAATATTTCTTTGCCCGACGCTTTACGCAATGAAGAGGACATCCCTGAAGAATGGGATGCCGCAATGATAATAGATGAAGAAAAGTGTATCCGGTGCGGATTGTGCGTTAAACGCTGCCCTGCGGCGGCAATTACCATGGAACGCTTCGCCTATTCAGAGGGGTAATATTTTTATTTAAAAAATGTAACAGCGGCAAAAACAGATTGAAGACCTTTTTGCGAAACAGATATGAGTAATAGCGAGGAAAATAAAGAAAAGAAAGACCGGTATCGCGCCCTTGCCTTTATAAAAGGCAAGACGTTTGCCAGGGAAAAAGATATTGATATATCGGAAGACGAAATAGCAACATGGCCATACTTAATAAGAAAAGAGTTCCTGGCGGCTATTATTTGCACAATCATACTCGTCGTTTGGTCTATCCTGTTTGACGCACCCCTTGAAGAAATTTCAGACCCTACCATGACTCCAAACCCTGCAAAGGCGCCCTGGTATTTTCTGGGATTGCAGGAAATGCTTGTTTATTTTGACCCATGGATTGCCGGCGTTATTTTCCCGATGCTGATAATTGCCGGGTTAATGGTTATTCCCTATGTTGATAATAATCCAAAGGGGAATGGTTATTATACCTTTAAGGAAAGAAAATTTGCGATGCTGACCTTTTGTTTTGGGTTTCACGTCTTATGGATACTGCTGATCATCGTCGGGGTGTTTATGCGGGGGCCCGGCTGGTTGTGGTTTTGGCCATGGCAGGAGTGGGACCCACATCGTGTTGTTGCGGAAACAAATTATGATCTGACCAGCCTTATAGGGATCAAATCAAATTCTTTGCCTGGTTTTATGCTTGGCGGCTTAGTGTTGTTTGGTTATTTTTATTTGGGGATATCCCTCCCCTACCGGTTTTTAAAACGCAGAAAAGGATTGGCTATAGAGAAGATCGGGTTCATTCGATATACAATCGTTGCCTTCCTCTTTCTCTGCATGATGGCGCTTCCGATAAAAGTATGCCTGCGATTGGTGTTTCACATAAAATATATCTGGGTGGCCCCCTGGTTTAACATATAATTTTCTATTATTTACGTGTGATTATGGAAACCGGAAAAGTACGAAAAAAAGAAAAGAGAGAAGAGGAAAAATCCTATTCGGCGGCGTTTGCAGTCGTAAGCTTTATCCTTGCCGCAGTTGCCTTGTGGGCAGTAGTGAATGAGGTGGTTGACAGACGGCCATGGAAAAAATATCAAAAGAAATTTCATCAATTGGAATATGAAAAAGCAGGGGAAGAATACACAAAGTCAGTCGCCACTTTTGAGAGTCCCGAAGTACAAAAAAAATATACGGAGGCAAAGGAAAACCTGAAACATGCACAGGACGCCTTCGTTGCTCCTACAGTACAGGAGGAGTATAAAAACCTGTTAACTGAAGAAAAGCGCGCAGAACAGGAAGTCGAGTCATTGAAATTTCTGTCAGTGGTGGCAAGAAATGAAACCACTGAGAAAGAGTACCTTTATGGGAAAACACAGAATGAACAATTGAAAAAAGAAATATCGGCGCTGGAAAAAGAAAATGAAGAACGTGCCCTGAAACTGAAGGTGGCTGAAAACCGGCTTGCATTAATCAGGGCAAGGCAGGGAGAATTAAAAAAAGATATTATAACGTATACAAATGAATTAGATTCATACACTGCGGGGGTAGAGTATGGCAAAAACAGACTAAAGAGACTCAAAACAGCACGGCCCGGCCTCCAGGTATACCAAACCTATCTGGAAGATATGAATATAGTTGATCGATGCATGTCCTGCCACTCCGGCATAGATAAATCTGAAAGTGTTTCAGAAGAACAGCCATATACAAGCCATCCCGACAGACAATTATACCTGGGAAATCATCCTCCGGAGAAATTTGGCTGCGTTTTATGCCATGAAGGACAATCAAGCGCAACATCGGGGGTGAAAAAAGCGCACGGAGAGGTTGAATACTGGCTTACTCCAATATATCGTGGCAAAATGGCACAAGCATCGTGTCTAAAATGCCATAGCGCAGGAAGAGAAGTAAAAGGGGCAGATGTGCTTTGGGAAGGAAAAAGGCTATTTGAAGACCTTGGTTGTTATGGCTGCCATGAAACAAAAGGGTTCGGAAAATTTAACGGCATTATAGGCCCAAACCTGCGTAATATCAAAAACAAAGTACAGCCGGAATGGTTAACGGACTGGATAAAAGACCCAAGGGCATTCCGGCCAACTACCCGAATGCCGGATTTTCGGCTGTCGGAAGAAGAATCCCGCGCGATAGCGGCATATTTATGGCAGCATGCAGATGAAATCAATATTACCGGCGATGAAATACTCCGGCTTGATGAAGAAGAGTACGAACGTGGCGATTTCCTTTTTGAACACACAGGATGCCTGGCATGCCATAGTTACGAAGAAGGGGCGGAAAGAACATTTGCCCCCAACCTGGCAAGGACAGGGGAAAAGATGCGCAGTGCGTATCTGGTAGAATGGATACTTCATCCAAAAGAAAAAGAACCGCTTACAAGGATGCCGCATTTCAGATTAGAGGAAGTAAACGCCCGCCTCATAGCCGGATATTTAATAAATAAAACAAAATTGCCAGGCAGTAAACCGCAAAATGCGGAGGTGGAATGGTTAACCGATAAAAACATGGCACACACGGGTGAAGCATTGATCAAAAGATACGGCTGTTTTGGCTGCCATGAAATTAAGGGCATGGAAGGGCTTGGTAAAATTGGCGCTGAATTGTCCGATATCGGGGCGAAACACATACAATTATTCGATTTCGGGCTTTTGGAAAAAAAGATACTTGGCGAGGCCGGGCTGAAACATTATACGGAAAACATCGGCGAGGCAAGAAGGGCATGGCTGCAGGCAAAGCTGCAAAATCCAAGACAGTTTGATGAAGGAAAGTATAAAAAGCAGGATGATCGCCTGAAAATGCCAGATTTCGGGCTGTCACCGGAACAAAGAGAGGCATTGGTCGTATTGCTTACCGGATTAAAGGAAGAAACATTGCCGGAAAAATACGTTGCGCAATTATCCGCAGAGCAGAAGGTAATCGCTGAAGGCTGGGAAAGAATAGGAAAATATAATTGCTCCGGGTGCCATCAGTTTGATCTGGACAAAATATATCTTAGCGACGGCGCAGAGCTTTCCGGGATGATAAAAATACAGGAGGACGAGGGTGTTTATTTTCAGTTAATGGAAGACAACGAAAGTCACGGATACAAAGCCGGAGAGGTGGTATTTATAGCAGAAGAGGACATAGCAAGACAGGAGAAAACGGCGGAAATTGAACTGGCAAATTTGATTATAGAATATCATGTGGACGAAAAAGGCATCATGCCTGAAGAGGCACGGGTCTTTACTCCGCCTTTGTTATACGGCGAAGGGAAGAAGGTACAATGCGAGTGGGCATTTGCATTTTTAAAAGAACCCTTTGATCTCAGGCCCTGGCTTGATGTAAAAATGCCATCGTTTGACATGTCTGACGAAGAGGCAACAAAGCTGGCTATATTTCTTGCCGCAAAAGATGGAGAACAATACCCTTATGAGTATATCGAAGAAACAAAAAAGGGATATATTGAAAAAAAAGAAAAGGCATTTCCCGGCTATCTCGAGGCTGCGAAAAAACTATTCGAATCTGAAAATGTTCATTGCCTCCAATGCCATATCAGCGGCAGTAAAATGCCGGAAGGGGAGCCCGCAGACTGGGCGCCTGACCTAATGCTCGCAAAGACACGGCTCAAGCCGGAGTGGATTAAGAAGTGGCTTTTAGACCCGCAATCGATTCAGCCTGGAACAAAAATGCCGAAATTTTTCAGAGAAGGAGAATTTCAGGAATATATTCCCGGAACACCCGAAGAACAGGTAGAGGTTATGAAGGATTTTTTGATGAACCTTTGGGAATAGTTCTCCTTGGTGGATTCGTCACGAAAAGGTCTCACCTTAATCCACCCTACATCTGTTTTAAACAAGGGGGAACGCATTGAAGATATGTCGGGATTAACGCAATGGTTCTTTCGCCTCCAGTTTTTTGATTGCCTCTAATACTTTCGATCTGTCGGTTGGGTTTGTCGCATATTTAATACAATTCCGGTATTGTTCGAGGGCCTGTGCCGTATTCTTTTTTGCTTCATAGAGGGCAGCTATGGCAAAATTGGATTCAAAATCCGCCGGGTCGATATTCAGCGCTTTTTTAAAAGCATTCATTGATGCCTCTTCTTTGTCCTCCAGTAGATACAACACTCCCAACTGTTTGAAATATTTAGCATGGTTCATATGATATACTGTTACTGCATGATTGTAGACAGTTATTGCTTTTGAAAAATCCCCCGTACTAACATAGGCATTGGCAAGTTCGAGAAAGAGGTCTAACCCTAAAAAGGACATGTACCTTATATGTTCTTCATTGCCTGAATCAAATAAATGTATTGCCTTTTCTCCCGTTTTTATTAAACGGTCGATTTTTTCAGGATTCTCCAGATAATGGGAAAATAACGTATACTGCAGAATAAACTCTTCCGGCATATCAGAAATAAGTGCCAGTAATTTGTTTTCCGTTTCCTGATAGGTGTATTTTCCCTGATAGTAACTTTTGATAATACTTTCGGCAGTTTCCTGTGCTTTGCCTGCGAGGCAAAGCCCTATGATTTGTTGTGCAAGTTTTTCAAACATTTCCGGAATTTTCTCCTCTGACACGCATTCCCCCACCAATGCACCCACCGTTTTATCCTTCATCTCCTGCAGTCTTACTATTTCTATTTCCTTTGCATTTATCACTTCGATATCTGCCCGGTATCCTTCGCCAAATTGGGAAAGACTGCCTTTTATCCCGAAATCTGCATTTAATTGCTTTGTCATTTTTACTACTTTTTCCCACTCAAAACTAAAAAAAAGGTCAATAATATCTTTATTGCTAAAGTTTGAACCTTTTTCCACATCGTCAATCTTGTAGAAATTATGCAAAACAGTTTTTCTCACATAATGGTAAGTACGTTTCTGGTCTATTACGCTAAAAAGACCAGACCGGATTAACTCGCTTTGTACAATACGTTCCACCCCTGCAATTTGACCCTCTGATGCAAGGTTATACACAAAGGGAAAGATAACAATCTTATATTTTTGCTCCTGCGCAAGTAAGGTTTGCGTTGAAAAGGCAAAAAAAGCAATAGTGCATATTAATAATGCATATGTTTTTTTTAACATTTTTAAGGGCGTCTTTTTATTAAAGGGATTACCGGTATTGAGTTTATTTTAAGATAAATTAAAAAAGCCCGATCATTTGTAGTTAATACAAATTAGCAGGCTCTTATTACCACGGCGGGATTTACGAGAAAGTAAAAATATGTTTAAAACGGATTCGGAAGAGTGTCGGGAGATGAGTACCGCAGTTTTTGTATTTGGCAAAAAGTTTTTTATGCCTTGGTTTTGAATGCAGCTATTATTTTATCCGCCACTTCTTCTGCTATTTCATCTTTTTCATAAAACCCTGTTTCCAGTTTTTCTTGTACTTCCTCTAATTTTGCAGACCTTGCATCCGATACTTCGTTTTTAACGGTTGCTTTCAGATTTTCAACTTTTTCGCTAAAAATCCTGGATTCCTGAGAAATGCTGACGGCATCTTGTTTTTCCGGGCCTGAATTACCTTCTTTCGCACTGTTTTTTACCGGCTTATTTGCTTCGTAACGCTTCAAGCCAATAATTTTCTGCATGGAGGGGTCACTCGTTATTCTATCCATAGTACCTTCCTTAGTATTCAAAAATGTTTTTTTTAAGTTTGCAGATTTAAATTTCGTACTGCACAGAACAAATAAAAAGCGCGTTTACTATCATTTTTAGTTCAATTTTGCCGCCATTGAAAATTATATCTTCATTGTATCGTAATTCAAAACTTTATTCTCTCCGAACCTTATACGTTTATTGTTGTGCAACACCAATTTTGATATCGGCAAAAAAAATCACTAATTTAGCTTTTTATCAAAGTATTTTTCCCGGATAATACTTGTATAAAATGATGATAACAGCCGTCTAACAGAATATAATTGACATCGGCTAAAAAATGTGCTATAGAGGAATCCGCGTTTTTTTAAGTTCATAACTTACATTCTATCAATGATATACATATAAAACAGGAGATGTCAATTGACCATTATTTATAGTATTAAAGCAAGAGAGATTTTGGATTCAAGGGGAAATCCTACCGTAGAAGTTGATGTGATTTTTAAGAATGGAATTATGGGCCGTGCCGCCGTGCCTTCCGGAGCTTCAACAGGAAAAAGGGAGGCTTTGGAACTGAGAGATACTGATAAACCTTCACGATTTATGGGCAAAGGGGTTCAGACTGCGGTTAAAAACGTAAATGAAATTATTTCTCACAAACTCGAAGGAATGGATGCAACCCGCCAAGTAGAGATTGACAACCTCTTAATACGATTAGATGGCACCAAAAACAAAGAGAAACTCGGAGCAAATGCTATTTTAGGCGTTTCGCTTGCAACGGCAAAGGCGGCTGCTAATGCATTGGGGGTTCCCCTATACCGGTATATTGGCGGTACGAATGCAAAGGTTTTACCCGTCCCCATGATGAATATCCTGAATGGCGGCAAACATGCCGACAATAATCTTGATATACAGGAGTTTATGATTGTGCCGGTAAATGCGGACAGCTTTGCGGTCGCCTTGCGCACCGGTACAGAAATATTTCATACCCTTCGCTCTGTTTTAAAATCAAAGGGATACAATACTAATGTTGGAGACGAAGGCGGTTTCGCTCCGAATTTGAAAACGAATGAAGAGGCAATTGACCTGATTCTTCAGGCGATTAAAGACGCCGGGTATATTGCAGGAAAAGATGTTTATCTGGCATTAGACCCTGCTGCCAGTGAATTTTATAAGGAAGGAAAATACATATTGCGCGCAGAGGGGTGCAAGAAAAAAACAAGCGATGAAATCATCGCTCTTTACGCTGAACTTTTGAATAAATATCCTATTTGCAGCATTGAGGATGGTTTGGCGGAGGAAGATTGGGATGGTTGGGCTAAACTTACAAATCAACTGGGGAAAAAGGTTCAAATCGTAGGAGATGACATATTCGTTACAAATACGGAAATCCTGGCAAAGGGAATCGAAAAGGGCGTAGCCAATTCCATTTTAATCAAGGTCAATCAAATTGGCACCTTAACAGAAACGTTAAATGCAATTGAACTGGCAAAGACGAACGGCTACTCAGTCGTTATTTCTCATCGGTCAGGCGAAACAGAAGATTCCACTATCGCTGACATAGCAGTAGCTACCAATGCCGGCCAAATAAAAACCGGTTCACTAAGCAGGACGGATCGTATATGCAAATACAATCAACTTTTACGTATAGAAGAAGACCTCTCGGATAACGCAATATATGGAGGTAAATTATGCAGACTGCAAAAACTGGTTTAGAGCATAGCAATCATTTTCAGGGAAATATTTTTTGTGAGAAAAGAGAGGAAAAACCCTTTTATTTCGGCAAATATATCCTGATTACCCTTGTCACCTCATTTGTCGTTATACTCTTCTCCTACCTAATTACGCATGCCCGTCAGGAAAGATTTCGTATGTTAGAAACAAAAAGGATTCTTGAGGGGCAGGTGGTACAATTACGATTGGAAAACGACAGGCTAGAGAGCGAGCATTCCTCTCTACAGAAAGACCCTCTCCGTATTGAAAAAGAAGCACGTGAACAATTAGGGTATTTTGCACCCGGAGAGGTTTCTTATGATAAGCATCGTTTTAATATAAAAAGCGTTCCCGTGAAAGAACCCGTTGCCGCAACTGCATCAAACCGGTGGAAATCATTCCTCTTCGACGGGTCTTTTCCATGGCAGTTTCCTGCCATGATAATTCTTGTTACTGCCGCATATTATCTGATTACCTACCATTATGAATATAGAAAATTATATAAATCAAATCGTTAGAGATGCGAAAAGCGCTTCGCGGCGTATTGCTACGGCAAGCACAGCGTTAAAAAATACCGCACTTGATTATATTGCGGAAGGCATAAATTCCTCTGCGGATTTCATTCTAACTGAAAATAAAAAAGATGTGCTCGCCGCAAAACAAGCCGGTCTCTCAGAAGCGATGATTGACCGCCTATCCCTGACCGATAAACGTATCAAAGCAATGGCTGACGGTGTAAGGCAAATCATTCATCTTGCCGATCCGGTGGGAGAAATTATTCATGGCCATACACGGCCAAATGGTTTGCAGATTAAAAAAATACGCACACCAATCGGCGTAATTGTAATTATCTATGAATCACGGCCTAATGTGACCGCCGATGCAGCGGCATTGTGTCTGAAAGCGGGAAATGCCGTTATATTAAGAGGTGGGAAAGAGGCGATTCATTCCAATATTGCGCTGTATAAAATACTTACGGCCGCTTTGGAAAAAGCAGGGCTTGATAAAAACGGCATACAGCTTGTCGAAATTACAGAGAGGGAAGCGATTGATTATTTACTTACGTCTGACAAATATGTTGACGTCGTCATTCCTCGTGGCGGAGAAGCGCTCATCCGCACCGTCGTTGAAAAATCTACCATCCCTGTTATAAAACACTATAAAGGTGTTTGCCATACCTACGTGGATGAGTTTGCCGATCTGAAAATTGCCGAAGATGTTTGTTTCAATGCCAAGGTTCAGCGGCCTGCAACTTGTAATGCAATGGAGACAATGCTGGTGCATGAAAATATCGCTCCCGTTTTTTTGCCAAAAATTGCGAAAAAATTCATTGATTCCGGCGTGCAATTGCTGGGTTGCAAAAAAACATGTACCCTTTTAGATACGATAAAACAGGCAACGGACGAAGATTATTATAATGAATACCTGGACATGGTGTTAAACATAAAAGTAGTGGATTCAATAGATGACGCTATCTCTCATATAACAAAATACGGCTCAGGCCATTCAGAAGCAATCATCACTGCCAATTACAGCAATGCCCTGCAATTTACCGGCGAGGTAGACGCCGCAGCGGTATACGTCAACGCCTCTACCCGTTTTACCGATGGCTATGAGTTTGGCATGGGGGCTGAAATTGGCATTAGCACGGATAAACTCCACGCCAGAGGGCCAATGGGACTTGCCGAACTTACCTCCTATAAATTTGTGGTTTTTGGAAGTGGCCAATTGCGGGAATAACTACGATTTACGATTTTTTTAATCAGTGTAATCAATGTAATCTGTGTAATCTGTGGTTTCCTTTTTTATTAATTTACGATTTACGATTTGGGATTTGGGATTTGGGATTTTAAATCGTCTCTCGTCTCTCATCTCTCGTCTCTCGTCCATCGTCCATCGTAATTCATATTTCGCATTTTGCGGCAAATTCACTTCCAAAGAAATACCTTCCCCGCCGTAAGGGCATTCATAAAACTTGCTTCACCAGAGAAAAATGATATAAATTATAGTTTGATTTGCTGAAAATAGGACTCTTAAATACTTTCAAACTAAATCAGGGAAACCTTTCATTATTTTTTTATTTGGTGTAAATATTATGAAAAAAACAGCTTTCTGTGAAAGATCAATACCGGAACTAGAGAATATGATTCTGGAGCTTGGACATCGTATAGAAGATTTGGAAAATGCCTCTTTAAAAGGCGAATCAGAGCATGGCGATGAATTACGCTATTTAAGGGAAGAGCAGGAACAGATACAAAAGGAAATTTTTGCTAAATTAACCCCTTATGATATCGTTAAAATTGCGCGGCATCCCTTGCGCCCGCTGTCAACAGACTATATAAATTTTATCGTGGAAGACTTTGTTGAACTCCATGGGGATAAACGATTTGGCGATGATAAGGCAATGGTTTGCGGTTTTGGCAAGATTGATGAGGAAAAGGTGTTAATCGTAGGACACCGAAAGGGGAAAAGCACAAAGGAACGTATTGCGTGTAACTTTGGCATGCCAAATCCTGAAGGATACCGTAAGGCATTGCAAAAGATGAAACTTGCGGAAAAGTTTAAATTACCTGTTATTACTTTAATAGATACTCCAGGGGCAAATCCCGATATTGGGGCGGAAGAAAGGGGGCAGGCACATGCTATTGCAGAGAGTATTTATGAGATGTGCCAGTTGAGAACGCCAATAATAAATATCGTTATCGGCGAAGGCGGCAGCGGAGGGGCATTAGGAATCGGAATTGGCGATATATTTGCAATTCTCGAATATGCCTACTATTCCGTTATTTCCCCCGAGGGATGCGCCGCAATATTATGGAAAAACGGAGAAATGGCGCCGGAAGCAGCTAAAAAATTACACTTAACTGCCAAAGATTTATTTGATTTGGGCATTGCAGATGAAATCATACCCGAACCATCCGGCGCTGCCCATAAAGACCCCGACAAGACAGCCTCGACAATGAAATCGTTTTTGCTTAAATATCTGAATCAGTTAAAAACTATCCCTACCGACAAACTTATAGAAGACAGATACAACAGATACCGTAAAATAGGAAAATATCTGGAGGTTTAAACCAGAATACGATTTACGAAGTACGATTTAAAATCCCAAATCGTAAATCGTAAATCGTACTTCAAACTTCGTATTCCTACATGTTTTCAATCATTTCCAGGTATTTTTTTATTTTTAAGTGCCCCGGGCTAATCGCAATTGCTTCTTTCAACAACGTTTCCGCCCTATCTTTATTGCCTTGTTCGTAATGTATAACTCCTGCATGGAAAAGCGCTTCTGTGTGAGAAGGTTTCATACGAATGGTTTCTTCAAATGCTTGTAATGCGAGGGCATTATTTCCCATCCTGAGAAATACATACCCAAGGTTAAAACGAAAATCGGGATTATCTGGAAGCAAATGAACTGCCTCCTGAAACTCTGCCAACGCATTATCCATGTCGCCTTTTTTTGCGAGGGAGGCGCCAAGGTTGTTGTGGGCATAAGGATACAATGGGTTATATTTTATTGCCTGGCGATATTCTTCTATCGCTTTATCCAGGGTGCCTTTTTTGTCATAAAGAGCACCAAGATTGTTGTGGGCGTATGCCAGCGCCGGGTCAATCGCCAGTGCGGATTGATATGCCTCCACGGCAAGTTCGAATTGGTTTTTTGATTCATAAACATTGCCAAGATTGTAATATACGTCACTGTTTAATGGGTCTGCGGCAAGCGCCCTTTTGTACGCGGCAATCGCATTTTCCGCCATGCCTCTTTTATTATACAATACGCCTAAATTATTATGTGCATCGGAAAAACCGGGGTCGATTGCCAAAGCCGTATTGTATTCATCAAACGCATCGTCATATTGTTCCATCTCAAAATAAATCTTCCCAAGGTTGTTATGCGCTTGTTTGTAATCCTGTTTTATGTGGAGCGCTTTTTTGTAAGAAGAAATTGCCTGGGGCAACTGATTCTTTTTTTTGTAAGCATTCCCCATATTGTAGTGCACCGTCGCATAACGGGTAAATCCGATTTCCTGTGATTTTTCTATTGCTTTGTTGTAATACGCAAGGGCGGTATCCGGGTCGTCTTTTTTATTATACTGCGTGCCAAGATTATTATAGGTGGTAAAGCTGCAGAGTGGATTTTGAGCGGAATTGTGCCACAGGGTAAATTCATTTTCCCAATGTCTGTTCCTGGTGATTGCGATGATCGCACAAACTATTAAAACCGGAATGATGAAAGCGTATTTAATCGCTTTTTTTTGATGTGTAATTGCCGTTGAAAAAACTATACAGCATCCTATGAATGGCAAATAAAGATAGCGGTCTGCCATAAGGTTGTTTAACGGAATAATATTTATGACAGGAAGGAGAGAAATTAAAAACCACAATAGCCCAAACAATATGAAATAAAATCTTTCCTGACGAAATGTTACGTTATTTTTATCACATTGCTGCGGTTTGAAAGTTCGAAATATGCGTTTTCTTTTTAAACGGATGATGATAACAATAAGAGCGGTTAAAAATAAAAATGGCACAATAAAGGCAATCGACAGAGGCGATTTAATGGGTAAAACATGGTAGTCCACATTAAGGTTAAAAGGTATAAAGATATTGGAAATATATCTGCCTGTTACTTTTGTTGAAGTAAACAAGGCCGTCAGGAAACTATTACCGGGATATTCGATATTCTCATGGATATTACGAAATACGATAAATCTGAGTATGAGATACATAATGCTGATCCCTATATAGCCTATAAAATAAGGCGATATGGCTATTTTCGCAAACGTCCTGAAGAAAAGGCACACCCTGTTTTGCCAATACACGGGTTTTGAGAAGTTGTTTTGAGCATCTTCAGGGGGGACTGCATAGCAGCGGTTGATAGGGAAAGCGCCTCGTTCTTTTTTCAGGGATGGAGAGGAGATGTTTTCCGTGCGTTCTTTGAAAAGGAGGCAAAAGGAAAAGATTAAACCCGGCAGCACAATGGCAGATTCTTTGGAAAGCAATGCCAGGAAATAGGCTGCCATTGCCGCAATATAGACAGGAATACCATGTTTTATTGCAGGCATTGACTCCGTTTCAGAAAAGAACTTACGGCGAAGGTCTTTTGTTTTTGCAAGGTATGCGAGAGAAGGCGTTTTTTTGTCAGAGAACAGAAAAAGCAAAAAGGAGAGCAGTGCAAAATTGGTTGCAAGCAGGTCTTCTCTATAACTTATTGCGTTAACCGTTTCGTTTACAATGGGGTGCATTATGAACAACAGGGCAGCTAAAAAAGCATGATTGATGTATGATGCACTGCCCTCTATATACTGAGAATCGGGGTATTTGGCGGGGAAAAAGCATCTGCCTGATAAACAGTATATAAGAAAATACACCAGCAACGAATTTATTGTGTGTGATACTACGTTTGTGATGTGATAACCCGTTGGGCTGGATTGCCAGAGTGAATAGTCCGCAAAATAAGAAAGAGTCACTACCGGCCTGTATGTCAGCTCTCCGGAGCGGGCAAAATAATCGTGGGTAAATAAGGCGGAAAGATTCCGCCAGTCTTCAATAAAATGGTTATCTATAATGGTAGCATTGTCATCGTAAACAAACTGGTTTGGCAGACAATTTAAATACGTGAGAATTGAAACGGTGGAAAGAATGACGATTGATAGAATATGTAAGGATTTTTTGTTGCTATATATAACCAAAAGCATTTATTTTTAAAAAGGTAAAAATGCTCGTCCCCAAGCCCCGGCGTTGGGAACAAGAGCATTCTGTGTAATCTGTGTAATCTGTGTAATCTGTGTAATCTGTGTAATCTGTGGTTTCCCTTTCGTCTTTCGTCTTTCGTCTTTCAGGCTTATTTACCCGCAGGAGGATTTACTGCGTAAGGGTTCAGATGGCTTCCTTTGTAATCCTCGTTCCGGAGCGGCCTTCAAATGCCTCACTCACCTTGTCAAGCGAAGTGATAAGGGCAAATGATCCTCCCCACCCAAGGAAATGTATGGCTGCCTGGATTTTTGGACCCATGCTTCCAGGCGGGAAATGCCCTTCGTCCAGATAGCGCTGCGCTTCATCTGCCGTTATGTTGTAAAGAGGCCGTTCGTTTGGTTTTTTGTAATTGAGGAAAACGTTTTCCTCCCCGGTAAGCATAACCAAGACATTGGCATTAATATCTCTTGCCAGAACGCTTGAAGCAAGGTCTTTGTCTATGACAACGTCCACCCCTTCAAGGTCTCCGTTTTCCTTTATTATAACAGGAATACCTCCCCCACCGGCGGCAATAACGATATTGCCCGCCCCTAAAAGGCATCTGATCGCCTGAATCTCTATAATCTTCAGAGGATTGGGCGAAGCCACTACCCGGCGATACCCTCTGTTGCTGTCCTCCGCAATATCCCATCCTTTTTCTTTTTGAAACCGTTCAGCCTCTTCTTTCCTGAAAAAAGGGCCAATGGGTTTTGTCGGACGCGAAAATGCCCGGTCATGTTTATCCACGACGACCTGCGTCAGAACCGTTACCACACAGGTATCTCTGTTTTCCCTTCGCAACGCATTTGTCAATGATTGCTGGATCATGTATCCGATTGCCCCTTCAGTATCGGCAACGCACATTCCAAGCGAAAGCTCCGGCGTCCGGTCACGGCAGGCCTCGGCCATAAGCAGCAGATTACCCACTTGCGGGCCGTTTCCATGGGTGATTACTATGTTATACCCCCTGTGTAAACAGTAAAGGACTCCTTCCATACTTTTCCGTGTGTTTTCGAATTGTTCCTCTACGGTTCCCCTCTGGCCTTTCCTGATGAGGGCGTTTCCGCCCAGCGCAATTACCATAGTGTTTTTGCAGTTCATTGGAGTTTTGTAATTTCTCAAAAAGTTGTGGTTTTTATAATAATTTCTACCTTTCACAGTCCACGGTCTACAGTCTACAGTCTACAGTCTACAATCTACAATCTACAATCTACAATCTACAATCGGCAGTCGGCAGTCGGCAGTCGGCAATCCGCAATTTGCCGACTGTAGATTGCCGATTGCCGACTGTATAGGGGGTTGTTTACCTCAACTTATAGAGAAGTTGCGGAGTTTTGCCCTGATAATCTTTTCGAGTTGCGGTTCGCCTGTTTCCTGCATGTCGTAACGTACGCGTTCGGCAGGCTTATCGATCCGGATTATTTTTCTCAGATCTATGGGGGTTCCAATAAGTACGGTATCGCACGGCGTGCGGTTGATGGATGCGCTTAATTCCTCAACCTGTTTCCGCCCGTATCCCATAGCAGGCAGCAGGTTTTCCATGTGGGGATATTTCCCATATGTTTCGCGAATCGACCCTACGGCATAGGGCATTGGATCAATAATTTCCAAAGCGCCATATTGCCGGGCAGCGAGTACTCCTGCGCCAAAGGACATGCCTCCATGCGTAAGGGTGGGACCGTCTTCAATCACCAGCACACGTTTACCTTTTATCAGTCCGGCATCTTCAACCGTCACCGGCATTGCGGCGTTAATAACCGTTGCGTCCGGATTCGATTTTTGTATATTTTCCCTTACCATGTGTATATTTTCCGGTTTTGCGGTGTCCTCCTTGCTGATAATAATAACCTCCGCAAGGAGGAGGTTTGTTTCACCCGGATAGTAAGAAAGTTCATGGCCTGGCCTGTGGGGGTCTGCAACGGTGATGTACAAATCCGGAAGGTAAAAAGGGGTATCATTGTTGCCTCCGTCCCATACAATAACGTCTGCCTCTTTTTCTGCCGCATCCAGGATATCCTTGTAGTCAACACCTGCATAAACGACCGTGTTTTGTTCCACATGGGGTTCATATTCTTCAATTTCTTCTATGGTACAGTCATACTTCCTGAAATCATCATACGTGGTAAACCGCTGTAAACGCTGTTTAAAAAGTTCGCCGTAAGGCATGGGATGTCTTATTACCACAGGCTTCTTTCCCAGCCCCTTAACAATCTCACAAACTTTTCGGGAAACCGGGCTTTTACCGCACCCCGTCCTCACCGCGCATATTGCAATAACAGGCTTGTTGCCCTTCAACATCGTCTTTTGTGGGGCAAGGAGGGTAAAGGCGGCTCCCGCGGCATTTACCATACACGCCTTGTGCATGACATATTCATGCGAAACGTCGCTGTAAGAAAAGACGACTTCATCTATGGCATGCGATTTTATCAGAAAGGACAATTTTTGTTCGGATTCAATGGGGATGCCGTTCGGATAGAGCTTCCCGGACAGTGAAGGGGGATATTGCCGCCCTTCAATATTAGGGATTTGTGTAGCAGTGAAGGCGACTACCTCATATGCATGATTGTCGCGAAAACAGACGTTGAAGTTATGAAAATCCCTCCCCGCAGCACCCATGATAAGTATCTTTCTCCTGCCTTCCATAAGAATTATTTTCCCCCGGCGCAGTCTTTGTCTGCGCAATCAAAAAACGCTCTTTCACAAGTAAATTTAGAATTTAAATTCTCATGCGGGTTCAGGTTTGTAACCTGAACCAAACGTTTTATACTTTCAATCCAGCCTTCTATTAGCAGAAAAAATGACAAATAAATTCCAGATTCCAAACAGGGATTTTGGGATTTGGGCATTGGAATTTTACTGCAATACATGACACCATTATGTGCATAAACTCATAGGTTCAGGTTGCAAACCTGAACCCGCCGTGAGTTTCTCTTTATTCAATGGCCTTTACTTTTATGTGACGCAGAGCGTCATATCCGCATTCCCACGCGGGAGCGTAGGAACGAGGGGGAATGCGGGCAGGTTCCAATCTTTTTATATATCGAGCGGGCACTACCCTGTCAGGGTTTGATTCAAAGCCGGAGCTTGGGAACGAGAGTAAAACCTAGAAAACCACTCTTAAAAATCGCTAAAATCCCCGTCCTCCATAGGAATTATATCCCTTGGCGCTGTCTTTGCCTGCGCCATTTTACTGCCATCTCCTCTCAACGCGGGTTTTTTCTTTCCCGCTGCCGATGTCCTCTCTGCAGGTATTGCTTGCCTTTTTCCTGACGGCTGTCCGGAAACGGGCATTCTTTCCTCTCCGGTTTCACCGCCACCTGTATTCACCTCTCTCGCCACCTTATCCACCATATCATTCAATGCCTGCGCCTGCGCCGTTAACTCCTCGCTAGCCGCGGCGGTCTGCTCCGCATTCGCCGCATTCTGCTGCGTCACCTGATCCATCTGCTGCACCGTCTTCCCTATCTGATCTATCCCGTTTGCCTGCTCCTCCGATGCCGTAGATATCTCATTCACCAACTGCACTACCCTCTGCACCTGTTCCACTACCCCGGAAAATACATCCTTCACCTGCTGTACCGCACTCGACAATACACCCTTCGTCTTGTCCACCAGCTCCTTACCCGTCTCCGCCTTCTTCACACTGTCCGTTATCAATGTCGTTATATCCTTTGCCGCAGCAGAACTCTTTTGAGCCAGATTCCTCACCTCTTCGGCTACCACCGCAAACCCCCTACCGTGCTCGCCAGCCCTCGCCGCCTCTACCGCTGCATTTAACGCAAGCAGGTTCGTCTGGAACGCTATGCCCTCTATGATCTTTATGATGTCCGCTATCTTCCCGCTGCTCTCCGATATCTCATTCATCGCCCCTGCCATCTGTATCACCGCCCTGTTCCCGTTCTCCACAGTTCCCACTACCGCCCTGTTCCCCTTTTCCACCGAATCATTGCACTGCTTCGCCAGGGACGACGCCTCCTTTGCATTGTCCGCATTCTGCTTCGTCATTGACGCCATTTCTTCCATCGTCGATGACGTCTCCTCTATGGACGCCGCCTGCTCTGAAGTAGCTTCGGAAAGGTTCTGGCTGGATGCGGATATCTGCTCGGACGCCGATGCCAACTGGTTCGCATTTCCCGTCAAATCCGTAAGAAGGTTTTTGAAGAGGTTCGATATCCTGTTCGTTAATTTGACTACAAGGTATCCAAGGCCAGCCACAAACCCGCCCGACAATGCGCCGATGATGATCATCCACATGCCTAACCTGTTTACCGCTGCAAACGCCTCCGCTTTGTCTATCTCCGCAAGCAGCGCCCAGTTGATGTCTCCCACCTTTAACGGCGTGTATGAAGAAAGTACAGGGTTCCCGTTGTAGTCGATGATGATTTTAGAAGCGGTATTCCCCGCCAGGGCGTCCCTGCTCGCCTCGGTATCCACCTTTCCCTTTGAAGGATTTGCAAAAGACGCCTTTACCGAATGGTTTGCAGGGTCAAGGTAAGAATCCGATCTCATAAGCTTATCAGCGCCCACAAGGTACGTCTCTCCCGTCTCACCCATGCCTTCCCTCTGTTTCATGACCGCATTTATCGAGTCAAGCGATAACTGGAGCGCAACGATTGTCTCCACATTTCCGTTGTTTACTACCGGGCTGGCAATGAAGGCGGCAGGTTCACCGTTGCTCGGTGCATATGGCTCAAAGTCGGCAAGGCAGAACTGCTTTGTCTCCAGCGCCTTGCGTGTAATTTTCCCCAGATTGGAACTGCTGTATTTCCCGCTAACCATGTTGGTCTGGTAGTCAGGTTCTTTGCATACCGTATAATAAACGTATCCGTCAGGGTTCATAAGGAAGAGGTCATAATAGCCGTATTTCTCTATATACTTGGCAAAAAAATACTTGCCGTCACTATCCACGGGACAGAATGCCTCCGCCACGTCTATCTCCGCAATCAGCGCCCAGGTCAAATCCCCCACCTTTACCGGTGTATAGGCGGAAAGAACGGGATTGCCGTTGTAGTCCTTTATGACGTCAAATCCCTTTTTGCCCGCTATTGCCGCCCTTAATGCATCGGTATCCACCTTGCCTTTCGCGGGGTCTCTGAATGACGCTATTACGGTATGATTTTCCGGATCGAGATAGGAATCCGACCTCATGAGTTTATCAGGCCCGACAAGGTATGTTTCGCCCGTTTCTCCCAGCCCAGACCGTTCGCTCATGATGGCATTCAACCGGTCTATAGGCATCTGAAACATAGCCACGCCTATTTTTTTGTCGCCATCAAATATGGGGGAAGCTATGAAACTCGCCGGCGCCTCGTATGAGGGGGTATACGAAGCATAGTCCACCAGTACCACCGCATCATTGTTTGCCGCTGCATTTGCCCTTCGAAACGCCTCTCCAAAGTTTGTTTGGGCATAAGGGCCGTCAATAAGCGAAGTACCGTAGTCCAACTCCTTGAAAACCGAATAGACGATAGTGCCCGTCTCTGCATCTGCAAGGAATATATCGTAATACCCAAACCTCTCCAGATAGTTTCTCAACAGGGGATGTATCTTCTGGTGCAATTTACTGTATTGAGACTGGTCACTTGCCAGGTCGAGCTGGTGTTTTGAACCGAGGGGATGTTTATTATCGTGAATATAAAAATATTGCAGCGCTATGGAATCGTCACCCAACATCGAAAAATAGCTATTCACATTAGGCGATTTTCCATGGTTAATGTCTTTATATTGCGAGGCAAATTCTCCGGTGTAATATGAAAGCAGTTTATTCTTCATATCCGCAAAGGTTTCACTGCTCAACGTATTTTCAGTGCGAACATGCCGGAAATGCTCTTTAAACTGGCGCATAGCATCAACGATCATTTTATCTTCCGAAAAAGACACGACCTGATCACTTATCGTCTGAAAATACCTTTCTACCTCGGCTTTTTTTACCTCACGAATTGCAACAAGTTTATCAAAGGCCTCTTTTCTCAGAGTGCCTACCATATCAACAAGCACGCCCATATCGCCTTCCCGCTCACGGAAAAACTGCTGTACCTGCGCCTTCTTGATCTCGCGCACCCCCTGCAACTGGTTAAACGCCTGCCGTTCCAATGCACGGCTGGAATTTATATAGCTTAATACCCCTATGGCTATTAAGGGTATGACTCCCGCCAATACAAACAATACGATTATCTTTGCCGTCACGGACATCTTCATTCAGATTCTCCTCCCCTTTCTGCACTAAGATATAAAAAACAAATGAAATTGGCAACCGTTGCATAGACGCACGGCCGTGCGTCTTTATAATTATGCCGTAGGGACATGGCATGCCATGTCCCTACTTCGCAGGTTCACTTGTAACCTGAACCAAACATTTTATACTTTCAATCCAGCCTTCTATTATTCGCAACTTATTTTTTAAGCATATCAATTAATACAATTTTCTGAACTTATTATCTAGCGCATTTTCAGTGCCAACAAAACAAACACTATCGCAAGTATTTATTATTCAACATATTATGCCTTTGCAAATACCTTTTCAGACAAAATAAATGGCTGAAATACGCCATATGTTCTGGTTTGTGCTGATTTAAATTTTTTTTTGCACAACCGTTTTCATGAAGGTATACTTCAATAGTACATTATCAGTAATTTCTTTGCATTTTTTGGCAAAATATTTAATTGCCCCGATTCTCTACAATCGGCAGTCAGCAGTCAGCAGTCAGCATTTTACCAATGACTAATGACCAATGACTGTTTATTTAAAAATATCCATTTATGACTTATGACTATCGACGACCCAATAGCAATATTTGATTCAGGGGTGGGAAGCCTTTCCATAATAAAGGAAATCAGAAATGCTTTGCCCAGCGAGAATTATATCTATCTCGCAGATAAAAAACATTTTCCTTATGGGAAAAAAACACATGATGAATTGTTACGCATTATTCAAAACACCGTTGAGTATCTTTCGGAAAATTTCACCCCAAAACTTATTGTGCTTGCCTCCAATACGCCTTCCATTCAGGTGCTTCATGAATTGAAAAAAGGGGCGGTTGACGTTATCGGCGTATTTCCTCCGGTCAATGAGGCCGTAAGTGTTTCCAAAACAGGGCACATCGCCATTTTGGCAACGCAAAACACGGTAATGAGTTCTGAACTGGACGAGTACATACATTCGCTTAAGATGCCGGCATCGGTAAAAATCATAAAATGGAATGCCTCCCGGATGGTAGAGCTTGTGGAAACGGGGGATTTTTTGTCAAATAAGGAGAAAAGCCGCCAGATCATATCCGAAGAGCTTTCACTGTTGAATGAGACGGATAACATGGTCGACGCCATTACCCTTTCAAGCACACACCTTCCTTTTTTAAATGAATATTTTACGCTGCTAAGGCCCTGCCTTCATTTAATCGACCCCGCAAAGATTGTTGCCGGAAAAGTAAAAAGACTGTTAGAAGGAAATCTTCGTACTACGGCACAAAAAGGCGCCCTGGAAATATTGGCCACGCAGGGAAAAGAATCACTCGAAACAATCATAAAAAGGCTTGGCATCCAAGAGGAAATACACGAGGTAAGATTTTAGATTTTATATTTACGATTTACTTCTTAATAAGCCCTAACTGCTCTGCGATGGAAAAAAATCCCGGCTCATTTACATGGTTGATATCATCCTTCAGGACATGCAGGATCTGTTCCCTTGCCTCCTGCATTTTCCCACGTTGAAAATAAATGATCCCCAGATTCTTACGTGCTCCAATATTCCGGGGGTTTGCCCTGATCGAACTCAAAAATTCCCTCTCCGCCAAATCCCATAACCCTTGCCGGCAATACAATGCCCCCAGATTATTGTGCGCATTGGCGTGGTCAGGATTCAACCTCAAGGCTTTTTTTAATTCGTTCAGCGCCTCTTCAAAACGATTTGTCTCTGTATAAATGAAGCCCAGATTACTATGCGCTTCGGCATAATCAGGGTAAATGGACAGTGCCTTCCGGTACTGCGCAATAGCGGCGTCAAGATTCCCCTTTTTCAGATAAGCGCTGCCAAGATTGTTAAATACCTGCGGCTTATGCATGTTGAGCTGAATCGCCTTGTTAAAAAAAACAATGCACTCATCCAATGCATTTTTGTCAAAATAGGCATTCCCCATATTATAGTAGGCATAGGAAGACGCCGGATCATAGTGTATAGCCAGAGAAAACTCGGAAATCGCCTTGTCGGTAAGCCCTTTATCAATATACATGGTGCCCAGACTATTGTGTCCCTCCGGATAATCATTCTTCAGGAGAACAGCCTTCTCCAACTCCCCGATTGCACGGTCAAGGTCGCCCTGTTTGTAATAAAATACCCCAAGATTGTTATGCGCATCATGATTGCCCGGCTGCTCTTTCGCAATCTTTGTCCAAAAGGTGTATTCGTCCAGCCAGTCATTGTTCCTTAGCACGGTTCTTATGGTAAACGAAATAACCACTACTGCTGCAAGGACAATTACTACCGGGATGTTACGGGAAAACCAGCGGCCTGTAACGCAGCCTGTCACTCCGCAAAACCCTGCAACCGGAAGATATAAATATCTCTCCGCCATAATATGCCCAATGGGAATAATATTCATCACGGGCAATAAGGCAACAAAAAAACACAGCGCAAACAGTCCCTGTAAGCGGGAGTGTTTTATTATTTTGAAAATTACCACCCCCACCACCACAAGAAGAAAAACGCTTATGAGAAATGACAGGTCTGATGGCATGCGTACTGGAATTGCTTTATAATCGGCATTCAAATGTATGGGTAAAAACATTTGTTTTACATAATATGCCACCACCTTGACCATCGTCATACCGCTTATCCAAAAACTCTTTTCGTAATACGCAACCGAAACAAGCCTTGGGTTTTTCAACAGGAAGAAACGCACAAAAATGAAAAAAAACGTCACGAGCGCGTATCCCAAAAGTATTTTTACATAATACCTTTTCAGATATGGTATTCCGCAGAGCAACCAGTACAAAACAATAAATACCGGCAGTACTATTGCGCTTTCCTTGGAAAACAAGGCAAGCAGATAAAAGAGCAGTCCGATTATTAAAAAAAAACCCTTTTTCAAATAGAAGCTGTCGTCTGCCGGCAATGGTTTATCTTTTGAACAGATTTTTAGTGATTTTATAAGGAATATGCACGACAGGAAAGAGAAGCCGGCAACAAATAAATCTTCCCGGTAACTAATAGCGTTTACCGCTTCGGTTCCGCATGGATGAATCGAAAATATTAATGCGGAAAAGAATGCAATCGACCGCGACTTCACCAGATAATTCAGCAATATACAGAAGAGAAGGACGTTGAACGCATGTATTGCGACGTTGGACAGGTGATAGCCGAAGGGATTGAGTCCCCAGACCGCATAATCCAGAAAATAACTCAGGGTAACAACCGGGCGATAACTTAGCTCATGGGAAAGGGTGAAATACTCTTTGCTGAATATTTTTGGAAGGTTCCTGAATGATTTTATGAAATAATTCTCTTCGATAACGCCGATATCGTCATAGACAAAACCATTGGGAATGGCATTGAGAAATACGCAGAAGGCAATAACGACAAGCAGCAGAGAGAATACATTTGATTTAGACATGGTTATAGTAGTGGATGTCCATGGCTCATGGTTTATGGCTACAGTCCCGTAGTCCTTGAGGTTGTGTCGGGTAACGAAACCCAACGGCTTGTAACACTTTAGATTTTTGAAAAAACACCGCGAAAAGCCCCGTTCGCACCTTTTTGAAAATTAATGTTCAATGTTCAATGTAAAAAAATAGAGGCAAATGAGCAACAATTTGTAGGGACACGCCATGGCGTGTCCTTACAAATCTGCGGGATCAAGTTCCTTATCAAACATAGACGACATCTCGTTCTATCCTGCGCCTCAATGTCTTGTTCATTTTATCCCGGAGACGAACAATATCAACCCTGCTGCCAAGAGATTCCTCGACAGCCTGCTTGATGCCTATCAGACAAAACAGGTCTGGCTTTTTAAGTTCAACCACAATATCAATATCGCTCCCCTCCCTGCCCTCGTCTCTTGCGTAACTGCCAAAGAGACCTATCTTTTTAACGCCAAACCTTTGTTCAAATTCAGCTTTGTGTTCAGAAATAAAACTTATAATATCTTCCCTCTTCATTCTATCGCTCTCACAAGAAACAATCGGAATACAGATTTGACCGATAAATGCGAATAATTATTTTCTAAAATTATCAAACACCTATGTTTTTTAGCCCCAACTCATTCATGGCGGGTTCAGATTGCAAGCCTGCCTGAGGTAGTAACATACTCCTCCTTTTGGTCTTTGGTCAATTGTAAACTTGTGACGATTTTTTTAGTCTGCGTAATCTGTGGTTCCCCTTTGCCTTGTTGTTACGTCTTTAGTGTTATTAAATCTTCGTCAAATTCAAGTGAGTAAGAGAGCACTGTCCTTAAATCTATTTTTTTAGAAGCATCCAGCATTTCTATACCCACAATTTTTCCCTCCGAAGTTGTATCCACATTAACTCCTTCTGAAATTTCTATAACCCCATCCGGCGTTTCATCCCCCAGCCTCAAATACAAAGCATCTGCTTCATTGTCGTAATACACTTTCATTTTTTCCTCCCATTCTTCAAAGGATAGTTTGTTATTACTGTTATTATACTCTTCTCTACGACAATTGTAATTTTCAGTGGATACTTAAATCCTTCTGCACTTTCTATAATCTCATGCCTTCCTTGAGATAATTCTTTACCTTCTAAAATCTTTATAATTGTTGACTCTGATATTTTATATAATCTTGCCCTTCTTTTAGCGTGCCGTGAGAATTTTATTTCCACAAATCATTCCTCAATATTAGCGCCCATTCGCGGTTCAAATGTTTTCAACCGTGAAACCTGAAAACCCCTCATAACGCACTTAACCCATGCTTCCGGTGTTTAACGACCTTTGCCTTTACGATATACACCACTTCTTCCGCTATATTGGTGGCATGGTCGGCGATCCTTTCCAGATGCCGCGAAATAAACATCAGGTGCACTGCCCGTGTAATATTCCCAGGGTCTTCCATCATATACGTCAGTAATTCGCGAAATATCTGGTCATTGAGGGCGTCAACCGTGGAATCGCGCTGGTACACCGACTGCGCAAGGGAGGTATCTTTATTCACAAACGCATCAATGCTGTCTTTCACCATAGTTTGCGCAATAGTTGCCATCATTGGGATGTCTATGAGGGGTTTCAACTGCGGCTCCTGATTCAGCGGAACAACCCGCTCCGCTATGTTTACCGCAAGATCGCCCATCCTCTCAAGATTATTGGTAATCTTCATCGCTGAGGTAATAAACCGGAGGTCAACTGCCATTGGCTGCTGCAAAGCCAGCAGGTCAACGCACTGCTTATCTATCTCCAGTTCTAAATCATCCACCTGCTCATCGTGCGTTATCACAGAGTGCGCCAGGTCGCTGTCTCTTTCTTTTAAAGACTTAACGGCATTTGAAATAGCCATCTCAACGACAGCGGCCATCTGTATAAGATTCTTCCGGAGAACCCCTAATTGTTGGTCAAAATGTCTTTCCATTTGTGATTAATCTATAAATATTTCCTGCCGGTCAGGGAAGTTTCCTACCACAAAAACCTTGCTACCGCTATACCAACGGTAATACAACCAGCAACGATACCATAAAGAAATTATGCTGAATAATTACTGGATTTCTGAGTTGCCCACAATTATACATCCCTGCATAGTTAATACAACCTAAAAACTGCATTTGGACACTGTTAAACAGCCCTTCGGAGTGAGAGATAAAGTGAAAGTGAGATTTTCACTCTGGCTTTATCTCTCACTCCGAAGGGCCGTTATGCTTTTTAAAAACGAGCATTAAAAACTGGTGTTATGAAAGAGATTGCTTCGGAAAAAGCCCTCGCAATGACAAGCCAGGGCCCTCGCATTGACAAAAGCTTGTCATTACAAACTTCCGTGTGTTCCGTGTGTTCCGTGGTTAAGAGCTTATCATTGCAAGCTTCCGTGTATTTAGAATTGAACATTGAGATTAAAAAAAAAGGGGTGTTATATCTTTCGACATAACACCCCTTTTAAACTACTTAACTACTTAACTACTTAACTAACATAGGCGTTTTTTTTACTTTGTGAGAGAGACTTTTACTTTAGGTGTCACTTTCACGCCTTTTACGCCAAACTTCACGTTAGCATTTCCTTTGTTCTTCTTTGCCTTGATGGTAAACGTTGCCTGGCCACTTGTATCTGTTGTTGTGCTGGCAGGCGTTACCTTAATCTTCTTCTTGTTAGCCGAAGAAAGCTTCCTCTTTACCTTCACGCCTTGTGCAGGGCATTCCTCATCATCTGTCACCAGCACAATAACGTCCTCGCTTACACCTTTTGCAAGACTCAGACTATCCGGTGTTACAGTAGCGTTTGAAGCAACTGCCGCGTCTGGTTCCGGACATACTTTCTTTTCTAAGGTTACTTCGTGGATCGTTACCGGAGGCGTCACTGTTACCGTTGTAACCGACGTGAGATAGTCAGTTGCACTTACAGAAACCGTGTAATCACCGGCTTCAAGGGTAAAGGTAGCTCCACCACTAGCATCAGTAACTCCGGATTGTCCATCAACAGTCACCGTAGCTCCTGCTAATGCTACTGGATTGCCATCTTCATCTTCATCCGTAACCGCAACTACCAATGTCGCAGTTACCGGAGGCGTCACAGTTGGCACAGGTGTTCCCGTACCAGAAACAACCAATGCGAAGTCGAGGTTTGTAGTCTCGCCTGCGGTTACTACTATAGAAGCAGGGGCTGAGGTAGTGTAACCGAGAGCGGAAGCGGTAAAGGTACGATTTCCAGCTTCAACATTGTCAATCGAGTAGAACCCATCCGCATCTGTCGTAGCAGTGTATACCCCACTCTGATTACGTACCAGCGCACCTTCTATTACCTCCCCTGTATCCGCATCCGTTACAAACCCTGCTACCGAACCGGTTCCAGGCGGAGTCACAGTTGGCGATGGTGACACTTCAGGCGTTATTCCAGGTGTCGGAGTTATTCCAGGCGTTGGAGTTATCCCAGGCGTCGGAGAAGGCAAAGGTGTTGCAACCTCACCAACCGTGGCCGTATCGGTTACAACAGAAGTACCGCCAGACGCATTCGGACTATCGGTGAACGTTGCCGTTATCGTATCTCCAGTTGCTGCCTGTATACGGCTATTCTGCAGAGAGCTGCTGGAACTTACCAGGATTGTACCCAGGAACGAACCGGTATCATTACCCGTTTCTGTCAACTGAAGGATTACACCTGTTGAGTCTGTAGTGGATGTCACCCGTAGAGTACCCACGATGTTCGCGGTATCAATGGATGTATTCGACTCCGGATCATAAAGTGAAACGACTGCATTGCCTTCTAAGGCAACAGTATCATCGGTAATATCAATCACTGCACCAAAATTCTTCGTACTTACCTGTGCAGTAACATCACGTGCCGGAGATTCTTCCTGGTAGGTAACCGTCAGCGTACCATCTGCCACAGCCCTTATAGTCTTTGGGGTTGTGGTACTGTCGGTCGCATTACCCGTCTTGAAAGTTCCTTTAAACTGTCCGGAAGATGCCGTTGTCTCTGCGAGAGAAACGGTAATACTTCCCGCGCCGGATGAAGATGTTACGAAAACATCTGCACTCTGAGTTGTAGCAGAATTTGTATTCAAATCTATATCATCCAGAGTAACTACAATCGAATCACCACTCAAAAATGCCTCATTTTTACTCAGAGAAAGAACCCCTTCTCCTGCTGCGGTAGCGATACTTACCGTGGTAAGATTCTGCAGGTTGTTCTCGTTGGAAGCGCTCGGCGAATCGTTGTAGAAAATAGTCACTGTATCGCCGGCTGCCACCTTTAATTGCGGTGTTGTTTGGTCAGTAATGCCACTCGATGTAAGGGAGAACGTACCTACAAACGTACCTGAATTTACAGCAGTCTCATTGAGCCGGAAATGGGTTGTATTGGAAGTGGTAGCGTTACTGATATCCGTACTCGTTACGTTGGACGCGTTACTTGCAAAGACAACCTTTGCCGCACCACCGTTCTTCTTAGCCAGATCAGAGCTGGCCGCTGAAGTGTTACCTGTGGATGTACCTGAAGGGAAACCAAGCCCCACTTCGTTTAAACCAACCGGCAACGTTGCATCACCTGATGTGTATGTTGACTGCGCAACAGAAGTGCTCGTATTAAGATCACCATCAACCAATGTAACAACAATTGACTGAGTTAGGCCTGCAGTACCAGACGGCGATACTGAAAGGTCTGCTGTATACGTGGTAAAAGTTACATTATCGGCAGTTACCGCGAGAGTATCACCAGAGGCATATTCACCACTGGAATTCAGCGCATCGTTATACCGCGCACGGTACGTTGCTCCAAAATAGCCGCCAACCCGGAACAATTGTGTTCCCGAAACCGTATCTGCACGGTTTGGATCCATATCATTACCTACCACCTGTACCCACGTCTTCCATGGTGTGTAGAAACCGGTGTTTTGCATTTTAGTCACAGACAACGTTGCACCAGCCACTCCTGTAACTTCACGGAACTCTTTGTAAATACCATCTGATATCCTCACTACAGAACCAGTCCCAATGGTACGGGCAAGAGCTGTGGCATCCATCGGAGATGCAAATGTAATCGAAGATGTTCCTGTATAATCACTAAAAATTGATGTGCTGTTTGCCGTGCTACTATTGGTAGTAACCCTGGCAGCCACAAAATCAAACCCTATAGTGCCAACAAACGTGCTGGAATTTATACCCGTCTCAGTGATTGGAACGGCAATCCAGTGTGTTCCATCGGGAGAAATCTCTACAGTACCAGAAACAGCATCCGCAGTAGCAACAAAAGAGTTGACAGTTGCCCCACCCGAGAGCGTGCTTTGAGCGCTCGCCGAATTGCCCTTAGTAAGGGCTATAAGCGGTAAGGCGCTTGTCGCCTGCGTACCAAGCTTAAAAGATGATGATCCTGCTTCCAGCGGATTCTTAAATCCATAATCAGCATGACTCAAAGAATTAGGAACAACCCATATCAAAGAACCATCTGTGGTTGAAATCCTTACCGACTGAGTACCTACCTTCGAACCGTCCTGATGTTGCAAACTGATTATATGATTGTTACTGCTGCTTGAATAATTAGCCACCTTCAGCCTGTCGCCGCGCGAGCTGGTGGTCGTCCCATCCCATTCGCCAAATGCAACCGACCCTCTGGATGTAGAGCTCGTATTCAGATTCCCATCCACAACAGTAATCGCAAAGAAATCGTTAATATCAACAGAGGTCTTATCAACCGCCACCGATCCGGTTTCCCCGGTAGCGCCAAAAGCCGTCGAACTGGTAACAGTACCAGACGTTCCCGTATCTGATGTCAGAGCATCTAAATAGGAAACCTTAACCGAATCACCACTCCTGGCACCTGCAATGAAAAAGGTATCTAAATTAACAGACGTAGAACCTGCACCGCCTTCACCAATACGCGCGGTTGTCGATGTGCCGCCAGTATCACCATTAAATGCTGATATTGAAACCAGACAATAATCGCTCCCATCAATCAACTTTACATATGTCGAAGCTGCAGCGTTAGAAACAGCTGTTGCTGCATCGCCGTATATCGATACCAAATTGGAACTGCCAGTACCTGCAACTACCCTAGAGGCACTATACGTCGTAGACCCGTACCCCACGTCCGACCATGTACTGCTCCCATACTGAAGCGTCCATGTACCGTAAGTAGTGCTGGTCCCATTTTCAACAAGCGCCAACGTTCCCGATTTAGTAACTTCGATAATCTTAAATGTTACAGATGCACTGCGGACAGTATCCGATAATGTAATATCGGCGCCAGTATACTCGCTGGTAGTAGCTGTACCAATCTGCAAATTCCCCCTTGCCGAAACTGAAGATGAGCCGTAAACCTTACCGGTCGCTACAAATGAGCCAGTATTCTTGCCCGTCTCAACTAATATTATGCTGCTTGCAGTAGCTCCAGATAAGGCATCGCCAGTCGCACTATCCTGATCAATAACCTGTACTCTAACACGCGAACTCCCAGTACCAGTAAGACCTGAAGTAAACCCATCCTGCAATCCAATCACCTCTTTCAGGTTCGGGTTTAAATTAACATTTGGATCCACGATTGTTATTTTAACATTGGCAGATGCATCTGCTATGTCCTCTCCAGTCCCCAGAGAAGTACCCCAAGGCGAAGCCGTAGTAATCCCGATGGTTGAGTCATTCGCCCCGACTATACTTACGCTTGCCGTATCCAAGGTTGCCCCGCTATAAACAAGAGCCAGCGTATCGCTGCTATTCACCTTCAAAACACCATTTGTACCATTTGCAGCATTACCAGGCTCAGAAGATCCCAAACCTCCGGTTATCAACTTTAATGCCCCAAAGCCGCTGGCCAACGCCGGATAATTATGATTTCCGGAGAAATCTTCAACATAACCGGTAGAAGAACCTATTGCAGTGGCGTGAGGCAGAGTCGCTTGCCCGTTATGCGTGGTAAATGCCGTGCTCGACCCCCCAACCAGCGTATACGTAGCCGATTCGCCAGAGGTTAAAGCCTGAATGGTAACACTAATAGTAGTCCCCGTAGCCGTGGAATCCTCTACCATGATCCACGCACGGTCATAATCACTGGTGCCCAATTGCGGCAAATAGTGATCACGGTCAAAACTCCCCGTGGCGGCTTTTGCGCTTGACGCTACGCCCATAACAAGGGCCAGCATCAAAAACAAAACGCCTGCCATGCTTAAAAAATTGCCTTTTACATTTAATCCAGGTCTTTTCATATCCTACACATCTCCTTTTACTAAGACCAACATGAATATGCTTCTAATAAAATACCGCCCATACATTTGCAGCCACAATGACTGCCCCTACATTACTTCATGATATTTTTTTAACTCCCAATGTGGAACGACCCCCTTCTGAAATCACACCACCTCCTTTTCAGGAATGCGAATTATGATAAGAGATGGGAAAACTGCACGTGCGTTTCTCTGCGCGTTACCTTGCCGCGATAGCGCAGGCCTTGGCAGAAAAACCAACTACTTTCTTCCTTATATTCACCCTCCTTTCCTAAATAATAACGCACGATTGTGTATTCAACTATTAGACAAGACAAGGCATTTACGATTTACGATTTACGATTTTTTTAGTCTGTGTAATCTGTGGTTTCTTTTTTATTAATTTATGATTTTTAAATCGTACTTCGTACATCGTAAATCCTATCAGTATACCCTGCATAGCTAAAGCCCGGTGTCGCAGAATATAGCACGCAATCAGATGACAGTCAACTAAAAAATCAAATTTTCACAAACTTTACAAAAGAGTAACACACAGCGTTTTAACGGGTTAACGTTGGAAGGCTGGGACTGATACGTATGAAATATTACAGACGAAACCACAGATTTCACCGATTTCACAGATTATGATTGCACAAATTAAAAAATCAGAGGTCAGAGGTCAGAAGTCGGCAAATTGCAGATTGCCGATTGAGGACTGTGGACTGTGGACTGAAGACTGCGGACTGGCCGCGCCTCAAGCTTACATTATATTATTATATATTACTGCCTACATTATAATTAAGAACCCCCCTAAATCCCCCCAGAGGGAGGACTTTCTACAACCCTCAAGGGAGGACTTTCCCTGTTCTTTTGTAAAGCCAACAGCTTTTAACCTCTTGGCGTATGCATGAGTGTCAAATACGTGTGGATGCGGCATAATGGGCATCCATGCAAAGAAGATTAAAATTCGAAATACGAAACAAATTCCGAAATACAAGGACAAAAACATTTTACTTGTAACACTTTAGTTTTTCCGGCGGGTTCAGGTTTGCAACCCGCGAATGTAGTTTCCAGTGCCATTACATTCCCAAACATGAATTTGGAAACGATTTGTGCCCTCCGCCCGACCAGTGCCAACAAAGTCGCTAGGCTTTTCAGTATCCCTCTTATCGGGTTTCTTATGAAAAAAGACCTCTTGAAGTATAATTTAATATTTGACAAAATCGGCATATACCTACTATAATTTCTTCTTTGCTTTATATTAAGTCACGTATTTACTGAAACTTACAAAATTGACACGTTACCTTCATTGTCCCCGGTTTTTCAAATATCCTGCATTCCAAAAAATTTTGTGAACTTTTTCTGTAACGTTGAGACCATATCATTGTTTATTTTTATTTTCTTAGATTCACTATATTTATGATTAAAAGACGCAATACGCGAACAGTCAATGTTGGCGGAGTATTGATGGGGGGAAACAGCCCGATTTCCGTGCAAACAATGACGAAGACCCACACGGAGGATATTGATGCGACCGTTAAACAGATTAAAGAGCTGGAAGCTGCCGGTTGCAATATCGTACGGGTAGCCGTTCCCACAATTGTTACTGCAAAATGTCTTGGCGCTATTAAACGGCAGATAAACATACCCCTTGTTGCAGATATACACTTTGGACATCACCTTGCCCTTGAAGCCATTTCACAGGGAGTTGACAAGATACGCATCAACCCCGGCAATATGAAAGACCGGAAAAAACTGGAAGAAATAATAAAAGCCGCAAAGGATAAGGGTATCCCTATCCGCATAGGCGTTAATTCCGGTTCAATACGGGACGTAGGGATACATGAGGAGCTGACGGCTTTAATGGTCAAAACCGTTTTGCAGTATTGCGAGCACTTTGAATCGCTTGGTTTCAAGGATATTGTATTGTCATTAAAGGCGTCTGACGTGCCTTCAACCCTGGAAGCATACCGTTCAATTGCAACACAATGCGATTATCCATTACATTTGGGCGTTACCGCTGCCGGCCCTCCAAGTCTGGCAACCATTAAATCCGCAATCGGTATCGGCGGATTACTTTCAGAGGGCATTGGCGATACGTTACGGGTTTCCTATACCGGCGCATCGGAACTTGAAGTAGAGGCAGGCTTTGACATCCTCGAAGCGCTCGGGCTTTACAAACGGCGGCGTGCGGATCTTATTTCCTGTCCAACGTGCGGCAGGTGCGAAATCGACCTTGTTAAAATTGTTGAACAGGTAAGACACCGCCTGCCAAACGATAAAAAACATCTTCAGATAGCCATTATGGGGTGTATCGTAAATGGGCCTGGAGAGGCTAGGGAGGTCGATATCGGTATTGCCGGAGGCAAGGGATTTGGGTTTCTTTTCAAAAAGGGAGAAAAGGTAAGGAAAATACCGGAAGATCGGATGGTGGATGAGCTTTTGGAAGAAATTTCCCTTATGAAATAATGATGAAAAACGTTGCTATCCTTGGTTCTACAGGTTCTATCGGAAAAAATGCCCTACACGTTGTGCGCAACTTAAAAGACTCCTTCAGGGTAACCGGGCTTTCCAGCCATTCGCAGTGGGAATTCCTTGCCCGGCAGGCGGAAGAGTTTAATCCATCGCACGTAGCGTTGAGCGACCCCCAATTAGCCGGAAAACTGAAACAATGCCTTTCGGACAGGCAGATAGAAGTAATCAGCGGAATCAATTGCCTCAAAGAAATTGTTTTAAAGAGCGAAGCGGATATCGTGGTTTCAGCGGTAGTTGGCGCAATCGGATTATCCGCCGCTATAGCAACCGTACAAGCGGGGAAAATCCTTGCCCTTGCCAACAAAGAAGCCCTTGTTATGGCAGGGAATATTGTCATTCCGTTGGCAAAAAAGAATCAGATACTGCCGGTGGATAGTGAACACAGCGCAATATTCCAAGCCCTCCAGTCCGGCAGGCAAAACGAAATCAGGCGTATTATCATTACCGCTTCGGGCGGCCCTTTTTATGATTTTCCAGCCGATACACTTGCAGATGTAACGCCTGCTCAGGCGCTTAAGCATCCGACATGGCGCATGGGACAGAAAATCACCATCGATTCTGCGACGTTAATGAACAAGGCCCTTGAAATTATTGAAGCAAAGTGGCTGTTTAATCTGGGGGCTGACCAAATTGATGTGGTAGTACATCCGCAATCGATTATACATTCTATGGTGGAATTTTGTGACGGCTCCGTCATTGCCCAAATGGGCATGCCGGATATGAAGGTCCCGATTCAATACGCCTTAACGTTCCCTGAAAGGGCGAATCTTAATGCTGAACCGCTGGACTTGCCGCGCATAGAAAATCTTACCTTTAAAAAGCCGGATAGGGAAAAATTTCCCGCATTAAAGCTCGGCTATCTTGCGGTCAGAGAGGGCGGCACTATTGGCGCTACGCTAAACGCCGCAAATGAAGTCGCCGTGCAGGCCTTTCTTGAAAAGAAAATTCGCTTCACCGAAATAGCCTCCTTTGTGGAAAAGGTTATAAATTATCACCATTTTATCAAAGACCCTTGCCTGGAAGAGATTCTGGCGGCAGACGCATGGGCAAGACAGGAGATTAAAAAATGCCTTACTTAAATGTTTCAACAAACGTACTTCTCGTTATTGCAGGCATCGGACTGCTTATTTTTATCCATGAGCTGGGACATTTTCTCATGGCAAAAAAAATTGGCGCCCGTGTCCTTGCCTTCTCGCTGGGATTTGGCCCTGCCATATTGAAAAAACAATGGGGTGAAACCGAGTATCGGTTGTCCCTTTTCCCGCTTGGCGGATACGTAAAATTGGCAGGAGAAAACCCTGACGAGGAGAAAACCGGCGCTTCCTATGAATTTTCCTCCAAAAGTATAGGACAACGTGCATCGGTATTAGTCGCCGGCGTTGCGTTAAACGCTCTTTTGGCATTCGTTGCCTTTATTGTCGCATTTCAGATAGGGGTGCCTTTTATTACTTCCGAAGTAGGAGATGTTATTCCCGGCCAGCCCGCCTGGCAGGCAGGGATACAGAGAGGCGATAAAATTACAGAAATCGGGGGCATTGATGACCCTGACTTCGAAGACATTTTTACTGTCGTCGCGTTGAGCAACACCACTACCGGCATTCCCATTAAGGTGAAGAGGGGTAACGATGTTTTCCATACAGAGGTAATACCGATGTATGACCAGGAGCATGGCCTTCAGCGCATCGGAATCATGCCCGCGACCAGCCTGGAGATTGATAAAATATTTGCCTTTGAAAATAATGAGTCGCCTGCAAGGGATGCCGGAATACAGGTAAAAGACCTCATTGTGGCAGTAAACGGCAAACGGATAATCTCTGAATCGGAATTTCGTGAAGTAGAATCACAGAGCGCAGGCAAAGAAATAACCCTTACCCTGTCACGAAACGGCGAAGAAATAGAGGTAAAAGCAACTCCATCTAAAATATCACGGTGGATGCTTGGCTTGTCCGGCGCTTCTTCCATTATAGACGGCGTGAAATATAACAGTATTGCCAGTAAAGCAGGATTGATGAAGGGTGATGAAATAATTGAGGTTAATTCCATTCCGATTATAGGCTTTACCGGTTTTAAGAACGCATTCATGGAATACGAAGATAAAACATGCATCCTGACCGTAAAGAGAAACAACAAAATTATATTAGTTTCTGTACCGTTAGAAGATGCTGGCGCAAAAGAAGAATTTTTAAAAAGCATTACCCCATTTTATGGACTGACAATCGATTCCGTTGTTCCGGGATTTCCTGCGGAAAAGATAGGATTGCAACCCGGCGATAAAATTATTTCCCTGAATGAAAAAGAACTGCATCACTGGAGCGAACTCCTTCAGGCGGTAGTATCGGGACAGGGAAAACCCATCACCATTGGGTGGATGCGGGGAACTGAAAAATTAACATCTGCCATAGCGCCTCAAAAAAATGGTGAAACAGCGGCAGGAAGCATTGGTGTGAAATTCAGAGAAAAAACAGAACTTAAACAATATGGGCTGCTTGGGTCATGCGTAGTAGGCGTAAAAAAAGCAGTTATAAATGTACAAAGACTGTATCTTACGCTAAGGGGGTTCTTTTCCCAAAGACTTTCAACCAAAAACGTCGGTGGATTTATCCTTATTGCCCAGGCGTCATATGAATCCGCAAAAGTCGGCATGGGGAAATTGGTATATTTTTTAGGGATTTTAAGCCTTCAACTTGCGCTTTTGAATATTTTACCGGTGCCAGTGCTGGATGGCGGACATTTATTATTCCTGTTAATTGAAAAAATCAAGGGTTCTCCGGTCAGCCAGAAAACGCTATCGATTGCCCAGTATATTGGTTTCGCCATGATTATTTCACTGGTTATCTACGCCACACGCAATGATATTATGCGGCTCTTTACGTTGTAAGAAATACGTACGTACGAAGTACGATTTGGGATTTGGGATTTTAGAGGGAGCATTCCCGGTTTTTTGTAACTGTTAACGTGGTTAGGAAGAAACAACCCTGACAGGATTCCAAACCATGTCAGGGTTAATCAAGCAAAATCCTTGTGATACAATACCTGCCAGACGGCAGTCAGGTGCGAATATTTGCAAAGAACTGGAAATACTCCCCCCACAAACTGCTGTTCGGGAACGTAATGGTGGCACAGGCATCTTGCCTGCGCGGGTTCAGGTTTGTAACCTGAACCAAACGTTTTATGCTTCCAATCCAGCCTTCTATTAGCAGGAAAATGACAAATAAATCCCAGATACCAAACAGGGTTTTTGCCACAGTTAAGTACATGACCCCATTGTACGCATAAACTCATAGGTTCAGGTTACAAACCTGAACCCGCCTGGAAGTATCTATTTTTCTAAAATTTAATATACAATCCAGGTATCAATAGATGGGTGGCACAGGCATTCCTGCCTGTGCGGAATACAGGCAGGAATGCCTGTACTACCCTTGCAATAAATTTTATTATTCATCTTCCGAAAACCTTATTTTTTTGACTATATTTACAAAAAATCGGGAAGGCTCCCTTTTAAATCGTACTTCGTAAATCGGAAATCGTCCCTCCGGCTAAAGAGTGCTACAACTTTTTATCATTTCAATAAACGCCTCAATACGGGTTCTCATCGACCCATCCAATGGGCCGGGACGGTCACAATCGAGGGTAAGGATCGGCAGTCGTATATTTTTCCTAATGATCTTGTCCTGAATATGCCGGTGGCAAAAACTTTGCACATAATGAATGACGCCATGGATTCTCCTCTGTTTTACCGCCTCTTGAATATCCTCTAAACGCGAAAAAATATCGTATGGATAGGTATAGCGGCTGTACTGCTCCACAAGAGTATCTGACTGGTATGGCATACTGAACTGACGCTGAATTTCGTTAAATACTACCTGTGCGCCAAGGGAGGAAAGAAAGGGGTACAAATCTTCACAAATGGGAGGTATCCCGACAACTCCGAGCCTTATTACATGTTTGATTGGCTCCCGTCCGGATACCGATTTAAGGAATTTCCCTGCAAGTTCGCCAAATGTCTCAAAATCTCCCATGAAGTCGCTCGTTGATACTGTCCACAGGTGGTTTTCATCGCCTGTGACAAGATTCTCCATCCACGTAAGCCGGTCAATTTCATGGATTATGCTTCTAACCGAATCCAGACGCTTCTTTGTTTCTTCCGCTCTCCCGTAAGAAACTCCCAGGTTTGCGGCAAGCGACTCCATTTGATCACGCAGAAAGGATGTATCCGCTTTGCTGTGGGGGTAAGCGAAAGGAATGGTTTTTATGCCCTCCGACAAAAAAACCTCCATAAGCGCCTGATTATTGCTGCAATCACCCTGAATCACGCTGATAATCTTTCGAATTGAGTATTTTTTCACAGCGGAATACATGCCTTTGATCCATGCGCATGTGTTTCTGGGCAAACCAGCCAGCTCCGCATCCTCAATCATTTTATTTGGCGCAATATCGCAAATGAATATATTGTTAAGATCGATAGGTACATATCCTGCGGCAAAGACGATCTCTATGGGAATGGTGGACGTAATCCCTATGATTTTGTCCGCTGGAAATTTCCCGGGATCGGGAAGATAGGGAAGTAAATTGTCGTTAGGCATAAGATGCATGTTTTATAAAACTCTACCGTTTTTAGATGTACGAAATAAGATGTACGATTTACGAGGTACGAAGTACGATTTAAAAATGGTAAATCGTAAATCGTACCTCGTACTGGGGGCAGGGGCGTATGATTATTCTTTTTCCGTTGGAGTATTTTCTCCTGTGGTTTTATTGAGTTCTTCCAGGAATTTTTTCAGGTCATCTCCTTCTATGACCTCTTCTTCGATGAGTTTTTCTGCCATTCTCTGCAAAATCATCTTTTTTTCAAGCAGTATTGTTTCTACCCGCTGGAACGATTCGTCCATGATTCTTTTTATTTCTAAATCTATTTCCCGCGCTGTTTCTTCGCTGTATTCTTTTTCAAAGGAGAGACCGTAAAGCGATTGCCTGTCGCCTTGATCAAAAGCAACCAGTCCCATTTTTTCGCTCATGCCGTATTCCTTAATCATCATTCGGGCGATTTCTGTCGCTTTTTTCAGGTCATTCTGGGCGCCGGTTGATATTTCATTAAAAATAATCTTTTCCGCTGATCTGCCTCCGAGCAATATTGCTATTCTGTCGAGAAGTTCTGCCCTTGTCATCAAATAGCGGTCTTCCGTAGGTTTCTGCAAGGTATAACCAAGGGCGCCTATACCCCTTGGAATCATAGATATTTTCCGGACAGGGTCCGCGTTTGGAACCGAGCACGCTACAAGGGCATGGCCGGATTCATGGTAAGCAACGATTTCCTTCTCTTTCAGGTTCATAAGGCGCTTCTTCTTTTCGAGCCCTGTCATAATCCGGTCAATTGCCTCTTCAAATTCAGGCATGCCTGCAGCTTTCTTGTTTCTTCTTGCGGCAAGCAATGCGGCTTCGTTGATAAGGTTTGCCAGGTCTGCCCCGACAAATCCAGGCGTCATTGCGGCAACAGAGTGTAAGTCCACGTCTTTTTCCATCTTTACGTCTGCAGAATGCACATTGAGTATTGCTTCGCGTCCGTGCAAATCCGGCCTGTCAACTACAACTTGCCGGTCAAATCTGCCTGGCCTTAAAAGGGCTGTATCCAGCGTTTCAGGGCGATTTGTCGCCCCCATGATAATTACACCTTTATTGGAATCAAAACCATCCATTTCCACCAGCAACTGATTTAATGTTTGCTCGCGCTCGTCATGCCCCCCCATGGGGCTTTGCCCCCTGGCCTTGCCAAGGGCGTCAAGTTCGTCAATAAAGATAATGCACGGCGCTTTTTGGTCTGCCTGATTAAACAAATCTCTCACCCTTGCGGCGCCTACGCCAACAAACATTTCAACGAATTCAGAGCCGCTCATGTTGAAGAAAGGCACGCCCGCTTCCCCTGCCACGGCTTTTGCCAACAGGGTCTTTCCTGTTCCCGGAGCGCCGACAAGCAACACCCCTTTTGGTATCTTGCCGCCTATGGCACGAAATTTTTCAGGGGTTTTCAGGAATTCTATAATTTCCTGCAATTCCTCTTTTGCCTCATCTATGCCTGCTACGTCGTCAAATGTAACATTTAAGTCTTCCTGGACGTAAAGGCGCCCCCTGCTCTTCCCGAAAGTCATAATGCTGCTGGCAGGCCCGAATCTTTTAAATACAAAGCGCCAGATCAAAAACAGTATTAATAAGGGGACTATCCATGAAAAGAAAAATGTTTTCAACCAGGGGCTTTCGTACTGTCCTTCGTATTTCACCCCCATTTTTTCTAATTCGCTTACCAGTTCAGGATCATCTATCCGTGCCGTAATAAAGATTGCGTATTTGTTAGTGCCGCGTTCATATTCTTTTAATTTGCCTTGAATAGCAGTATGTGATATATGACATTCCAGTATCATATCTTCGCGCACTAATTTCTTAAATTCGCTGTACGAGATATTCCTTACCCCAGGGTTCATTAAATACATTTGGATAAGTATGAGAAACCCAAAAGCAATAATAATGTGCCAAATAGAAAACTTTTTCGGCATTTTAAACTTCATTTTTTTTAAGTCTTTGAACATGTACACTCCTATGATTTATTATTCAAAAGAACACGCTATAAACAGATAAAGATTTATGGTCAGACGCCATTTTTGTTACGTCTCTCAGTTCAGCCGGTTTGATACAACGCACGAAATACAAAAGCTGCGCTTGTTTAGAATTTCAAATCATTTTGTCATTAGAATTTGTTTCGTGCTTCGTGCTTGTTTATTTTAGGGGGCTGTTCTCCACGCCACGTGAACTATTACTATTTTTTATACCGTTAATTCTTGTAAGTAATTCTACCAGAAAGCGCTGTATCACTCAAAAGAACTTTATGATATTTGTAAAATGGTAATTGTCCGTCACTGTGAACGCAGAAGGAATCCGCATTGAAGAACGGACATAATCGGAGCATTTGCAAGAGAGGGGCAGCAAATTAGTACCTTATCAGTAATTTCTTTGCATTTTTTGGCAAAATATTTAATGGTGAAGTACGAAATGCTAAATTTCAAAATCCTCCCCCTTACCCCCTCCAAAGGGAAGAATGTCCCACGCTGGGAGTGCAAGGGGGAGGATTGAAATTTAGCATTTAGCATTTCGTATTTCGTACTTAGAATTTCGTGTTTTTTAGTAACTATTCAGCGTAATCTATTAAACTACCGAAGCACAACTCGTTTCCAAATTCATGTTCATGTTTGGGAACGTAATGGCGCTGGAAACTACATTCGCGGGTTCAGGTTTGCAACCCAATGTCATTAAGTTAAGCAAACGGCCGCAAAAGTCCCCCTTAATAAAGGAGGAAAAAGGAGGTTGTTTTTAATAAAATAATTCTTAATACCTTAGTTATTTGAAAAATACAAGGGGACATAAAAAACAATGTAGCCCCCTTAGGGGCGATCTGTTTGTAGCGCAATAAAATTCAACAGGTAAATAGCTCCATAGGAGCGGCCTGTATATGATTGACGGGAAGACAGGCCGCTCCTAATTGTAGAGACAGGTTTCAAACCTGTCTCTACGATCTGTTATGGTATCCTATCTACAAACAGGTTGCTCCTCCGACGGAGCTTATCGGTAATACGTTTTTTTTAAAAACCAAAGTGTTACAATTTTTATGTATTATAAGGGCTTATACATCCTTAGTTACATAGAGGACATGGAAGAAACGGACGAGGAAGAGTGCGTCTCTGAATCTCTCAATACCCTGCCGTCTTTCAGCATTATTATTCTGTGTGTGTGTCCTGCGATATCTTCTTCATGTGTTACGAGCACAATGGTAAGATTCATTTCACGGTTCAGTTTGCAAAGGACGTTCATTACCTCTTTGCTGGTAGCGCTATCAAGATTGCCGGTAGGCTCATCCGCGAGAAGCAGAGAAGGGTTGTTGATAATTGCCCTTGCAATCGCTACGCGTTGCTGCTGGCCGCCGGAAAGCTGGCTGGGATAATTTTTATGGAGTCCTTCAAGACCCAGTATCCGGATTGTTTCATAGATTTTATGTTCGGAGCTTTTCGTTAGTTTTTTCGCGTAAATAAGCGGGAGTTCTATGTTCTCCAATACAGTTGTTCTTCCAAGAAGGTTGAAATTCTGAAATACAAAACCGAGTTTTTTGTTCCGGATCTCCGCCAGTTCATTCTTTGAAAAACGTGAAACATCTACCCCCTCAAAAAAGTATCTTCCCTTCGTAGGGATGTCCAGACATCCGAGTATATTCATCAATGTGGATTTTCCCGAACCAGAAGCCCCCATAATGGAAACAAACTCTCCCTTTTTAATGGAGAGAGAAACGTTGTTTAAAGCAGTAAAGGCAATCTCCCCCATTTCGTATATTTTATAAATGGAATCTAATTGTATTATTTCCTGCATATATCATAAGCTGGCATAGCCAGAACCAAACAATAATGAAATAAAAAATGCAAAGAAATTACCGATAAGGCCTAGCGCCGGCCTCCTCCCACCCTGGTCCAGGGAATCTGTTGGGGGCTTTTCGCGGCGGATTTACCGGTTATTTCCGCAATGATAACTTCATCTCCCTCTTTTACTTCCCCCTCAACAATCTCCGTAAAATCGTAATCGCTTATTCCGGTTTTTACCATGACCATTGCCGGTTTTCCGTGTTTCAGTATCCAGATAGGTGAATAATTTTTCCCATCATATTCGCTTTCGCTTCCTTCCGGTTTACCGATTTTATCCCTTATGGTTTTTGACGGAGTGAAACGTAACGCGGCATTTGGAATGCTTAATACGTTTTTTGCTTCTGCCACTAAAATGGAAGTATTTGCAGTCATTCCCGGCTTGAGTTTTAGGGAAGAGTTGTCTATGCTGACAATGGTATCGTAGGTTACGACATTTTGAAAAATAATAGGCGACATACGAATTTCTGTTACCTTGCCATCAAAAACGTCTTCAGGAAAGGCGTCAACATTAAATTTTGCACGTTGCTCCACCTCAACCATGCCGATATCCGCCTCATCAACGCTTGTATTCACCTGCATACTGACGAGGTCTTTGGCTATGGTAAATAATGTGGGCGTCTGAAAACTGGAGGCCACCGTCTGGCCAACGTCCACTTCCCTTGAAATCACTATGCCGTCAAGAGGAGAAATAATTACCGTGTACCCCAGATCGGTTTTTGCTATTGCAAGAGACGCCTCCGCCTGCATTATTTCAGCCTTCGCAAGTTCAGCGTCCGCAAGGCTTGTCTCGTAAGAGGTTCGGGACTCATCAAATTCATCAATGGAAATGACCTGTTTTGAGTATAATTTTTTCGCGCGATGATATTTCCTCTGGCTATTTCTTAAAACGGCATTCGATCTTTTTAGTTTTGCAAGCGCGGTTGCAAGGGCGGCTTCCGCCTTCCTGACCTGATGTTCGAAGGGCGTCGGGTCTATCTGCGCCACGGTCTGGCCCGTTTTCACCTCGGAATTAAAATCTGCGTACAGCTTCGAAATAAGGCCTGAGACCTGGCTGCCGATGATCACTGTTCTTACAGGATTTATTGTGCCTGTGGCAACCACATATTTTTGAATATCGCCCTTAACAATTTTAGCCGTCTCAAACCTGACGGTTTCTTCTTTTTTAAGCAGGTAAATTACGGTTACTATGATTACCAATACGCATGGAATGCCAATATAAATATACTTTTTCATATCTGCTAGAAGATAATAAATATTGATACGTATGGCAATTATAATTTTACCCTGCGTTGTCGAAGGGAATGGATTTGACGGTCTGAGGTCTGAGGTCGGAGGCCGGAAGTCAGAGGTCAGAGGTCAGAGGTCAGAGGTCAGCGAGAACAGTCCTCAGTTATCAATCCTCAATCCTCAGTCCTCAGTCCTCAGTCCTCAGTCAGCAGTCCGCAATCCTCAATCTGCCGACTGTAGACTGTAGACTGCCCCGACTGCCGCCAAGGTACTATAGTAAATAATCTAACCGGTCTTTAAACATTTCCACGACCTTCGTCTTTATTTTTTGATGTTCTTCCGCAGAAAGAGAAGGGTCGCGGCAAACAATTTCAAACGCATCTTTCCGGGCCTTTTGTAGCAGGGAGAAGTCATGAAAGATATTGCTTATCTTTAATTCCGGCAAACCGTGCTGCCGCGTGCCAAAAAACTCTCCGGGGCCTCTCAGCCTGAAATCCATTTCCGCTATTTTAAACCCGTCAGACGTATTTACCATTGTTCTGAGCCGGTCACGCGACAGGGCTGTTTTTGGCGTACCAAAAAGCAGGCAGTATGATTGTTTCCCGCCTCTCCCTATTCTTCCGCGCAATTGGTGCAATTGCGCCAGGCCGAACCGTTCCGCATGTTCAATTACCATTATAGTGGCATTGGGGACGTCAATGCCCACCTCAATAATTATTGTGGAAACTAAAATATCATACCGCCTTTCTTTGAAATCGGCCATTGCCTGCTCTTTTTCCGCGGGTTTCATCTTGCCGTGAAGCAGTCCTACTTTGCATTCGGGAAATATTTCGTTCCGCAGCCGCTCTGCTTCAGCGATGGCTGATTTTAAATCCAGTTTTTCCGAGTGTTCCACAAGCGGATAGACGACAAATACCTGCTTTCCTTTTGATATTTCACCCCGGATGAAATCGTAAGCGGCTTTTTCCTTATTTTCTGAAACCCAAAATGTCTTTACCGGAATACGTCCCGGAGGCATTTCGTCCAGCATTGAAATATCCATGTCGCCAAACAGGGTTAGCGACAACGTGCGGGGGATTGGCGTCGCCGTCATAATAAGCACGTCAGGGCTTGCGCCCTTTTTCCGTAGTTTGAGGCGCTGCAGAACGCCAAATTTGTGCTGCTCATCGATCACCGCCAGCCCCAGTTTTTTAAACGAGACGGATTCTTCTATGATTGCATGCGTCCCGACAATTAAATCTATCCCGCCATCGCTTACCTGGGCAATGACATTTTTTTTATGTGCTGCATTGCCGCTGCCGGTTAATAAACAGACCCTGACCTGCGATCCTGATAAGAATTTTTGCAGCGTGCGAAAATGCTGTTGCGCCAGTAGTTCCGTGGGCGCCATAAAGGCCACCTGATATCCGTTTGCTACCGCAATCAAGGCTGCATATAAAGCAACAACCGTTTTGCCGGAACCAACATCCCCCTGAAGCAATCTGTTCATGGGTTTGTCACTTTTCATATCTTCCCTGATTTCATAAATTACCCTTTCCTGCGCTTTCGTGAGGGTAAAGGGGATAATATTCCGAATGTGGGCGTCCACATTCGCCCCTGCTTTAAAGGGGATTCCAGGCTCCCCTTTAATACGGTAACGCCTGAGCGCCATTGCCATCTCAAGGGAAAACATTTCCTCATAAACCAGCCGGTTTTTGGCGCGGTTTAAAAGCTCCATTGAAGGGGGGGAATGAATATGTCTTATGGCATCCGCTACGGGAAGAAAATTGTATTTTTTTATGAGGGGCGGAGGCAAGGAGTCCTCAAGCAAATCCACATATTCTTGTATTGCAGAGTGGATAATTTTTCGTAATTGGGACTGGCTTATATGTTCGGTAAGAGGGTAAACGGGAATAATGCCCCATTCATTCACGCCCGCCTGCCCATCGCGAATGATCTCATATTCCGGGCTGAGCAATTGGAGATATTTAAACGAATTAACCTTCCCGTGCAGGAACAGGCGATCTCCAATGCGAAATTTATTTACAAGAAACGGTTGATTAAACCAGGTGGCCGCTATTGCGCCTGTTTCATCGCTCACAAAGACTTCAAGAATGGTCTTCCCCATTCGGGCAACCCTGTTTTGTATGCCGTTAATAGTGACTTGGATGGTAATGCTGTCGCCTGTCTTAGCTTCAGCAATCTTCTGTATTTTAGAAAAATCATTGTAGTCGCGGGGGAAGTAATAGAGTAAATCATGGACCGTTTTTATGCCTAATCGCCTGATAATTTTGCTTCGTTTAGGCCCTATGCCGTTAAGGTATTGGATTGGTTGGAGCAATGGTTGACTCAAGGTTATTTTATGGTATCTATCTTCGCGGCAAGGATAAAATCGCTCTCGGTAAGTCCTTGTATCTTATGTGTATAAATCTTGATTTCCACCTTTCCCCACGTCAGGCATATTTGTGGATGATGCCCCTCTTCTTCAGCAATTTCCCCCACTTTGTTTGTAAAGGTAAGCGCAGTTTTGAAATCAGGAAATTTAAAAATCTTGTATAAATGATGCTCTTCAATAACGTCCCATCCACGCAGGTGTTTCTGCAATTCCTTAAGTGCACTGCCCTTTAAAGGCGGCACCCCTCCCTGACAGGGTACGCACTTTTTTAATGCAAGTTCTGACATTTTAATATCCTCCTGAAAAAAAGTAAAAGAAACGTAACTTCTCGGTAAGTTGGGGTTTTTATAATAATTTCTACCGCCAACGGGAGCATTCCCGATTTTGTCAAAAAATGCGAAAAAATTACCGATAAGGTACTAACGCCTTTCGTCCCGGAGGGGCAGTTACGTTGGGTTGGTCTGCGAAATCCAACAAAGGCTTTTCATCGTACCCTATTGTCGAATATTTCCAAGGAATCTTGCCTGTAGTCGCTCGATACTTATCTCAAAGAAGGTCTCGATTTCATCGTCCACATCAAAAAACTTCACACACAGAAGATCTGCCAAAGCCCTGCCGGTCGTCGTCTTGCCTACACAACCCACGCCTGTTAAAAAAACTCGCACTGGTATTTCCCCCATTGTGGATTTTCCGTTGTACAAACGTCTGAGACCAAGAAATAAAAAATACGAAATTCGAAGTACGAAATACGAAACAAATCCGAATTAACAAGGCATAAAATTCAAAACAAATCCAAAACGTAGTAACACCTTAGTTTTTTGAAAAAGTAGGGGCGAAGCATTTGCCCCCTTTGGGTTTGAAGGCATTTATGACAATTTACGGCAAATGCTTCGCCCCTACACTGCGATTATTGGAATTTTTCAAAAAGCTAAAGTGTTACAGAATGTTACATTTCCATTGTTTTTTCTATTTTTTCAAATACTTCCTTTGCGGGAATAGTACCTATTTCTCTGCGCTCAAATGCATCAATACGGCTTTCGGCCTCTTTTGCCCATAAAGCATCAACTTTTTCCCGGGAAGGAAATTCAAAGCTAGACAAAAGTTGTTCAACAAGCTCTGCACGTTCCACAGGCGGTAATTCTAAAGCATCCGCAAGTATCCGTTTTTCCTGTTTAGACATGGTCACCTCCTATATTAATTTTATTTATAGTCTAGCATATTACAGATAATGTCGGCTTTTTATGGTTTGCCATATCCGTTGTCAAACTAAAATCCATAGCATTGGCGCATCCATTCTTGTATACAAGGATTGCAATATCAATCTCTTAATGAATCATTAATTGAGCGCAACACATCATCTAATTCGAAGGGCTTGTTTATAACAAAATCCGATTTCGTATCCTTGCCCGGAAAGGTATCCGAAGTGTTCAGGAATCCTGTTATTATGCCGATCTTTGGTTTCTTAGTCATACCAGCTATTACATTCATAATATCCCACCCTGATATACTTGGCATGCCCAGGTCGCATAACACGAGATCAAATTCATCCTTTTTTAGAAGGTCCAACGCCCCGGCGCCATTATCAACAAAAACAACCTTATAGCCTTCTCCCGTAAGGAATCTGCTCAATACTTTTCCAAGAGTTGCCTCATTATCTACGATAAGTATGCGGTTTCCCCCGCCCTTTTTCCCTGGCAACGCTTTGCCCGGTTCATGATCACTCTTCGTAATACCAGGCGACTCCTTCACGGCGGGAAAACTTAGGATAAAGGTACTGCCTCTTCCCCTTTGACTTTGCACAATTATTTTGCCCCCGTGCCGCTTGACAGTCCCATAAACAATACTCATTCCCAATCCGGTGTCACGTTCCTTAGTGGTAAAAAAGGGGTCAAAGATTTTTGTCTGCGTTTCTTCGTCCATGCCAGTGCCCGTATCAGAAATCTCCAAAACGACGCTTCCGTTTTCTTCCCTTGTAGAAAATGAAAGCGTTCCTCCCCCCGGCATGGCTTCAAAGGCGTTATTGATGATGTTAATCATTACTTCCTGCAATTCCAAAGGATTGCCCTTAATGCATGAAACGTGTTTAACGCCATCCAAATTTATGGTATAGGCGATTCCTTTTCTTTCTGCACACTCCTTCCATATTGGACGCGTATGATTAATCGTGCTTTTTATCTCTTGCCGTAAATCAATTGCTACGAACCTGTCACTATCTTCCCTCGCCCGGGCAAATTTATTCATATTAATTACAATTTCAGCCCCATTCTTGACAGATTTGCGAATGAAACGTAATTCATCAAGTAATTTTTCTCTGCCTTTATTTTCCCGCATCAACATCTGTATCTTTCCGTCTATGATTGCAAGGATATTGTTAAACCCGTGCGCTATGCCTGTTGTCATAATGCCTATTGATTCTAATTTCTTTGACTGCAAGAGTTCTTTTGTACGTTCAGTTATTTGTTGCTCAAGTGTCTCATTTATTTCTTTCAGCTTTATCTGCGCCTGTACACGCGCGGAAATGTCGGTTATGACAATAAGATACTGGTTAATGTTGTTTTTGGAATCCGGAATAGCACGGCTTTCGAGCTGCGCATAAAACGGTTGGTCTCCTTTAAGCATCCTCAGTTCACAGATCTCTTTGTTTCCCGTTTCAGACGCTCTTTTCCGATGCAGGTAAAAGAGATCAGCGTCCTCCCTTGCGATGTATTTTGAGAGAGGTTTGTTTATCAGCAAATGCCGCTCTGCACCAAGCATGGAAGCCCCTGCAAAGTTTATCTCCTGGATAAATCCTTTTTCATTAAGGGTAAAATATCCCACAGGGGCGAAGTCGTACAGGTTTAAGTACTTTTGCCTGGATTCTTCGAGCAGGGTTTGGGATTTGCGAAGTTCTTCCGCCTGCATTTCAAGCTCGATCTGATATATCTGTAATTCATGGGCAAGTTTACGGACTTCCGCTTCCGAAAGGTTCCCGACGGGTATTGTATCAGGTTTGAGTTTTTCTAATGCTTTTCTGCGGAGTTCGGCGTCTGTTTTATTTTCGGTAGGCTTTTTTCTCATCTTTGCAATCCTATATAAAAACATTGGTACGACAAAGAATAAAATGGTTATGAATGCTGCAATAGTAACTATTCAGCGTAATCTATTAAACGACCTAAGCCAACTCGTTTCCAAATTCATGTTTGGGAACGTAATGGCACTGGAAACTACATTTGCGGGTTCAGGTTTGCAACCCAATGTCATTAAGTTAAGAAAAGCATCACAAAAAAACGATATATCATCTTGATTAACAATAAGTTAGGTGGTATAATCAATGCCGAGTTAAACGTAATTTACCAGCA
>NZ_JBDIWA010000024.1:0-49103 GCF_039794105.1 Candidatus Kuenenia sp.
TCTATAACACACCACAAAGGCTCGAAATTCTATCACTGAACAGACCTCACGCCTCTCTTTGCAAAGACTTCCTATGGACTGCGGTGACCGCATCTGCAACCCTATATGTCGCTAACCATACTTGCTGGCTGCTTTTCTCATATTATCTGTCAAGTAAATTCTAAATTATTTTCGCTGAATAGATACAAACTTTTTAACTATTTTATTCTCACTCACAAGATATTTTTACTCGTGAGAATGGGATTAGTGCCTACTGTAAAATACGGGCACTTTTTGGCAAAATATTTACTGGCGAAAGACGAGAGACGAGGGATGCGGTAACAATTTTGTATTTTGAAAAATTCCAACAATGTAGTGCGACTAGGTTCGTCGCACTACAAATGACGATTTCCGGTGGTCATTAGAATTTGTTTCGGATTTCGCGTTTCGTGAAGGTTGCAGTTTAATTCCAGTTGCAGGGTTTAATCATTTGGGGTGAAGTTCCGTTACAGGGAAACATTGAAAAGGTCTGCCTTCTGGGTCGGAGAAATTTATTCGAGGCTTAAAGAAGATTGCAGACAGACCGCCGTTACGCCACCGCCATGCAGGCTGTCCCAAAAATAAAAATGACAGGTGTAAGAGGTAGTCCCCATTCCCTCTCTTTTGTTTTTTTCTTGCTTCAAGGCAATTAATTATATAAAATCTTCAAATTATGCAAAAAAAGCAAATGTACCTATTTTAACGAAATACCAACAGGCTTGTTTTACTGCATTTCGATAAAAAATACAGCGTTTTTATTCTTTTTTTCTGTAGTTTGCAGCGGTAGTAAATTTTTTGGGTATGTCGCAAATTTTTGACTTTGTTGTGTTTGCGGTTTTTGCGCCAGTAGCTCAGATGGATAGAGCATCGGATTTCTAATCCGGCGGCCGAGGGTTCGAATCCTTCCTGGCGCGCCATATTCATTTCAGCTAAGCCTTACATACATTTGTGGTGAGCGTAGCTCAGTTGGTTAGAGCATTAGACTGTGGCTCTAAGGGTCGCGGGTTCGAATCCCGTCGCTCACCCCATTTTTTCAATTCCCGATTGATACATTCTTTCGTTATTCTTTAATGATAAACGAACCAGCGTTTAAAAACATTAAGTGTCTATTAGCGGTTTTGGACGCCATATTTATTTCGTGATAGAATTTTTGCGGGGTGAAATCAGGTTGACTTTTGTCCTATCTTCTATATAATCGCGACTTTGTTTTATTGTCCAATTTTGATGTATGAACGATTGCGCCGGCATTGCGTTTTTTTTGCGCTCGTAGCTCAATTGGATAGAGTGGTGGACTTCGAATCCAAAGGTTGCAGGTTCAAGTCCTGCCGGGCGCGCCATTCTTAATTTTTTCAATACCCTTTTGCGCCCTTAGCTCAGATGGTAGAGCAACTGACTCTTAATCAGTGGGTCGGAGGTTCGATCCCTCCAGGGCGCACCAATAAGATTGCCGTTTTTAGTACGTCGGGTATATCGTTTAATAGAAATTAAAACAGCACCATTACGATGAGGGCATTGAAAACTCAATACCTTGCAAATGTAAGATTTAAGACTGCTCAGTCGTTGCTTATAATGGAAATCAATAGGTCTCTGTTTTAGTGAAACGCGATACTGGTTTTGCAAAATTGCAAGAAGTATTTAAACGTAATTGCTGTTCATTCGGTTAACACATTTTTATGCCGGAGTTGTAATTTTAATTGAGAAATTTTATTTCTTGATTTTAAACAGAGGTCTGCGAGGGTGGCGGAACTGGCAGACGCGCAAGACTTAGGATCTTGTACCTTAACGGTGTGGGGGTTCGATTCCCCCCCCTCGCATAAATGTGTGAATATAAAAAGCGGGTGTAGCTCAGTGGTAGAGCATCACGTTGCCAACGTGAATGTCGTGGGTTCGAGCCCCATCACCCGCTCCAATTTTTTAGCAAGTGTTAGAATACGGAATAATGAATCATGAATATAACAATCGAAAATGCAGGGCCTTGTAAGAAACTTTTAAAGTTTGAAATTCCCAAAGAAGCAATAGAAAGCGAATTCGAGAAAAAGACGCTGGAAGCCTGTAGCACTGTCCAGCTTCCCGGTTTTCGAAAAGGGCACGTGCCCAGAAAACTGGTTGAGAAACGATTCGAAACCCAAATCAAAGAAGATGTGAAGCAATCCCTCATAAGCGAATCGTATGAAAAGGCATTAGAAGAAAACAAAATCGAACCTGTCGGCGAACCTAAATTTGACCCTGAGTTCGGAAATTTGAATCTTGAAATCGGGAAACCGCTCACCTTTGACGTTACGCTTGAAGTTTTGCCCGTATTTGAAGTAAGTCAATATAAGGGTTTACCGTTAAAGAAGAAGGCGATCGATGTGTCTGATGAAGAAATCGATAAGCTCCTAAAAGAATTGGCGTTGCAAAAAGCGCAATTTACTGTTGTGGGTGGTGGAGGTATAGAAGAAAAGGACCTTATTATTTGTGACTGCAAAGTTGAAGTAAATGGCACAACTGTTTTTGAAGATAATGACATAGAAGTCGGTGTTGTGGACGGAAGCAAAATTGCTCATACGGAAATACCTGAGTTAGTAAAATATTTAAAAGGAAATACAACTGGCGCCACATGTACGATTAATGTTGTATTATCTGATACGTTCAACATAAAAGAATATCGCGGAAAAGAAGCAAGTATAAAACTTGTAGTTAATGAGATAAAACGTTTAAGCCCTCCGGAAATAGATGAGAATTTTGCCAAAACCTTAAATTTTAAATCGCTGGAAGACTTAAAATTAAATGCCCTAAAGCGCCTGGAAATAAATAAGAATATCTGGGCAGAAAACAATTTGAGGGCGCAGATTCTTGATACACTTTTAGCTCAAACACAATTTGACCTGCCGAAGGACTTTATTAACAAACATGCAGAAGAAAGGGTATATAAGCATCAGCTTGACTTGGTAAAAAGAGGTGTTCCGTTTGAAGAGGTTCAAAAACAAACTGAATCAATAAAAAGCGCTTCAGAAGAATCCGTAATGAAAGAATTAAAGGCATCGCTCATACTTGAGTATATTGCGAAAAAAGAAAAAATATTTGTAACTGAAAACGAAGTTGAACAACGAATAGTGGAACTTGCATATTCTTATAATACAGATAAAAAAGTTGTTCGAAAACAACTGGAAACGCAGGGGAACTTATCTTATTTGCGGAACGAAATGCGGGAAGATAAGACGTTGGCTTTTTTGCTAAAGGAAGCAAAAATCGAACAGGAAACAGCGAAATAATTTCTGATATGCTTATTGATTTATTAACCTAAAGGAGTTTTTGTGTATAAAGATTATTTGTCGCGTTTAGAAAATGGTGAGTTTCCGGATGTTTCGCCACAAATGAAACAAGGGGCGCTTTTTGTTCCGTATGTTGTGGAAAAAACGGGGCATGGAGAAAGACATTATGATATTTTTTCGCGGCTACTTAAAGATCGTATAATTTTTATCGGGTCAGCCATTGAAGATACGTTAACAAATTTAGTTATAGCACAGATACTCTTTCTTCAGAATGAAAACAAAAATCAGGACATTAACATTTACATTAACTCGCCTGGAGGATCCATAACTGCAGGTTTAGCTATTTATGACACGATGCAATTTGTACAATGCGATGTTGCTACTTTCTGTATTGGGCAGGCGTACAGCATGGCTGCTATTCTCCTTGCAGGTGGCACAAAAAACAAAAGATTTGGACTCCCCCATACGCGTATTATGTTGCATCAACCTTGGGGAGGAATGCGGGGTACTGCGACGGATATTAGCATCCAGGCGGAAGAAATTCTGAAAATGAAAAAATGTTTAAACGAAATCCTTGTAAAACACACAGGGCAGCCTTTGGAACGTATAGAGGCAGACGTTGACCGCGACTTTTACATGTCATCACATGATGCAAAAGAATATGGTTTGGTTGACGAAGTAATTGAATCACTACGAGATAAGAAGGAGAAGGAATAAGTATTTTGCAACGCGGAAATATTTTGGCAAAATACAAGTATAAATCGTGACTTTTATTTTTTAAGTTTTTTTAAAGGAGGAATGTTGATGCATAGAGTGCAAAAACGCGTAATGGTCGTTTTGTTAATGTTTGCAGTAGCCTTTATCGTAGGTCAGAGTAAAATTAGTTTTGCAAAGACGAAGCTGCAAGGGCATGTAAATATTAATACGGCAACTGAGGCACAATTGGCAATGTTGCCGGGCATTGGTGAAAAACTGGCAAAAGAAATAGTTGCGCATAGAACAAAAATCGGACCTTTCAAAACAACCGGGGATATTATAACAGTAAAAGGACTAAAAGATAAAAAGTTTGAAAAATTTAAAGATTTCATAATTTTGGAAGGCGAAACAACGATAGAAGAGATAAAAGAGAAGAAGTGATTGTCTGTTAAAGAATAAATACAGTACTCATCTTTGAAGTAAAAAAAGAAGGGGCGTCCAAAACAGGCGTCCCTTCTTTTTTTCCAATGTAAGTTTGTTGTTGTTAACAAATAGTTTACAGAAGCGCTTTCTATATTGATTATATCAAACTGTAGTATCGCTTCGTTTGACTTTGCGTGTGTTTAAGGATCGCAAGCGTGTCTTAATACTGCCTCTTTTTTGGTACAAATGGTCCTATATTTACCGGAGCATATTCAAGCCTGACCCCTTCTTCTGTAAAATAAGACAACGTATGTTTTAGCCAGTTTGTATCGTCTCTTCCGGGAAAATCCGTCCGAAAATGAGCTCCTCGGCTTTCTTCCCGTGCCAATGCGCCCCTTATGCACGCTTCTGCCACATCTAAATTCCCCTTCAGCTCCAATGCCCAAACCAACCCTAAATTTACCCGAGATCCCGTATAATCTAATTTAATTTGTCGATACCTTTCCTGTAATGCTTTTATTTCACACACTGCCGTCCGCAAGTCAGGGGCATTGCGAAAAATCCCCACCTTAGCATCCATTATTTTATTTAGTTCATTTTTAATTGTTACCGGTTTTTCGGCGCCTGTTGATTCACACATTTTGTCGATGTTTTGTTTTGTGAGCTTTAAGACATCATTGAGGCGATTTTCACTTTTTTGCCTCTCTGAATTTTGCACGTATTTAGCGGCATTCCCTCCTGCGATTGCGCCAAACACAATAGTATCCAATAATGAATTTCCGCCCAACCTGTTAGCTCCATGGACACTGATGCAGGCGCTTTCTCCCGCGGCGTACAATCCCTTTATTTTCGTTTCACATTCGGTATTGCAGTCAATTCCTCCCATAGTATAATGCTGACCCGGTTTAATTGGTATAAGGGAATCAACAGGGTCTATACCGATAAATTCCATGCATATATCTCTTATGCCGGGTAACCTCTGTAAAATTTTCTCTCTTCCCAAATGCCTTAAATCCAAAAACACATAACTATCATCATAGCCATACCCCGCCATAATTTCTCTTGCGATATTTCTTGCAATAATGTCCCTGGGCGCGATTTCCATATCCTTTCGGGAATCATCATATTTTTCAAGAAATCGCTCGCCTTTATTATTCAGCAAAAATCCACCTTCTCCGCGACACCCTTCGGTGATTAAAATATTTTTTCCCAAAGTAGTTGTGGGATGAAATTGAATGAACTCCATGTCTTTCAATGGCACGCCAGCCCAATACGGGATTGCCATGCCCAGCCCTGTATTAATCAAAGCATTTGTTGTATTGCCATATATCCTTCCGGACCCTCCCGTTGCAAAAATTACTGCTTCGGCCTGTAACGCCTCAATTTCCCCGCTAATGATATCCATCACAATCACACCGACACAAACGCCTTCTTCGATTACCAGGTCTGTAACCAGCCATTCATCATACATCACCATTTCTTCCCGTTCTGATGCATGTTTCAATTGAATGATTTGTTGATACAGGGTATGTAACAATGCATGTCCTGTCTTGTCTGAGGCATAGCAAGCCCTCGGGAATCCTGCTCCGCCAAAAGGCCTTTGTGCGATCCGTCCCTCCGCTGTCCTGCTGAAAGGACATCCCCAATGCTCCAACTCATAAATGCGATCTGCCGCATCTTTTGTCATCCGTATCACTGCATCCTGGTCCGCCAGATAATCACTCCCCTTTACGGTGTCAAAAGCATGCTTTTCCCAGTTGTCATATATCCCGCGGAAATGGTTTCCTAATGGAGCATTTATTCCCCCCTGTGCTGCGATAGAATGAGATCGCAGGGGATGTACCTTGGAAATTATTGCGACTTTAATGTTGTGGCGATTTACTTCAATAGCCGCCCTTAAACCTGCTAACCCCCCGCCGACAACAATAACTTCATGGTGTTTCACGATAATTATATACCTCGAAAATGTACTGCAATACGGTATTTAATTTCCATTAACAATGTAGCTTTTTGAAAAAAGACATCTGATGTATTCATTATGTGTTTACAGGACTACCGAATAGAAACCAATAACTGCGATTATAAAGAGAATGAAGATAGCAAGTCCCAGCATTTGTTTCTGGCTGCGGGTAAACCCGCAGAAATCCATAATGGTAATCCTTATTCCATTAAGCAGGTGAAATGCTATTGTTAAAAGTAAAATATATTGAAAAATATAGCCAAAATCTGTATCAAACTTACTAATTGTGTAATCATACGCATCTTTGCCGCGAAAGACTGCGCTTAGCGTCCATATGTGGAGAAACAAAAACAGTGTCAGCAATATGCCTGAAATACGATGCACCCAGAAGGCCGCCATACCTACGTTTTTATTTCTGCAAATATCATAAAAGGTTTCTTTTAATTTTTGTGTAATCATCAACAAAACTCAAAAAACAGTGCAAATGCTACATGTCACGGTAATTCCATGTTCCATGTACTTGTATTATTTGTTAATTACCCTGAGCTGGCATAGCCAGAGACAAACAAGACAAGTACGAAAACAGTCCTCAATCTGCAACCTGCCGACTGCAGAAGTGACCCTTAATATTTTGTCAAAAAATGCAAAGAAATTACTGTTAAGGTACTAATCCCTCAGCTTTTATTTTAGCAAACCAAATAAGTATGTACACCCCTGTGCCAAATAAAACCAATCCTATAAACCATAAAACTTGTTTGAACAAATCACCTGATTTCTTTTTAAAATTGTAATCGGCAAAAATACCCCAGAGACCATTCAAACCATGGAAGATTACCAATGCAAGTAAGCAAATGTTAAAGGTAATCCACCCCGGTGAGCAAAATTGATTGACAATCTCATCATGGTAGCGGGAAGCATAACGACTCGGGCTAAAATGAAATAAAAAGAAATGCACCGATATGCCCGCTACCAGCAACAAGGCTGTGACCCTTTGTAAAAACCATGATATAAAGCCTTTATTTTCCGTATTCATTTAAACTAATATTCCCGATAAAACAAAAGGTATGTAATTTTTCTTAAACGAAGAATAAGTCGTGTTTATATACACAGTTTAAAAATTAACGTTTTATAAACACGGATAAATGAGATGAGTTTATGGCATAACCATTGTATTATTGGATGGTTAACTACATCTTCTTATCAAAGAATCGTATGTGTGCCTTATTTGGCATGTACATTGCTCATTTAACAAATTAAACAATAATACAAAAAACATACTTTAATTTTATAGAATATACCGGAGTCATCCAATATGAAAAACAGAATATTACGTTTTGCAAGTGAGGGGAGTTTTAGAGAAGTTTCAGTTAAGTTAAATCCGTCAATTCAAAAAGATTTGCAATATGTAGTGAATTCTTTACATATTATTGCCTTGCTCAAAAAAACGCCCACTCATCATAATCGAAACACACTCAATCTTTGAGGTGCAAATTAATTTTGTATAGTAGATATTGGGCAGATACACGTTAGCTTTGCACTAAAATATTTCCCTTCAAAAAGATACTTTTCTGAAGTGTATGCAAGATCTCGTGACAGAAGTCGGTCAGGGTGTTATCCCTTGCGCCCATTACCAATATGCAGTCCCCCTTTTCTACTGTTCTTACTATCTCCGGTATAATATCCCCTCTTTTTTCTACAAAGAATGCATTTCTGCCGCTTTTCCCTATTTCACGGATAAGGTCTGCAGAGGAAATCTCTTTGCTGACTGAGCCGCCAATATAATAGATTTCAGGCATAAAAAGTACATCGTCGGTTGAAAGTGATTGTATAAATGCATTTATCAGTTCTTCTCTCATAAAACGAGCGGGAAAGAATCCATGGGGCTGAAAAACGGCAATTACCCTATTTCCCCCAATTTTTACTGCGCTTATTGCCGCTGCGATTTTTTCAGGATTATGGGCAAAATCGTCTATCACCTTTATGCCATTGTATTCCCCGATACTATCCATCCGCCGCTGTACGCCTTTGTACTCATACAATGCGGCAGCAATTTCATTATCCTTTATGTTCATATGCCTTGCTACTGAAATTGCAGCCAATGCATTTGATACGTTATGAATTCCAGGTAGTTTTAATTCAAATGATTGTCCATTAACGTCAAATGTCGAGAGGCATGGTCTGTTTATTATGTTGGAAGCATAAATGTCTGCGGATTTTCTTAAGCCAAACGTTATGGTATTCTTGTGTCTGAAAGGTATTTTTTTTAATTCCGGACAATCATCATTAATAATAAGCAAATCCCGGGTATTTTGAGAAAATATTTCAAACAATTTTGAGATGCTTTTAATCGGTTTATGGTCTTTTGACATATTTGTAATGATGGAGATTTTCGGTGTGTAATTCACGATACTCCCGTCGCTTTCATCCGCCTCAATAGCAACAATATCAGAATCGCCTACTTTTGCATTGCCAGGAAAGTCTGGAGTAAGATAATTTTTAATACACCCGCCCACGATTATTGTGGGAGACATTCCCGCATGGTCGAGCACATAGCCAACCATACTGCTGACGGTGGTTTTACCGTTTGTTCCTCCAACGGCAATTCCAAATTTAGTATTAAACATTTCGGCAAGAATGTTAGCGCGTGTTGTAATTTTTTTATTGAGGGAAAGCGCCTTCTTAATATCCGGATTTTGCTCCTCTATTGCGGAAGAAACAATTACGACATCCGTTGTCACTTTAATGCCTGAACCATCCTGGGAGGTCAGGTTGATGCCAATGGAAGAGAGTTTTGAAAATATATTACCTGCAATTTGATTATCAAAATTTCTGTCAGAGCCGCTGACATGGTGTCCCATTTCTTTCAATACCTGTGCTATGGCACTCATTCCAATGCCTCCAATACCAACTAAGTGGTAGTAGCAAGGGTTTTCGATAGGATTTTTCTTTAATGAATGTTTCATGGGCGCATTAGAATATATCTTGCAATGTTTTGATAGTCAAAATATTTCTTTTGCAAAGAGGTCTTTTTGCGTTATATTCGTTTCTTGACAACGGAAATGTATCCATTTAAAATGGGAAACTTTACTGATTTTTAAAAGCCGTTCAAGCAAGTAATGAACCGCAATGCTTGCAAAAATCATACAGCGAAAGGAGGGGTGACCTTTGGCTTTACTGGGGAAACATGTTATTTTGGAAATGAAGGGTTGCTGCAGAGATATTATTAACAATGTCTCCTCGGTGAAAAACATTCTTAAAAAAGCAACCGAAATTTCGAATGCAACATTGGTCGACGTTATATGCCATCATTTTAGCCCTTATGGTATTACCGGAGTCGCTATCCTGGCTGAATCACACATATCAATTCACACATGGCCGGAGCACGAATATGCTGCGGTGGATATTTTTTTGTGCGGGAGCGCTATGAATCCTCATAACGCGGCCTTGTACATTTCGCAGGCATTTCACGCAAAAGAAACCTTTACTATGGAATTAAAAAGAGGCGATTTTCTTCTTCATGAGGCCGAAACCGTTTGCCGTCAATATACCCTGGATCAATATCAATCTTTATTACAAAAATAACTATGGAAAAATTATCCTTAAACTGGATAGATGATTATTTCAGCGACTATGAACTTCATAAACTGGCATTCAAAAGCATTGTGTACCAGGCAGAATCAAAACATCAAAAAATAATCGTTGTTGATACCTATAGTTTTGGCAAATGCCTTATACTTGACAATGAATTCCAGTCGGCTGAGTCAGATGAGTATGTGTATCATGAATCCCTGGTGCAACCATCCCTTATAATGCATCCGGAGGTGCAAAGCGTCCTTATTATTGGAGGAGGTGAGGGCGCAACCCTGAGAGAAACGCTTCGTCATAAATCGGTAAAAAAGGCGGTAATGGTTGACATCAATGACGAGGTAATCTCGTGTGCGAAAAAGAGCCTCCCCTCATTTCATGAAGGGGCTTTTGATGATGAACGAACCTCGCTTGTTATTGAAGACGGGAGGAAATATCTGGAGAATACAGATCAACAATTTGATGTTATTATTATTGATGTAAATGATCCTGTTGGCGGCAGCCCTTCTGCCATGCTTTTTACGAGGGAATTTTATCAGCTCGCCGCAGGCAGGCTAAAGAAGGACGGCATTGTTGTCGTTCAGTCCGGCGCGGTTTCTATTACGGATAATGACCTGTTTTCCGGTATATTCCATACGCTAAACGAAGTATTCCAGCACGTATTTCCCTACACCACCTACATACCGTCGTATGCATGTCTGTGGAGTTTCACCATAGCAACGCACAATCTGGGGAACTTAGACATCACCGGAGAAGAAATCGATTTCAGAATCGGGATTCGGGTTAATTCAGCATTACGCTATTATGACAGCATTACCCATCATTCGCTTTTCAACTTGCCAAAATATTTGCGTGAAGAGTTAAAGAAAAGCAAACACATCATACGTGACAATGCACCTCTCATTAAACAATACCCCGGCGTTTTATCGGAAAAGATTTAGCGCCGTGTTCCATTTCCAGCAACCATTGCTTGACGTGAATCCCCGTTGCATATCCTGTTAATTTGCCATTTGCCCCTATAACCCTGTGGCAGGGAATGATGGGCGGCAAAGGGTTTTTATTGTTTGCCATCCCTACTGCCCGCGCCGCTTTAGGATTACCAATCTGTTCTGCCACCCATTTATAGGAACGGCATTCACCGTAGGGAATTTCCCTCAGTTTGTTCCATACCTTCCTCTGGAAAAGAGTTCCGACGCTTAAATCAAGCGAAAAATCAAATACAACCTTTTTCCCTTCAAAATATTTTTTTAAAACAGCGATTTCATGTTTCAGGAAAGCATCATTTTCGTGAAGTCTTGTATAGATTGCACATTGATCCTGGAGGGGCAAATCATGCCCTGAGGTGAGTGGAAATGCTATTCTGCAGATACCTTCTTTTGTTTTTGCTATGTACACATATCCAAGGGGGGTGGGAAATGTGCTAAAATGAATCTCTTTATAATTATTTGTTCGACCCTTTTTGTCCAAACGTCAGCCGGTATCCTTTTATGAATCCCATAATGATTAAAGTAAAAAAAAGGAGTGTCGCAAGGACGGAAATGGAAAGCGTGGTTATTTTCCACAGCTCTTTTATAAAATAACTCCACCATGAATTCTTTAGCAAAGACACACCAAATTTTTCAAGAAAGAAGAGAATGGCAAAAAGGATGGCAAATCCGGGTATCAGATATTTAAAATCCTGTTTATGCGGGGACATTGATACGGTAAATACAATGATAGCAAAAAGGAACAGAACATGCCGCACTTCTTCTATGCGAAACTGGCTGCGAAAAGAATTAAACGTAATCCATACCGAATCAAGCAAATACCGGATTAAATTGAAAAGTCCGTTAAATGAAAAAAGGATTTCTTCAGGAAATGCATTGTTTACGCGAATGGGATTGGACAGAATACCTGATATGAATAAGATGAAAAACGCACAGCCAAAAAGAGGCGCAGAAGTGATAATAAAGTCAAAAACAAAGGGAACCTTTGGTTTGTCATACTTTATCCCCGTGTTATCCGTTCGAAACAAATTAAGTTCGCTGATGGTGGTTCCCGTAATAAGGCATAAAAGAGCATGGCTAAGTTCGTGAACAATAGCTCCAGGCAGGAGAAATCCTTTAAGAAACTTGTTATTGATATATTTCACCCACAGCCCATTCGTGGCAAAACTGAGAAACATTATCAAAATAATGCCTATTGCAAGTGAGAAATATATCATAGTACACTTTTAAGAAACCGTTTTACACGATAAGGATAACAATGCCCGTCAAAAATCATGATCTTCAACAGCATTCTTCACACCTTGCTCTACATTGTTATCTCACGGCTTTTCACAAACTTACCGCCGTCGATAGTGGGCACAAGGTGAATTTCGATATTATTTGCGGCATAGGGTATCAGAGCTTTTGCTTTATGTCAATTCAAAAAAGAAATCAATATAAGCAACTGAGGTGAAAGATGTATAAGGTTTAAAATTATCAAAAAAATAGTGAAATTGAATCAAGAGATTGTTATATTGAGAAAAAATATACCTTACTTTTAAGCCTGTATTGAAATAGGGAAGGGGACATAGCTCAGTTGGGAGAGCGTCTCGTTCGCAATGAGAAGGTCAGGGGTTCGAATCCCCTTGTCTCCACCATTTTATATAATCATTACTACAAGGAGCAATTGCATGAAAATTTCTATTGAAAGCCAATCAAGAATAAAGATGATTCCGGAAACGGAACATGAAAAAGAGAGCCTTGAGGCGCTGTGGAAGATTCTTATACGATGTGAAAAAGAGAGCAAGACTCTTTGCCCTATTGGTGAATACATCCCCTCAAAGAATGATGGCGCCAATTTTGTCATACAGGAACACTAATTGGTCATCAATCAAGTGAGGTTTTTAAAACATCGCTTGTTTTATGGCCGGTTTAAATTGTTTCATCTCTCGTTTCCATTTTAACCCTCATGGGAAGAGGTCACAACGAGGCATGAAAGTAGTCCTGATTGTGATTAATACCGTATTCCCCGTGGTTTCAGGTTTTTTTTGTAACATAATAAATCCACGCGCTATGGTTATCGCTATCGGCAGGATGTAATGTATTGCCAAAGATATCGTACATTTCCACCGTTTCGAGTCCAATACCTTTATTTTGTAATAGTTGATTATTTTTATCTATATAGTAAGTTAATAAAGCATAACTATGTGCCTTATCGTTAATAATTGCGTATGTTTCGTTAAACTGTTCCCGCTTCTTATTTTTTAAGAAATTAATCACTGAGCTAAAATATTTTGCAAAGAGTTTTGCCTGAACGTATGGGCAGGGTGCAAAGGACATCCTGGGAAAGGAATTTTCAAGGCGGTAATTTCTATTATGGGAAGAAAACACAAATACCCCATCTTTTTTTAGTATTCTATGAATTTCCTTTAAGGTTTTTAGCCGGTTATTATTGCCCATAGAATCTAATCCATTATATGAAAATAATACAAAATCAAACGTGTCGTCCTCAAAAATTTCCATATTTCTGACGTCATGATGGAGAAAAGTTGTATTGGCGAATTTTTCCTTACAGAGTGCTATCATATCGAGAGAAAAATCCATGCCCATGTAATGCTTGCTTAATCTCGCCAGCGGCAAAGTTGTCCTTCCTGCGCCACATCCGATATCAAGTACCTGTTTGTCTGCAATATATTCCCTGTATTTTATAAAAATCATTACTTCGGCTATTTGCAATGCTGTAAGGGCATACTCTAACACCGTGCGTTTCTTTTCATAACATCTCTTGTTTATAGCTTCGTAAGGCATTTTTCCCCTTTCAAAGAGTCCTTTTCGTATCCTCTCAAAATTTCATCGTATTAAGATAGATAAAGAATCCCTGATTTTTATAAAAAGTGACAAAAAATTAAGTTGAGAAACGAAAGACAACAAGCTGTTTTCTTACCATAAATCAGGATAACGATAAAGCAAAAATCTATTTCTGTTATCACTACTACTACTACTACTACTACTACTACTACTACTACTACTACTACTACTACTACTACTACTAGCTGCTTTCGCACCACTTATCATCAGGCTCTTTAGCGCATTTCTCCAACTCTTGGAAACGTGTCACTGTGATTTTACCCTCCATGTGGCGAAGTGCATCGGCTTCATTTCCTGATAAAGCAGATTTTATTATTCCCCCATGCTGAAGCATGGAGCTTGCGCATGGAAGGATTTTTCAAAAAATTAAAATGGTACATGGTTTTTAATTTTTTAACGAATGGAAAATATATAAATATGACCAACTTCCGCCGTATAATGACCATATATAGACATGGTTTAACATGTTGCCGTCGCATTGGTTATTATACGTGCATTGCTATAAGATAACTACCCTGTGACCGTTTCGCGTCTATCTCCGTAAGCGATATTAATTAAAGAAAACCCGTATACCGTTGTTTACCAATAGGTTATAAACTAATAAACATAAAAATAAAGACGGCATAGATGTTGCTTGCCTTTTGTTCAATCTTTTGCAATAGGTTGTTGCAAAAGTTATGGGCAATTTTCAAATGGCCCTGGAATTCAGCCATCATTCAATTCAAAAAAGGAAAATTTTTGATGCCTTGCCGCAGAAATAGTTGTTGTCTGCGCGTAATTGTGCAAATTTACAATCATAATTTTCACAAGGTAAAGCAGGGTGTTTAGGCTATATTCTGATGTGCAGACACTATCAATTATTTTTGCAATTAAACATTCGTCAGCAAAATTCAAAGAATAAAAATTATTCGCTTTTTGTATTGACTTGAAAAGCAGATTAAGTATAATAATTTGCCGAAAAAAAGCGGTGGTAAGGAACTTCAGTATACAGTTAACTTTAGAGATAGCGTTTAACCGTTTGTATTTAGGGTTTTTGGAAAGGGGGTGGTTTGAGGGGTTCAAGGTGGTGAAGTATGTTTATTGTTCCGCAATCAAACGTGATTGTGGTATGAGAGAAAAGCGAGAAAGGAGGAAGATAAAAAGTATCATGCGTAAATTTTTGAAAGTTACATTAGCATCAGCGTTGATTGGTTGTGGCGTTATAGGTACTGTTTCAAGCCTTATGGTGAAGGAAGCCAAGGCTGTAGAAATTATCACTCACTGGGTACCACACGAAGTTTATGGTATGCCTGGGGAGCCTGATAATAGTGGTAAGGTGTTTTTCTCTGGTTTGAAAGCAAAATATATGGGCTATCCAAAAGATGCACAGAGGTCGCCATACCCAGGAAAATACAGCAAGTTTTGGAAGACATTGCCTGCATACCGTTATTACATCCCGGATTATATGTACAACAGGGATGAGGTAAGGCCTTCAAACCCGATTAAGGGTACATTTAAGTTGGAGCAGTGTATTGCTTGTCACTCAGTTATGACTCCCGGTATTGTAAGGGATTATAATAAGAGTGCTCATTCAAAGGCAGAGCCAGCACCAACTGGTTGTGATACCTGCCACGGTAACAATCATCAGAAGTTAACTATGCCTTCATCAAAGGCTTGCGGGACAGCAGAATGTCACGAAACGCAGTATAATGAGCAAGGGCAGGGAGGTATTGGTTCTCACGCATCTTGTTCCAGTTTCGCTCAGATTGAGTGTGCATGGTCAATTGAAAGGCCACCTGGAGATACTGCGGGTTGTACTTTCTGCCATACCAGCCCTGAAGAAAGGTGCAGCACTTGCCACCAGAGGCATCAGTTTGATCCGGCGGTTGCAAGACGCTCAGAGCAATGCAAGACCTGTCACTGGGGTAAAGATCACAGGGACTGGGAAGCTTATGATATAGGTCTTCATGGTACGGTGTATCAGGTTAACAAATGGGATACGGAACAGTTTGACTTCTCAAAGAAGCTTTCTGATGCTGATTACGTTGGACCAACCTGTCAGTACTGTCACATGAGGGGCGGACATCATAACGTTCAAAGAGCAAGTATCGTATACACCAGTATGGGTATGTCGATGGCTGATCGTGGAGCGCCACTCTGGAAGGAAAAGAGAGACCGTTGGGTATCTATCTGTGACGACTGTCACTCACCAAGATTCGCCCGCGAGAATTTGCAGGCGATGGACGAGTCTGTTAAAGATGCTAGTTTGAAGTATCGTGAAACATTCAAGGTAGCAGAAGATCTTCTCATTGACGGAGTACTAGACCCAATGCCAAAGGATCTTTGTCCTGATTGGTCGGGTCAGCACATCTGGAGTTTGAAGATTGGCGCTTATCATGATGGAGAAGCTTATGGTGGTAAGACTGGCGAATCCGGAGAGTTTAGAATGTCAAACTGTACTGATGTAGAGAGGCTTTGTTTTGAAAGTGTTGGTTACTTCCAGACATACATTTACAAGGGCATGGCGCACGGCTCCTGGAATGATGCTACCTACTCAGACGGTTCATTTGGTATGGATCGTTGGTTGGTCAACGTAAAGCAGAATGCTTCACGTGCAAGAAGACTTGCGGCTTTGGAAAAGAAGGTCGGTATTTCATGGCAGCCTGAGCAGTTCTGGAAAACAGGCGAATGGTTAGATCAGTTGACCGGGCCATATATCGTAAAGAATCACCCTGGAAAGACGATATTCGATCTTTGTCCTGATCCAGGCTGGTTAGACACACACCATGCACCTGCTGAAGAGGTTGAGTACATCGAGAGAAAACTCAAGGAACTCGGCATTACCTCTGGTTCGCACAATGCGCATCATCATGAGTCTGGCCATGATCCAGCTGCAAGATCCATGAAAGAGCATTAATAACGTAATTTTTTTCATTAGTATAAAAGATGTTTATTAAAGGAAGCTGTGCATTACTGCACAGCTTCCTTTTTTATTATAAATGAGTTGAAATACAAGAAATTTTACCTATACTTTCGTATACTTAATTATAAACGATAAATATTCTACTTTTTATTTTCGTTGGAGATTCCGGCAATGAAGTTAAAGTTTTTTTACCTGTTACTATTACTCTCTATGGTTTGTATATCATTGGCATGCGGCAAACGGGAGAAGCATATTGAGCTAGCAAACACTTTGGCAAAAGAAAATAAATTAGAAGAAGCACTTAGTGAATATACGAAAGCTATTGAGTCGGATAAGGCTTCCGAAATAGCATACTATGGCAGAGGTGATGTTTACTTTAAGCTGGGGAAATTAGAAGATGCTGCTAAGGATTTTCGAAGTGCTATTGATATAAAACCGGGCTTTATTGAGGCGCATAAAAAACTAGCAGAAACTTTTGATAAAATAGGCGCACCGCCAGATGAATTCCAAAAAAGAATTATTGCAATTGAAAATGAACCTGATAATCCGTTAACGCATGTGGAACTGGGCCTTTTTTTACATAAATTAGAACAAGATATCGATGCCATAGAAAATTATAAACATGCGTTGTCACTTGATCCAAATAACCCGTATATAATGTTTAACCTCGGCGTTGGTTATTTGGATATGGGCTTATATGATGATGCAGAAAAAATATTTAGCGATGCCACTAAAATCGATGAGAATTATGATAATGCCCATTATAATCTTGCGATTGCATTGCATAGGCAGGGTAAAATTGATGAGGCGATAAAAGAGCTAAATACCACTCTTGAAATCAATCCAAAATATTCCAATGTTTATGTTGTATTTGGTTTAATGAGTTTAAGAGAGAGAAAATTTGAAGAAGCCCTCGTCCATTATAATAAAGCAATGGAAATAAACCCGGAAAACATAGAAGCCCGGTATCAAAGGGCAATTGTCTATGCATTACAACAGCGGTACGACGAGGCCTTGGAAGAAAACAGGGAAGTATTGAGAAGAAATCCGAAACATGCTAATGCCGCATACAATATCGGTACGATTTATCATAGAATGGACCGGATGGACAAGGCAATGGAATGGTATGATAAGATCACAAAGAAAATTGACCCTCTTTATGAAGATGCATATTATAACAGGGCTCAAATTTATAGTATGCAAGGGGATCACAGTAAGGCATATAGTGACTATATGTCTTATTCTATGATTACAAAATGGAGAACAGGGAAAGACCCTGCTGTAGTTTACAATCAGGATGAAATAAAAGAATTATTCACGACTGCCGTACCTGCTTTGCAAGAAGAAGTGCGTGATCAAAAATTAGAATTGAAAACGAATTAAATAGACACTGTCTGTTATCGTTCAAATGCATAATTGAACGATTCTTCAGTTAAGTGTGGTTGGTGTTTCAGCATAAAACTGTCGAGTTCTTTTAATAATGACATCTTCTCTTTTGCTGTCAGGAATGTCGCCTGAAAGGAATTCTTGGCGAGCCGGTAAATATCGTTATGATCTAAACACAAAGCTTCCTGAACAGCAAGGAAGTTTTCATTTATGTATCCGCCAAAATAAGCGGGGTCATCAGAATTGATGGTGACGTGCAGCCCCATATCAAGCATCTTTTTTAAAGGATGCTCCTTCAGAGAATCAAATAGATGTAATTTTATATTAGATAAGGGACACACCGTCAAGGGGATGCTCTCCGCCTTTAACATATCCACTAATTGCATATCTTGTACACAGGCAATTCCATGGTCAATACGCAATGCTTTCAGATCATGTAAGGCCTGCCAGATGTATTCTGAAGGGCCTTCTTCTCCTGCATGCGCAACCGTGAGAAATCCTTCCTGCCTAGCTCTTGCAAAAACAGAAGCAAATTTTTTGGGAGGATACCCAACCTCGTATGAATCCAGGCCAACGCCAATAATCCATTCTCTGTAAGGTAAAGACAGCAACAGTGCTTCCATTGCCGACTCTACACTCATACAGCGTTGAAAACACATTATCAACCTGGCGGAAATGCCTAGTTTCTTTTCTCCATCCATCATGGCTCCTAAAATACCCATAAAAACGGACTCAAACGATATACCTCTTGTTATGTGAGCTTGCGGGTCAAAAAACATTTCTGTATGCAGTATATGTTGTGAGGATGCTTTTTTCAGATAGTTCCATGTTGTTTCATAGAAATCCTGTTCAGTTAATAGTACCTGGATGCCGCTGTAATATATCTCCAAAAAAGACGGGAGGTCTTTAAATGTATATGCCCTTCGCACATCTTCTACCGATTTATACGGGAGTTTTATTTTGTTCCTCTCTGCAATGGCAACCATAAGTTGGGGTTCTAATGTGCCTTCTATATGAACATGAAGCTCCGCCTTTGGAATACCGCAAATAAATTCATTCATACGTTTTCGAATTAACTCTCCACTATGAGGGAAAAAATCCTTTTCACAATATTTTATAAATAAAAATGTATGCCTTTTTCGGGTCCTTGCCGAAAAAGGCTACGATTTAAATACAGGCGTAATTATTGAAAGAAACAGCGTATTACAATACATTGACAAAATTTTACTACTGTTTGGTGTCGTGTGTAGTCAACAAAGCCGGAGCTATTCCTTTTTATATTTTTCTATTAAATAAGGTTTTTGTTTTTCAAACTCCCTTGCCTGTAATTCTATGACGTCTTCTGCTTCTGTGGAATCCTTTTCCTTCACTTCACTGCAATATGATGCTGTCCGTCCGAAATAAAGGGGTGTTAACATGTCAACAAGCCGCCTTCTGTTCCTTTGCCAGTGGTTATAAGTAAAGGCAAAGTCACACAATATCCTCGCCCAAAGATCTGGAGGGAAATGTATCTCTCCTGTTTTGTTGAAATCTATTGAAATCTCATATAAACGGTTAAAATTCTCAGTATCAAGAATCTGTTCATAAAAGGGTTCAAATTGTTCAAACCCATCGCTGAATTCTGCCAGTAATTTTGTAAAATTAACCGATACCGGCTCAACCTTTGCCGCCTCGCTGGTAATTCCAACAGTTTCTATATCTGCAGTCTTTTCCGCTTGTTTCCACTTTGATTCATATTTATTCATCAGATAATATAAAGTGCTGATAACCTGCTGAAACATGGGACCAAGATCCGCCGCCGGGTCTTTTGCATTATGAACCTTTGTTCCTAAATGTGCTTGTACAATTTTAAACCCTTCATTAAGGGCAGTAGTCGTCATCCAGACGTCTATTCCAAAACGGGCAACGTCTGACTCCCACACATCCTCGTTTACATAATATGCCGCCAGGTCGCCGCAAAACCCAAAATCTCCGCCAATGGGCTGCCGGATTTTTGCACCATATAAAGCACGGGTAAGCGGATAAACAATGTTGTTTGTAATGGTGCCATCATATTTATGGCGAAGATATAAAGGGGCAACAAAACCTGCCTGTTTGTTTATAATGGGGTCAGCAAGCATTTTAATCCATTCCGGTGTAATGCTCCTCAAATCAGCATCAACAACAACGATGGCGTCTGCCTTCAATAATTGGGCAACTTCAAAAATTGCCCGAAATGCCGTTCCCTTTCCCGGAGTACCGCGATAAATCGTTACGCGGCGTTCAATGCCGTCAGGAATGGTTTCGGAGTAAGCTTTTTCACGTGTGTCGTCAAGGGAACCTCCATCGGAAACAAATATAGCGCATTTTTTGTCCGGGTAATATTTTTTTAGCCCTTCAGCGGATACGGCTACAACATGTGAAATGGTGTCTTCGCAATTATAGCAAGGAATGCCGACCATTATGTCCACCTCCTGCATTTTGCTTATCCACATGTGTACATTTTGACGAACGGCTGATGAGTACTTCTTTGTTAAATTTATCATAAAATCCCCCCCTTCCTTTTGTTTATCCCCGGTTAATTATAAAATTACTCTGTATCGATGCACAATCTTTACCCCTACTTCATAAGTCAAAAAATGTAAGGTATATTTTTCAGATTATCGCATTTTTGTATTATCAGCTTCTACTGCAACAATTAATTTATTAAAGAAATCGGGAATTGCGGAAATAATCCTGTTCCAATTAGGAATAAAAGGTATCCCCGAAGGGTCATTTAGAAATTGTTCTCCTGCTATGCCAATACTTTTGGCGAATGCGTCAACTGCATTCATTTCCTGATGACGGTCAAAAACAAGCCCGTTAATTGCAGAGTCGTGGTTGTACTTTTCAATGAATTCATGACCAGCCCTTTGGTATGTAGCCCTCAGTGTTCTAAAGCATTCACCTGAGAAAACGACCCCCATACTTGCCAGATTTTTGTAAATAGATTTGGCAATATCAATGCTCATTTTGGTAAGCCCTGTGGTTGGGTCTTCGTCAGATAACGGTTGATGTTTGTGTTCATACGTTTCACACAAATCAACCTGGCAAATCCTTCTCATCGAACAATTTCTGTAAACTTCAGCCAAAACACCCACCTCTAGCCCCCAATCTCCCGGTATTCTGTTAATACGTGCAAGGTCGGTTGCCATTGAAAATTCTCCTGCAAGCGGATAACGAAAGCTGTCGAGGTATTCGAGGAAATCGTTATTGCCTATTATTTTTTTCAACGACCTGATGAAAGGAGTCACAAATAACCTTGTGACACGGCCGTGCATACGATCGGTAATACGGTGATAGTATCCTTTGCAGAATTCAAAATCCAAATTGGGATTTACCACAGGATAGCATAATCGCGCCAAAAGTTCACGGCTATAGTTTGTAATGTCACAATCATGCAAAGCAATTACTTTTGATTTTTCTGTCGCCAGCACATATCCATAAGCGAGCCATGCTGACCGTCCCTTTCCGTCAATGCCCGCAGATATCTTCTCGTCCGTTAAAAGCTTATACAAATTTTGAATATTTTCTCCGTCATTCCAGATTAATTTTGTTTCCTGAGGAAGAACCGAAAAAAACCGTTTTGCTTCGATAAACTCGCTTTCATTAAACCGTCCAAGCGTCACAACAACCTGGCTTATATACTTTACCTCTTTAAGCTGTTCAACGATTCCCCGTAAAGCAGTTCCTTTCAGTTCAACGGGCGTCGTCGGCAAAACAAGCGCAACAGGCCGTGAATAGGCATATTGTTCAATGCCATGCTCTATCTTTTCTATTGTGGTGGTGTCAAACCTGTGAATTGTGGTAATCTCGCCATTTTGAAAAAAATCTCCCATGTTTTTCCTCTTTTTATAGGTCTTTGAATATCCTTAATATCTCCCTGTTCCAACCTGCCGGGCCAATTCCATCGGCATAAACAAGATTTGGAAGCTGAATCCTTTTATCATAATCTCCCGTCTTCTTCCGGACAATAACGGGAACATCTACCGCGGCTAACATAGGCAGATCTATATGGCTGTCGCCAATGCCAACTGTGCGTATTTGATCATGATAATGATCGCAATACATATTGATTAGCATTTTTACTGCTTTCCCCTTGTCGGTGTTTAAGCTAAAAATGTGATGAAAACGTCCTCCTTCCATAAAATTAAAACCCAAAGCATTAAACATCTTTTTGATTTTGTTAATATTTTCATGACCACTTTCTATAAAAATTGGTTCAGAATAAAGACGCTGTTTCGCGCGTATCGCGGCAGAAATATCGATTTCCGTAATGGCCGAAATTTTCTCGGGCGTTAAATCGGAAAAACCTGTTATGGCAATACCGCAAGATTCCCTTATCTTGTGTAATGCAGCTACGATTTCCTTATAGGGGGTTCCAAGCCTGACTATGCTATAGTTCCCGTTTTTTTTATCCATGACAGAATTGAAATATCCCTCCGGTATAATAATAGCACCGCCATTTTCAGGAATAAAAGGGTCTTTATTGTCCAGTTTTTCGCGATATACCTCAATCTCTGCCTGTGTTTTACTCGTACAGATTACTACAGGAATGTTACGCTCACGAACCAACGCCAGCGCCTCTTTTGCCTTTTCGAAGGAATAGGTGGTATGGTCTAACAACGTTCCGTCCAGATCAGTTATTATGATATACTTCATAGTTGATTTGTCTCCGTTTTCCCAAAAGACTTTTTCATGTAAAAATAGCTGAACCCTGCGACCAGAAGCAAAATAAACACAGAAGCTGCAGCTCCCTGTCCGAAATCGCCTTTATAAAAGAAAAGTCTGTAAGAATATACCGATAACGTTTCAGTTGCTCCCCCTGGTCCGCCGCCTGTCAAAACATAAACAAGATCAAATATCCTTAAGGCATCAATTGCACGGAACAAAACGGCCACCCCCAATATGGGTAATATTAATGGAAGCGTTATGTATCTGAAAGACTGCCAACTGTTTGCCCCATCTATTATGGAAGCCTTGTATATTTCACGCGGTATGGCAGAAAGGCCCGCCCATACAATTATAGCCACAAACGGAGACGTCTTCCAGACGTCTGCCATCACCAGGGATAAAAAAGCGACAAATGAATTTCCGAGCCAATTAATTCTGCCAATTTCAATAATTCTTAAAAGATAATTCAAAATGCCAAGGTTGTAATCCAGCATCCATTGCCACATTCTGGCCGTTACTACAGTCGGTATTATCCAGGGTATTAATATAAAAATCCCCAAAAACCCTTTTTTTTCAGAAATAAGATTGAGGATAAGCCCAAAGCATAAACCTACTATTGCCTCAAGAGATATCGAAACAAAGGTGAAAAGAAGGGTAAAAAAAAGAGCATGCCAAAAGCGTGAATACGATACTAAAACTTTGTAATTATGAAAACCATTAAATGTTTCGTCAGGCAGTATTGTTTTTGAGTTTTTGAAAGAAAGCACAAGCGTATCAATGAACGGGAAAAGACTAAACAGCGCCACTAATACTAATCCGGGGATTAAGCAGAAATATGGGAATCTATTCCTTTGCAAAATCATCCTTAATCCTTTCTATTTTATCCTGCATGATCTGCAATGCCTCCTGAATTTCCATTTGGCGGGATAATACCTTGCTGAGATATTTCTGCAAGACGTCGCTAATCCATTGATAATACGGAACATTTGGCCGCATTTGTATATTTTCAAGCGACTGTTCTACTATTGGGAGGAAGGGCAATTTTTCAGTTAATTCCGTATCTTTATACAAGGAACTTCTCGTAGGGGCCCACGATACATTTTCTGCCAGTCTTTTCTGAACTTTGGCAGAGGTTAAAAATTCAATTAATTTCCATGCCTGTGCTTTTTTCCCGGAGTTTGCATTTATTGCCAGATGCCATCCACCACATACGGAAGCAAACGATCCATCAGAAAACCTTGGCAACAGGGCAACACCTACTTTGTCTTTCATCATAATGTCTTCCTGGCATAAATCCCACACATATGTCCAATTCCTCAAAAAAAGTCCCTTGCCTTGTTGGAACAAATGCCTTGAAGATTCCTCCATTAGCTCGCTATAAGTATTTTGGGGAGAGATTTTATATTTCCAGATTAAATCATGCATGAGCTGGAGGGCTGTTTTGTTTTGTGCAGAATCTATCACAGCATTTCCGGTATCATCAATTATTTGACCATTGTTACTGCCAATAAATTCTATAAAATTGCAAACCAAACCCTCATACTGCTTGCCCTGCCATAAATATCCGTAAACATCTTCCTTTCCGGAAATTTTTTCACATACCGCCACAAACTGACCCCAGTCAACAGGCAGGGTAAGATGATATTTTTCCAGTAAATCTTTCCTATAATAGAGAAGTCCTATATTAATATTCCAGGGAATCGCATAAAGGGTATTATTATAAACATTCGTTTTTTCCGTTATAGGAATGAACGCACCTCGTTCTTTGCTACTAATACGGGCATCCAGAGGCTCAAGCCAATGTGCTGATGCGAACTCAGGGATCCAAATGGTATCGATTCGCATAACATCTACATACTTGGTTCCGGCGCCTAACGTGGAGAGATAATAGTGGTGTTGTTGATCTGAGGGGGAGGGAAGGGCATTTAATTTTACTTTTATTCCATGATTTTCTTTTTCATACGCAGCAATTATTTCTCTAATAAAGGAAATTTCTTTTGTGCCTGCGCCAACACTAAAAACAATTTCATCTGTTTTTTCCTGTTTTAAAAATGTATAAACAATCCAAGTCCCTAACAAAAAATACACTGATAATACGGCAATTAGTCTTATATTGAATTTCAACTGAAATCTCTGTGTTTACCTATAGACAAGGAATTACCTGCCATGCCCGGCAGGATTAAAAACCTCTCTTGCCTCCCGATTCCATGCTTTCTGTTTTTTAATTAATTCTTCCAATTCTTTTACGTTTAAAATATTTTGTTGCAGAAAATATTCACCGAAAGGACGCTGAAGCATCCGCTGTCTTCCCAGAAGGGCCAAATACTGAAAATGTGTTATAAAACCGTTCCGGCATGCGTATTCGGCGAATTTTTCACGATGGTTTCTTGTTGTTAAGATGCTTCGTATATCTTCAGTCGTTAAAATATTCCAATCTCTTGCAAGCTGCCCGATAAGCGGTCTTTGCTTCCTCTGCCAGAAAATAGCGGACAGCAATGTCCTCCACGAAATAGCGCCTGAATAATACATATATTGACCAATCAGTAGTTTCCGCTTTGGAACGCTGCCTTTGTAAAAAAGTTCTTTAACATCGTTTTGTTTTTTAGAATGCGCCGCATGCCTTGCAGTCTTTTGTACGTCAGCCCTTCGTTTTGTTGTTTTGTCACCGACTATAAGCACTTTTGCACTTTGGCTTTTAATGTAAAGAGTTAGTCTCTCATACGCCAGCACTACCTCCTTAAAATGCTGTATCATATCGCATTCTAACCTTCCCAGCGTTTTAGCCCTGTCCGGGTGGGTTTCCAGTACCTTCTTCCTGTAAACCATCTTGAGTTCGGAAGGCAACATGTTTTGCAGGAAATTGGTGATATTTACAATGTCAGGGCCAAATAACAAACGGCAATCATTGAGAAGTTCTGTTCCGGATATAATATCTGGCATTATTTCCCCTTTATCAGGTTATCACTGCTTGGTATACAGGAAATAAAAAACATACAGGATTTTGTCGTTACAATAAAAGAATTTTTTTGCCTTGTCAAGCCATAAAACATTTTACTTCATATAGCCAGACACTGTTAAATTGTAGGAACGTGTGCATCTCTACTTTTTGGTTGAGGCTTTGTTTCGCTATGCATTATGCCTTTGGCATCTGACAATTATTCCTGAGGTTCAGAAGGGAAAGATATGCCTCGTATCCCTTTATCTTCCGGTCATTTTTTCCATTCTCCTTCTTATTTTGCGGCAGAAATGGCTGTCCATCGGCTTCTAACCGGTTAATTATTCTATACAGTGTAGGGAGCGAGATGATAATATTCTCCGCCTTCAGCAAGCTCTGTATCTCTTTTTTACTGTTTACGGGATGTGTTTCGAGTAATGCTTTTATCCTGTCTGTTGTTTCTCCGGATATCGATAATGACCTTTTCTGTTTTGGCTTGCGGAATTTTTTGTCGCCCTCAAGGGAAGAGGGGTCGCCCGGACGGTAACGCTTCTTCCACCGGTAAAACGTATCGGGAGAAATACCGAAATGCCTGCACGTTTTTCTCGCATTTCTCCCGCATTTTTCGTAATACTCAAACCATGCATATCTTTTTTGGGCTTCTTCTGACATCGCTATATTTTTTCTATAACCACTGTTATCCCCGGCCTGACAAAGCATTTGACCATACCGGAGTTTATAATGTATTGGCTTAATGCACACAAAGAGAAAATAATTTGACTTATTTCTTCAAATATACTAGATTAATCCCCTAATTTCCTGTCAAATAAATACTTATTTACTTCATGTACCATTAATACCGAATAGCATTTTGCCGGCATTGTCTATGAAATCCTGTACTGCCAGTAAATCCGAAATAACGAACCTGCTTGCCCCATTAAGAAAATGTTTAGGGGAAAAAAACGTCCTTATTGCCCCCGAAGACCGGATATGCTATGCATACGACGGTTCAAAACAAAAATACCTTCCCGATATTGTTGTGCGGCCACAGACTACGCAACACGTTGTGGAAGCGGTGCGGCTCGCAAATGAACATGAGATTCCGGTCTATCCACGCGGAGCCGGTTCAGGACTTACCGGCGGCGCGGTTCCTGTCTTTGGCGGCATGGTATTAGACTTTGCCCAAATGAATCGTATCCTGGAAATCGTTTCGGAAGACCTTGTTGCCACCGTAGAACCCGGCGTTGTTACACAAACATTACAAACAGAAGCCGCCAAATATAATCTTTTTTATCCCCCAGACCCAGCAAGCGCCGCATTCTCTACGATCGGGGGCAATGTGGCGGAATGCGCTGGCGGGATCACCGGTTTAAAATACGGCGTAACAAGGGATTACATCCTTGCGCTGGAAGTGGTTCTTGCCGACGGAAGTGTTATTAATACCGGACGAAAAACGCTTAAGAGCGTTACCGGATATGATCTCACCCGGCTCCTTGTTGGTTCTGAAGGTACGCTTGGTATTTTTACCAGAATCACGGTAAAACTGATTCCATTGCCGGAAAAAATTGAAACGCTTCTCGTTTTTTTCCCGACGCCAAAAGATGCCGTAGAATCAGCGAATACCATCATCTCTCACAATATTCTGCCCCGCGCACTTGAATTTATTGACAAATCAAGCATCGATTGCATCAAAGGATACCGGCAGGAAATCGAATTGCCGGAAGATGCAAACGCAATCCTTATCATAGATATTGACGGGGAAGAAACAAGCGTTCAAAAAGGAATTGCACGGGTAAAAACGTTTGTTTCAGAACACGGCGCAATTAAGGTTATCGCCGCAAGTGATGCGAAAGAGCGCAATGACCTCTGGGAGGTTCGGCGCATTCTTTCGCCCGCTCTTTATAAAATCGCACCGTATAAAATCAATGAGGATATTTGTGTTCCCCGAAGCCGGATATTAGAAATACTTCACGCTATTAACGATATGAATTCCCGTTATCCTCGTCTGAAGGCTGCAAATTTCGGACATATCGGGGATGGCAATATCCATGTAAATGTAATGTATGAGGTAGAAGGGGACCGTCCGTTTGCGGAAAAAATGATCGATGAAATTATCCGCAGCACTATCAGGCTAGGTGGAACCATTTCCGGAGAACACGGCATTGGAAATGTAAAATCAAAATTCCTGCCGCTTGAAATAGCGCCGCAGGAATTGCAGATCATGAAAGATATCAAACGTTTGTTTGACCCCAAAGGCATATTAAATCCAGGCAAATTTTTTAATAATTACACTATGCGGTAAACAGCGCTATTTTTGGAATTTTTCAAAAAACCAAAGTGTTATGGTATTCGTTATTCAATACATATTTAGATTGATTTTGCATTTTAAGTGGTCACCCTGGTAGTCTACAGTCTACAGTCGGCAGATTGAGGACTGAGGACTGAGGACTGTTTTCATGCTTGTTTAGAGTTCCGGCTATGCCACTTTCTGGTTTAGCAGTGTCTTACATTTTTATATAGGTTTTTATTTTTTGTTCAGAAAAAGGAGTCTTTTTTTTTATGGTATTATCGAGAGTTGCGAGAGAGATACAAGCATCAGCCACCCTTGCCATTACCGCCAAGGCAAAACAATTAGCCGCTGAAGGCAAAGACGTCATTGGTTTTGGCGCCGGTGAACCGGATTTTGACACACCGGAAAATATTAAAAATGCCGCCATAAAAGCGATTAAAAATGGCTTTACCAAATATACCCCCACTTCCGGCATGCCAAAATTAAAAGAGGCAATCTGTGAAAAACTTTTTAACGACAACCATCTGAAATACACCCCTTCACAAATCCTTGTTTCAGCAGGGGCAAAACAATCTATTTGCAATATAGCGCTCGTTCTGTGCGATATCGGAGACGAAGCAATCATACCCTCCCCTTATTGGGTCAGTTATCCGGAAATGGTGACGTTGGCAGGGGCAAAGCCTATTTTCCTGGAAACGACCGACAAAGATAGTTTTAAGATTACGAAGGAATCGCTGGCTAATGTTATTACGCCCAAATCAAAACTGCTTTTTTTGAACAGCCCTTCCAACCCTACCGGTATGGTCTATACAGAAGAGGAATTGCGGGAAATAGTGACGTTTGCCGTTCAAAAGGGATTATATGTAATTTCCGATGAAATCTATGAAAAAATTCTCTATGACGGCGCTACGCATTTCAGCCCGGCGGCGATTAATGATGACTGCTATAATAAAGTTATAACGGTAAATGGGTTTTCAAAAGTCTATTCAATGACCGGGTGGCGTCTGGGCTATGCCGCGGGACCTGAAAAAATAATTAAAGCGGCAACCAATATTCAGGATCACACCACTTCCGGTGCAAATTCTATTACCCAGCTTGCAGGACTTGAAGCCCTTCGGGGTAGTCAGGAGCCGGTAACCGTCATGGTTAAAGAATTTGACCGGCGCAGGAAATACATCGTAGAAAGGCTTAATACCATAAAAGGCATTTCCTGCTTATTGCCGCAAGGGGCTTTTTATGCCTTCCCAAATGTATCCCGTCTTTGTGAAAACCTCTCCTTAAAAGGTTCTTTTGATCTCGTCTCTCTCCTGCTAGAAAAGGCACACATTGCGTTTGTTCCCGGCGCCCCTTTCGGTGCTGATGCGCATATAAGGATTTCATACGCAACGTCTATGGAGAATATTGAAAAAGGGATGGACCGGTTTGAGAAATTCCTAAATACCTAAGCTGGGATAGACAGAACCAAACAAGCACGAAAACAGTCCTCAGTCCTCAATCGGCAATCTGCCAACTTGTAGGAATGCCAACAACAAATAGTAAAGGGCTTTGGTGTTTTAGCAATAAGTGTGAAGTTGAGTGTAAAGCGGCTAAGAGAACATGGTCCGAAGGGATTTTTTCGTCAGGCAGTGCGAACAATGTCCGCCCTCCTGCTTACACCTGAGGTAAGAGAAAAGGTGCAAAAGTGACTGGGCAGAGGGCAGGGTATTTCTGAAACAGGCAAGAAATTAAATATCAATTCAAGTACGATTCACAAAGCAATCCAAAGCGGACAGTTAGCGAAAAAAAACGGCAGAAGGCTTTCGAGGGCAAAGAAACAAAAGTGAGCGTGCCGCGATCGATATTCGCACCGGTATGGGCATTGGAGGTATGCGGGAATAAGCGTAAGCCGCAGGGTAAACAGCATATGAGCGGGTATGGAAAAGAATCTAAAGCTTAAAATGACTTTTGATATGCTGAAATCACAAACCAAGAGGTGATACAGACCTCCTGCCACTACTCATTCACAGGTGTTCGTCAAATAAATATCCCTATCGATCCGTACTCCGGCAGTCGGACAAACATTAACGCACTCCTCGCAACCATCGCAGTGAGTCTCGCCCAAAGGAATATTCATCATGGGGGTAATGCGTGTTGAAAATCCCCTTCCTGCATCGCCCAGTATATGGCATTTTTTAACTTCATCGCAGGCCCTTACACAAGCATTGCAATTTATACACTTATGTGTTTCCATCCTTATTTTTTCATGGGAATAATCGGTTTTGTAAGTTCTTCTGGCGCCTACATATAAGTTCTGATCAGCCTGATATTTCTGGGAATGCTTCTTTAACGAACAAATGTCCACTACATTGCATCCACATTCCAGGCATCTATTTGCCTCATTTGTCATCTCATCTCTTGTAAAACTACATTCGACTTCTTCAAAATTGCCAAGGCGTTTTTCAACCGGCAGCAAATCGATTTCTTTTCTTGTACCAGGTTTAAAAGATTCAAACATTTCAGCGGGCAAAGTATCCAGATCTCCCGGATAGGAACTGAAGCGGATTTTTTCTCCCACCACCTCTTCCCCGTTAAGAAATTGATTTATTGACTGTGCGGCCTTTCTTGCATCTGCTACTGCACGAACGGCAAGATCAGGCCCTTTATAACAATCTCCGGCAACAAAAATTCTTGGGTCTGCAACCGTTTGGTAGCTGTTTCCTTTTGTATCGAACAAGCCCCATTTATTCACCGCCTTGTTTTTAACAAAAGAAAAGTCCGTTTTCTGGCCAATGGCCATAATGATCGAATCCGCCTCAATTGCAAACTCACTACCTTCGACGGCGACCGGGCGCCTTCTCCCGCTCTCATCGGGCTCACTCAGTTCCATTTTTACGCAGATTATTTTAAGGCCGTTGCCGGATTTTTCTATTTTTATGGGGTTGGTTAATACCTGGATATCCACCCCCTCGTCATAGGCATCCCGGACTTCGGCATGATGGGCGGGCATTTCTTTTTCTGTACGCCGATACACAATAGTTGCTTTCGCTCCCAGCCTCACAGAAGCCCTTGCGGCGTCCATTGCTGTGCTTCCTCCCCCTGCAACAACCACACGCCTTCCAATACTCACTGGTTCATATTTAGCAAGTTTTTCCAGCAAATCTATGCCCGAAAAAACTCCGGGCAAATCCTCTCCTTCTATATTCATATACGATGCCTTGGAAGCCCCCACAGCTAGGAGGATTGCGTCAGAATCCTGGATGATTTTTTCAAAATCAACATCCTTTCCTACCTCTGTATTGTAATGAATAGTGACGTCTAGCTGGTTTATTATGGCGTCTCCTTCCAAATCCATAACTTTTTCTGGAAGTCTGTAGTATGGGATTCCGTAACGTAACATTCCACCATGTTTCGGATGGCGTTCGTAGATAGTTACTTCATGCCCTTGTAATCTGAGATAGTATGCTGCGGAAAGACCTGCAGGTCCCGCCCCTATAATCGTTACCTTTTTGCCTGAAGATTTTTGAGGTGTTTTCGGCAAAAAGGGGCCGCCTTCTTTTTCTTCCATTTCTGAAATATAGCGCTTTTGAATGCCAATTAATATCGGTTTATCAACTTTTTGACGGCGGCAAACGTCCTCGCATGGCCTTGGACAAACACGTCCCAAAACATTTGGGAAAGGCGCCTTTTCCCGAATAAGAGTCGCCGCTTCTTTATACAGCCCCCTTGCTTCTAAAAAAAGGAAACCTTGTATATTGATATTAGCAGGACAGCCTTTTTGGTTGCATGGAGCATAACAATCGCCAAAATGATCTGAAAGGAGTAAATCCAGCGCAGCCTTTCGTGATGCCCGGACTTTTTCGTTTTCCAGCTCCACTACCATGCCATTTTCCAATTTAGTGGAACAAGATGGAACCATACCCCCCCGACCGCTTTTCTGCTCTACCGTACAAACCCAACAACTTCCGTAATGCGATATTTTTTCATTATGGCAAAGAGTCGGGATTTCCACCCCCAGCGATTTCGCCGCATCATATATGGTCATACCAGTATCAAACTGGTAATCCTTTCCATCGATAGTAACGTTGACTTTGTTTGACATAATTATCCTTTTAAAATAGCGTCAAATTTGCAGACTTCATAACACATCCCACACTTAATACAGATTTTCTGATCAATATGGTGAACCTTTTTCGTCTCTCCGGTTATAGCGTCTACCGGACAGTTTTTATAGCATAAGTGGCAACCAGTGCATGACCCATCAATAACCGAAAATTTGATGAGTTCTTTACACACGCCGGCCCTGCATTTATTTTCTTTAATATGTTCTACATATTCATCTTTAAAATATTTGAGTGTGGTCATAATAGGATTAGGCGCTGTTTTTCCCAATCCGCACAATGAAAGATCTTTGACTTTTTCCGAAAGATCCTCTAGTTCCTCCAGGTCAGCCATGCCACCCCTGCCTTCTGTTATCTTTTCCAGTATCTCAAGCAACCTTTTAGTTCCAATACGGCAGAAGGTACATTTACCGCATGACTCGTTTTGTGTAAATGTAAGGAAAAACTTTGCGACATCCACAATACAGGTATCATCATCCATAACTACCATGCCGCCGGATCCCATAATTGCACCTGTCGCAGAGATACTTTCATAGTCTACCGGCGTATCAAGCAACCTTTCCGGAACACAACCACCTGAAGGCCCGCCTAATTGAACTGCTTTAAAAGGTTTACCTGAAGATGTCCCCCCACCAATGGTGTATATGATATCTCGTAAAGGAATTCCCATATCAACCTCAATAAGTCCACCTCTGGCAATTTTCCCCGCCAGTGAAAAAACCTTCGTTCCCTTGCTTTTTTCCGTTCCGTATGAGGCATATGTTTTCGCGCCATTATTGATAATCCATGGTACTGAAGCTAGTGTTTCAACATTATTTATATTAGTAGGATATTCCCACAATCCTGATACTGCAGGAAAAGGCGGCTTTAATCTTGGGTGTCCGCGTTCGCCCTCTATAGAGGCAATCAGCGCTGTTTCTTCTCCACAAACAAAGGCGCCTGCACCTTCTTTAATCTTTAAGTGAAAAGAAAATTCGCTATCTAATATATTGTGACCTAAAAGGTTTTTTTCTGTTGCCTGACTAATGGCTAATTTTAACCGCTTTATCGCTAGAGGGTACTCGGCACGAACATATACATAACCATATTCTGCACCAATTGCATATCCACCAATTATCAATCCTTCAATCACCTTGTGTGGGTCGCCTTCCAAAACTGCCCTGTCCATAAATGCGCCGGGATCACCCTCGTCTGCATTGCAAATCATGTATTTTTTTTCTCCGGTGCTATTTCTGGCAAATTGCCATTTAAGACCTGTTGGAAATCCAGCGCCGCCCCTGCCCCTTAATCCGGAAGTCTTTATCTCATCGATAACCTGTTGCGGAGACATAGTTCCCAAAACTTTTTTAACTGCCTCATAGCCTCCTTTTTCAATATAGGGATCAATATTGTCTGGATCGATAATACCGCAGTTTTCTAAAACAATCTTATGCTGTTTTTGCCGAAAATCTTCTCTTCTGTCTGGCTTACTTGAATCTTCGATGATGAATTTTTCATCAATTGCGCCCTGATTAAGGAGTGGATCCAATATCTTGTCTAAGTCTTTTTTATGAACGTTTCCCATCATCAGATGGTTGCCATCGGGATAAAAAACTTCCAGGATTGGTTCTTTAAAACACATTCCATTGCATGATGTGTGGCTTAAAGAAACATCGGGATTGTTTTCAATCTTTGAAGCCAATTCTCCATAAAGATCCTTAGCCCCTGCTGCTATGCCACAACTTCCTAAACCAATTACAAATCTTATGTGCTGATTATTCTTTTCCATATTTCTTTAGTGTCCCCCGCACTTTTGCTGATGAAAATCCACCAAATACATCTTCATTAATCATAATTACAGGGGCGAGAGAGCAACATCCGAGACAAGCCACAGTTTCCATGGAAAACGCTCCATCTTCCGTTGTCTGGTTAATATCAATGCCCAGTTGGTCTTTCATCGCTACAATAGTAATATCAGCACCTTTCACATGGCAGGCGGTGCCTTTGCACACTTTAACGGTATTTCTCCCTTTAGGGGTTAATTTAAACTGTGCATAAAACGTGGCTACGCCATAGAGATGGGATTTTGTTATCTCCGACTCCTCACAAACCTGATTTAAGACGTCAAGAGGAAGATATCCATATTCTTCCTGAATTGACTGTAAAATGGGAATAGAAGCTTCTTTTGTGTTGCCGCAGATTTCTAAATATTTTTTAACATTGGATTGGGACATTTTTGCACCATTATACCTTTACAGGATGACAGGGAAATTTGGTTTTGATCGATAAACACCATTATTAAATCATAAAATTATAGAATTACAAGTGTTTTAAATTGTCTTGACAATTATGTCCCAATGTATTGACATTGACTGTTATGTTGATATAATTAAAAAGTTTAAGATAGCGCAAATAAAATAAATCACCTTACCTATCGCCAATTCAATGGTACATTTTATTCCACAAGAAAAGATTGCAGAAATTCAGTTTGCCGCAGATATAGTTCAGATCATTTCAGAATACATTCAATTAAAGCAGAGCGGTAAGGAGTTTATTGGTTTGTGCCCTTTTCATTCAGAAAAAACCCCTTCTTTTTTTGTTAACCCTGATAAGAAACTTTTCAAATGCTTTGGGTGTGGGGAAGGTGGTACCGTTTTTCAATTCGTCATGAAACAGGAAGGGATGGATTTTGTAGAGGCCGTGAAACTGGTTGCATCAAAATCACGTGTCGACCTTGCTCAAATATATGCGAAAGAAGCGTCCCTTTCTTCTTCAAAAAAGACGCATCTGTACGAAACAACCCGGTTTGCCGCAACCTTTTATCAGAAGATGTTGCTTGATGCAATGAAGGGGAAAAAGGCCAGAGACTATTTGTTGAAACGGAAGATAAACGACCAATCTGTCAAAAACTTTTGCCTTGGTTATGCTCCGGCAGAATGGGATTCGTTGGTAAAAATGGGCAAAGGGGGCAATGTTTCGATGCCCCGTTTGCAACAGGCAGGATTAATTATACAAAAAAGGGAGAGCGATTCTTACTATGACCGCTTTCGGGACAGACTGATATTTCCAATACTGGATGTAAGAAAGCAGGTGGTGGGTTTTGGAGGGCGGGCGCTGGATGATTCCCTGCCAAAATATTTAAACTCCCCGGAGACGGTTCTTTTTAATAAGAGTAATATATTGTACGGCATTGATATTGCGAAAAGCGCCATATTAAAACAACAAAAGGTAATTCTCATGGAGGGGTACACCGATGTAATAATGGCGCATCAGCACGGAATAGAGTGGGCTGTGGCGGTACTTGGGACTGCTGTCTCAAAACAACATCTCAGGATTTTGAGACAATATTGCAGTCGGGTAATACTTCTTTTAGACGCGGACAGTGCCGGTCAAAGATCCTCGGACAGAAACCTGGATATCTTTATCGAAGAGGAATTTGATATAAAAATTGCTCAATTGCCGAAGGGATATGACCCATGTGATTTTTTACTGGCGGAAGGTCCCGAAAAGTTCTTATCATATATCGATAGTGCAAAGGACTTTTTTCACTTTAAGATAGAATTTGCCGCAACTAAATGGGACATGTCCACCGTACATGGCAAGGCAAATGCTCTTAATAATGTGCTTGCAACAGCCATGAAGATGCCTGATGCTATAAAACGCAACCTGCTTATCAAATTAATTTCAGAAGAAATGTCTATCGATGAAGCAGCCTTGTGGTCACATATAAAAAATGTTAAAAGGCCTCTTTCTGTTCCTGCCAATAACAATAACCAGAAAACAAAGCAGCGGCTGGATGCTTCTTCTATGGCTGAACGGGAAATTTTATATTTGATGTTATCTTGCAACAGCCTTATACCACGGATAATAAACGAAAAGATTCTGGAAGAGTTTGATAACAAAGATTTCCTTGAGATAGCGGGAAGAATAGTAGAAATATATCAGGAAAACAAGGCAGTCAGAGAGGAAGATGTACTGCATTCAGTTGGCGACGCGCGGCTGAATAAGTTGCTGATAGACATTGTGACTACCCGGGAATTTCAAGGCATGACCAATTACAGCGATAGATTGGAGGCATGTATTCTTTTCTTCAAAAGACGAAACAGAAGAAGGGATATTCATACTACAAAGAAAAAGATGCTGGAAACTGCACGGTCTTCTCATAAAGAAGAAGATATTGTTATGCTGCTGGAAGAATATCATAAAAAGAGCAGAAATATTCACGCGTTAAAAAATAAACCCTAGTATATCATTTCTGTAAAATGCATACGTCAAACAATGTCATTGCAAGGAGTGGTACGGCGAAGCAATCTCTTGTTTCTCAAAAGACTTAAGAGTGCTTTCATGGCGCTTGCAACGAGGGTATGGGTAAACATTTTGCCGAAGCGATATACGAGCGTCATTTTTAATTGCATTAAAATTATGAAATAAAGTTTAAGGGGGCAGGCGAAATGAATATTTCCCCGCTTTATTTTATAGGATGAGATGAATAGTATAGGGAGGTCTAATCTCTGAATGGAAAACTTGAATCAAAAAATCAAACTACTTACGCAAAAGGGTAAAGAAAAGGGGTATTTAACCTACGAAGAACTCAACGATATGTTGCCTGATGATGCAGAGATTCCGCCAGAAAAGATAGATGATATCTTGATGATGCTGGACGAACTGGGAATCGATCTGATTGACGAGGCGGATATTGAAGGTCGTGAAGTTGTTGATACTGAAGAAGCAGAACCTTATTCGGAAGGAGAATTCGGATTTGGCGAGGCTCCCACCGTTACGGAGAAGATAGATGATCCCGTTCGGATGTATTTAACTCAGATGGGAGAGATTCCCCTGCTTACGCGGGATGAGGAAATCATGCTTGCAAAAAAAATAGAGATTACACGTCGTGGGTTTTTGAAAAAGGTTTTGCATTCTGACCTTTCTTTGCAGACCTGTTTGAAGATAGTTGAGGATGTAAACAATGGGGAGCTTTCCTTTGACCGTACGCTAAAAGTTGACGCAATGGTCGAAAATTACAAAGATGACATTCTGGAGGAGTTTCCCAGAAGCGCAAAGTATTTACGGTCAATTATTCAAAAAAACAAGGAAGACTATCAGCGGCTGAAACGAAAACAAACACCGGAGAAAGAAAAAATAAAGCTGTTAAGGACGATCCGGAATAGAAGACGGAAGGGCATCCGCCGTCTCGAAGAAATTAATATTCGAACAAAAAGAATACAACCGATGATGAAGCGGCTCCAGGAGATCGCGCTCGAAATGGAGCAGATTGAACAACAGATTGGAGAGAAAAATGGCCGCTCAAAAGCCAATAATCATTACAAGGAATTAGAGGAACAATATTTGGCTCTGGAGAATACCGTTTTGGAGACGGGCGAGCGTTTGAAACGGCGCCTGCTTTCTATCGAAAGTATTTACAAGGAGCATGAGTCGGCAAAAAGAAAGCTTTCAGGGGCAAATCTGAGATTGGTGGTTAGCATTGCGAAAAAATACAGGAATCGCGGCCTGAGTTTCCTGGATCTTATTCAGGAGGGAAATACAGGGCTTATGCGTGCAGTGGACAAGTATGAATACCGGCGCGGATATAAATTCAGCACCTATGCAACGTGGTGGATACGGCAGGCCATTACCCGCTCCATTGCGGATCAGGCGAGAACTATCCGCATTCCCGTACATATGATCGAGACCATGAGCAAGATACGTAATATTTCAAAAAAACTGTTACAGGATAAAGGACGGGAGCCTACAATAGAAGAGATTGCACGAGAGGTAAAGATCTCCGTGCCAGAGGCGAGAAGGGTACTGAAAATATCCAGGCATCAGATTTCGCTGGACCGTCCCGTTGGCGAGAGCGAAGACAGTTCTTTCGGAGATTTTATTGAAGATGAAAAAGCAGAATCGCCGGTTGCCGCGGCAACACAGGAAATGCTAAAAGACAAGATTGAATCGGTGCTGGAAACGCTGACATACCGTGAGAGGGAGATTATAAAACTTCGTTATGGCATAGGGGACGGCTATACCTATACACTGGAAGAAGTTGGAAAGATTTTTAAGGTAACAAGAGAAAGAGTGCGGCAAATAGAGGCAAAAGCGGTGCGGAAATTACAGCATCCGATCAGAAGCAGAAAGCTGGAAGGGTTTTTGGATGGCATTGGCAGTACTATTTAAAATGTGATTTAGTAAATCCAATATGGACTATTCATAAAAGTGATGGGAAATCAATGAGTGAAAAAATAGAGACGCTTCGCAGATTACAATCAATAGATAGCAAGCTGAAAAGGTTGGAAGGCGATAAGCTATACAGAGCCCATGATATAGAGAAAAAGAAGGGCGAAATTAAAAAAAAGAGGGACGAACTGGCAGATATTGTGCGGGATATAAAGAATTATCAAAAGAGCATTGGCATGAAAGAACTCGAACTGAAAACGAAAGAGGGAGAAATTGATAAATTAAACGTACAGATGAATCAGGCAAAAACGAATAAAGAATTCAGTGCGTTTAAGACGGAGATCGGGGGGAAGGAAGCGGATAAATCTCTCATAGAAGACGCCATACTTGGAATGATAACAAAGCTTGAGGAAATGCAGCAACGGCAAAGCACGTTTGAAAAAGAAATTGCGCATGAAGAAGTTCTTTTAATAGAACTGCAAAAGAAGGTAGAAACCGATATGAAAGCAATGGATGCAGAAATTGCAGCGCTCAAAGAAAAACGGAATAAATTCGCATCTCTCCTTGATAATAATACATTGCAACAATATAACAGATTGACAAACAACAAGGACGGCATTGCTGTAGTGGGTGTTGTAAATAAGGTATGCCAGAGTTGTTTCATGTCCGTTACATCTCAAACAATCAACCTGCTTATGTCGAATAAAGATATCACGTACTGCCACAGTTGCGGCCGCATTTTATATTTGGATGACGGCGGCAATGATCGGGAAGAATTATAAAAAAGTATAAAAGTAGACGAGGTGATCGCCGGTTATAATGAATCTTCGGATTTATTATTGGACGGGAGGAAAGTCCGAGCTCCGTAGGGCGCAGTGCTCCGTAACGCGGAGTCCCGGCGACGGGAAGGAAAGTGCAACAGAAAATATACCGTCTCATCTTTTTTTCGATGGGGTAAGGGTGAAATGGCGGGGCCGAAAGGCTTAATGTAAGAGCCCACCGCTCCGGCGGCGACGTTGGAGGCATGGCAAACCCCACTGGGAGAAAGGCCAAATAGGGAGGGATGAAGCTGCCCGCTTCGCTATACCTTCGGGTAGGCCGTTAGATCTCGCTGGCAACAGCGAGGCTAGATGAATGATCACCCACGACAAGACTCGGCTTATTGTCTACTTTTACCAATAAATCCCCTGCGACGTGAAACTGTCGCAGGGGATTTATATTATTGTGATGTAAAAAACCTCTTTTTTGCATATCCTTACCGACATTTTTCATATTCTGGCAAGGGATGTTGATATATTCAAAATGCTCACGGGTTTATTTTTATAGATGCATGTATACCACCGACGTTTATGTTGTCATCCTCTCCTTATTGCGATATTCTTTCCGATTAAATACTCTTTTACTTCCCGAATAGAAATTTCTCTGTAATGAAATATCGATGCTGCCAGGGCGGCATCCGCCTTTCCCACAGTGAATACATCATAAAAATGTTCCCGTTTTCCGGCGCCGCCAGATGCAATAATCGGTATGTTTACCGATTCCGAGATCGTTTTGTTCAACTCAATGCCGTATCCGTCTTTCGTACCGTCATGATCCATGCTGGTAAGAAGTATCTCTCCCGCCCCCCTGTTCTCCATTTCAAGTGCCCAGCGAACGGCGTCTAATCCGGTTGGCGTTCTGCCGCCATTGATATATACCTCCCATTTTGCATTATTTGGTACCTGCTTAACGTCTATGGCAACCACGATGCACTGCCTTCCAAATCTTCTGGAAGCTTCCGTGACAAATTCAGGATTTTTTACCGCAGCGGTGTTAATTGAAACCTTGTCAGCGCCTGCATTTAATAACCGGCGAATATCCTCAATGTTTCTAATCCCTCCCCCCACAGTAAAGGGAATAAACACCTGTTCTGCCGTCTTTCGTACAACATCCAGAATAATATCCCTTTTCTCATGAGATGCGGTAATGTCAAGAAATGTTAATTCGTCAGCGCCTTCTTTATCATATAAAGAGGCGATTTCTACCGGGTCGCCCGCATCCTTCAGGTTTACAAAATTTGTACCTTTCACGACACGCCCGTCTTTGACGTCAAGACAAGGTATGATTCTTTTCGCAAGCATATTTATTTAATTGTCTCTATTCATAATAGGAAGGGAAGTAGTAATTGTTTTTTTGAAGGTTAACAATGTTGGAGTACGTGAAAATGATATGACGGGGGAAAAATTTAAAAATCCTTTTCCGGACTGCTTGCCTTTGCGTAAAGTCTTTTCGGGATACGGCCGGCAAGATAGGCGAAGCGACCTGCTTCGCAGGCCAATTTCATGGCTATTGCCATCTTCACAGGATCTTTTGCATGGGCAATGCCGGTATTCAACAACACGCCTTCACAGCCAAGTTCCATTGCCATTGCAACATCTGATGCAGTACCAACACCTGCGTCAACAATGATGGGGATTTTGGCGGATTCAAGAATAATTCTTATGTTGTTTCTGTTAAGGATGCCCTGTCCCGACCCAATAGGAGAACCCGCAGGCATAACGCAGGTAGCTCCGGCGTCTTCCAGTTTTTTCGCAACAATAGGATCGTCAGAAGTGTATACCAGTACGGTAAAACCTTCATTGACCAACACCTTAGTTGCTTTCAGCGTATCTATCGGGTCTGGCAAAAGCGTTCTCTCGTCGCCTAGAACTTCCAGTTTAATCATGTCGGATAGCCCTGTTTCGCGGGCAAGGTGTGCAACCCTGATTGCTTCATCGGCAGAATAACATCCTGCCGTGTTGGGCAAAATGGTGTATTTATTTGTATCAATGTAATCGAACAGGGATTCCGATTCGTTGATTTTTGCCCTTCTGACAGCAACCGTAATCACTTCAGCGCCGCTGGCCTCTAAAGCCTTCGCCATTATATCAAGAGTGGGGTATTTCCCTGTGCCAACGAAAAGCCTGGAAGTAAATTCACGACTGCCGATCTTTAATTTTTTATCCATGTACCCTCTTTTTTTGCATTAACCGCCGCCTACAAAAGTAACCACTTCCAGCACATCGGTATCTTTTACTATTCGGGAAGAATGCTCCTTACGCGGGATAATTTGTGCATTTAACTCTACTGCAGTTCGATGCTTATCAATAGTATACAACTCCAGCAGTTTTTCGATAGTAGTCCCCGCAGGACATTCTTTTATTTCACCGTTTAAGGTAATTCTCATTCTTTTTTTCCTGACCGCAGATGCCCTTTTTATCCATCACAAATCCTCCTCTCTCCCCGCTATAAAATGGAGTGAGTGTACAACACAACAACAAATTCTCAGGCAAAAATGTTAATGTATATAAAAATGAAATGCAAGTGAAAAGAACGGCTTGAAAAGAAGTTTGCAAAGGGTTTGACAATAAGTTGCAACTGTTTTAAAATCTGGTTTGTTCATTATTTTAAAAATACCATATATGAAAAATGAAACCTTCCGACACGACCCTACGTAAAGACGAAATCGTTAAAATAATCAATCAGCATAAACGTTTCTATATTACCACGCATGTCCGTGCAGATGGAGATGCGCTAGGTTCAGAAACAGCCCTTTTTTATGTGCTTAAACAATTGAATAAATCTGTTTACATTGTGAACGAATCTGTCGTTCCCAACATTTATAAATGGATCACCCCTACCTCCGGAATGTATATTTATCCGGATATTCCTCCAGAAAAACCAGAAGTAGTTTTCTGTCTAGATTGTCCTACGCTTGCCAGAACGGGAAAGATTGCTGATTCCCTGCCAAAAGATGCCGCCATAATAAACATCGACCACCACATATCAAATGAGCTTTTTGGTGACATAAACTGGGTGCTTGAAGATATGAGTTCCACGGGAGAAATGATATTATCCCTTATTAAAGAAATGGATATTACCATTACCCCTGATATTGCCACGGCGATATATATTGCCATTGTGACCGATACCGGAAGATTTACCCATAGCAATACTACCCCGGCTGTCTTTCGGGCGGCGGCATTGCTTCTGGAACATGGGGCAAGGCATGCGGAAATATCTAAAAATGTTTACAACACAAATTCCTTTCGCTTATTACAATTGTATGCGCAAGCACTTAATACAATAGAATTGCATTTGGATAATAAGGTTGCTACCGTATTCCTTACAAAAGAAATGCTGGAAGAAGCAAAGGTTGATCCTATCGATACACACGAATTTGCGGATATCCCTGTTTCAATAGATGGGGTTTCTGTGGGGATATTATTCCGCGATGTGACGTCATCTCGTTTTGTCAAAGTAAGTATGCGGAGCAGAAACGGCTTTAATGTAAACAAGATTGCAATGAAATTTGGCGGAGGGGGGCACAAATACGCTTCAGGCTGTGAAATAGAAGGAAGCATTAAAGAAGCGCAGCGATTAATACTCGGGGAAATTAAAAAAGCTTTACAGGAAGGCTCTTATTAGAATCAATATGCCGGATTTAAAAACCGAATTAGCAGGTATCGTAAAAGACCTCAAAGCGAGACTGGCATTTGAAGAAACATTCGGGGTAGAGGTAATTTCCCTTAACGCACAAAACAATCGGGTAAAATCCTCCACAACAATTACACAGAAAAAAGATATGCCAAAAATCTCTGCACCCCAAACAGAATCGAACAATAAAAAACCCTTAATGATACTTCCAAAAGAAGGCAAGGCAAAATTGCTGGAAGAACTCAAAAACGAAACGCTGGTTTGCCACAAATGTCCTCTCGGCGAAACGAGGACAAATCTTGTGTTTGGCGCTGGAAACCCCATGGCCAGTCTCATGTTTGTAGGGGAGGCGCCAGGGCGTGATGAAGATCTTCAGGGAGAACCATTTGTTGGCAGGGCTGGCCAGCTCCTTACAAAAATAATAGAAGCAATCGATATGAAACGCAGTGATGTTTATATTGCAAATATATTGAAATGCCGGCCTCCGGGGAATCGCAACCCGCTTACCGATGAAATTGCCCAGTGTATCCCCGTGCTTACGAAACAAATTGATATAATAAAACCTAAAGTATTGTGCGCCATGGGTACTTTTGCCGCTCAGACGTTACTCAACACAAAAGAACCCATAGGTTTCCTTCGCGGTAAATTCCATGATTATAAAGGCATTCCCACCATGGCTACTTTTCACCCGGCATATCTCCTGAGAAATCCTGGCGAAAAAGCAAAGGTTTGGGAAGATATGAAAAAGATTCGGGATCTTTTAAAAGAATTGCATGATAAGTAAGTTGATAATGGGATAAGACAAAATACGGTTTTTTTGACCCACAAAATCGCGCAAAACATTTTCTACATCTTTTCCTTCATAACTACAGAAATTTCGCGCGTCAATCGCATTACCTTTTCAGCCTCTTCTATCGTTAATGTTCCGGCGCCGCAGCTTGGCGTCACCATCGACCGCTCTTTAATCAACGTTTTCGGTAATCCCTTATTTACGAGAAATTGAATCCCTTCCTCAAGTCTTTTTACCAGGTCCTCCAATGATACGTCCGCAATCTTTGCTGACGTAGGAACGATTCCCCATGCCAGATAACCGCCTCTTTTCATAAATGCAATTATTTCACGCCAATACATCAGGTACTTATCCATAAACTCATACGCATCAAAACTTACAATATCAACCTTCGATTCCATAAGCATTGCCCAGTCGGTATTGCCGCAGCAATGAGAGCCTGTTAAACCGCCGTGAGACTGAATACCTTCATACAACTCATTGAGGGCGCCAATGACTTTCTCCCTGCTGATATTCATAAATGAAGACCCGAAGCTGGTTAAATACGGCTCATCAACAAACATCAGCACCGGAAGTTTATACCGGGCTAATTTGGTAAATTGCCAGTATGCCTTCATTGACAACAATTTAACAATCACATCAAAGAATTCGTCGCTATAAAGCGCCAAAATGCCTGAATCAAGTTTCAGAGAACCTGCCAGGGTAACAGGGCCTACAACATGCCCTTTTACCGCACGAAGAGACGCCGGAAGCGATTGGTCAAGACGTTTCAGCATAGCATAAAATCCCACAGAACACGCCCTGCTTATTTGAAACAAATCAGGATCGTTTTTTAAATACGCCTCGTAAAATTTTTCCAGTCCGGCTGCCGTATCGTACGTATCATCAATACTTACCGTCTTTTTTTCTGCATCTATTTTAATACACGGGAGTCCTTCGGTATATTGAATACACATATCTTCCCTGCGGTCATATTTGGGCAACTGGACCCAGCAGGGAATTTCACGGAGCGTCTCAAACATGAGGTCGGTGGCGCATTCTATATCAACATGGGGAAGACTTCCAATTGCGGTTGCCGCAAAGTTGGCGTTAAAGGTATTTGACATCGTTTTTAATCCCTCTTTCTACAAAATAAGGTTCTTTTGTACTAATATCTGCTATGGTGGTATCCTATCTTGCTACAAACAGGTTGCTCCTACGGAGCTTATAGGAAATACGTTTTTCAAAAGACTAACGTGTTACTATCTGTTTGACTATAAATATTTTGCCAAAAAATGCAAAGAAATTACTAATAAAGGTTCTAATAACAAAGTATAAAATTCAAAACAAATCCAAAATGTCCCTGTCTGCGTGCGATTACGTACAGACAGGCAACAATGCAAAACACGAAATACGAAAGATGCGCTCGTTTAGCATTTCAAATCATTTTGTCATTAGAATTTGTTTCGTATTTCGTGCTTCGTGCTTGTTTGGTTCTGGCTATGCCAGCGTAGGCCTTAATTTGTCCTTGACATTTATTCCTAAAACGTTTAGTTTTTAAAAAAAAATTTTAAATAGGAAAAAAATATTGGCACAAAGTAATTGGCAGGAATTCTCAAAAGGTCTTTTTAAGTATAACGCATTGTTTGTGTTGGTGTTAGGTATTTGTCCAAGCCTGGCAGTAACAACTTCGTTAAAGAATGGTGTATCAATGGGAGGCGCTGCGACCTTTGTTCTTGTGTCTTCCAATTTTATCATCTCTCTCATCCGCCCTTATGTTCCCCGCGAGATTAGAATCCCTTGCTTTATTGTTGTTATTGCTTCATTTGTAACGATTGTCGAATTAATGATGAAGGCGTACTTGCCAACGGAGATAAATGCCTCGTTGGGAATATTTATCCCCCTTATCGTAGTCAATTGCATTATTTTGTATCGTGCGGAGGCTTTTGCTTATAAAAATAAACCATTTGTTTCCATACTAGATGGTTTGGGTATTGGTTTGGGATGGACTTTATCCCTGTGTCTTGTTTCCGGTGTACGCGAAATGCTTGGGGCGGGCACTCTTTTTGGATTAAAACTGTCTGAGCGCTATGAACCTGCTTCAATAATGATTATGGCGCCTGGTGCGTTTATTATTACGGGTCTTCTCATGGGTTTATTCAACTGGAGAAAGCAACTAAAGAGTGAAAAATCGATGAAGGTTTATCAGAAAAATGATTAAAGAGTTAGCGATAATAATTGTTAGTGTTGTTTTTGTAAATAATTTTGTACTGGCAAAATTCCTGGGGCTATGCCCATTCCTTGGTGTTTCTCAAAAGACATCCTCGGCGCTTGGCATGGGCGCCGCCGTAACGTTTGTGATGACGCTTGCTTCCGCTATTACGTGGATTTTATACAATTATATTCTGTTGCCTGGCGATGCGAACATTGTGGGTATGGTTTTCCCTTCCATTGGGGAAACAGGGCTTATTGAGGTGTTAAAGACGATCAGCTACATCCTTGTGATTGCAACGCTCGTACAGTTAGTTGAAATGATGCTTCGCAAGATGGTTCCTGCATTGTACGACAGTCTGGGCGTCTTTTTGCCGCTTATTACTACAAACTGCGCCGTGTTGGGTGTGGCGCTTTTAAACACTACGGATTCTCCGCAACATTTAGGGTTTATAGAAGCAATTGTTCAGGGCTTTGGTGCGGGCATCGGTTTTACGGTAGCCATATTACTAATGTCTGGTATCAGGGAGCGCCTGGCGTTGCTTAGCATACCAAAACCTTTACAGGGGCTTCCCATTGCGTTTATATGCACAGGGCTTATGGCATTGGCTTTTTTCGGATTTTCAGGGATGGTACCATAGATATGCGTCACGTTATTTCTGTATTAGTAGAGAACAAGGTTGGGGTTCTTGCCCGGATTACTGGCTTAATCAGCGGCAGAGGATTTAACATCGATAGTCTTGCCGTGGGCGAGACCGAAAATCCCGATCTTTCCAGGATTACAATAGTTGTCAGGGGAGATGACGCTATTCTGGAGCAGGTAAGAAAACAGATCAATAAACTTATTGACGTTATCAAGATCACCGATTTTACCAATGAAGAGTTTGTCGAACGGGATTTGATGTTGCTGAAGATAAATTGTCCTATCGGGAAGCGCGGCGAGATTATAGAGATTGTGGATATTTTCAGAGGAAAGATTGTAGATGTTGGCCAGAGAGATCTTGTCATCGAGATTGCCGGAATAGAGGATAAGATTGAAGCAATGCTGGCGTTATTGCGTCCATATGGAATAAAAGAACTGGTGAGAACGGGGAGCATTGCAATCACAAGAGGAGCACGGTAAAGAGCAAGTGTGATTGGTATTATTTGACTGAAAGACAAAAGGAAGGGTTATGATAAAAATATATTATGAAAACGATGCTGATATAAGCGTTTTAAAAGGAAAGAAGATTGCAGTAATAGGTTATGGAAGTCAGGGACACGCTCAGGCGCAAAACCTCAGGGAATCTGGTATGGATGTAATTGTTTCTACCAGAGAAGGTACGGCGAACTATCAGTTGGCCGTTAAGCATGGGTTTAAGCCGGTGAGTGTTGAGGCAGCGGCAAAAGAGGGCGATTTTATCCAGATACTTATTCCTGACGAATCCCAAAGGATTATTTACGAAACGCAAATCAAGCCTCACGTCACGAAGGGAAAGACATTATGTTTTTCCCACGGGTTTAATATTCATTTTGGCCAGGTAGTACCTTCCAGCGATGTAGACGTAATAATGGTAGCGCCGAAAGGCCCAGGTCATCTGGTTCGTTCTGAATTTGAAAAAGGCGGCGGAGTTCCCTGTCTTATGGCAATTCATCAGGATGTTACAGGAAAAGCAAAGGAAAAGGCATTGGCATATGCGCACGGGGTTGGTGGCACAAGAGGAGGGGTGATAGAAACTACCTTTGCCGATGAGACGGAAACCGACCTGTTCGGCGAACAGGCGGTACTGTGTGGTGGGGTATCTGCATTAGTAAAGGCAGGGTTTGAGACCCTCGTTGAGGCTGGTTACAAACCGGAGCTGGCTTATTTTGAATGCATGCACGAACTCAAACTGATAGTGGATCTTTTCTATCAGGGCGGCCTTAGTTATATGCGTTATTCGGTAAGCAATACTGCAGAATACGGCGATTTGACCCGTGGTCCCCGCATCATTACAGAAGAAACAAAAAAAGAAATGAAGCGTATATTAGGCGAAATACAGTCGGGGCAATTTGCCAAAGAGTGGATATTGGAAAATCAGGCTGGTCGTCCAAGTTTTAACGCCCTGGAAAAGAAGGATAGAGAGCACCAGCTTGAAAAAGTTGGCAGAGAATTGCGAAAAATGATGAAGTGGATAAACGTTAAAGAGGTTACATAATGGTTTTTTAATAGGAGAAATAAATGTTAAAGTGCCGTAGCAAGGTTTTGGGGTTTGTTTTATGTGGAATAGCAAGCATCTGCTTTAGCTCTTCTGTCATGGCGTCAAAAGAGAAAGAAGTGGCCGCTCCAAAGCAACAAGAAAAAACAGCGGAAGCAAAACAGACAGATGATTCAAAGAAAGTGGTTGCTATTATTAATGGTGAAAGCATTACGAAGGCAGAGGTGGAACGTGTGCTAGAGAGATTTAAGAATCAGCTACCACCGGACAGAATTGCTTCTGTTGAAAAACAGATAATTGATGGTTTGGTGGCACAGAAGTTGTTTTTGCAATTTATCAAGGAGAATAAGGTTGCAATCGGTGATGATGCGCTGAAGACGGAATTGGATAAAGTTCGTGAGGATATAAAACTGAATCCCGGGCTGCAAGGAAAGTCACTGGAAGAAGTATTGGAATCACATGGCAGCAATATCGAAGACTTAAAGAGGGATATTACGATTTCTTTGTCTTTGGAAAAATACTTCGCCGATACCGTAAGCGATGCAAAAGTAAAAGACTATTTTGAAAAAAACAGACAGATATATGATGGCACTGAGGTGCAGGCCAGCCATATTTTAGTAGATACGCGTAACCTGCAGGGTGAAGAAGATCTTGCAAAGGCAAAGCAAAAGATAGAAAAGGTAAAAGCGGAGATCGCTGAAGGGAAAAAAGACTTTGCCAAGCTTGCCGAAGAATATTCTGATTGTCCATCCGCGAAAAAAGGCGGAGATCTTGGCTATTTTGCAAGAAAAGGCCAGATGGTGGAACCATTTGCGGAGGCGGCTTTTGCTTTAAAAGTGGGAGAGGTGAGCGATGTTGTAACGACCCAGTTTGGATATCATATCATAAAGGTTACTGATATCAAAAAGGGCGAGGAAATTGATTTTAATGAATTAAAACCTGAAATTAAACTGGACATATTAAAACAAAATGCCGATTCCCTGCTGGACAGATTAAAGCAGCAGGCAAAGATTGAAATCAAGTAACATACGTAAACAGTAAAATATTTTCGATGCATTTTGGAGGTCTTTTAAACAAAAAGCTTCCCTTCCGGCAATTAAATGAATAGGAAGGGAAGCTTTTTTTATCTGTAAACGGTCTTAAATTAGCCCTAAAACAAGCGTGATTTAACCATCTACACACAATGGGATAATATTTTGGACTATTATGCGTCTCTAAATGTATTTTTTGTTTGTTTCGTCGCGAAAACACCTTACTAAAAAGAAAAATA
>NZ_JBDIWA010000025.1:0-48977 GCF_039794105.1 Candidatus Kuenenia sp.
TCATCGTCAAAACCCATTATTCTTAAAGAAGTGGAGAGGAAAAGGCATTCTTCGTTAAGGATGTCGTCTTTTAATACGGTAGTCATATTCTCTTTGTTTATTGGCTCTACCGATAATAATTTCAGGTGAATCGGTTTGGGTAATTTCAGGCGCAGGTCATTATCTAAAATACCGCATACCTGATTCGAAAACTCTTTGAAACCGTCCGCGCAATCGGCGTCGAAATTTTCCTTATTAGCATTTTCCTTTATTGCTTCATCTTCGAGGAGCAAGAGAATGTCACCAATTGTTATGGCAAGTTTTAAAGATAAAAGTAAATATATTTCGCCCTCATAAAAATCCTCGACAATTATTTTTGATAACACAAACTTTGCATTGGCATTTTTAATGAAAGTTCCCAGGGTGGTAATTTTTAAAATCGGGTCGATGAGAAAAAATTGCTTGTTTGTTAATTGGCTGCATCCTTCGCAAATGCGCGGAAATGTACTAACCCACGTTTTCTCGAACTGAGAAGATGGAACCTTTTTCTCTGATTTTTCGGCAGGTTTTTCCATAAGATAGTATAGTAAAGGAAAAATAAATTATTATTTTGACTCTTTCAACAGCAAACCTACGCCAAATTTTTCTTTTTCTGAGATAAAATACGTCATCAACCATGGATCCTTGCTAAAGCATGACAAGGCGGTGTCTGATACGGTAGGCACGTTGCCGACCGCTGTAATGGAAAGGCCTTCCCCCGCTATTACGATGGGGATAGAAAGGTGCATTTCGCCATATTTTTCTGACATTTTGGTCTTAATATTTCCGGCAATCATATTAGATACTTCCCCGACGGCATCTTTCACGTCGTTGTTGAATTCCTCCAGTTCCATCATTAACATGCTGGAGGCTACTTTCAGCGCAAATTTTTTTGAACAAAATATGCCAACGACGCCGTGATACTGGCCTGTAAAGCTTACCATGCCAATAACATCAGTTTTAATCTGTGTTTCGTCAACGAGCGAAGCATCGCCATAGTTTAAATCCAGCATAATCATTGTTTCAAATAATGTTTTCGTTGTTTCCTTAATATCTAATGTAATTCCATCCATGATCCCCTTAAGATCCATTGTGTAAGCTCCTTTTGATTTCTTTTTCGGTTTTTTTAAATTGCCCGGGCACAACTGGCTATTAAGAAGGTACTTTTCTATTTAATTTGTAAAAAAGCGCCTAATTTGGTTTTTAATTGGTCAGGCGTGAATGGTTTTGTGATATAACCATTAGCACCGCTGCCTGTAGCCTCTACTACTTTTGCGTCGCTGCCTTCAGTGGTACACATTACGATAGGAGTCTGGTTTCCGCTGCCTCTTAGCGCCTTCACAAATTCAATACCTGTCATATTGGGCATGTTCCAATCACAAAGAATCAGGTCAATGCTACTATCTGCGGCAATTTTAGCCAGAGCTTCTTTTCCGTCCCCTGCTTCCACAAATGAATCAACTATCAAACCGGACTGTTGAATGTTTCTCTGAATCATTTTGCGCATTACTGATGAATCATCAATTATTAATACTTTTGGCATAAAACTATTATCTCCTTCTGTTAAAGATTAAAATGAATGTATTTCTTATCATAAACAGTAAATTACGGCAAGATATCACCGCAATATTATAGTGTTACTCTGTAAAAACCTCTTTTTTTGTAAGTTTTTGAGTACATCCAATTAAATGGAAACATTTCAAATGACAAAAAATACATTCCATAACAATTTAGTTTTTTGAAAAAGTAAAAACGCCAGTTCCAAAGCCGGAGCTTGGAGAACGAAATCGGGTTCATGCCCAAACATGCAAATGCTTTACCCCTACTCAAATCAAATGTCGTATTATACAGAATTAAGGTAAAGATTTTAAATAAAATTTAGGAAATTCCAGCGCTTACGAAAATCGTGATACTATTTTTGACATGATGTTTTATGCTTTCATAAAAGAATAATTTGGTAACACTTTGGTTTTTTGAAACCGTAGTGGCGAAGCATTTTGCAATTTTTGAACACTCTGCAACAAACCGGAAATGGCAGATGTAATTATCCTCCCTCCGATATAATGTACGGCACGAAAGAGCTGCGTGTTTTCCAACCCATTCCTTCAAAAGATACGGCAGTATTATAAAATATAACGGTTTATTTTTAATTTTCTTGAAAGGTTTATAAAAATTTGTTTTATTAACGCTTATGGAAATCAATAAAAATACCGTAATTAAAGACCTCATAGAGGCGCATCCGGAAACACTTGCTGTATTCAAAAAGTATAACCTGGTTATTGCCGGCGGTGTACGGGGGCCTAATGAACCAATAGCTTTTTTTGCTAAGGCACATGAGGTAGATTATGACACGTTGGTGAAAGAATTAAATGAAGCTATTGAAAAAGGCGGAGGGGAGCATGTTGAACTTCCTTTGTTAGAGGTAGATAAAGTATATGAAAAGTTTGCAAAGGCTGCGATTTTATTTACCCTTACCGCAGGAGTAACATTTGGTGCTATTATCCTTAGTTATATTGCAATTAAATTAGATTTCAGCGCAACGTATTATGCCCTCATTCAGGCGCATGGTTATGCCCAGCTAGTGGGGTGGGTAGGGCTTTTTATTATGGGGTTTGCCTTATATATCATACCGAGAGTAAAAAATACAGAACTGCGGCATAAAAATCTGGTAAATGTATGCTTTGGATTCATTATTATCGGCATTGTTTTAAGGGCCGTTGTGCAGCCTGTCCCGTATAGTTCTGTCAGATTCCTGCTTCCCGCATCCGCAATGTTTGAGATTGGCGCCGTCCTGTTGTTTTCCTTTATTCTTTTTCGTACGATATCTGCCAGTCAGGAAAAGGTTGGCATATTCGACAAATTTTTCAAGGCAGGGTTACTGTGGTTAGTAATTTCCTCGTTGGTGAATTTGGGTATGGTTATTTATTTATATAATAAATCACTTCAGGAGATACCCAAAACAGTTTTTAGCCCTTATGTACATTTGTACCTCTTTGGTTTTGTTTTTATGTTTATTTTTGCTGTCAATATAAGGACAGTATATGCATTTCTTGACATTAAACCTGTCCGGGAAAAAGCGATTAACCTGTGTTTTTGGATCATTAACGCATCTATACCCGTTTATTTTATTGCATGCGTATTTGCCGGTAAAAGTGTTATTGCGCTGCGGTTTTCACAATTGGTGGTATTCTTCATGGCGTTCGCCGTTTTTTCATTCATTTATGGTTTGCGCGTCTTTGAGAGGTCTACAAAAGAACTTCGTGATGTTGTAATGGACAGGAGTTATACAAAAACGATACGCGCCGCTTACATATGGCTTATCGTCAGTATGCTAATACTCATTACCATGCCTCTTTTGCATCATAAAGCAGAAATATTAAAGCAATTTCATGGTTCGTTTAATCATGCAGTCACCGTAGGTTTTATCACGATGATGATGATTGGTTATGCTTCAAAGATGGTTCCAACGTTTACCGGTATCAATATGCACAGTATTAAACTCTCAAATATTACTTTCATACTTTTAAACACAGGATGTTTTATTCGGGTGTTTTCTCAGATGTCCGTCGGCATAAGCGGAGGAAACCCTGTTTTTTACGGCATCGTGGGAACATCGGGATGGTTTGAGCTGGCCGCAATAGGATTGTTTGGATACAACTTATGGAAAACCATGAACACTAAGGAAGAACCTAAGCCTTCTGAAATTAAAAAAATAACGGTGATTGACAAGGATACGAAGGTATTTGATATTGTGGACCAATATCCTGAAACATTGCAAATCTTTCTTGATTATGGATTCAGCCAAATGGCGAATCCTGTTATGAGGAATACTATGGGAAGAGTGGCAACCATCGATATGGCTACAAAAATGCATAATATAGATAGGGAAAAATTCATCCAGACCCTTAACGATAAAATCGCAGGCAGAAAATAATCCCATTCCCCCCTTTTCAAACCATGGCAAAAGAATCCCGAATATCCTTATTCGATTTAACCACGGGTTTATCAGAAACCGTTGATTTGGTTAATCCCGCATGGGTAAATCATCATATGCAAGTTGCTTATATCGCTTTTAGCCTCAGCGAAGAACTGGGGTTATCCATGGAAGAAAAAAGCGATCTCGTGTTAGCGGGGGCATTGCATGATATTGGATGTTATTGCCGTGCAGAAAAGATGGACCTTCTCAAATTTGAGAGCGAACTTCCTCACGAACATGAAGAATTAGGATACCTCTTCCTTAATGAATTTAAACCATTTAGTTCCATCGCAAATCTTATACGATTTCATCACGTCCGCTGGGATGAAAAAAATAAAATACAGAAATCGGGAAAAAAGGTGCCATATGGCAGCTATATATTACATATTGCGGACAGGGTTTCCATTTTAATAAATAAGCAGGAAGAAATACTCGGGCAGGTAGACAGTATTTGTGAAAAGATAACGGCACAATCCGGAAAAATGTTCATGCCGGAACTGGTAGATGCCTTTGTGAAATTAGCAGAAAAAGAGTATTTCTGGCTTGAAGCCACTTCTTCACTGCTCTATGTAATTCTCTCCGGCAGGGTAAAAATGCCTTCTATTTCACTGGACATGGAGCACCTTGTTTCCTTTTCTAAGGTATTTTCAAGAATTGTAGATTTCAGAAGCGCTTTTTTTGCCACGCATTCTGCCGGCGTTGCGGCTACGGCTGAAAAATTGGCCCAATTTGCCGGTTTTTCAAAACAAGAATGCCAATGGATGAAAATAGCCGGTTATGTACACGATATCGGAATGCTTGTAGTGCCAATAGAGCTATTGGAAAAAGAGGAACCGTTGACGGAAGAAGAGTTTGGCATTATCCACAAGCATCCCTTCTATACGCATCTTATCCTTAAAAGCATCGCGGCTTTCAAGGATATTGTTTCGTGGGCGTCGTATCACCACGAAACGTTATCAGGGACAGGCTATCCTTTCCATGTTAAAGAGGATAATCTCCCGTTGGGAGCGCGAATCCTGGCAGTTGCCAATGTATTTACCTCCCTCACAGAAATCAGACCATACCGGAATAAATTTTCCGACGAAACAATACACGAAGAGCTTAAAAAATTGGGAGAAGAATCTAAACTCGATCCCAATATTGTTTCAGCGCTACTCTTGCATTTTAATGAAATAAATTCTGCGCGTATTGCCGCACAGGATGAAGCGAAAGAAAAATACCTTAAAACTGAATGCATACTCCTGCACTTCGAACAATAAAATGCCGCTGTAGTGCTATTTACTATCAATGGGTTGCAGTTTGATTCTTTTTTCCATTATATTTTTATCCCGCAAAATCTTTAATGTAACACTATCTCCCACTTTGTAGCGGGACAACTCCTTGATGAGATCCTCAGAATTATTCACCTTGTTTCCCTCTACCTCTATAATTACATCCCCCAAAAGTATGCTGCCCGTGCTGTTTCTTTTTGTTCCCTGTAAACCGGCCCTGTCTGCCGCCCCGTTTGGAATGACTTCAAGAATACATGTCCCCTGTATTTCAAGCCGTTTTGCAATGTTATTGGGAACAAGGGTAATGCCCAAGCCCGGACGTTCTACTTTTCCCATTGCAATTAATTGAGAAACATTACGGTTTATTGTATCAATGGGAACCGCAAATCCAATACCTGTGCTCGCACCGCTGGGACTTATAATTGATGTGTTCATTCCTATAACTCTTCCAAAGGAATCCAGTAAGGGACCTCCTGAATTTCCAGGATTAATGGCGGCGTCCGTCTGAATAACGTCAAAAATGGTTCTCCCCGTCATCGCCTCAATCGTTCTTCCAAGCGCACTAATAATCCCTGTTGTAAGAGTCAGATCCAGACCGAATGGATTGCCGAGCGCCAGTACTTTCTGGCCTACCTGCAGATCGGAAGAAGTACCAATGAGTACAGGCATCAGTTTTGTTTTTGGCGCATTGATTCTAAGCACCGCAATGTCATGGTCTGGGTCAACGCCCACAAGGCGGGCGTCCCACACGGAACCGTCGTTCAACGTCACATCTATTTCATTCGCATTATAGATTACGTGAAAATTAGTTACGATATGACCGTTTTCATCCCAGATAAAACCAGAACCGGCGCCCTGCGGAATCTTGAAAACATCCAGCGAGAACAAATCCCTTCGCACCTGTTTGTTTGTAATATATATCACGGAAGAAGAGGTCTTCTTGAAAATGTCTATGGTAGCCTGCTCCTCTTTGCTAAATTCACCTGGAGACGGTGTTACAGGACGGAACTCTACTTTATCGCGTGATAAACTCCCTGTTGAGTGGTAAAAAAATAATCCCGCTATAATTAAAAAAAAGTAGGGTAGAAATTTTGTGTATTTCTTGTTCATATCGTATCCTTTCAAGGTAGATGAAAAATTCCTTTACGATTTAATTATTTATAATTGTATGATGCGTTGTCAAGCATGGGTTTTGTAACAATTGCAAAGAAGCTGTATTTTTTTCTACTAAAAAAACACACCGCTTCAGTGTACAATACTAAAAATGATCATATCTGAATAACAAATAAACTCCTATTTCCAAAGCTCGCGTAACCAGAACCAAACAAGGACGAAGGACGAAATACGAAAGAGAAACCACAGATTACACAGACTTCTTCGTGAGCTCAGTCGAACGATTACACCGATTAAGAAATTCATCACAAACTGACCAATGACCAATAACATGTTACGAATTTTACCATTAACCATACTCATTGTCCTGCCTTTTATTGCCTTCCTCAATTCTCTCAACAATGACTTTGTCTATGACGACGTATTTACGGTCATCGATAATTATTTCATCAGGGATTGGGGAAATTTCCGGGATTTATTTACGTCTGAATATTTTAAACATTCAGGGGAAGCGACGTATCGTCCTCTTGTAACCATTTCATATTTCATCGATTATTCAATAGGGAAACTCAATCCACTTGGGTATCATCTGTCAAATCTTCTATTTCATACCGTTGCCTCCATACTTGTTTATTTTATAACGTCTGCCGTTATTCGGAAAAAAACTGTTTCATTTATGGCTGGAATGTTTTTCAGCATGCACCCAATCCTGACTGAAACAGTAAACGCAATCAGTTATAGGGAAGACCTCCTTACTACGGTATTTTTTCTTGGCGCCCTTTTGTTTTTCATTTATTCAACCAAAAATTTCCACAGATACATCCTGCTGTATCCGGCATCGCTCTTTTTATACCTTTTAGCATTATGTTCGAAGGAAATGGCAATTACTTTGCCGTTGATGGTTTTCCTCTTCGATTGGATATTGGGGGATCGCACACAAATTAAAAAGAATGCCGTTCGCTATTACATTGGTTTCCTGGTGGTAAGTATTTTTTATCTTCTTATAAGGTTTGTGTTGTTGCATAATCCTGCGGAGGGACAGTTGGCCTATCCGGAAGGTAGTTTTTTTGTTAATATGCTCACCATGCCAAAGGTAGTTGCCTCATACATAAAACTATTGTTCATCCCGGTACATTTCAACGCTGAATATATGATTGCCCCTGCAACAACTCCCCTTGCCCCCGCCTTTCTTTGCAGTATGGTTTTTTTATGTGTTGCGGGAATCATCACCTGCCGGTTTTATTTATATTCGAAGCCGTTCTTTTACTTTACGGTATGGTTTTTCGTCACCCTTACACCGGCAATGAACATCCTTCCTATTGCCAATATAATGGCGGAACGTTATCTTTATCTTCCTTCTGTGGGCTTTTGCATAATTTTAGCATTAACAATACACAGCGTATGGGAAAAAGGCGGTGCATTACTATTTTTTAAAAAAAGTGCTGCCGGGCGGAAAACAACAGAAGGGTATTCACTCCTTTCCGGAAGCAAAGAAGCCATGGTGAAACAAAAAAACCTTCCCCAAACCATTATGATTGTTTTATTGATAGCAATCCCGGTAATCCCCTATTCAGTTACAACAATGCAGAGAAACAGGTGCTGGCGGGATCAGTTCATCTTTTGGTCAACCACCGTACAGGACTCCCCCTACAGTGCACGGGCACATAATAATCTTGGAATGATCTATTTCGGGAAAGGAGATATTGATCCTGCTCTCCATGAATTTCAAACATCGGTTTCGCTGGAAGCAGACCCTGAATATCGCCACAACCTGGGCATGGCGTATCAGCGTAAAGGCATGCTGCAAGAGGCGATGCAGGAATATTTACTTGTTCTCAGGGCAAATCCCGATTCCGCCCTCACGCACAATAATATGGGCAATATATTTATTGGTTCGGGAAATATCGATGAAGGAATAATGAAATTTAAAGAGGCAATCAGGCTAAAACCGCATTATTATGACGCCCATTTTAATTTAGGGCTTGCTTTATTCAGGAAAGGAATTTTGAATGAATCAATAGAGGAATTCAGGCTTGCGGTGAAATACGAACCGGATCATCCCGAAGTGCATAGCTGCCTTGGAACGGCATACGCAAATGCCGGTATGATTGAAGAATCTATCAGGGCATATAATGAAACATTACGTCTGCAACCAGACTATATAACCGCCTATAAAAACCTCGGCATGGTTTATCTCACTTATAAAAAAGATATACAAAGGTCGATAGCATATTTCCATGAATTTCTGAAGCGGAATCCCGACGGTGATGAAGCAGCGGAAATACGGAGAATTATCGAAAAGATTCAAGCCGGGCAGAAAACGAATAAATAATGCGTTGGAGGGAAAAAGAAATTGCATGAAGAAAAGAAAAGGCTCAGAAATAAATTAGAGGCTGCATATAAAGAGGCAGTTAATGAAGATTATGAATTATACAAGGAATGGGAAGACACTCCTGGTGATGGACTCGAAGGTGGGAGACGCCATAAAGATTCATCTTGCAATTGATTAGTGCCTTAGCAGTAATTTCTTTTTGTTGTATGTTTTGAATTTTATGCTTTGTTATTCGAATTTGTTTCGTATTTCGTACTTCGAATTTCGTATTTTTTATCTCGTGCTTGTTTGATTCTGGCTATGCCAGTTTAGGATGTATGGATAAAATGAAAGACCGTATTTATTCGGCGTTACAAAAATATTTTGGCTATTCAAAGTTCTATCCGCTTCAGGAAGATATTATCCGGTGGGTGCTGGAACAAAAAGACCTCTTTGTCCTCATGCCTACAGGGGGCGGCAAGTCTTTGTGTTATCAATTGCCTGCACTGCTTTTCGATGGAATAACGGTTGTTATATCTCCTTTAATTGCCTTGATGAAAGATCAGGTGGATGGATTAACGGAAAACGGCATTTCCGCAACGTTCATTAACAGCTCCGTGCATGCCCGAGAGGTTGCGGCAAGAAAAAGGGACCTTTTGGAGGGTAAAATCAAGATTCTTTATATCGCCCCTGAAAGGCTTGCCATGCGTGAATTCCTTCAGTTCCTGCAGGAATTGAAGGTTTCCCTTTTCGCGATAGACGAATCGCATTGTATTTCTGAATGGGGACATGACTTCAGGCCGGAATACCGCCAATTAAAGATGTTGAGGGAAAAATTCCCAAAGACGCCGTTCATGGCATTGACGGCCACCGCCACGCCTTCCGTGCAGAAAGATATTGTAACGCAATTAAGATTGACCGACTACAAAGTCTTTACCGCCAGCTTCAACAGAAAAAACCTTTTTTATCAGATCATACCCAAAGACAATCCATACCACCAGATTCTTTGTGTTTTAAAAGAACGAAAGAAGGAGTCGGGCATCATCTATTGCCAGGGTCGTAAAACAGTTGAAAGTCTGGCAGGGAGTTTACAAGGAGAAGGGTATCGCGCCCTTCCCTACCACGCCGGATTGTCCGCTGAAATGAGAACAGAAAATCAGGAACGTTTTATTCGTGAAGACATAGAGATTATTGTGGCAACCATTGCGTTTGGCATGGGCATCGATAAACCGAATGTACGTTACGTGATTCACTATGATTTGCCGAAAAGCATTGAAGGATATTATCAGGAAACAGGACGCGCCGGCAGAGACGGGCTAAAAAGCGACTGCATCCTTCTCTTCAGTTATGCGGATAAGATTAAGATAGAATATTTTATACGCCAAAAAGAGGATGAAAATGAAAAACAGGCGGCATATCAACAATTAAAGGCGCTCGTGTCATATTGCGAAGGCAACGTTTGCCGGAGAAAGATATTGCTCGATTATTTCGGAGAAAAATTTAATACGCACAATTGTGAAAATTGTGATATCTGTCTTAACCCAAAGGAACAATTTGACGGAACAGTTGCTGCGCAAAAACTGTTGTCGTGTGTCTATAGAGTGGGCGAATCTTTTGGCATGCATCACGTTATCGACGTCCTGCTAGGCTCGCAAAACCAGAAAATACTGCAAAATGGCCATACGGCTCTTACAACATTCGGCATAGGAAAGGAATATTCAAAATCTCAATGGCTAACATTTTCCCGTGAATTGATCCAGTTGGGCTATCTGGCTCAGGAAGGCGACAGATACCCCGTCTTAAAACTGACCAGCCAGAGCCGCGAAGTATTGCAAGGCAGGAAAAAGGTTCTTTTGGTAAAACCAGAGGAAATCGCTTCGTTGACCGTGTCCGGAGAAGATAAGAATTATGATCAGGCGTTGTTTGAACGTTTGAGGACGTTAAGGAAAACGCTTGCAGACCATGAGTCTATACCTCCGTATGTTATTTTCCATGACACAAGTTTAAAGGAAATGTCGATGCGGTATCCGCAAACAGCTTCTGATTTAAAAAAGATCAGCGGTATGGGAGAACTGAAATTAAAAAAATACGGAGACCTTTTCTTAAAGGAAATATGCGATTATTGCAAACAACACCAGATAACGCCAAAAGAGGCGGATTCCAGACGGCAGGGAACCTTGAAGAAACAAATGAAATCTCTTACCGTTTACACAACGCTGGAACTCTATAAAAACAATCTCTCACTTCGGGAAATAGCCGGGAAAAGAGGCCTAGCAACATCTACAATCGCCACGCATCTTGAAACGCTTATCATCGCGGGAGAAGATGTTTCCATAGACAAATTTGTTGCTCCGGCAAAACAGCGACACATCCGCACGGTACTGGAAGAACTGGGTATGGAGGCGTTAACCCCTGTTAAAGAAAAATTAGGAGAAGGGTATTCCTACGATGAAATAAAATTAGTCAGGGCAAAGATGCGATATTCTATGGAAAAAGGGGATTGATAGATACTATTTTTAAAAAAATACATTATTGCCAAACACTTATTGCCCGCGAATCAGTTGTAATAATTGTTGCGTAGTAATTTTGCCGCTCATATCGCTTCCCTCAAGAAGGCTGTCTGCCAGTTCCCGTTTGTGCTGATGAAGGTTGACTATTTTTTCTTCTATAGTTCCCTTTGTTACCAGACGGTAAATCGTAACCGGCCGCTGTTGCCCTATCCGGTGCGCCCGGTCTGACGCCTGATCTTCCACTGCCGGGTTCCACCACGGATCCATATGAATCACATAATCAGCAGCCGTCAGATTCAGACCAAGCCCTCCGGCCTTTAGGCTAATCAGGAATAATTCTCCCTCTCCCGACTGAAACGCATCTACACTTCTTTTGCGTTCTTTCATCAGCGTGCTGCCGTCTAGGTATTGATAAGAAATATTAAGACCTTCCACATATTCTCTGATAATCGTCAAATAATCGACAAACTGGCTGAATACCAGCGCCTTGTGATTGTTTTCCATAAGTTCCTGCACAACCTCTCCAAACAATCTGAGTTTTGAGCTTTCAGAAGAATGGCCGGGAACAACAAGCCCGAAATGGCAGCATGCGCGGCGAAGTTTCATAATTTCCGCCAGTACCCGCAAATGCCCTTCTCCTTTCCCGAGATCAACCGAGTTGATGCGGTCTACTGCTTTTTGCCGCAATGCTTCATAGAAAGCGGATTCTTCAGGCGTCATCTCCACCGAAAGGGTGATTTCCGTTTTAGGAGGAAGTTCTTCCAATACCTGTGCCTTTGTTCTCCTTAAAATGAACGGCTGGATAAGTTTCTTTAGCCGCAGTCTTGCCTGGTGATTTCTGTCCCGTTCTATGGGAATTGCATATTTTTCGTTGAATCTTTTTATGCTCCCCAGCAGACCCGGATTAATAAATTGAAACAGATTCCACAGTTCTCCCAGATGGTTTTCAATTGGCGTACCGGTAGTAATAATTTTAAAATCCCCTTTCAGCGCCATCGCCGCCTTTGACCGCTTGGTATTGGCATTCTTAATCGCCTGGCCTTCATCCAGTATGATAATCTTCCACTTTTTGTCGGAGAGCAATTTTTCTTCCTGCTGCAGCAAGCCATAACTGCAAACAAGCAGGTCAAAAGGCCCCTGTTTTTTAATGGCCTCTTTTCTATCTTTTTCTTCCCCGAAAAGAGATACATTCAGCGTAGGGGCAAACCGGCTGGCCTCAGATATCCAGTTCATACAAACGGAGGCCGGGGCAATAACCAACGACGGGCCGTCCTTTGCATGTTCAAGGATTACCGTTAAGGCTTGAATGGTTTTACCCAACCCCATATCATCTGAAAGGCATGCGCCGACCCGCCAGTCAGACAGACGCGACAACCATTGAAATCCTTCCACCTGATAATTTCGTAAATCCGTCTGCAGGGTGGTGGGCACTGCGGGAATTCTTTCCCGTACTTTTTTTAAACGGGCAATATTATCGTTCCACGCTTTATCGACCTTCAATTGTTTGATTTCTTCCAATGTATCTTCCAGAGCCACTGTGGCCAATGGATGGAATCTTATTTCGTCTTTGCCTCTCTCCGCATACGCATTGATTTCTTCAAGACGTTTGCGAAATTGTTCTGTAAGCGCCAGAAATTCGCCGTCCTTCAGTTGAATAAACCGGGTGGAGCCATTATCGAGCAAGTCCAGCAAATCACTCATTTTGATGATTAAATTGTCGTCAATTTTTAATTCTCCTGAAGCGGAAAACCAGTCATTTTCATGGCGGATATTCATACTAAACTGCGGAAATGAGGCGACAGCACGTATTTTTAATTTTTCCCCTTCCGGCCACTCCAGGGTAACCCGGTCTTTAACCTCATGCAGTTCTGACAAAATCTGCAAACAATCTTCGTTGTTATCAAAGAGCCATGCCCATTGGGTATCGCCTGATTGCTGTAGCGACGAGCACGCATGTATTATATTTTCCGCATTGACCTTCTCAAGGGAAAGATCACGGCTGGTTTGCACACGTTGCCGGTTAATTTCAGCAAAAACATGTTTTCCCCCCGCTCCAGGATTAAAATAAGGCGGGGATGTTACGAATGGCTTTACAAATATTTCAAGCTTAAAACCATGCCCCACCGGAAGTAAGTGGATATATGTATTTGCGCTTGCCTCGATTGTTGGAATAGTTTCATCCGTACCTTCAATGAAAGAATGAACGGTTATAATTGAAGAAATACCGCTCACTGCCTTTATCAAATCTTCTTTTGCCTTAGCGGGAACCGAAATTTCCCGCTTGCCCATAAACTTTGCTATACTGACATGTTCATCCTTTATCTCAACAATCTTATACCGTGTCGGCGATTCTTTAACGACTTCAATACCCGTGCTTTCAAATGTTTCCGAAAACTGCAGGCTGTATCCCTGCTTTGTATGCCCGACAATAAGTTCCGGCTCTCCTTTTACCAGATCAACGGCAATATGCGGCGAATCCTCCAGAAATACCAATGGGTGCCCAACAAGGGCAAGAAGGGCTTTTTCATAATTTTCGCTGTAATAATGGTTATAGTAGCCCAGGTGTGATTTCGGCGCTTCAATAAAAACCTGCACTACTTTACGATCTTGCGAGGTCATATAGTCCAGCCCTTCCAGGAGGTTTTTATGTGCTACTTTTTTGCCGGCGCTCCACTTGCCGTTTTTATTGAGTCTCTGCTCTTTAGGGATTATCTGAATATATTTTTTGTCCAGGGAAACCATCCAGACCAGCCTGCATTCCCTGGAAGAAGCGTTGGTTTTCTCTTTTAAAGATAAATCGATTAACGCATTCAACATTTTTTCCCAGTCTTCTTTTCGATGAATACTATCTGTAATATCCTGAATGCCTGTGGACTCCGCCAATTGGTCGCAGGTTCGTTGAATTAATGCGTTTTTCTTACTTTTTAAAAAAAGACGGCCATGAACAAGGGCGGGTAGAAAAAAGCCGTTCTTATTAGCGGTCTCAAAACGGCTTTTGTTTGTTTTCGCGTGTAACTTTGCCATCTCTTCGTCAATCCAGTATATTGCCAATTCATAAAATAAAGCAAATACGCTGTTCTTATGGAAATGGAAAGAAATCCCGGAAAGTATTTCCTTTGCTTCGGAAATTAAATTATTTTGGGCAATAATTGCGGCGTAGATACATCGTTTACACATATTTGTTAAATTATCGGGTTCATTCCTTGTTCCCTGCACCAGTAATTCCTTTGCCAGGCGCAGGTCTTCCGGCTGCCCTGATTTCGCAAGTGCAAATAAATAAAACAATCCTAATGTTTGTGTGAAAAACCCTTTTTTCTTCACTGTATTTTTTTGGAAAGTTTTTAATGCCTGATCATATATTGCCAGAGATTTGCTGTTTTCCCCTTTTAAAAATGCCACACACCCTTGTGCAAGTATTAAATCCATATATCCAAAGTCTTTTTGAACAATGTTCTCAGCCTCCGTCAGATTGCCTCGGAATATGAGAAACAGCGCGTAAATATTTCTTATGAAAACATATTCACGTTCATCAACCGTACCATACTTTGCCAAGGATGCACATTGCTCTTCAGAAAGCGGGCGATAGCTCAGGATGGCATGATCCACCATATTTTGAAAAACAATTTTTTTTATGGCCGGGTGTAACGAATCAAACAGTTCTGCGTCGAAAAGCGGGTTGGTACAGACTTCCACCACCACTTTTTTCGCATCAAATCTTTCTCCATAATAATTTGCACTACGATTCAGATTTTCCAGGACAATATCAGCATTGCCGGTATATAGCCCAATGCGAATTTCACGGACAATAAGCTGGCTATCAATATAGACGTATGGCGGTACTGGCACGCACCACTGCACAACGTCAACTAATTCTCTGAAATAATCGTTTTTCGAGATACGAGCCAAAATCTCATCAACCAAAACTGATTTGCATTGCACCACACCTGTTCTCGCAGGCCCGATTAAGTCAAACTTTGCGAGCCTGTCTAAAGCATATTTAAAATCCCGCATATTAAAAAGGCCTTTATTAATAATTGGCAGTCCCTTTGTCCTCCTCGCTACTGAATAAAGATTCCCCTGTGTCATTGGCGCATAATTAATGGCAAGAATCTGTAACAAAGACTGCTCAGTCAAATTAAGTTGTTCGTAAATGTCAGAGAAATTCTGCGGTAACTTTTGACTCATAACTGCCTTTTGTCTTTTTAATTAATTGAAAAATATACACCGATTCAAAAGCTAAAATGCAAAGTATAATTATACCTTTCAGGGTATCACGTTTCTACCGTTTTCTCAATCCGCCAATATGATTCACACAATAATATTTGCCTTGACTTATATCAAACACATTTGGCATTCTTACTTAGTTTTGTCGTGTTAAAACATGGATAGAACCAAACAAACACGAAGTAAAAAATACGAAATTCCAAAATATGGGTCATATAGGGCTTATATTTTTGAAATTTCGAATTTTGTGTTTCGTATTTCATCATTTAATATTTTGCCAAAAAATGCAAAAGAAATTACTGCCAGGGGACTAAGAGAGGAGAACGATTTATATGCCGGTATTTGATAATAGTGAATATGATAATCATGAACAAGTTTTATTTTGCCACGATATAGAGTCTGGTCTGTTTGCTATTATTGCTATTCATGACACAACTTTAGGGCCTGCTGCCGGAGGATGCAGAATGTGGCCATATGCCTCTGTGGAAGAGGCATTGTCGGATGTGCTTCGTCTTTCCCGTGCAATGACTTACAAGAACGCACTTGCCGGTTTGCCCCTTGGAGGAGGAAAGGCAGTTATCATTGGCTACCCGTTCAAGGAGAAGAATGATAAACTCCTCGCGTCCTTTGCCGGATTTGTACAACGGTTAGGCGGACAGTACTACACTGCAGAAGACATCGGCATTGGCATCAAAGATGTTGAGCTGTTTTCCAGGGAGTGTGACTATGCCTTTGGTTTAGCGACAACAGGCGACCCTTCTCCCTTTACCGCCCTTGGTTGTTTTCATGGCATGAGGGCGGCGGTAAAACACAAACTTGGCCGCGACAGCCTTCATGGGCTTGCCGTATCCGTGCAGGGAGTCGGCAGTGTAGGCCGTCACCTTTGTAAAAATCTGCATGAAGCCGGCGCGAAACTCATCATTACCGATGTGAATCCGGAAGCCGCTGTTCATGTATCCGAAAAAGTTGGGGCAAAGGTAGTTGCCCCGGAAGAAATCTACTCACAGGATGTTGATATTTTTTCCCCGTGTGCCAGGGGAGGCATACTAAACGATGACACTATCCCCCAGCTCAAAGCAAGCATTGTAGCCGGCGCCGCCAACAATCAACTGGCAGAAGCGCGTCATGGCAAAATGCTCTGCGACAGAGGCATCCTCTATGCGCCAGACTATGTGATTAATGCGGGTGGTATGCTCAATGCCTCGGGTGATATTTTTGGCCAATATGATGCAAACCAGGTAATGAAGCGACTATCAGGATTGTACGATGCGGCTTTACGGATTTTCGAAACAGCACAGCAAGAGGGGAAGCCTACCTCTGCAGTTGCCGATGACCTTGCCCGACAGATAATCGCCGCGAAAAGGGCGTCAAAGAAGAAATAATATCTGTTTTAGCTGTGCAATCGATGGTTTCAGTGTTCTTTGGTAACGCTTTAGTTTTTTGTAGTTCCTTTTTATTTTTTGGAAGCATTTTGACTCAATGCTTCTGTGTTAAATATCATGAAATACGATTTTGACCATTCTATATCGCGGAAGAATACCGATTGTGCGAAATGGGACGGGGCTTTGTCGCTTTTTGGCAGCCCGGAGGTTATTCCCATGTGGGTTGCGGATATGGATATTCCCATAGCAAAACCCATTACCGACGCCATTCAAAAAAGGGCTGACCACGAGATCTATGGATATTCACTTCCCCGTCCTGCATCAGTAGTGGATGCGGTTATAGACAGAATGCAAAAACGCTGCGGATGGAAGGTAAATCCGGAATGGATTGTTTTTACTCCGGGCATTGTGCCTGCATTATATGCAGCAGTAAAGGCATACACTCATCCTGGAGATGAAGTCATTCTTCAAGACCCCGTTTATCATCCTTTCTGGAATGCAGTTAAGAACAATGGTTGCCATGTGGTGAATAACAAACTTGTTTTACAGAGCGGACGGTATGGAATGGATTTTGAAGGGCTTGACGCATGTTTTGCCATAAGGCACGGCAGGCCGCCAATCCCGCATCGCATAAGATTGATGCTCCTGTGCAGCCCTCATAATCCTGTCGGAAGGGTATGGACTAAAGAGGAATTAATCAGAACGGGGGAAATAGTCATCCGGCATAACGCAATAATAGTTTCGGACGAAGTACACGGCGAGCTGCTTTTCCCCGACGTTACCCATACGCCATTCGCTGCATTATCAGAAGAATTTGAACAAAATTCCATAACGTGTATCTCCCCCAGCAAGACGTTTAACCTTGCAGGGCTTGAGGCCTCCGTAATCATCATTCCCGATGCCGGATTACGCAAACAATTTCAGGAGGCGAGAAAGGGAATTCTGCCGGGTGTTAACGTGTTCGGGTTTGTTGCCATGGAAGCAGCATACAGGTATGGGGATGAGTGGCTGGGGCAGTTTCTTGTATATTTACACAAAAATTATGAGTTTCTGTTTGATTACTTTGAGAAAAAGATACCAAAAATAAAGGTAATACCACCGGAAGGCACGTACCTGATCTGGCTTGATTGCAGGGAATTAGGGTTCGACCCGGTGTATCTCAGGAATTTCATGGTAAAAGAAGCGAAGGTAGGCCTTGATGAGGGATATCTGTTCGGGCCAGGCGGAGAGGGTTTTATGAGGATGAATATTGCATGTCCCCGCTTTGTTTTGTCCGAAGCGCTCCGAAGGATAGAAAATGCGGTGAGGAATTTATAGAAGGAAACAGAAACAGGGATGAACAGGATAAATGCATTAAATCCTTTGTAAATCATTTATTATTTTCCTCTATTATTTTCATCCTCCAGGGCCAGCGGCCTGGAATATGTTAAACATAAGACCAAAAGGGATGTATACTCAAGATATGATTTAACATTTTAACTTTTTTTCTATTACAAAAAACACCCTCTTTCCTGCCACACTTCCCCGGACATGACCCAATATACCTTCCATCTGACCCGGATTTTCGCTCTCGCTCCCCAGCTCCCGGCTTGGAAATGAACGTTTTTGCTTTTTTAAAAGACTAAAGTGTTACAAAATATCTGAAACTACAGATTTCACCGGATTTTGGACTATCCAGAATCCACAGATTAATTTAGATTTTTATCATTGCTTTTTGTAATTTTACAAAACTTGACGCATTTTTAATGTAAGGAGGAAAATGTTTGTATGAAATACCATGTTGGCAATATAGGAAAAGTTGTTGTCGCTAAATTTGAGGATGGTGAAGATGTGTTGAAAAATGTGATCCACATAATAAAAAAGGAAAAAATTCTGGCGGCAGTCCTTTATTTAGTTGGCGGTATGCGTGAAGGTAAATTTGTCGTCGGTGCTGAAAGCGATGCTCTCCCGCCGGTTCCCATGTGGAGAGAACTGGGAGAAAGCCATGAAGTGGTAGGTTTTGGCACAGTATTTTATCAGGGAGATGAACCAAAGGTTCATTTGCATGGCGCATTTGGAAAGGGTGATGAGGTAAAAGTTGGTTGTCTCAGGGAAAAAACGGAAACATTCCTTGTGCTTGAAGTTGTTATTCTCGAACTTTGTGGAATAGATGCGGTACGGGAATTTGACCCGGCGCTGGGAATGTCCCTGCTGAAGATTTGTTAATCTCCTTACTGCAGTATACAAAATCAAAATACTTGCAGATAAAGGTTAATTTCGATTATCATAATTTTGTAGTGTAGGGGCGAAGCATTTGCTGTAAATTGTCATAAATGCGTTCATACCCAAACGGGCAAATGCTTCGCCCCCCTACTTTATTTTTATATTAAAAAGATCACAATTAAGGGAGGCTTGCTGCTTGGAAGAGGTGAAACAACGGTATTCAACAACCGAAACGATAAAAGTAACGAAGAACGCTGAAATTCGTTTTGATACTACAAAAAGGGGGCAGCGAAAGCGCAAAAAATTCACTTCTCAAAAGCTGCGCTGGTCTGTCCAGATAGCATTTTTAATTTTAGTTATTGTCATTGGCTGGCAATTTTATACCTTTGTTGCATATTGTGAGGCAGGCGGGAAAGGATTTTATCTGCCAAGGCCGCCAGGAGTTGAATCATTCCTGCCGATAAGCGCTCTTATGGGGACAAAGTACTTTTTCGGAACAGGCAAAATTAATTACATCCACCCTGCAGGGTTTGTTATTTTTGGAACGTTGTTGTTGATGGCCGTTTTTTTTAGAAGGGGTTTTTGCAGTTGGATGTGTCCCGTTGGCACTATTTCTGAATGGGAGTGGAAGCTTGGCGATTTATTTTTGAACAAACTCCCCAGGCGGGTCAGCTCCTTAATACGTAATATCCCTACCCGTTTTACGGCAGGGCTGAGTCTGGTTTTTACCCCCATTATCATTTTAATGCTCCTGGAAGTCATCACTATGGAATTTTTTAAATCCCCTCTCTTCCGGAAACTGACCCCTGCCTTTATTGTTGCAATGATCCTGCCTTTCGCCGTTCCGCGAAAATATTGGTCTGATAAAGTAAACGACTGCATTGCAAGGGCATGGAAATATTCAATCCTCGCCTTTTTCCTACAAATGGTTGTTATAAAAATGCCTGTTGAGCAACTGGAAGTTTTATACGAACGTGCGCCTTTTATGCGGGTCGCCGATATAAAGATGTTAAAGTTTTTTGTTAATCTGTCAGGTATTGGCCTTGTTGTGGTGCTTGTTTTTTTGATGCTATCGGTAGTAAGCAAGAATTTTTGGTGCAGATTTTTTTGTCCGTATGGCGCCATTCTCGGCATCCTTGCATACATAAGCCCTTTTACAATAACCAGGGACAAAGAAAAATGTATTGATTGCGGAAAATGCACGAAGGCGTGCCCGTCATATATTGTCGTTGAAAAGAAGGACCACGTTCTCACTCATGAATGTCTTGCCTGTTATGATTGTGTCAATGCCTGCCCGGTAAACGGCGCATTGGATATGAAACTTGCAGGAAAAAGGAAAAAGATTAACTATTGGTTGTATGCAGCGATGCTGGTCGGTTTCTTTCTTATCCTGACAAATACTGCAAGGGTAACCGGGCATTGGTACACTAAAATTTCAGACGCCGAATTTATTCTCAGGGCAGCAGAACTCGACCACCCGAAATATACCCATAAAGAAGGGAAATTCGAAACGGAATAATAGCCCTTCCCGCCCCTATTTTCCAAGGTATGGAATTGAGTGGTGGTTATGACTTAACAGAAGTGGCAGTATTTTCCCGAAAATTGCCGTACCCTAAGCGGGCATAGCCAGAACCAAACAAACACGAGATAAAAAATACGAAGCACGAAGCGCGAAATACGAAACAAATTCAAAAATACAAAATCCCAATGAAAAAAACGCTCGTTCACAAGTAGCGGCAAGGCATGCCTTGCCGCTACTTGTGAACGAGCGTTTTTTAGCAAGCACGAAATGCGAAAGATGCACTTGTTTAGTATTTCAAATCATTTTGTCATTAGAATTTGTTTCGTATTTCGTATTTCGCGCTTCGGATTTCACCATTATTGGGTTTCACCATTAAATATTTTGCCAAATAATGCAAATAAATAACTTTTAAGGTACTATTGTTCTCTCTGCATCTGTTTCTCCACCGATAATTTTTAAAGGGCCATAATATGTCTACGATTCTTGCCATTGGACCACATCCTGATGATGTGGAAATAGGTATGGGCGGAAGTATTCTTAAATTTGTTTCGCTTGGTTACGACGTTCACATTGTTGATCTGACAAATGGCGAGCCTACCCCATACGGCAGCATTGAAACACGGAAAGAAGAGTGGGAGCGTTCCTCAAATCTGCTGGGAATAAAGAGCAGAACGGTATTAGAGTTCCCCAACCGTTATCTCATGGACGGCATAGAAGTTCGCAAAGAAGTTGCAGGGGTGATCCGTAAAATACGTCCGGAGATTGTATTTTTGCCTTACTGGGTTGACGCCCATCCTGACCACGTTCAAACATCTAAAATCGGAGAGGCATCCCGTTTTTATGCAAAGTTCACCAAGTCAGAAATTCCGGGAGAACCATTCTATCCATCACACATCTTTTATTATTTCTGCTATCACTTAAATGTAACTATCAATCCATCGTTTATTTTAGATATAAGCAATGAATTTGAACGAAAACTCGATAGTATGCGCGTGTATCAATCACAGTTTGTGTACGATGCTGCCAGGTGGAAATACATCAGCACGATGATTAAGGAGAGGAACGGTTATTATGGAGGTCTTATTCACGTTGACTATGGAGAACCATTTGCGAGCCACGAACCAATAGGCCTGAAGGATATACGCGATATCCTTTAAAAACAGGTAACACGTTAGTTTTTTGAAAAATTCAAATAATGTAGTGCGACAAGGTTCGTCGCACTAAAAAAAAGTTGTGCGATAATGAATAGAGTCTACTTAAAACAATGTGACGAACCTCGTCGCACTACATATGACTATTTCCAGTTTCAAAATACTAAAGTGTTACAAATCCTGAATTAAAGGGTACTATGTGGTTTAGTTCTAATTCTTACTAACCAACGAGTTTTGTTCAAAGATCGAGAATGCCTTATTTCATTGGTTTGATTAATATTAACGTTACCATTCACGCTTTTTATTTCTTTATACTTCCCGTGAATACATAATCATTATCTGCAACGCCCACATGGCATTCTATACATAACCCGACCCTTCCTTCCAATTTAACTTCCCCATCATGACCGTATTTTACCCAGTACCAGTCATTTCCTTGCGGATCAAACCCCTTTTCTTTATACATCACGGTAAGCAAAGACACTTTATTTTCTTCTGTATAGATTTCTTTTATCAGGAGAGAACCGTTGGGGAATATTCCCTTTTTTTTGACAACGGTATCCAGGGCAAGGTCATTTATATACAACCGCAGAATATCGCCGGGAGGCATAGTACTCTCATAAATGCCCTCTTTACCTGGCCATGCCGGATAGCATTGGTAGGGATTTTCTTTTGTCATATACTCCCATAATCTTTGCGCATTTATTTTTTCATTTATGCCGGGTATTTCAGCCGTTCCCCTTTTTTGCAACGTGAAACAAACAACCGCTATTATCACAATAAGAAACCCGATTGTTTTGCTTTTGTTCATATTGATTTTTGTCCTTCCGCTCTCTCTCTGAACCTCACGTGGGCAATTTATGCAGACTGTTACAGGGTTTTACACAGATACATTTATTTTCAGATATGACATAATAAAATCCACAATCTTTCGAACATCCGCATCAATATGTAAATAAGGCACATTCATTATTGGATCTTTGTCGCCTATTACAGCAATTAAATGTTCATCATCCCGGCACACCATCTGATCACTGTTCTCTGTCCTAAAGACTTCTATTTTGGGAATGGGTTCTGTCTTATATCCTTCAAGTATTATTATATCGAAATCCCCGAGATAGGTTTCCACCATTTCCTTTAATAGAACCCTTTTTTGCGTCGTCCGAAAAAGACCCATCTTGTTTTCAGAGACAATGATGACAGCATCTGCTCCTGCCTGTGAATGTTTCCAGCTATCTTTGCCTTTAGTATCCATATCAACATTATGATGGGTATGTTTTATGGTAGCAACCCTGAGCCCCCTTAATTTTAATTCTTTAATGACCTTTACAATAAGCGTTGTTTTTCCGCTGTTCGATTTTCCTACAAAAGACACAATCGGTGTTTTTGCATACATAGCATTATCCCTGTTTCTATAATATACCTCATTCACGATTTAAATCTCAAATCGCACATTATCAAACCATACTATTCATTATCCTTTTCTACAGCTTCATAGAGATTCGTATATATATCAGGAAGGCTATACGTAACCCTGTTCCATGAAGGAATAAGGGTTGCCTCTCTAGGTCCTCTGCTTTGCTCCCATGCCGTCCACAAAACGCCGCGAAAATGCCGCACGGCAAGTTCCTCCTCATGACGATTTAAAATCAGATTGTTCATTTCAGCATCATCGCTATAATACTTAATAAATTTCAGGGCATTATCGTAATAGGTATGAAGCATCATATCAACAAAGGCATCGTCCAGTGGCACTCCGTGAGAACGCATATAATGGAGAAAGAAGGTAGCAATATCCACTGCCATTCTGTGTAATCCCTTGCTTGAATCGTCTGCAGAAAGATCTTGATGTTTATGCTCATAGTTCTTGGAAAGATCCACCTGTGCGATTTTTCTGTTCATTGTATTGTGGTACACCTCGGATAGCGTAGCCACCTCAAGACCCCAATCATAAGCTATATTAATACCCCTTGCCAATCGGGCGCTCAGGCTGAACTCGCCAGCCAGCGGATATTTGAATATACGATGATATCCGAAAAAACGCTCTAGCTCTTTATGTCCATGCGTATTCATAATTCTCATCATTGAATCGACAAAAGGAACTACAAACAGTCTTGTCACCCTGCCTTTGATTGATCTGTCCGTAAGTGAAACACGGGCATAATACCCTTTACAAAACTCATACTCGTTATTCGGATTTGCGGCAGGCTCAATAAGCCTCCCTAAAAATATGCGGTCATAGGTTACAATGTCGCAATCATGAAGCGCTATGACGTCCACATTGCCCCTTGAAAGTATATAACCAAGGGCAATCCACACCGATTGGCCTTTTCCCTGAATACCTGTCTGAATCTCACGTTCCCGGATGCGCTGAAATACCTCCTGAATGCGCGGCCCTTCAACCCAAACAATTTTAACATCGCGTTTTGTTGTACGAAGCCTTCCAAAGTATTTTTTTGCTTCCCGAAACTTCTCTTCATCCGGAGCGCCTCCAAGGGCAATAACAACATTACGCAAATAACGTACTTTTTTAATTTCACCAACAATACGTTCCATGACTTCCGTATTTTCAAGTTCACTGTAAAGGCAGGGCAGCAAAAGACAAATTCTTACCTGGCGTGCATAATCCTCGAGCTTTTCCTCCAAACTTTTTAAATACTCATTTGGATCAAAGACCCTGTATATATCATGTAACGTGGTAATCGTTCCTTCCTGATGAAAATCAGCCATAAAATATACTCCTCTTTTTTGTTTAATAATATATTTGCCGCCGTAAGATACGCAGAGGCGCTAACCGCCTTGGCGGAAACTGCTATGGAAGAAGTTTAGGACGAAAAATAAAATAGACTGCCCCGAATAAACATATACCGGCCCACAAATAATCAAAATGGATCTTTTCTTTCATGTAAATTACGGAAAATGGCACAAACACCATGAGAGTGATTACCTCCTGAAGTATTTTCAGTTGCCCGAGACCCATCACCTGATGCCCAATACGGTTTGCGGGCACTTGAAGCAGATATTCAAATAAGGCAATGCCCCAGCTCACAAGGGCTGCAATAATCCACGTTTTATGAGACAAATTTTTAAGATGTCCATACCATGCAAATGTCATAAAAACATTGCTGCAACAAAGCAACAGTATGGTAATGAGATAGTTTCGCATATTATTTTATCCGAAATAACGGATCAATATCATTTCTTGCAACAAACAGGTTGCTCCTACGGCGCTTATCGGTAATACGTTTTTCAAAAAACTAAAGTGTTACAATACATGCAACTTCCCCTATATCCAATACATTTTTGCTTTTTACTCCATTACATGCAAATGGATAATACTCATTTCCAGATTTAATTTTAATAGTCATTGGTCATTATAGAAACACGCTCTCTGTGTTTTCCTACGATTTTTTTTAATCTGTGTAATCTGTGGTTTCCCTTTCGTATCTTGTCCAGCTTAGGGATGATGATGCGCATTAAAACCCCTCTACAAACTTTTCACCTGTTAAATCAGCATTCCTGTTAATTCCATTAGTAATATCCGGATTTATAATGTAGTATATTATTTATTGCTGTTGCTCCGATAGAAGAGATGTTTATTGCATACAATCTTAAAACAAGATATTAAACAAAAAAATACATAGTTACGTAAAACTATTTCCCTCCACTTTAAAAATGAGAATGATTTGATATGAAAAAAATAGTTGTATTCGTATTCGTCCTTATCATAAATACGCTTTTTTTGTCCCACACAATTGCTTCGGCAGATTCACCTATTACGTCCACTGAATTTTATGAAGCTTACATGGATGTTAAAATGGTTCAACGTGCACATTTACAAAATGTGCTGGGGTTTGAAATTGCGGAATTTCTTTCTTCTCCGGAGAATCCCATAGACGAAAAAGCCGCCGTAATAAACGCCCTGTCATGGAAATTTGAAGGGAACAACAATGCTGAATTTTATATGTACTATCTGGCGTTGCGCTACCATGTGCCATTTGTTCAATTGGATACAGACTTCCTCAACGCTGACGAAATATTTTGCCTTGCTTATCTCATGGCAATGGATAATTTTCCCCATCCGGAAGATGCCTTGCCAATACTGGAAGAAGCATATAAAACACTAAACAACAGTTTCACCGTTTCAATGATTTTTGCCCTTGTTAAATCGCAATTATTTCTCAACATGGATTTGTGTGAAGTATGGAAGAGTGTAGAAAAGGTTTTAATGAATGAAGACTTAAAACAGGATTTACGCCCAGAGGCAAAAAAGAAGATCATTGACTATATGGCCGGATACAAAGAGTATTGTCAATAATCGCGGTATAGTTGCGAAAACAACTGCCATTCACTCAATGTTTAAACCGTACAAAAAGCCTTCCAAAATTATCACGGTCTTTGTCAATTCGGTGATACAATTTTTTTATTTCAGGACGGTTGAGGAATCTCAGGACGGCCTTCTTCAACTGCCCGCTTCCTTTTCCCGGAATAATTTCCACAAGCGCAATCCTTTTCTCAACCGCTTCATTTATTGCCCGGTTCAATTCTTTTTCAATCAAAGAACCATTTTTACAGATATCGTGTAAATCCAATTTCAATTTTGCCATACATTCACTAATGCCTCCCCAAAAAAACGGCTTTAGGGGAATTTACGATTTACGACTTAAATCCCAACCGGCGGCACGTCCTTTTCTTTTTCCTCTTTTTCCTTCTTTTCTTCCAAATAGCGTTCGTAAATTTTCTCTTTTATCAGAAACTCCACCAGATCTTTGTCCAGCTCTTCATTTTTTGCCATAGACGCCAATATTTCATATACCTTTTCCAAGGGCATGGCTTTTTTGTATGGACGGTCAGCAGCCGTAAGGGCTTCTGTAATATCTGCAACGGCAATCAGGCGGCCTTCAATCGGTATATTATCACCTTTCATCCCAAGTGGGTATCCTTTCCCATTAATATGCTCATGGTGCGCCCCGGCAAAGTAGGGCACGTTTTTAAGTTTTTTTGTAAAAGGGATCTGCCTAAGCATTTTCAACGTTACGGCAGCGTGATTCTGCATAATTTTCCGTTCCTCTTCCGTTATACTTCCTTTACGGATGGAAAGATTTTTCAATTCATCTTCACTCAAATAATTTTGTTCATGCCAGTTTGCATCTATGTAGGTTAATTTGCTTATGTTTTTCAATCGTTCTATTTTTTCATTTTCCAGAAACTCTCCCGGCCTGTTGCATTGGAGCACAAATTCTTTCATTTCCTTCAATGTACAGACCTCTCTGAGCATTTCTTCCTCCAATTTCTCAAGCTCATTTTTTTCAGCCTGCTTTTCCAGCAACTCTGTCTTTTTCTGAAAGTACACTTTTTCTGCCTGTTGGATTAAATAATCAAAACGCAATTCCACATAGTGAATACGGTCAAAAATCGCCTCAAGTTTGTTTCCTTTTTCAACGACATTTACCGGAGTAGTGACTTTTCCTATATCATGCATCCAGGCGGCAGTTCGCAATTCGCACATCTGATCTTCATTAAAATAAACATGCGCAAAAGGTCCTGCTTTTTGTGCGTTCATTGCTTTCGCCATCATCATGGTTAACTCAGCAACACGCTGGATGTGTCCGCCGGTAACGGGTGATTTTTCGTCAATCGCAGTAGCCATTACTTTTACAAACGCGCTAAACAATTCTTCCATATCTTTAATCAACTTTGCATTCGTAAATGCAACTGCAGCCTGTGAGGCAAGCGAATGTACAAGATTTTCAAAATCAGCGGAAAAAGGAATCACTTCTCCCGTTCGCCTCTCCTGCGCGTTAATAAGCTGAAGAACGCCGATAACGTCATTCTCATGATTCTTCATGGGGACGACAAGCATGGATTTTGTCCGGTACTTGGTAGTGGCGTCAAATTTTTTAGGCCCGGTAAAGTCAAATAATTCAGAGTCATAAACATCAGGAATATTAACACTGACATCTTTAATTGCCGCATAAGCTGAAACATTAGACTCCTTCAATTCAACCGGCGGAAATGTTATTTCTTTGCCTGAGCATCCCCCCATTCTGACGTTCATAGAAACATTTTGCAGTATTTTAAATTTCAGATATTCGCCTTCCTTAATATAAAGAGTACCTGCGTCGGCATTCGTAAATCTGCGGGCTTCATCAACAATCATCTCAAGCAGTTTATCCAGATTCCGCTCTCCGGAAAGCGCCCGTCCAATATCAGCAAGTTTCGTTATCTGTCTTTTTAAGTCATCCGTATAGTTTTTATTTTTGTTTCGTAAAAATACGGCAATTTTTTTATCTTCGCCGGAAATATGGTTTATTAGCCATTCGCATACACAGCGCCGCACTTGTTCCGACAAGTGTTGATTCGTAGCGTTCTCATTTATTTCCTTTTCCAGGGCAAGAATATCTTTTTTAAACTGCAGGTGTTCGTTCTTGTGCCTTCTCAGATCATCATATTGCTCACGCACCATTAAAAGTTCTTCATCCCGGAAATGTTTCACTACATACCATAACAAATATTCCAGCATGTCTATTGCGGCCTTCCCGCCTTTGCCCGTTTCAATCTCATCGAGAAAAGTATTCACCCTTTTAAAAATTTCTTTGTGCTGATCGTCAACCGAAAAAATTCCGGTAGATAAATCATCGCTCCATTGAAATTTCATTTTTTTCCCTTTTTTTCGAATTACCTTATCTTTTTCCACAGAGTGACATCTGGTGTATCTTTAAGTATTATTCCTATTTCTGCGAGTTTGTCTCTGATAAAATCTGACAATTTAAATAGTTTCTCCTTCCGGAGTTGGTTTCGGGTATCAATAAGAACTTCCATGACTTCTTTCAATGCGCTTTTATCGCCTTCACTGAAATCATCCTCAATACCCTGCCATTTTTCAGCCTTCAATTCTTTGCGCACAGGGACAATGCCAAGTATGCCCCCACCAAGTTCCTGATAGAGTGAATTTATATCTTCCAGGCATTTTTTGCCCACTTCTTCGTTGGAATCCAATAAAGCATTCACCTCTTTAGACAAATCAAAAAGGACTGCAATAGCACCTGATGTATTGATATCCTCATCCATGGCGCTAAGAAACGCCTTTTTATGCTCTTCAAGTTTTTCATAAACAAGAGCAGGCGTCTTTCCATTAGCAGCTTCATCTATTTGTAGCCGTACCCTCTTTATCGTATTAAACAAACGTTTCAAACCTTTATCCGCAGCGTCCAGCGCCTCATTGCTAAAATCGAGCGGGTTTCGGTAGTGGGTTGATAGAATAAAGAATCGTATTGTTAACGGATGGTATTTTTTAAACGCATCCTTGAGGGTTACAAAATTTCCCAGGGATTTTCCCATTTTTTGCCCGTTTACGGTAACCATATTATTATGAATCCAATAACGAACAAAGGTCATATCGTTTGCCGCCTCGCTCTGCGCAATTTCGCATTCATGATGAGGGAACATGTTTTCAATGCCTCCGCCATGAATGTCTAACGATTCGCCAAGATATTTCATTGACATTGCGGAACATTCAAGATGCCATCCTGGAAATCCTTCTCCCCACGGGCTTTTCCATCTCATAATATGCGCAGTCTCCGCTTTTTTCCAAAGCGCAAAATCATTGGGATTCCTTTTCTCCGGGTTAATTTCTATCCTTGCGCCCGCCTCCAGATCTTCCTGCTTTCGTCCCGAGAGTTTTCCGTATTCCCTGAATTTGTTTACTTCAAAATAAACGGAACCATTGGACACATACGCATACCCCTTTCCGATCAACTTTTCTATAAGTTCTATTTGTTCGGGTATGTGCGCTGTAGCCCTTGGAGAAATATCCGGCCTTAGATTGTTCAGCGCATCCATATCCTCAAAATAACTGCGCGTATATATTTCCACAAGCGCTGCAGGCTCTAGACGTTCCCTTTGAGCACGCGCCAGGATTTTGTCGTCTCCTGCGTCTGCATTGTCGGTAAGGTGTCCCACATCCGTTATATTTTGGACGTAGCACACTTTATATCCAAGATATCTCAGATACCTGACTATGACGTCATAGCTCACATAACTCTTTGCGTGTCCGATATGAGGATGATCATACACCGTAGGACCGCAAACATACATATTTACGTGCCCCTCAACCAATGGTTTGAATACTTCCTTTTTCTTTGTAATTGAATTGTAAAATTTCAGCGTCATGATTTATTTTTCTCAGTTTTCATAAAAGGGAATATTTTAGTTTTTTTAAAAATCCGGCGCGGGTTCAGGTTTGCAAACCTGAACCCGCCGTGAGTTTGAATGTTCAAAACATTTTGAATTTTGTTCATTTGAATTTGATTCGTATTTCGATATTTGTATTTCGAATTTGGTTGCGGCCAAAGGCCACGCCAGGAGCTTCCTGAGTATAAGGGGCTTTGCGTTGTTTGAAAATCAATTACCCCTCGAACTACCATTCCATAGGTACATTGGTTTTGTGATGCTCTGGCCCTGCTCCGGAAAACGAGAAATATCTAGTGTGATGGTGTTTTTTTGTGAGAGTTTCGTGCATAGCAAGCCAAACAATTCTGCAAACCCATATAGTCTCTTGTATCTTACTATGGTTGCTTCATCGATACCCGCTGCCTTTTTTGCCATACCAATCGCATCTTCCAAATAACCGATCTTGTCAACCAAACCGGCTTCAAGGGCCTGTTTCCCTGTATAAATTCTGCCGTCAGCAATCTTTTTTACCTCCTCTATGTCCAGATTTCTCCCGGTGGAAACAACCTCAACAAACTGCATGTACATTTCGTTGATAATATTTTGCAGTATTTCGGTTTCTTCCTGCGTCATCTGTTTCAGAGGAGACCCGATTTCCTTCATATCCCCGGATGCAATTGAATTATCGACAACACCATGACGGTTAATAAATTCCGAAATATTTATTAACGGCATGATTACGCCAATGCTTCCTGTAATGGTCGTAGGGTGAGCAACGATAAAATCTGCCGCAGAGGCAATATAATATCCGCCCGAAGCGGCAATATCTTCCATATATACCACTATTTTTTTCTGCGTATGCTTCTTAAACTTTATAATTTGATGATACATAATATCACTTGCCGTGATGCCCCCGCCCGGACTTTCTATTTCAAGCAAAACCGCTTTGACCTGAACATCGTTTGCCGCATGTTCCAGTTGTTCCTTTACGATTTCAACAATACTCGGTTTTTCTATAAAAAGATTTCCAGTAGCCTCATTTGTCAAAATCCCCTTCACAGAAATAACAGCAATCTTATTCTCGCCACTTCCTTCAATTATCTCTTCTGTGACATATTTTTTGTCCATAGCACCGCCCGCAATAATCGATTTGCCCATCATAAGCGACCCAATAAACAGCAAAAACGAAAAAAGTGCACATAAAAAGAAGAATGCCGCAAGGCCGGTGGCAACCCAAAAACCGGCGCCCCTTTTCTTTTTAATATAGACAAACGGCCCGGTTATTCCATCTGGCAAAACGGTATTATTTATTTCGGACATTTCACCCTACCTTATTTCTTCACACATACAGGGAATTTTTCCACACACGGGACAACCGGCAGTATATTTAACAATTGCCTCTTCCATTTTAACGCCTGATATGCTTGCCAGGGAAAAAAGCCATGCAAGTACATCGGCAAACTCCTTTTCCAGTTCTTCTTTATTATTGTCTCTCAAAGCGCGCGAAAGCTCTCCAACCTCTTCGGTAAACCACATAAAGGTCTTTGCCAAACCCCGCTTCGAATCTTTCTCCAGATACGTCTCTTCAATAAGCTTCTGAAATTTGCTAATATTCATACATCAGATACCCCAAAAAAACTGCCAAAATTACCTGATTCATTTCGCATCATCATTTTCGCCTTGCCATATTGGTATGAGCGAATGTTTTATCCCCAGCATATCCAGTATTTTGGCAACTACAAAATCCACCTGATCGGCTATTGTCCCCGGATTGTGATAGAAACCCGGCATTGCCGGCAAAATACACGTTCCTGCTGAAGACAGTTTCAGCATCGACTCCAAATGAATCGACGATAAAGGCGTTTCACGGGGTACCATTATCAGCTTTCTTCGTTCTTTTATCGTTACGTTTGCAACACGCTGAATGAGATTGCTCGCAATCCCACATGCGATAGAACATAGTGTATTCATACTGCACGGAACAATAACCATTGCTTTTACAGGAAATTGACTGCCGGCAATCGTTGCGCTGATATTCGAGTTATTGTAATACGTTATATTACTCGCTGAACGCCCTAAGAATGCCTCAAAATTTGGTTTTTCACAAGGCAAATCAATGCCCAATTCATGGTGTATCACTTTTAATGCGGCGTCGGAAATTGACACATAAAGGGAAATATCCATTTTACTTAACACCTGCAAAAGCCGTTGTGCATACACAACACCACTTGCGCCTGTAATTCCGACGACAATATTTTCCACACACAATTCCTTATCCCTGAAATAATTTTAACACCGCAAATACATTATATATTGCGTGAGTATAAACGGCAATACCAAGCCCTCTAAACATAAAAATACATGCCAATATTATACCGGACAGCATTCTAAACATAAAACTTGTATAGGTAAACGTGCCGCTCAAACCTCCGATATAATGCATAATCGTAAATATCAGCGCGCTGAAAATAATACTCACTACGGCGCTAAGCGGTTTGCTTGCCTTTAGTACTTTTGTTATGAATAAATAGAAAGCAGAAACAAGCAACAGCCTGAAAACTATTTCTTCATAAACGCCGGCGCCTATTGAAAGTAGTATTCCTCCTCCTGCCTCCCAATGAAAGGGCATAGCAAGCAAATACGGAAATAACACCTTATATACTACAAAACCAGCCACATAACCAATGAACAAGGCATAAATAACACTTTCAATTAACATCGGGAAGAACAGAAATACATTAAGATTATGTTCTTTTTCAACATAAAATACCGCTACCAGAAGAAACACTATTACCAGTAAATTGAATATCAGCGATCCGCTTTTGCCAAATAGTGTTAATGGTGTTTTTGTGATGGTATCTGCGGTGTTTTTTAATGCTGCGCCGTAAAATACAATCCCCGCTTCATAGAGAATAAGTAAGGGCAAGATAAATACAAAACTATTTGCAAGACGTTTCGAACGGGAAAAATACAAACTCTTCATTGATAAAAAGATTTCAGGAAAAAAGAGATTGTCGCTGCAAACCCAAAACCCCAGCAATAATAGGCAAACATATACAATCTGCCTCTTTGTACAATTTTTATAAGGAATTGCAAGGCAAGATATCCTACGACAAAGGCTGTGCCGGCGCCGGCAGCCAGAGGGATAAGGTTTTTATCATGCATAACATCTATCTTTCGCGCCTGAAGAATCACTGCGCCAACAATCGCAGGTATGCTGAGAAGAAATGAGTACCGTACTGCTGTTTCACGACTAACTCCCATGTAGGAAGCCGCCGAGATTGTCAGGCCGGAACGGGACATGCCAGGAGTAATTGCAATCCCTTGTACGGTACCAATAACCAAAACATGGAATATATTTAACGGCTTTCCGCCAGAGTTTTTTACTCCAATGAATTTTGTCAACCACAGAACCAGGCCTGTGATAAGAATTGCAATCGCGGCAAGAAGTGGTTCATTAAATAATGACTCAAACATATCTTCAAATAAAAGCGCAATGATCCCGGTAGGTATAGTTCCAATAAGAATTAACATAAATAACCGTGTGTATTGATCCTCCGCCCAAATTTCCTTTGGACGACATCCGGAACATAATTTCAGCGTAGAAATAATTGTCCCGCGAAAGATTTCCAGAATATCCTTCCAGAAAACAGCAAAGATAGAAAGTAATGTGCCCAGATGCAGCATCACCTCCAAAAGGACGCCGTTGGTTTCTTTCACCTGCAAATAATCTTTTAAGATAACCAGATGACCGGAGCTGCTTACCGGCAGGAATTCCGTTAAACCCTGGATTATCCCAAGGACAATATGTTCAATCATACAATTTCACGCTTTTAATATCCATTATTCATACCGCAGCAAAGCCGCGACCAAAAAGGGTTTAACCACAAAGAACATAAAGAAAAACCTGGAAATAAAAAAAAGCTTTTACCGGGTAATACTATAAAGGTTCGCCAGTATATCAGCCAGCCGGAAAGCTGTCAATAACGTTTCATTTAACGCCCAAATACAATCCTCAGTCCTCAGTCCTCAATCCTCAATCCTCAATCTGCAATTTGCCGACAGCCGACTGTAGATTGTAGACTGCCAACTGTAGTTTCTTTTGCCCTGCCTGCCCACTTTTATTACCTGAAACTCCTTGTAATTAAAAATTATTTGACAAAAGGGGTCGATGTGCTACAATTTTTGAAATGCCTATTGCGGTTTACCGTATTGCAGTAATTTACGGTTAAACAGAAGTTTACCTTGAGGATGTGGCCAATGATTCCCGTATCACTTTCAAAAATTGTAATCACTGAAACAAGTGATCATCAGGTCATTGTGTTAAAAGAACTGGAAGGGAAAAGAAGCTTTCCCATCATAATTGGCCTTAATGAAGCATGGGCAATTGACCGCGCAGTAAAGGGAATCAGTACCCCACGTCCTTTGACGCATGATTTAATTACAAAAATTATAGAAAGCCTTAATGCAGACGTAGAGCGGGTAATCATCAGCGATCTGAGAAATAATACTTTTTATGCAAAAATTGTATTGAGACAAGACGGAAATATCGTTGAAATTGATTCAAGGCCGAGCGACGCAGTAGCGCTGGCTATGCAGAAAAATACACCTATCTTTGTTGCAAGCAAGGTATTGGAAGAAGTCTGCAAAACAGAAGACTGTTTTTAAAACGGAGGGATGGCCGAGTGGACTATGGCGGCAGTCTTGAAAACTGCAGGAGGTGTAAGCCTTCCGTGGGTTCGAATCCTACTCCCTCCGCCATTTTTTCAGTTTTAACTTTACTGATGAAAGTTTTTATATCAACCGCTGGCGTTATTCCGGATAACAAGTAAGAAACCAGCGGTTTATTATTTTATTAAACCATTTCAATACATAACTATTAATGGAGAGGTGGCTGAGCGGCTGAAAGCGACGGTTTGCTAAACCGTTGTAGGGTCTAAAGCCCTACCCCGGGTTCGAATCCCGGCCTCTCCGCCATATATTATATATCTTGTTAATTCCTGTATTACCTTACGTGTGGCTTGTTAGCAGGTGATTGCCATGTTCTTTGGCGCAACATGTAGTGTTTACCCGGTAAAACCCTTTTTTATTTGTAAGTTTTTCTTTGTGTACTTTGCGGTTAAAGCCTTTTTGGTTGCGGCTTTTTCTAAAAAGAAAAACATTCCTCAGAAATCCTAGCATTAAGAAAAACACAGTTATGCTGCGTTCCTTCAGAATGAACATTCCCTCCTTATCTGTATGAAAATCGGAATTATTGCAGACACGCATGATAATATTCCAGCAATCAAAAAAGCTGTTCGTTTTTTTAATACGCAGGATTTAGAATACATCATTCATGCAGGCGATTTTGTCGCCCCATTTTCCCTGAAAGAATTGATGCATGTGAAAGCCCGGTTTATTGGGGTGTTTGGCAATAATGATGGTGAACAAAAGGGCTTGCTTGGCGTCTGCAACGATATCCATATTCCGCCATATACTATTACCATAGACGGGAAAACAATCCTTGTGTCACATATACCTGAAATGTTAACCGGCAGTGTGAATATGGAAAATATTGACATCATTATAAGCGCCCATACACATACGCCGGAAATTTCCATGGGAAAACCATTATATATAAACCCTGGAGAATGCTGTGGTTGGGTCAGCGGCAAAAGTACCGTAGCTTTATTAAATCTTAAAACGTTCCACGCGGAGATAGTCGATCTTTCATCGGTATCTTAACAACCACTTAAAATATATGAAATTTTTCAAAATAATCTTTCAATCAATGGCGCCCTGCATAGCCGCCAGCTCAATTTTGTGCGGCTGTGTACTTCGTACGATCACCATTGATTCAGAACCTCCCGGAGCAACGGTTTATCTGGACGACGAACCTATTGGGCAAACTCCGGTGACCACAAAATTCACCTATTACGGAACCAGAAAATTTACCCTGGAAAAAACCGACATAGACGGCAGGTTGCTGGCAAAACGGCTCACTGTCTATGAAAAAATCAAAACACCCTATTATCAATATATACCTCTGGATTTTTTCTCAGAACTCATTCTTCCGATAAAACTTGAAGATGCACATTATTTCCTTTATCAACTGGAACCGGTGGAAGAAAGACCTGTGGAAGAACACAAAGAGGAACTCCTGAAGAATGCGGCAGAATTAAAAGAACGGTTATTTCAGCATACCTCCCATTAAATTAGGTTGGGTTTTTAAAAGGCAAAAACCCAACGGCATTCATTTTATCCACCCCTAACCCCTCTCACAATGGGGAATTTGATAAGTCCCCTCTTGGGAGGGGATTGAGGGGTGGGTTTGTTCATTGCTTAACTTAAAATATTGAAATTCCTAAACATTAAATTAGCCCTACGGCTACTTTTTCGTTGATGTAGAGCGAAGCAATCGCTTCGTTCTACTTTGCAGCATAACACAATGTCATAACAGCATGGAATTTTATTGGGCTACAAACAAATCACCACTGACGGGGGCTGCATTGTTTTTTTATGTCTCCTGATTTTTTTAAAAATCTGAACTGTTACGCTTTTTTTGTAAAATGCTTATTCTTGGAATCGAAACCTCGTGTGACGAGACGTCTGTTGCAATAGTGAGAAATGGCAGGGAAATCGTATCGAATGTAATTTTCTCCCAGGACAAACTTCACCGTCCGTTCGGTGGCGTAGTACCTGAAATTGCATGCCGTGCGCATCTTGAATCCATTATCGGAATTATTGACCGTGCCATTACGGAAGCAGAGATAAAATGTACCGATATAGATGCCATTGCCGTGGTAAATTCTCCGGGATTAATTGGCTCGCTGTTAATTGGCGTCACTGCGGCAAAGACGTTAAGCATGGCGTTCAACATTCCTCTAATTGCCGTTCATCATCTGCACGCCCACATATACGCAAACAATCTGGAGCATGATACAATTCCCTACCCTGCGGTAAGCCTTGTTGTTTCAGGGGGGCATACCACATTGTTTTTGTCTGAAAGAGAAACGCAGCATGTCGTATTGGGGGAAACCATTGACGACGCCGCAGGAGAGGCGTTTGATAAAGTGGCTAAAATTTTGGGTCTTGGGTATCCAGGGGGGCCTGTAATTGACCAATTGGCAAAACAAGGCAACCGCAAGACGATACCATTTCCAAGGGCGTATCTGGAAAAAGATTCCCTCGATTTTAGTTTTAGCGGACTGAAAACTGCCGTATTATATTATGTTAAGGGACAGGACAGAAATCGGACACAATCAACGTTAAAAAACATCACGGATATTGCTGACATATCAGCAAGTTTTCAGGAAGCAGTTATCGATGTGCTTGTTCATAAAACAGTGGCTGCGTTAAAAATGCATCACGCCCGGAGCATATTAATTGGCGGAGGGGTTGCGGCAAATTCACGGTTAAGGGAAAAATTCCAGGAAATATCGCACGAAATACGTTTACCCGTGTATTGTCCTTCCAGAGAACTTTGTACCGACAACGCCGCTATGGTGGCGGGACTTGCCTATTGGAAATATTCAGAAGGCGATATTTCAGACTTGCACATGGAAGCAAATCCTTCGTGAGTCCCGGTTTTCATTTATACATTTATTCAACAGACAAAAAGATTTATGAAATTCATTGCACCTTCTGGCAAGTGCTTTCATAGTTACGCCGGAATGGCTAGCTTAAACAAAGGGATAAGAGAATATTTATATGGACATTGACAACATACAGCAATTACTGGAAAATTATAAAAAAGATAAAATACCCTTAACCGATGTTCTTGATAAAATAAGAGAACTTCCTTACAAGGACATTGGCTTTGCGAAGATAGACATTCACCGGAAAATTCGTTGTGGTTATCCTGAAGTAATCTTTTGCATGGGGAAAACTCCTGAACAGGTGGTAAAGATTGTAGAGCATATTGTCGAAAGCGGACAAGACATGCTGGCAACGAGAGCAAATGCAGAGGTTTATCACGCTGTCTCCAAAAAATTTCCTGAAGTTGTGTACCATGAACAGGCAAAGACAATTACCCTACGCAAAACGCATGAAAATACAAACGAAGGACTCATCATGGTCGTTTCCGCCGGCACCTCCGATATTCCGGTGGCGGAAGAAGCAAGAATTACTGCAGAATTTATGGGCAATAGGGTGCAAACGCTATATGACGTCGGCGTCGCTGGCATTCACCGGCTAATGAAAAACCACGGAGAGTTGCTAAAGGCCAACGTTATCATTGTCGTTGCAGGAATGGAAGGCGCCCTGGCAAGCGTAGTGGGAGGGCTTGTAGATTGCCCTGTCATTGGCGTTCCCACAAGTATTGGCTATGGAGCAAGTTTCAATGGCATTGCCCCTCTTTTATCAATGTTGAACAGTTGTGCCTCCGGCGTTGCAGTGGTAAATATTGATAATGGTTTTGGCGCTGCATGTGTCGCCTCGCTGATTAACAGCAAAAGGAAAGAGTAATGATATTAGTACCTTATCGGTAATTTCTTTGCACTTTTTGGCAAAATATTTAATGGTAAAATCCGAAATGCTAAATACGAAATACGAGACAAATCCTAAATTTTAATTTTCAAATGTTCAAAACCATGTTTTTTTCATTGGGATTTTGTATTTTGGAATTTGTTTCGTATTTCGTGCTTCGTGCTTCGTATTTTTTATCTCGTGCTTGTTTGGTTCTGACTATACCAGCTTAGGGACTTGGAATTTTCTATTATACCGTAGCATATGATGCAACAGATTCACAGTATATTAAAAATACCTCCCAGAAAACCTGACAGTCACAAAGGGGACTTTGGCCGGGTGTTAGTCATTGCCGGTTCTTATGGTATGACGGGGGCTGCATGCCTGTGCAGCGAAGCGGCATTACGCTCTGGCGCAGGCCTTGTAACTCTGGGGATACCTGAAAGCCTGCATGGAATTGTCGCAACGAAGTTAACCTGCGTTATGACTCATCCGCTGCCTGAAACCCATTTGAAAACCCTTTCAGATATGGGAAGGCAGGATATCCTTGACTTTTCACAACGTTTTGATGTAGTTGCCATTGGACCAGGGTTGTCGCAATATGTGGAAACAAAAAGGCTCGTGCTGTGGCTGCTGCAAAATATTGAACGACCTATCGTACTGGACGCTGACGGTATTAATGCCCTTGCCGAAGATACAGCAACCCTGGATAAAATAAAACAGCACGTTATACTTACCCCGCACCCCGGAGAGATGGCACGCCTTTTAAAGGTATCTACCACCAAAGAAATACAATCAAAACGCAAAGAGATTGCCGAAAAATTCGTGAAATCAAGAGACATGGTGACACTGGTTTTAAAAGGCAACAACACTATTGTTATGAATAACGAAAAATATTATATCAATACCACCGGGAATCCGGGAATGGCTACCGCCGGTTCAGGAGATATATTAACCGGTATGATAGCCGCATTGCTCGGACAAAACTTTCCGCCTTTTGAAGCGGCGCAACTGGGAGTGTATTTACACGGCACTGCCGGAGATTATGCAAAACAGGCAGTGGGTGAAATATCTATGACCGCTACAGATATTCTGGATAATTTGCCAAAAGCATTTTTAAATCACATACAAAACAAATGAACGCACTACGGTTATTCATACTATCCATCTTTGTACAATGGTGTGTGCCCGGATTTATCTATGCCGAACATTCAACTCAAATTACAGGTAACACCATCAGAGACAGGGTAAAAGATGCGCTGCACTATACACAACACAGCGTGGATATATGTATCTATGATTTTGCCTCATTGGACATTGAAGAATCTTTAGTAAACGCAAAAACAAGAGGTGTTCGTATAAGAGTCGCTGTCATCATGCACGGGAATGACCTTTCAAAAGGCCCTTTGGCAACGGCATTAATACAAAAGGGATTTGATGTTCGCGTGATAAAATCGCCAAACAAAAACCACGGCAACAGCATACACCGGGATTTTGTTATACTTGACGACAGGATATTGATTACAGGCGTTTACAATTGGATGGCATACCGGAACAGAAACATCCACGACTATGTTTCCTTCCATTATAATAAAGAGAAAGCACTTAGCTATAAAAACACGTTTTACACATTATTTGCGGAAGGAGACAATGCGGCAAATTTCATCGTCCGGAAAGAACAGGGGGAAGCAAACATCCTTCCCATTTCCCTCCCCTCTTCATTAACAAAAGATGGAGAAAGGCTCACCCAAAAAGATTCCGGCCATGATGGAAAAACAAAAATCTCCGTTACACCACCAACTGAAATGGAGAACAGCCTGACCCATGAAAAATATATAGACGTCTCCTTCGGGGAATTAAACAAATTATTTGGTAAAGAAAGCGCCCTCTCAGGTGCTGAAAAAAAGGCGCAATGGAAAGAATACAATGGCAGGTACATTCGATGGAATGGCACGGTTGTGCATAAAGGAGCAGGGCGTGTAGATTGGAACCGTGTTGGAATCAGCCATCAAGGTGGCGAAGAAAAGGCAGACGTTGTTGTAGTTTTTCAATGGAAGATGTATCAGAAAGTTATGAATATTTCACAGGGAGATACCATTACCTACACGGGAAAACTCATTTCCCGTCCGCGCCTTAATTCTCAGTTCCGCATACAGGACGGGATAATAGAATAAATAAAAGGGAGAGGAACAACAACACACGGCGGGTATTTAGCATATTAGCAGTAATTTATTTGCATTTTTCGGCAAAATATTTAATGGCGAAATCCGAAATTCGTACTTCGGATTTCGGATTTCGGATTTTTTATCTCGTGCCTGTTTGGTTCTGGCTATGCCAGCTTACGTGGAATCTGCTATATTCGCACCCCTACTTTTTTAAACTCCTTCTCGCTATACAAAATAACACAATCGTTTAACCCTGTCTGTTTTTTTATCGCTGCGATTACGGCTTCACATTCTTCATCGGTATACCCATGTATCATGGTGAAAACATTATATTCCCAATCTGAATACGTAGGGCGTTCATAACAGTGGGTTACCTCTTCGAATTTTGCCATAATCTTACCTACCTCATCCACCCGTTCGTCAGAAACCTTCCACACGCACATGGCATTTGCATTGATGCCTATCTTGCGATGGGCAATTGACGCCGCAAGCCTCCGGATCTTTCCTGTTTCCAAGAGATTTTTCAGCCGCTGGATTACCTCTTCTTCTGATATCCCAATGGCAATGCCGATATCCTTATATGGCGTCTTCGTAACCGGCAGGCCTTCCTGTGTATATTTTATGAGTTTAAGGTCTATATCTTCTTTTTTATCTACCATAATTATTAATAAATTTTAAATTTAACCCCTATCTTGAATTTCTTTGTTGTAGGCAAACTTCTTACAACCAGCCCGGTACGATCCTCTATTTCCTTTAGATTGCTGCGCAATTCTTCGTCATCTTTGGCGGACATGGTAAACCACATATTGTATGGTATATCTTTGTTTTTTCCCTTGCGGAGATAATTGTGAGATACGCCGGTATATCCATTGATAATTTCACTTACTTCTTCAATCCGTTCCTCAGGAACCTTTATTGCCGCGAGCGTTGCTTCCCTTCCCATTGCCTGGGTATTTATTATTGGGGCGAGGCGTCTGACAAATTTATTGTCAATCATGTATTTAATTCGTTCAATAATCGTGTCTTCATCAATGCCCAGCTCTTTGCTCAATGCCTCAAAGGGCCTTGATACCAGCGGCAAATTTGACTGCAATCGATGAAGAATCTTTCTGTCGGTATCGCACAATATCATATCTTGTTTTTTATCTCCTCTATTCCCTTTTGTTCCACCAGTACTCGAAACCGGTGTTCTTCCTTACTTGAAATAATCATTTCCGCACACACTTCCAATGCCTTTAGCACCGTAGATTCATCTGTATTCGGGAACAGTTCCAGGGCAAACCTGGGATGGCGCCCGAGTTTTCCGCCGATCATTACACGGAATTTGACTTCCGATGCCTTTATCGTGCCAACAGGACACACCTTTGCGCAAATACCGCATTCTACGCATTTTTCCTTATCAATGGTTACCTGCGCATCCTTCACCGTTATGGCATCTTCACGGCATGCTTCCACGCATTTCATGCATTCAATGCACTCGCATTCGGCGTCAACAAAAACTGGTTCAACCGCATGAACTCCAAAATCTTTAATTTGCGGCATAGAGCAACTGTTGGGACAGCCGGCTACAGCAAGTTTCATGGTGTGGTGAGGCAATATTCTGCCCTCAATTTTTTCTATCAATCTGTCAGTGAAATGCAATTCCTTTAACTTCTCGCGGAGTTTATCCGCTAAATCTTCGGAATCTTTGATCAGAAATGGACAGTTAACCTCCGCTCCCCTGCAGGCTTTTGCCTGGTATAAGACAGGATTGCCCTGTGCGTCAAAGTATTTTTGATATTTCCTGAGTACGGAGAGTTTGCCGGTTTCGGTTTCTTTGGTTACTGTTTGAGGGGGGAGATTTTGGTTGACGGCAAAAGCTTCTCTGGCCGCAATAACTTCAACTGAGGTAATCAGGTCTTTTCCCTGCTCACGGGCGAGCGACTCCACCCTGTCACGCACTTTTTTCTGTACAAATGGAGGCACTTTCTCCAGTAACAGCGTTGCTGATTCATCCCACTCCAACGATAACTCCTTAAAACAAAATTGCCACAATAAAATTGAGGCAAATTTCAGAATTTAATAGCGAAAAACCCTTTTTCTTATATTAATGCTTAAAAGTATATGGGCAAAAAACGGCATTGTCAAATTTAAATTTTACCGTCAATACAGCACTCTCTATCCTTAACCATCTTATGGCTTGACATTTAACACCATGTGACTTATCATGCAACCAGAACCAAACAAGCACGAAAATAGTCCTCAGTCCTCAGTCCTCAGTCCTCAGTCCTCAATCTGCAATTTGCCGACTGCCGACTGTAGATTGCCGGCTGCGGAAGGAGCCATTAAATATTTTGCCAAAAAATGCAAAAAAATTACTGACGGAGGTGTACTTCATGGATGATCAGGTTTTTCAGAACAGGTTGATAAAACTATTGGAAGAAATCAAACAACTGGCCGAATCAAAAGGGTTAACCACGTATAGTGAAATGGGAGAAAAATGTGAAGATCTCCTGAAATCATTTAAGATGTTACAGGAAACCCTTGACACCTTGCGATTAAACATAAAATATCTGCAATTTGACCTGGAAACTACGAAAAAGGAAAATATCGCATTACGGAAAAAGCTGGAAGAACGGGGAAGTTAGTGAATTTAAAACATCTGGAGCATCTATTGGAGGAACGAGGCAATGGAAAATCTCAATCTTTCCTATTTACCTGCTGAAATTAAAAGAAATGTAGAATCGTTCTTTCTCGATATTCTATCGCATCACAAAGAAAATATCGTTTCTATATACCTCACCGGCAGCGCCATAACAAAAGATTTTGATGTAAAACATTCCGATATCAACACATTGATTGTCGTTAAGGAGATCAAGGTCACCTTTTTCGATTTTATTGCTTCTTTGGGGAAGCAATATGGCAAAAAAAAGCTACATGCGCCTCTTGTAATGACAAAAAATTATATCGAAAGATCTTTAGCCGAATTCCCATTAGAGTTTTTAGATATGAAGCATAACAATCAGCTTGCTTACGGAGAAGATATCCTGAAAAATATAACGATTGAGAAAAAAGATATCAGGCTTCAATGCGAGCGCGAGTTGAAAAGCAGGCTTCAGCAAATTTGCCAGGGATTTATAAGGGCTATGGGGAATAAGACGGTGCTAAGGGATTTGTTCAAAGGCGCCATTTCCGGCTACTTTCCTATTTTTTGCGGCGTCCTCTTTTTGTACGGTCAGAAAATCCCTAAAGAAAAAAATGCGATTCTCTCTGCAATACGGGATTGCTGTAATATCAAAATTGACCCATTTACCAGATTGCTTACGATAAAGGCGAAGGACGTGAATCCTTCCGCAGAGGAACTGAAAGAAATTTTTGAAGAATTGTACCATGAAATTGATACCCTTGCCGGGAAAATTGATGAATTTAAGGTGGAAAATGTATAAAAACAATTCTCTCTCTACACATATCTGTTTTTTCCTGCTTATTTTTTTCTTTTCTGCTGTTTCGTATGGACAAGATTTACCCGTGCCAAAACGCTATGTGGAAGACAGGGCAAATATCATCGAAACCCAGATAGAAAACAGGCTGAACGGATATTTGCAGGAACTGGAACAAAAAACAGGTGCGCAAATGGTGGTTCTTACGGTGGATACCACCGACAATATACCTATTGAGATGTATGCTATCGAGCTTGCTACTAAGTGGAAATTGGGACAGGAAGGGAAAGATAACGGGGCGCTTATCGTCGTGGCAAAAAATGACCGGGCATACAGGTTTGAAGTAGGATACGGGCTTGAGGGTATATTGCCTGACAGCTTTTGTGGTACTCTCGGGAGGACATTTTTTGTGCCTAATTTCAAAAAGGGGCAGTTTGGCGAAGGCATTTTTCTGGCTGCATTGGTAATGGTTGATAAAATTGCCGAAGAAAAAGGCGTCAAAATAACCGGCATGCCTGATATGGCAAAAATACGCAGGACAGCAGAAGGGCGCGGTAGCCCGTTGTCGTCGTTGTTCTTCATGTTTTTCATATTGCCCTTCTTGTTTGGCGGCGGCATGCTTCGGCGGAGGATGATGTTCTCCCCTTACTATTGGGGCGGTTCCGGCGGCCCAAGGGGTTTTGGATCGGGGGGTTCCGGTGGTTTCGGAGGCTTTGGCGGCGGGATGGGCGGTTCGTTTGGCGGGGGCGGCGCCTCCGGCAGGTGGTAAGGGGCTTGGATTTTTCTATTATACCGTAGTGCTCGGCAGTCGGCAGTCGGCAAATTGCAGATTGCAGATAGAGGACTGAGCAAAGTAATGACAATTACTGGCATATTAAATGCTTCTGTGTCCCTAAAACAGTACTAAATTAAATTTACAATATATTATTGGAAGGCGGTTATGAGAAAGATATTACCTGTCATTGCTATTTTGGTTTTTGTAGGGATCATTGCTGTTTCCTGGTATGTTAAAGGATACAATAAAGTGGTAAAATTGAATGAAAATGTCAAGAATTCATGGTCACAAGTGGATACACAGCTTAAGCGGAGGTATGACCTCATTCCCAATCTGGTAGAAACCGTAAAAGGTTATGCATCGCACGAAAGAGAAGTTTTTGAAAAACTTGCGGAGGCCCGCAAGGGATATTTCAGCGCAGGAACAATTGCGGATAAGGCAAAGGCCGCAACACAGATCGAAAGTTTTCTTTCCCGCCTGCTTGCATTCAGGGAAGCATACCCGGATCTCAAGGCAAATGAATCATTTCTTAAGCTGCAGGATACATTGGAGGGCTCTGAAAACCGGATTTCCGTGGAGCGTAAACGCTATAATGATTCAGTAAAAGAACTTAACACCTATATAAAAAGTTTTTTTGGCAGATTCTTTGCAGCACGTGTTGGTGTAACAGAGGCAAGTTATTTTGAAGTATCAGAGGCAGAGAAGGAAGTGCCTAAAGTAAAATTTTAATAAAAACAACCATGTCGTCCAGAGTATCAGATTAAATATTCATTGCGTAGCCGGACATATAAAAGTCGGCAATCGTCAATCTACAATCGGCAATCTGCCGACTGTAGATTGACGATTGCCGACTGTGCCATTTTTTCATCTTTTCTTTTGTTTCCTCCTGAGAAATACATTGCCCTTCATCTGCTTGCGATATCCCTTTTTCTGTCTTTGCAAGAATGTTACTATAACATCATATAGGGGTCGACATCAACAAGCGACTGGACGCCTTTTGTTGGTTTCAGCGTATCGGCAACGCATAGCAATGCATCGTGGATGCGCTGGTGGTCTTTTGTTTTCATCAGAAGATGCCATCGGAACAGATTATTAATTTTCATTACCGGGGCGGGCGACGGGCCCAGTATTTGCAGTTGATTATTGCTTTCTTTTGCGACTTCTTTCAGTTTACCGGCAATCACCGATGCCTTCTCCTCTGTGTTTTTTTCCGATGCGCCCCGAAAGATAATCCTTGCCATCCTGCCAAACGGGGGATAGTTCAATGGTTTTCTATATTCCAATTCCTTTTTTGCGAAACCTTCATAGTCATGGGCTGCTGCATAGGTAATGCTGTAATGTCTTGGATTAAAGGACTGCACTATCACGCGTCCCCCCTTTTGCCCTCTTCCCGTACGTCCCGCAACCTGAGATATTAACTGGAATGTCCTTTCACCTGCACGAAAATCCGGAAGATTCAGCATGGTATCCGCAGAAATTACGCCAACCAGGGTAACATTTGGGAAGTCCAGACCCTTTGCAATCATTTGTGTGCCGAGTAATATCTGGAATTCTCCCACTTCGAATGCCTTCAATGCCTTTTCATGGGAGCCGTGGGACCGCATGGAATCGCTGTCCATCCGGAGAATGTTATATCCGGGAAATTTTTTAGCAATCACCTCTTCTATTTTTTCAGTGCCAAAACCACGGTAATTAATATAATTTGCCATACAATCCGGACACGACTCCGGGGGGATTGCCTCCGCATGGCAGTAATGGCACAGTACGATGTTTAACTTTTTGTGAAAGGTAAGGGGGATATCACACCGGTGGCATTTTAATACAAATCCGCACCTCTTACAATGAATGTAAGGGGTAAAACCCCTGCGGTTTAAAAATAAAATTACCTGCTCCCTCCGTGACAATGCCTGTTTCATATAATATTCAAGCCGTTGCGATACAACATGGTATCCCCTTTTCTTGCGTACTTCTTCAAGCATATCCACGATTTCAACCTGCGGCAGTTGAAGGGTTCCGATCCTTTTGGAAAGGACTATCTTTGTATAATTCCCCTTTTCCGCCTCATAATAGCTTTCCAGCGACGGCGTAGCGGTGCCCAATATAACCATTGCATTTTCGTAGGTCGCCCTGAGAATGGCAATATCCCGCGCATTATACCTGGGGCTGTTTTCCTGTTTATACGTATTCTCGTGCTCTTCATCAAGAATGATCAACCCCACGTCCTTCAGCGGAGCAAAAATAGAGGACCTGGCGCCGACAACAACGTCCACCCTGCCCTCCTTTATATCTTTCCACTGTGCATAGTGAAAGGCGCCTTGTAAATGGCTGTGCAATACCGCCACGTTATTGAATCTTTCCTTTATCCTCTGAATACTTTGAGAGGTAAGCGATATCTCCGGCACAAGAAAGAGGGCTTTTTTCCCCTGTTCCAATAGTTTGGCTATTGTCTGAAGGTACAGTTCCGTTTTCCCGCTGCCGGTTATGCCATGAAGCAGGATGATTCCCTGAGACGGTTCCGCCAGTTTCTCTTTGATCAAAGTGAAGGCGGCCTCCTGTTCTTCGGAAAGCGCTAAATGTTGCCTGGATGCCCCGCCTCCCTTCAAGGCATTTACGGCGTCTGCCTGCCGTTCTTCCAATCGCAGGAGGTTTTCCCGCTCCAACTGCCTGAGCATTGACATAGTGCCGCCGGTAGCCTTCATCAGGTCTTTTGCGCGTATTTCTGTATTTTGCGCCTGATTAAAAAGGAATTCCAGCACCTTCACCTGTTTTATCGCTCGTTTTTTTGATTGCAAAACCGTTTCTTTTTCAAGGGAGGTAAGGGGTTTGCCGCAGGTAACAAAAATGTCAATCTTTTCCTTAGCGCCGCGCCTGACCACCGGCGGTATCACCGCATGTATCGCCTCTCCCCATCCGCAGCAATAGTAGGAAGAAAGCCATTTTGTAATCCTGAGCATAGTCTCGTCCGCCAAAGGAAACGCATCCAGTATCCCCATGAGATCTTTGGTCTTATATACGGAAGGTATGGTGGTAAGGCCTACGCAAAAACCTGTAATTACCTTATTGCCAAAAGGCGCTTTCACACGCATACCAGGCGTGAGGAGTTCCCTTAAATCCGGAGGCACGTTGTAGTGAAACAGCTTGTTTAACGGAATATTGAAAACCACTTCCGCAAATAATTGCTGTGGCGTCTGACCGGTTAGCGACTCTTGAAGTTTTGATGATTTATCGGCAATGCTCATCGCTGATGAAAGAGAGTTTTATTGTTAATTAACTATACCACTGACAAGCAAGGCTTGCCCGTGCCGCCACTTACGGAATAATTGCCTTGTATCAATTTGATACATCACAAATTGTGAACCTCTTTAGTATATTGAGCATTTCGGATTTCACAATTAAATATTTTGCCAAAAAAATGCAAAGAAATTGCAACATTTTAGTTCTTTGAAAAATTAATAGCAAAAAAAGGGGGGAAAAGCTGACGTCTGTTTGTCCTTTGTGATATAAAAGGCTTCAAGAAAAGGAAACTGTTTATGAAGCCTATCATAGTAACTATTCAGCGAGCTAATGGTGAATATTACCGAACATAGCCCCAAAGGGGCAAAAGCGTATAGCAGGGGGTGAAGGCTCATGTATCAGATTTAGCCTTTCATCCACATAACAGGGGCAAAAGCGTATAGCAGGGGGTGAAGCCCCATGAAAATGGAGAATACCGTTATTAGCCCTGAAAGGGCGAAAGGAATTGTTTCCCTAAAAAGTCCTTTCGCCCCTCCGGGGCTTGTTGTTATTGTTATTTATGACAGGGGCTCATGCCCCCTGCTATATTCTTTCAGCCTTTCAGGCCTCATATTGAAAGTACGCTGAATAGTTACCTCCGGCGGGGCCATATGGCATTGCGGCGTAAATAAGAAAAAGGACGAATTTTACATTATCATTATCACGGATGACGTTTTCCCACCAGATGGTGCGCCTGTTCTTCATAGAGCAACTCTACAGGGCAATGACTATTATCAGGAATGAAAAATATCACCACGAATGACCGTCTATAATTAGATGGTTATTAAGTTAGCTCATAGATAAATTAAGTAACTATTCAGCGTAAACCATTACACGACGCCTGGCGGGTTCAGGTTTGCAACCCAATGTCATTAAGTTAAGAAAAGCATCGCAAAAAAACTATATATCATCTTGATTAAGAATAAGTTAGGTGGTATAATCAATGCCGAGTTAAACGTAATTTACCAGCATTATAACATTTCTTAGGAGGAGAAATAAATGTCAGAAAAATTATCAAACACATCAGAAAGTGGCATGAAAATTGGTT
>NZ_JBDIWA010000026.1:0-48107 GCF_039794105.1 Candidatus Kuenenia sp.
AATAAAAAAATCTGCAGAATCCTTGTCTTTTTGCACATCATCAGCAAAATGTTTAATAAATGACGTTTCAGGCTTTACATTAAAGAATATCCCTATAAGAAAGAATGAAACAACCAGTATTAAGAATGGATACCTTTCGGTAGATCGTTTTATAAAAATGAAAAAGAGAAACGGTACTACCCCGCCAATAAGCGCTACAAAACATGCCCTGGTATTGGTAAGCCAAAAGGCGATGTATATGATTACCGATACTACATAAAAACTCCAGATGACATATCGATTGTTAATAAAAATACCATTTTTGTCCTCTTTTCCTTTAAAGCCGATAAAAAATAAAGAAACGGCCACTGGTAGTACCATAACAAGCTGCGCTGCAAAGAACACTGGATTTCCAAATGTTGAAAACACCCGGGGGCCGCTGCTGCTCCATGTAAAATAATCCACACCGCATCGCTGAAAAATCCCGTAAATTGAAGAGATTACCGCACAACCGGCCATAGATATAAGAAGCACATAAAGCCTTGTGCGCGTAGTGATGAAATGTATTGTGACGTAAAAGAGGAATATATAGCAGAGTGTGGCCGCCAGCCCTTCGAAACGCTTGTAGGTACCGAAAAGGCTCATAACCGGATTTATCGATACCGTTGTTGCAATGATAAAGATTGCTATATAGGCAAGAATAGGCGTGTTTATCGAAACATGCGAAAACGAAAAATCATGTTTGACTGTTAGTAAGATTGTCCAGATTACGAGCGTAGCTATTGAAAAAAAATATAAAGCAGCGACCTTGCTAAGGTCAAAAACGCTGTAGAGGCGTATATCAAAAAATAGGGGAATAATGGCAACCGCTGCAAGCAATAAACCTATTATTGCTTTCTCGCAGTAGTTTGATATGTATTTGGATATAGCAATCATTTTACTATGTTTCTTTCAAAAGGTTAAATACGAGGCATACAAAATACTACTGATTTTTTGTCTTTTTGCAACAAATTATAAAAAACCGGCTTAAATCGCGAAACTATTTCACTTCGACTCTATCCGGTGCCTCTTTGTTTTTGGAATGGTTTTAAGGTTCTTGCATTTTGCAGGCATGGGAGGTATCCCATTTCTGAATTAATCATTGGTAAGTTTGTGATTAATTTTTTAATCTGTGCAATCTGTGTAATCTGTGGTTCCCTTTTCGTACTTCGTACTTCGTATTTCGTATTTCGTATTTCGTATTTTTTATTTTGTGCTTGTTTGGTTCTGGCTATGCCAGATTAGGAATGAGGGTGCTATATAAATAAATGCCTTCCATAATCTACAATCAAAAATTATATACCAGGCTGATACCAATCAAGTGGAGATCATTATCATACTTTCCGTTGGCGCTGGTGGCACTATTTACTAAGGAGTCAGAGGGATTGTCATCCAGGGAATTGTTTTTACTCCTGCCTTCGAGCCGCTGATAACCATATGCTATGTCTATTCTGAATTGTTTGAATTTAATATTTGTTCCGAGGGTAATAAGATGTGTATTGGCATCGGGGACAATGGGATCAAAAGTCTTGTCAGGCACAGGGTTTCCACTGTACAGGTAACCTGCAAGTAATGCAAATGTTTTATTTATCTGATATTTGGCGCCAAGATTTACTGAATAGGTGTCTTTCCAATCTTTTTCGGTAACGGATGTTTTACTGCCGGCAACCGGCTGATCGAGATTTATCTTTAATTCGTCAAAGGAAGACCAACCTTCCCATCTCAAACCAATTTCCAGCGTAAGACGGTCGATGCCTTTATAGGTAATTCCCACATGAGCCTGTGGCGGAAGTGTCAGGTCTGCATTGCCTCCGGTATTTTGAAATAGTGTGCTGATTACTGAAGGGGTGCCGTTGGGAAGGTCAAAATCGGCGTCGCCATCAATATCAACCTCGATTTTGCTGCGGTACGATGTACCGATGGAAATATCTTCGTTAATGTCGTAGATAAAGCCAAGATTATATCCAACGCCATCACCATCTCCGTCAAATTGTTGTCCGGCGTCGGATAGCCCGTAGGGAGACAGATTTATCTGTTTCTCTAAAGTAGTATCGAGCAGCACGTAGTTAACTCCTGCCGCGAATGCGATATTTGACATTATCTGATACGAAACCACAGGGTTGAAATTAAAGGTTTGTAATTCTGAATTGGTAGCTATGTACCTTCCTTCCCATTCATCACCCCAGTCAATTCCCAATCCAAAAGAGTTAAAGACGCCCAGTCCGGCGCTAACCTTATCATTGAACTTATGGGTGATAAAAACCGTGGAAGGGAAAAACACGTCATCTTCAGTACCAGAGGTCTTTCCAGTTGCATCACTTTTAAATTCATTAGAAGGCAAAAGCACGGTCGTTCCCGATTCTATCTGTGTCCCGGCGAGGTTATTAATCAATGCCGGATTAAAAAAGATAGCCGACGGGCTATCAGCGTTGGCAATTACGGCATTTGCCTGTCCGAGGGCAGTAGCCCCCTGGGTAAAGATCGCGAAGCCGGAACCATAAGCGTTTGGAATGATACAAATGACAAGCAATACACAGAGAGGAACAGTTAGTCCCCTCCATAACCCTTTTCGACCCATAGTAAACATTCTCCAGTTTGAGATAAGATATGAAATGCAAAGGTTTAAGTGTGATAACGTGCCTATATAATCAAATCTAAATATTTTTATCAATCAAAAAAAAATTAACACGAAAACTGCCCTTTTGTTAAAGTTTATTGCGGAGTATTAATACTTTGCAAAAACCTGTTCAATGAATCATAACAAAATTATGATTCAAATTAAGTGGTATTTAGGGTACAAATAACGCATGAAAAAACTTTTATTAATAAATCCAGTGGGCCGCAGAAGTGGTTATCTCCTGAGCAAATTTTCAACCTTTCCCCCATTAGGCCTGGCCTATGTAGCCGCAGTAACCCCCTCAGATTGGAATGTTAAAATTGTAGATGAAAACTTCGATAAGTTTGTGTTTGAAGAAGCGGACCTGGTAGGTATCACGGCCTTTACTACTACGATTAGCCGTGCTTACGAAATTGCGCGTATGTACCGTGAACGAAAAATAAAGGTGGTTATGGGGGGAATACATGTCTCCATGCTTCCGGACGAGGCGCTACAGTACGTTGATGCGGTATTAATTGGTGAGGCGGAAGGTATATGGGAAAGGGTGATTAACGATTTTGAAAATAATCGTCTATCCTCAAAATATGTCGGTGTTCAAATTGACTTAACCACATTTAAAATCACTCCCCGCAACGGCCTCCTGCACCCGAACTATTTCTGGCATTCTGTCCAGACTTCCCGTGGATGCCCCTTTAATTGTTACTTCTGCTCTGTATCTAAGCATCTTGGTAAAGCATATCGCCAACGTAAGCCTCATGATGTACTTAATGAACTGGAGGAGATAAAGGGGAAATATATAGCCTTTGTGGACGACAACCTGATTGGTTATAGCCCGGAGAGTAAAAATCGGGCTATGGAATTATTTAAGGGTATGATACAGCGGAGACTAGATAAGAGGTGGTGGATGCAGACTTCTATTAACGCAGCAGATGATGAGAGGGTGATTGAGCTGGCAGCCCAATCCGGATGTATGTATGTGTTTATCGGTTTTGAGACTATCAGCCAGGGGATGCTAAAAGACATGAAAAAGGGGATTAATCTAAAGATCGGGGTGGAGAATTATAAAAAAGTAGTGGATTGTTTTCATAAGTACGGAATAGGGGTATTGGGGGCATTTATAATTGGCAATGATAATGAATCTCCTCTATACTACAAAGAATTAGCTGATTTCTTAGTCCAATCGGGAATTGATATTGTTCAGATCACCTTGATTACTCCTCTTCCCGGCACGCAGTTGATGGAGCAACTGCAAGGGGGAGGCAGATTAATTTATCAAAACTTCCCGCAGGATTGGGACAAATACCGATTCTCTTATCTTGTACATCAGCCACAAGGGGTGGGGATAGATACCATATATATAGGCAACAATTATATCAAGAATCGAATATATTCTTTTCCCACATTCCAGTATCGCCTTCTGAAATCATTTCTTAAATTAAAGAACATGAGAAATTTCTACGCCATTTACAAGTCTAATAAGGCAGGCAAAAAGAGCTGGCTAAATTCACACTATTACCAAAAATATCCATCCGTTTTTAAATCTGATTCTGAATTCTAATAACCTGGGAGTTTAAAGACATGCAAGGCAAAGAATACTTAATGGAAAATGATGAAGAGGCTTTGCGTCTGGACATAAAAACAGATACCGGAGTTGTTGAGAAACAGGCGCTCTGGGCGGGTATAGAGACAGGGATGCGTGTAGCTGATATCGGCTGTGGTTCAGGAAAAACAACATCTATACTTCATAAATTGGTTCAGCCTGATGGTGTGGCAATAGGCGTGGATGGCTCGGAAAAAAGAATTGAATATGCTCAAGAACGTTACGGCGTCAAAAGAATAGAATTTATATGTAAAGATATACCGGAACCTCTCAACGACCTGGGGGTGTTTGACTTTGTATGGGTCCGCTTTATTCTGGAATACTATCGTTTGAATAGTTTCGATATCGTTAAGAACATATCCAAAATTGTAAAACCTGGGGGTATTTTATGCCTGATTGATCTTGACCATAATTGCTTAAACCATTTTGGTCTTTCTCCAAGGCTGGAAATGACTCTCTTCGCTATAATGAAATATTTAGAAGAAAAGGCAAATTTTGACCCTTACATGGGGAGAAAGCTTTATTCTTTCCTGTATGATCTTGGCTATGAGGATATAAACATAGATGTTGCCTCTCATCACCTTATATTTGGGGAATTAAAGGATACCGACGCCTTCAACTGGATGAAAAAATTTGAAGTTGTCTCAGGAAAGATAAATTTCCATTTTAAAGAATATGAGGGGGGGTATGGAGAATTTTTGGGTGAGTTTAATGAATTTTTTACCAATCCCAGAAGATTTACTTACACGCCGGTAATTTGTTGCCGTGGGCGTAAGCCTAAGGCTTAGTCAAATTGCCAATCATGTTTTTTGAAAGACTAAAGTATAACAAGGTTTTTCATTATGCCGTTAACCCACCCCTGCCCTTCCCAGCAGGGGAATTTGAGAAGAGCCATCTTGGGAGAGGATTAAAGGGGGGGGAAAGTCTTTTGGTGTTTCTCTTTTAAAACCTAAGATGGCATAGCCAGAACCAAACAAGCACAAAGCACGAAATACGAAACAAATTCTAATGACAACTGGAAATTGTTATTTGTAGTGCGACGAACCTCGTCGCACTACATTGTTGGAATTTTTCAAAATACTAAATTGTTACTGTTTTTTGATTGTTATTTACCCTGTTATAATAACTAATAAATGCCTCTATAACATTTTTGTCAAAATGTATTTTACCTTCCTCGTTTAAAAGCTGAAACGCTATATCAATGGGCATCGGGTCCCGGTAATGACGTTTTGATGTGATCGCTTCAAAAAAGTCAGCCACGGCGATTATTTTGGCTCCCAGTGGAATATCTTCTCCCTTGAGGCCTTTTGGATAGCCGCTTCCATCGATCTTTTCATGATGACACTCTGCAATGTAGGGAACCTCCTTATAAATGCCCTCAAAGTTTATCTGTTCCAGTATTTTCCTGGTTTTTGTCGTATGCGTTTCTATTTCCTTACGCTCTTCGATGTCCAGTTTCCCCTCTTTCTTTAAGACAGCGTCTTTGATGCCTATCTTGCCATAATCATGCAGCAGCGCCGCCACCCTGATCATTTCGCAATAATCCTTTGGCATATTTAATTCATTGCAGATGCCCAGGGCATACTCTGTAACCTTTTCAGAATGTCCGGCCGTCAGGGAATCGCGGGCATCAATACTGGCTGCCAGTACCAGGAGTATGGACTTGAATTGTCGTTCCCTGGCCTCGATAAGAGTGGCATTATGAATGCTTATCCCGATTTCGGGTGCGATACCCATTAATAAACTTATATCGCTCTGGCACAACGGCCTCTTTGTCTTTACATTATCTACGGCAAGGATTCCCAGCGACTTTTTCTCGTAAATTATGGGGCAACAGATAAATGATTTGGTCCCCATTTTTTTAGCCAAATTCAAACTGTGTGGAGAAAGGGTAGTCTCTATTTCAATAATATCATTTATCAAAAAGGGTTTTTGTTCACGAAAGGAGACAACAAACACCCCTTTTGATTCTGGTCTGCTTAAATTGAAACGGGTATTCTTCAGCATACTTAACAATTCATCTGTATATCCAAAACCTGCGCGAAAAATTAGTCTGGTTCTATCCTGATTTGCTAAAAGGACTAAACCACGGTCATAATCGAGTCGTTTCTCAAAAATCTGCACGACGTTTGACAGAATGCCATCAATATCCATTTGCTTGCTGATGGCAAGTCCAATTTCATTTATCATTAGGGCATTATTATAATTTACATTAACCTGCTCCAGGAGCTTATCAGACGAATCTCTGAGGTTGTCTATGGCTGCATTTAATTCCTTTTTTTCGATGATTCCAACGTAGAGGGTTAATAACAAAACAACAAAAACGGAAAATGGGAAAACTGTTATCGGCGTTATCGACGGATGTATGAAATAAGAACAAAGGCACGCTGCTGCAAAAAATATGATTGCGTAATTTCTTATTTTTTTCCAGAAAGATGACGGCGATTCTTTCCATGAAACGATATAACGGCAAACACCTCCGCCTTTAAAAAGACATTCAGGATGTTCTACCCCTGGCAATCTATAATTAAATACCATGGCAATAGCCTCAAAAAAACCAATTCTGTTTTCACATTGGAATGGTTTTTCGCTGACGCCCTCGTTCGGAACAACCGTAATTTCTACCTTATTGGTTCCTCTTTTTGTTGATTTATAGATTGCCGATTTAGTGAAATTATGGGCGTACTTCCCTGCTATCTCATAAGCTTTTGCCGGACCAACAAGACCAAGGACATATTGTCTCATTATTCCTATCGCTTCTGGTGATGCCGCATACCTGCCTGCTTCACGGGCAATATTTTTATTTCCCGTTAGTTTTACCAGCCTTTCGTAAAAGAGGTCTACCTGCTCCTGCGTAAACCAGTGGCCTTCGTCAGTAACCTGGTAAGGTTCCATTCCGGCATAATTTAAAAGTTCACCTACATTTATATAACTGTAGTTTCTTTTAATAAGCTTAATATAAGTATCTATTATCCGGCTGTTATATAAAGGTCTATTGTTTAACTTTGGCGTTTTCATAGATGTTTAGATTAAGGATTTTAACCGAAATTTGCACTATTCTTAAATCTATCCTTTTGAACGCGACTAAATAAACCCTCCATGAACTCGAAGTACTTGTCCGTATACTGCATATTCAGCGCCCACAAATTATATACCTTATCATATGGTATTGACTGGTCTTCGGCATAGCTGACAGGATAAAGGAGTACCGGAATTTTTTCCTGCTCATAGTAGTTTGATAACTTATACAGGCAGGAATAAAGGGCATCACGGTGAACATCTTCAGACTCCAGCACTATAATATGAATACAATTGGTCAGGTCTGACATGTTCAACCCTGTCTCAGAGATGTTTAACATGATAAAAGCCTTAAGGATACCCTCTTTCTTAAGAGAGAAGAGTCTCCGTTCCCTCTTAAAACCAAGCCGTTGATATTCTTTACTGAGTTTGTCACTACCAAGCATACTTTGCTCCAAATCCAGGGCGTGTATCATAAGACCGCCGGATGTATAGTCATAAAAGCTTTCAAGCTCCGTAAGATCTCCTGGTTGCGCTTTCGTAAGCGACCACAAAGCTGGCATTTCTATTTGATTTGCATTTTTATGATGATGAAAATAGGCAAAAGGATCGATGGAAGACCCCTTCGGGTTATGTATCGATTCCGTAACCCCGCCAAATACCCGATGAGGAAACCGGTTGTCTGGTCTGAAGTAACAAATAACATAGTTCATATGTGTTGAATAGAGGCGGTGGAAATCGTTTATATACCGCTCAACCTGGTTCAACACAACAAGGCCAGCCATGCTGTCACTCGACCTGCTCGCGGCATGGTGGTGAAGCAACCACGTATTCTCATAAAAACGGAGTATAGATATATGTCCATGAATTATCCCATTACTCTGATAGATGAAATGCCTTGCTATACCAGGATTTTTAATGTACAGCTTATCATACGTTTCTTTAAACCGTTCCTTATTAGTATGCATAAGGGCATATTTCTCTGGATATACAAAACCCGTCTCAAAAAAGAACTTCCACAGGGCGTCCAGATCCACCCAGCTACAGGCGTAGGTTTTTTTGTTCGCTACATGATGCAGAATGCCTGAAAGCCTTCCCTGGTCATGAATGTCCATATCCAGAAAAGCAATACCACACTTTACAGACATTGCGCTGCCTTTGGTTCTGGAGGTATTCCTGTAAACAACCTGAGCCTTGCACTTGAGCTTAAAACCATCTGCAAATTCTATAAAAAGTTCAGGCACAATTATACCCGGCAGAAGTATGGAATTGTAGTAATACTCCTTCACAGATAAACCCGAACCTGCCAGATCCTCAACCTCCAGATTGACCATCTTACTGGTTAAGGGATGCAGGAAGATGATATTGGGTGAAGGTATCAATTTGTGCCTTGAACTACGGTATTTTTTAGGTTTAAACCTGCGCATCTGTTTGTCAATGGATTCTAGTGTGAATGACCTGGTTTTCTGTCCATCGGTTTGTCTGATGATTCTGCATGTTCCTGAATAAAAGGTATTCAGTTCGTTTTTAAAAACTATATAGACCGGGCATTCAGGATTCACCCAATAGAAGGATTGAGGCGGTACTGCCGATACTTCTACGCAGAATGAAACGGCGCCAAAAGCCAAAAGACGCCCGGAAAAAACTGCACCGTTTTGAATGAAATCAACCTGAACGCCTTCGCATGAATACCTTTTTACCCGCTGATGTCCGAGTTCATAACAGGTATCAGGAAGAGAGAAACGTATTCCTTCCTCGCTTATAGCCATTACATCCGTTTTAATACGAATAAGTTTTTCTCCCTCAGTAAGAAAAATATCGAGGAATTCATAGGAATTAAGTTTCAGTCCTTTTGGTCGAAGCCAAAGGCAGTCGAAACTATCGTCAAGGCATGGTTGCGGCCTGGCTTGAAGGGATATGATATTGTTGTATTTCAAATGCTTGAAATTTATAAGGATGGCGCCGGACTGGAAGTGAATATAGTTCAAAATGTTGATCAAATGTTTTTTGCTGACCGTCTTCCAGTCTCCAGGTTGACTGTCCATGCGGATGTTTTGAGTTAATTGGATAATCTCTTGAAGGCTAACCACTTTTCACCTCAATCCCATGTTGTCCCGGTTCAGTAATTGCGAATGAGTACCAGCGTTTTGCATTTTGTTTAAGAAAGGAATGTTTGCTTATTTCCCTTCAGAAAAAGACTTGTCTGTATGATGTCGCATAACATCGGCAGGGTGGATAATGGGGTGCGTAATTATTCTTTTCCCGCTGGCTAAATTGTTATCAATAACGTAATTATCGCGCAAACGAGGCCTTAGGGTCCGATTGAAGGTAAAGTATCTCGGTAATCATATTTTCAATCAACAAATTTATATTGGCATTATAGTCGAGATACTTTAAAGAAGTTTTTATTCTCTCTAAAATCTTAAACAGGGTCTTTTCTGGCAGAGATTTACTTTTCACTATCAAGGCATCCTTCCAGTCATCGTAATAGAGTAGAAAATGTGCCCCGCCTGCTTTACAAATAAGTATGTCCCGGTAATACATCAAAAACAGCAAAAAGAGTTCTTTTACATGCGATCTTTTTTCCTCCAACACTTCCATGTCCTGTATATTCCATTCATTTAATAGCTCTTTGGAAAAGGTCAGATTATCCTTCAAACTTACCTCAAAAAGTTTTTCTGCAAGCCAATGTTTCTTCTCCAAAGCGTTCGCTTCCATAAACATTGCAGCTCTTTTAAGGCTGCCTCCGGAGATTAAAGCAAGTTGTCCGGCCAGTTGTTTATCTAATTGGAACCGGTCAGTGAGTATATCCTCCATTGCTTTTAGTGATAGCGGAGAGAACCTCACTACCTGGCATCTTGACTTTATCGTTTCACTGACAGATTCCAAAGAAGTTACTATTAATAATATAATGGCATATAATGGCGGTTCTTCTAATGTTTTCAGCAAGCAGTTAGAGGCTTCTTCATTCATCTTGTCCGCATCTTCGACAATGACAATTTTGTGCTTTGATTCTAAAGGTTTTACAAAAAGAATTTCCTGTAGATATTTTAATTGTTCTAATTTAATTACCCGATGGTTTTTCTCTGGTAACAGAAAAAAGATATCCGTGAAATTATCAGCATCAATCCTTTTACATATATTGCAATTGTCGCACGCGCCGTCGATTTTGCCCGATTGACAAAATATCTTCTTTGACAACTCCCTTGCAAACAACATCTTGCCAATCCCTTCCTGACCGGCAAAGATGTAAGCATGCGCTAAACGTTCATTTTGAAGGGCATTTTTAAATAAAGATAAAACCTGCTCCTGACCAATTATTTTCGCAAAAGACATAAAACCCTTAAATGAAGGCAAAGAAATTGAAAATTATCTATTGTCCATTATCCATTTACCGCCGCACCTATTCTTCTTCGTCTTCATCCTCGTCCTCCTCTTCGTCTTCGTCCTCCTCCTCTTCCGTCTCAAGTGTTGCTAAGATATCACCTACTTTTACCACATCACCTTCTTGTACATGAATTTCAACTAACCTTCCGGTAATTGGGGCATTTATGTTGAAAGTCGTCTTATCCGTAATCATTTCAACAAGATCTTCACCTTCTTCAACCGCCTCATCTTCATCCACATACCAAAAAGAAACTGTTGCCTCATCTCCATTACCCTCTATTTCCGGCAACTCCACATCAACTTTCATAGTTATTCTCCTAAAAATCGTGAGACAAAAAATACTTTTAAAAATCAGTTTAATTCCTAAGGGAAGGCGATTATACTGAACAGCGAAAAGCTTGTCAAGCGTCAAAGACCGTACCGGAAAATCGCAAAAATACTATCTTTACCAACCTTCCCTGCAACACTTAAACCGTTTAATATTAGATATATAATTAGCTTGACTTGACAAAAAAGATAAATTAATATTGCAGCTTGAATTATTAATGTATGATGCGAATATACAAAATTGAGTTACACCTTGCCCCTATAATTACGTTTTCGCAAAGAATTTTATATTTTTTCTTAAAAGAATGTTCATTTTCAGTTAGTAGCATATTCATTGATTATTTCTTATTTAAAAATAGTTGAACGATTGAAAGGCTTCATCACTAAGGGTTATTTTTATTTGTCATACAATATATTATTGTAGGAATCAGGGGGATATGAAAAGCGACTTTCTTATTAATCTGAAAGTTTTATCTGATTTTTGATTGGGATTTCTCTAATGTTATTGTTAACAAAACGGTCCGCATCCAATATGATATTTATGGATCCAAAAGAAAAAATATACAGACAACAAAATCTGGCAAAATTAATCCCTCACGTTAATTTGCCGGAAATGCATTTTGGTAAGTATTTTCTCATAATGTTTGTCACTGTTGCATTATTTTATCAAAATATAGAACATAACATTACATAGTATCCCGCTTTTTCATTCCTCATTAGGTCCCGGTAGCATATCCTTAGGTCTTGCCGTTCTCCGGCAAGGGCTTTTCGACCTTCAGAAGTAGTTTTTCCCATAGTTTGGTACGACCACTATTACGTTTTCATTTTTTCCCCGGAGGATGGGCGCGATATATCTGCTCATAAAAATATAATGCAAATCTATCAGTTTCCTTGTTATCTCCTTTTTCCTGTTTGTATCGCCATAGGCTATTTTATCTGCATTGTGGTAATTAGAAAAAAACAGGCTGCAAAGGAAAAGAAGGTTCAGCAACTTATTGAAGATTCAAAGAGAGAGGCTGAAAAAATAAAAAAAGAAGCCGAACTCTCGGCAAAAGCCGAATTGTTTCAACGCAGAGAAGCAATAGAAAAAGAAATGCAAGAAACAAAAATCGAGCTGAGACAACAAGAAAGAAGGTTAAGCAAAAGAGAAGACAACCTTGAACGAAAAATCGAGTTATTAACAAAAAAGGAAAAACATCTTGATACGCTGTCCGCTAATTTAGGTATTAAAGAAAAAAAGCTGGATGAAAAGAAAATAGAGCTGGAAAAAATCATAGAAGAAGAGAATAACACGCTTCTTAAAATTTCCAATATGTCAAGGGATGAAGCGGAAAAACTATTGCTGACGAGGTTGGAAAAAGAACTTGATATCAAATGCGCCGAATTAATCTCGAAGAAGGTAGAAGAGGCAAAGGAAAATGCGGAACAAACGGCATTATCATTAATTACCACATCCATTCAACGGTGCGCCTCTTCCCATACCGCAGAAAACATTGTCAGCTCAATTGAACTGCCCAACAACGAAATGAAGGGACGTATTATCGGAAGAGAAGGTAGAAACATCCGCGCCTTCGAAAAAGCAACGGGTATCGACGTTATCGTAGATGATACTCCCGGAGTAATTGTCCTCTCCGGTTTTGATTGTGTACGCAGGGAAATTGCCCGGCAATCTATGGAAAAATTGATCGTTGACGGAAGAATCCACCCCGCCCATATTGAAGAAATCGTAAAAGAAACGGAAAAGGAAATAGAACAAGTCATCATGGAAACAGGAAAACAGACATGCTTCGACCTTGGCGTTCACCACATCCATCCGGAATTAATAAGACTTGTCGGAAGGCTGAAATACAGAACCAGTTACGGGCAAAATCAACTAAAACATTCAATAGAGGTTGCGAATCTCATGGGCATCCTTGCTGGAGAATTGAAACTAGATGTAGCCCTTGCTAAAAGATGTGGACTTTTGCACGATATTGGAAAGGCAACCGGGTCTGAATCAGAAGGGACACATGCTATCGTAGGCGCTGATCTTGCAAAGCGTTATGATGAAAGGAATGAAGTGATTAACGCAATTGGCGGACATCATGAGGAAAGGCCTGTTGAATCTGTTTACACTGTTTTGGTAAGCGCAGCAGATGCGATTTCTGCAGGAAGGCCAGGCGCAAGAAGAGAAACGTTGGAAAAATATATCAAGCGCCTTGAAAAACTTGAGGGAATTGCAACCTCTTTCAACGGCGTAGAAAGCGCTTATGCCATTCAGGCAGGAAGAGAAGTCCGCATCATGGTTTGTCCGGACAAAGTAAACGACAAGGCTGCGGCAAAGATGTGTTACGACATTGCAAACGAAATAGAAAAGCAATTAGAATATCCGGGAGAGGTTGTTGTTACCGTTATTCGGGAAACACGCTTTGTAGAGCGCGCGAAATAACATATGCATACGGAGTTTGATGTTATTGTTGTTGGCGCGGGACATGCCGGATGCGAAGCCGCTTTAGCCTCGGCGCGCATGGGACTGAATACCGCCCTTCTCTCAATAAACCTCGATACAGTCGCACAAATGTCCTGCAATCCTGCAATTGGGGGTATTGCCAAGGGGCAGCTCGTGAGAGAAATCGACGCATTGGGCGGAGAAATGGCGCAGGTGATTGATGCAACGGGTATTCAGTTTCGCATGCTCAACACAAAAAAAGGCCCCGCAGTGCATTCACCACGCGCCCAGGCCGATAAAAAAGCATATCAGGCAGCCATGAAAAAAAGATTGGAGCGCCAGGATAATCTTTTTTTGAAGCAGGAAATTGCAGACAGCCTTATTGTCATAGACAATAAGGTCGCCGGCGTTGCCGGCCAGAGTGGTTTACAATACAAATCAAAGGCGGTGATCCTTACCACAGGCACATTTCTAAAGGGCATAATCCACATCGGAAACTACATAACGAGCGGCGGCAGGATTGGAGAACTCTCTTCCGAAAGACTATCCGGTTCCCTGCGCGATCTTGGGCTTGAAATACAAAGACTTAAAACCGGCACTTCTCCCCGTCTTAACGGGCGCACTATAAACTACAAAAATCTTAAACCACAACATGGCGACGAAAATCCGCGGCCATTTTCATTTTCAACAAAAACATTATCCGGTGCACAAGTACCCTGTTACATAACCTACACAAACCAGACCACACATGAAATTGTCATGTCCAACCTTAATCGCGCCCCGCTTTATACCGGTCAAATTAGTACAACCGGCCCAAGGTATTGCCCGTCGCTGGAAGATAAAATCGTGCGTTTTCCGGACAAACTGCAGCATCAAATATTTCTGGAACCGGAGGGACTCGATACGCTGGAAATATACTGTAACGGCATTTCCACAAGTATGCCTCATGACGTGCAGGAAAGAATAGTACATTCCATTGAAGGGCTGGAAGCGGCGGAAATCGTTCGATATGGCTATGCGATAGAATATGATTTCGTGCCGCCTACACAACTAAAAGTATCCCTGGAAACAAAGGCGGTGGAGAACCTTTATCTTGCCGGACAAATCAACGGCACTTCCGGTTACGAAGAAGCTGCTGCACAGGGAATAATGGCCGGGATTAATGCCGCCCTGAAAATACAGGGAAAGGAGCCGTTTATTCTTGACCGTTCGGAAGCATATATCGGAGTACTCATTGACGATCTTGTTACAAAAGGCACCGAGGAGCCATACAGGCTGTTTACTTCCCGCGCAGAATACCGCCTGCTTTTGCGTCAGGACAACGCAGACAGACGACTGATGAAATACGGACACAAATACGGACTCATCTCAGATCAGCAATGGAGTACATTACAGGAAAAAGAACGCCTCATTGCGGAAACCCTTGCATACCTGAACCATAAAATGGATGGGCAAGACACGTTAGCAAAAATACTCAGCCGCCCGGAACAAACGTTTGATCAAGTTCTCAAAATAGACGCCGAACTTGCAGAAAAAAACGTGCCTGGAGATGTGCAGGAACAGGTGGAGATTGAAATAAAATATAAGGGATATATAGAGCGCCAATACAGCCAAATAGAGAAATTCAAAAAGATGGAAGGCTACAGGATTCCGGATTGGCTGGACTATTCACACATTACAGAATTAAGAAGAGAAGCGCGCCAAAAACTTTCACAGATACGCCCATTATCTTTAGGACAAGCCTCACGCATTTCGGGGGTATCGCCGGCAGATATCTCAATCCTTATGATCTACCTCGCAAAAAAAGCAAGAACGTAATCATTGAGATAAATAAAAACAAGGGAGACCGTTTTACTATGCCAATTCAATGGCACAAAACAACATGCCCGTATTGCGGCTTCGGCTGCGGTTTGATGGCCGGAGTGGAAGACGGGAAAATTGTTGAAATCAAAGGTATGCCAGGCCATCCTGCCAACGATGGCATGATATGTACCCTTCCCTCCAACTCTGTACCCGTATTCTACGCGGAGGATAGGCTGACAAAGCCAATGATCAGGCGGGACGGAAAGCGCTCCCATGTTTCCTGGGAAGAAGCAATCGCCCATGTCGCCTCCCGGTTTAAAAAAATCATAGAAACGCATGGTCCTGGAGCAATTGCCATTCACAGCGGAGCAACATGTATGACGGAGGAGTATTATCTCATGAATAAACTGATAAAAGGATGCATTGGCTCCAACAATATCGAGTCCAGCACCCGTCTATGTATGGCAAGTTCTGCAATGGGCTTTATATCGACTATAGGCGCAGACGCCCCTCCTGCATGCTATGCGGATATAGAACAGGCGGATTTGTTCTTCATTGCCGGCAATAATATGGCCATCTCTGTGCCTGCCCTGTTCGCAAGGGTAGCAAGGTCGAAAGGAAAGAACGGCGCAAAGGTTATTGTCGTTGACCCGCGCAGGTCGGAAACTACCGGCATAGCGGATATTCATCTTCAGATTAGGCCAGGAACGGACGTAGCGCTGAATAACTCCATAGCCCATGTTTTATTGAAAGAAGGGTATGTCAACGAAGAAAAGGTGGAGGAATATGCCTCGGGAATCAAAGATCTTAAGGAACTTTCAGAGGATTGCCCCCCTTCAAGAGCGGCAGAAATCACCGGATGCCCCGAACAGCTTATTATTGATGCAGCGCGAATGATTGGCCGGTCTAAGGCAATGCTTGTTTTCTGGTTCCAGGGATATAACCACTCCACGCAGGCGGTATTTAAAAATAACACATTGCATAATTTATGGCTTCTGACAAATAATTTTTGCAAACCGGGCGCAGGGCCGTTGTCAATCACCGGGGAATGCAATGCGCTCGGCTGCCGCTGGGTTGGCGGATTATCGCATCTTTTGCCAGGCATGCGGATGGTTGCAAACCCACAGCATCGGCAGGAAGTAGCCGATTTTTGGGGTATTCCTGCAGAAAAACTCCATCCGGTTCCAGGCAGGTCCATAATAGATATCGTCAGCGGCCTTCATTCGGGCGACGTGCGCGCCCTCTGGGTCATTGCCGCAAATCCCGCCGCATCGCTGCCTAATACAAAGTGGATTTTAGAAGGGTTATCGAAGGCGGAATTGCTTGTTGTTCAGGATATTTTTCACCCCACCGAAACCACCCGGCTTGCGGACGTAGTATTGCCCGCCGCCCAGTGGTGCGAAAAGGCAGGCACGTATATTTCTTCAGAGAGGCGCATCGAACTGGCGGACAAAATAATCGACCCGCCTGGAGAAGCGAAGCCGGACTGCGAAATATTGTGGCTTGTTGCGCGTGCGATGGGATTTGAAAAGGAATTTCCTTACTCTTCTCCGGAAGAAGTCTTCGGGGAGTTTAAACAAATAACAAGTGGCCGCATTTGCGATATGAGCGGAGTGACGTATGAAAGATTACGCGGGAATACGGGTATTCAACTGCCATGCCCGGATGTGAATCATCCGGGAACGCCTCGCCTGTTCACGGACAGATATTTCCCCAGAGCCGATGGGCGCGCCGCCCTGCTGCCGCGCGAATACCTCCCTCCAAAAGAAACTATTAACGAAATATATCCCTTTGTTCTTATCACCGGACGCCAGCAATGGCATTTTAACACCGGCACCCGGACAAAACGTATTCCCTATTTACACCAACGCGCACCGGATAACTTCGTCGAGATTCATCCGCACGATGCCGCACAACTACGCATACAAAACGGAGATGAAGTTGAAGTTTCCTCTTCACGCGGCACGACAAAAGGCTTCGCTCAGATTTCCGGCCGTGTGCTTCAGGGAAATATTTTTATGCCAATACATTACGGCGGCGCTATAAACAATAAAGATGCCAGATTAGCTAATCTTGTAACAAACAATGTCTGTGACATCCATTCAAAACAGCCCGAATATAAATTCAGCGCCGTCAACTTAACGAAATCTCTGCCATGTTGACCACAACACAGAACACAATGCCTGACCGTCTCGTTAAAAATGAACTTGAAGCGGCAAAACGGACAATCCGGTTCTTTGAGGCAATTTTACGTTCCACGAACAACGGCGTAATAGTCACTGACGCAGCGAAAAATATTATTGTAGCCAATGATGTGTTTTGTGTTTTTTTTGGCAATACCCTGAGAAACGTAATAGAAACCAATCTGTTTGTATGGCTCGAACAGCTCGACGGCAAAGCCGGCGAGCAATGGGCGGCGCTGGCGGAGAATGTATGCCGGAACGGCTTCAGCCAGGATGTGTGCTTTCAGAAAACAACGCCGGATGGCGTCAGGTATTTCAGCGTCAATGCCTCTCTTGTAGAAAATCCGGATACGATGGAGCAGGGTATCATTGTTAGCATCTGGCGCGATATTACCTTGCAAAGGCAGATGGAAAACGAAATTATTTCTTCAGAACGGCTTGCCGTATTGGGCAAAGTTTCCGGCAGTATTGCCCACGAAATCAAGAACCCACTCGGAGTAATCGACAGTTCCGCGTATTACCTTGGGCTAAAACTGAAAGACGCTGATGAAAAAATAAAGACGCATATCGACCGTATAAAGTCACAGGTAAAAAAGGCTGCGGGGATAATACAGAATCTCGTCGATGTGGCAAAAATGAAGGAACCCTATACGAAAACAGCAGGGATACATGAGATTATTGAAAATGTGCTTACAACATTGAACCTGCCACAAACCATTGCTGTCAAAAAGAAAATAGAAGATGCCCTTGTTGCCAAGGCAGACAAAGAACAGTTAGAAATGGTCTTCAGAAATATCATTGCAAATGCCGTTCAGGCAATGGGAGAATGCGGAATATTGTCAATATCCGGCCAGGAAAAACATCTTGAGAAAAACAGATTTATAGAAATACGCATTCAGGATACAGGGCCTGGCATTATGCCGGAAGACAGGGAAAGGATATTTGAACCGCTTTTCAGCACAAAAACTACAGGTATCGGCTTTGGTTTGACTATTTGCAAAATGATTATTGAACGCCATGGAGGAACAATTACTGTGGAGTCAGAAAAGGGGAAAGGTGCGGCTTTTATTCTGCAATTGCCCGTGACACATGAAGAGACAGCGTAGCTATTCCCTATATGGATCATTCAACAGTTTTTCAAAAAGGGAGAAATAAATGTTGCATGGAAACACACTGGAAAAAACACTTCATATTCTTATTGTGGACGATAATGTAGACTTTTGCACGAATTGCATTGATATTTTTGAGTCAAAAGGCTATTTGGCAACTGCAGTTCATGATGGATTTGACGCAATAGAGGCAGTGAAGAAAAACTCATTTGATCTTGTTTTGATGGATATAAAAATGCCTGTCATGAACGGCGTTGATACATACAAAACGCTCAAACAGATTAATCCACGGCTGCCGGTAATTATGATATCCGCTTATGCCGTTGAGGAACTTCTTGTAAATGCTCTAAGGGAAGGTGCTTTTGCCATTTTCCACAAACCCATCAACTTCGGAAAGCTTTTTTCAACCATTAAACACACCCAGAAAAATGGAGCGTTCATTATGGTCGTTGACGATGACAACGATATTTGCGAAAGCCTGTCAGACCTTCTCCATGAAAAAGGCTACAGGGTAAAAACGGCAAATGACGGCAGCATTGCCGTGCAAATGTCCCGGGAAAATCTTTTTGACGTCATACTCCTGGATATGAAACTGCCCACCATGAACGGTCTGGACGCCTACCTTGCCATAAGGGATATCCGCCCTTCAGTAGTCGTGATTTTAATAACAGGATATCGGAACGAATTAAGAAACCTTGTTGATAGGGCACTGCAGAGAAACGCCTGTGTTTGTCTGGATAAACCTTTGGATATTGACCGGCTGCTGGATATTATACAGGAAAAAACCTGACCCGGGCGAGTCAGAAGGAAAATGAGATATAATGACAAAACCATTTAACATACTCCTCGTTGATGACAACAAAGAGCTTGGGGAAAACATCAGGGACATCCTTGAGATACACGGCTACGCCGCCGAAAGAGTTTCTCTTGGCAACGACGCTCTTCTCTCCGCCCAAAACAAGCATTTTGATTTAGCACTTGTTGATATTGAGCTTCCCGATATTAAAGGCACAGAACTTGTCGGAAAATTAGCGAGCATTTCGCCTTCCACGCAATACATATACATAACCGGCCATGCAACGCTCGACAGCACAATCGAAGCTATCAAGCAAAAAGACGTGATCTCTTACGAGGTAAAACCCCTCGATATAGACCGCATGCTGCTCACCATCCAGCAGGCAAAAATAAGAATACAAACAGAAACGGAACTGCACAAATCTGAAGAAAGATACCGGAGACTGATAGAAGGCCTTCAGGATAATTATTTCTTCTTCACACGGGACGCCAGCGGTGTTTTTACATATATCAGCCCTTCCATCAAAAACATCCTCGGCTATACTCCTGAAGAGTTTTACACCCGCTGCCGCGAATATCTGACCAGCCATCCGGTAAACAACGATGCCGCCCAATGCCTGGCGCTGAGCGTAAAGGGGATCAAGCAGCCGCCTTATGAAATTGAAATGTACCACAAAAACGGCGCAACACGAACGCTGCAGATGCAGGAAGCGCCCGTATTCGACAGCAGTAAAAACGTCATTTCCATAGAAGGCATTGCCAGAGACATTACCGAGATAAAAATTTCTCAATCGCAGCTTGTATTTTTAGCAGATCACGACCCTCTTACCTGCCTGTTTAATCGCAGGCGTTTTAAGGAAGAACTCGAACTACGCCTTCTGGAAGCGCAGAGAAACCATATCAAAGGAGCACTTTTATTTCTGGATTTGGATAATTTCAAATATGTTAATGATACCCTTGGCCATCAGTACGGGGATGAATTGCTTATAAAATTAGCTTGTATACTGAGAGAAAGGCTGCGGCAGACAGATATTCTAGCCAGGCTTGGAGGGGATGAGTTTGCCGTAATATTGCCTAATACCGAAGAAGAACAGGCACAGCAAATTTCAAAACAACTTGTGGAATTGACAAGAAACTGCCTTGCGCTTGACAGTCTGAATCCACTGCATATCACCGTCAGCATTGGCATTGCTATGTTTCCCGTACACGGTGATACTGCGGAAACACTGCTCGCCAACGCTGATATGGCAATGTATCAGGCAAAAGACGAAGGGCGAAACCGCGACTGTATTTTCTCGCTGGAACATAAAATACACATCGAGACGCAATATGACTGGAAGCGCAGAATCAAGATAGCACTGGAACAAGACAACTTTGCATTATATTTGCAGCCGATAATAAATCTGAAAAACAACAAAATTACCGCTTACGAGGCGCTGCTCCGCCTGACGGAAAAAAACCAGGAGGTTATTCCACCTTTAAAATTCCTCCGCACCGCCGAACGATTTGGCATTATACACGAAATCGACCGATGGGTAGTTGTCAACGCAATCCGCATTGTAAAAGAACTGAAACTGCATGAAAACGGTATATTTCTTGAAATAAACCTGTCAGGCAAGGCATTTTCCGATAATGAACTATTGTCCATAATAAAAAGGGAAATCGGGGAAAATGTCCTTCGTCCCGAAATGCTAATTTTTGAAATAACAGAGACGGCAATCATAGAGAACATTGCAAAAGCACAGCATTTCATCGCAACGCTTAAGTCAATAGGATGCCGTTTTGCCCTGGATGATTTTGGGAGCGGTTTTTCATCATTTAATTATCTTAAACATTTGCCCGTGGATTATCTCAAAATAGACGGCAGTTTTATTCAACACCTTTCACAAAACTCTGTAGATCAGCATTTGGTCAAGGGAATGGTTGAGGTTGCACGCGGATTAAAAAAACTCACCATCGCCGAATTTGTTGAAACGAAAAAAACATTTCAATTACTGAAGGAAATAGGCATAGATTACGCGCAGGGCTATTATTTTGGGAAACCGCTTTCTGTATGTGAAGCATTGCAACAGTTTAGTTTTTTGCAAAACAGCAATGGTTAAAAATGTCTTTGTAATGCCGCTATGCCGTGGAAATTCGTGAATTGCCACAACACAGATTATCCCCGCTCGTTCCCAATCAGGGTTAAAAGAGACGCATGCAATGCGTCTATACCGTGAGGCGTATTGAAGAAGGGCTTGGGGGCAAAAATACAGGGCGAAATTTGGAAATAGGGACAGCGACAATATACCCAAATTTTTAAGGGGTGTTTTGTAGTGTATTCTTGTAGTCATTGAAGATATTGCCTGAAATCGATTCATCTTCAAAAACCGGCTGTTGATAGCGCCCTATTTGAGTTACATGATGTGGATAACCGGAGGCTACAGTTCTTGCAATTCGTGGTATAAAATAAACACACAACCATTTTACCTTGACTTGCCAGTGATAAACAGTTGCGGCCCCTATTTTCCCTTCTTTTTATGCGAGAACTTTTTTCTCTAGTTGTTGGTAGGATATGTCAGGCAGATGCGCTGTTGTTTTCGCATGTTCAATTGTCATGCTAACAAGATTGCCCTTTTCATCAATGTCGATATATATATTCTCTGATATCTCTCGTGTTTCTTTTACCAGCTTTTCTGTAAATTCCAGCAGAGCCGTGTCCGTATCATTAAAATATTTTATTTTCATCTTTTATATATGCCCTGTCAGGTCTTTGGCGTGTATAGAGAAAGTATTGTGTGTATTTCATTTATATTATTCCGCCTAACGACCGCAGGAAATATGGACATCGACTATTTATTGGCTTTGCCTGATCTTCCCCACGGAAGATCCCTTAACCTTCTTCCAAATAATGTCTCAAGTTTTTTCGTAAAGCCATCATAGCCATACGGTCTTCCTGTCATTTAACATCTCTTTATGTTCTCTGTGGCTTGTTCTTCCTCTTTGAGTTACATGATGTGGATAACCGGAGGCTACAGTCCTTGCAATTCGTGGCATAAAATAAACACATAACCATTTTACCCTGACTTGGTAATGATAAATAGTCGCTGTCCCTATTTTCGTCGATGAACGGGCTTCCGGATATGGAAAACCAAAGCCAAAAACAGGATGAAACCATGAAGTTTTTGTGAAGTTTATAAAAGGATTGGTGTTGATATTAAGAATCTATGCCTTGACTTGGTAACAGGGAATGTTAGTTTCGCATGTAATAAAGCTAAATACCTTCTTTAAGGCCGTCAAGTTTCCGAAGTATTTCATTCAATGTCTCCCCGCACTTGGCATAATTATTAATTATATCATCTATTAATGACTTATACACCATCTTTATACTTTCAGGCGCTTTATCAAGTTGCCCCGAAACACTTTTCAGGCTCAATGTGCTCAGATCCTTGCCCTCCATGCTATTACGGCAATAAATAAGCTGGCCTACCACACTTGATAGATCAGAAAGCAAAAAGGCGAGTTCACGCATAGATGCATGTATCTCCGGGGGGAGTTCATTAAGAGTTTTTATGAACTCTTCTTTTGATATGACCTCCGCCTTTACATCGGTAATGGCTATTGTAGACGCCAGCCTTCTTTTTTCCTCTAAACAAGAGAGTTTCCCGATAACCGCTCCTTTTCCCAGTTTCAATATAGGAACTTCCCTGCCGTTTATATTTTTTAGTAACTGTGCTTCTCCCTCCAGGATTCTGTACACATAGTAGGTAAAATGGCCTTCTTGTGCTATTGGTTCGCCTTTTTTAAAAACCGTTGTCTCCATGGTATGCCTCGCTTTCTTTGTATGTGTGTTAGTAAAAAAACAGACTGTCATAGAATGGTCTCTCTCAGACCTCTTGCGCAAATAGCGTTGTCAATGATAGCGTAACAGTTTTAAAAACGCAAATATTTTCCTTCCTGATTTTTTGGGACTTCCGTCATGTTTTAGTGAAACGTTACAGTAGTGTTAGCCCTGACAGGGTTGTTTCGTCATGACCCCATGAACGATTACAAAAAAACGGGTATGCTCTCTCGAATAAAAGGGTTATCCGGAGTTTTTTGAGTTCTTCGTAGATATATGAGTTAATATCCGGGGTTAAAGTGATAAATCCAGTTTTTTTAAAATTTCCGGGTGGGAACGTCTCCGTTAATATAAGAGTATGCACCTTTAAATCCCAGGAACATACGAAAATGGGTTAACACAAACGGGCCGCTTGGAAGGCTGACAATCTTCGCGTGGTAAGAAGTATCTTTTAACAGGATTTAATCTTCAGCAATCCTTTGAGGTGGGCTTTGATACATAAGGGTAAACCGGATAAATGATATCCTCCCTCCAAACAGGATAAAAGCTTACCGCCGCAATGTTTTTCCGCCGCTTCCACAACGATTTCGGTTAATGTATAAAAATGTTCTATCTCAAGGTTTAAACCGCCAATGGGGTCTTTTTTGTATGCATCGAAACCTGAAGAGAGAATGATGAATTCCGGCGCAAATCTGTTTACGCTGCCTTCTATTACCCCGGAAAACAATTCAATGTACTTTTGGGGGTTAGTATCCATAGACAATGGTATATTGATATTGAACCCTTTTCCTTTTCCCTCGCCTGTTTCATCTTCTGCCCCCGTTCCGGGATAGAATGGATAGCGGTGCATTGAAAAGTACATTACCGTAGGGTCATCATAAAATGCATCCTGCGTGCCATTTCCATGATGAACATCCCAGTCTATTATAAGAATCCTTTTCTGTTGGTAATTTTTCTGCAGGTATCTTGCCGCAATGGCAACATTGTTAAAAAGGCAGAATCCCATACCCCTGTCAGGGGTCGCATGGTGTCCGGGTGGGCGAACAAGGCAAAAAGCGTTTTTTGCCTCTCCCTTCATAATTAAATCTATTGCGGTGAGGGCTGCTCCTGCGGAATATAATGCGATATTGTATGAAGGACCAGACACGGCAGTATCTCCATCTAACCAGCCGCCGCCGGAATTGGCAATTTGTTGAATGGTCCGGATATACGTTTTTGGATGAATAAGGCCTATTTCTTCAGGTGACGCCGCACGGGGCTTTTCTATCGTTACGTGCGCTAAAAAATTATCGGACTCCAGATATTTAATGGTATTTTCTATCCGCCTGGCATTTTCAGGGTGCCCAATACCGGTATCATGGTCCAGGTATATATTGTCATATATCAGCAGTGTCATACATTTTCAGTTTTATAAATGGGAAAAAATATCTCTTCAGGCTTTAATGCAAAGTAATAATAAAATATGGCATGAAAAAAGTTGGTAAACCATCTTATAAAAAGCACATACCTAAAGCAAGTTTTACTTGAAATTGCGATTTAAATTTGTTATCTATAGCCACTGCCTAATCCGCACTTAATGTTTTTTAACGTGCGGTATAATTGCCCGGCTAACAGAAAAGAAGGAATGTTTCATTTATACTATATAACTTATCACCTGTTTATTTGTGTGACAGTGTAGTTTACTTGAAAATTTAATCATAATGAAATAGTACATTGGAGGTTTTCAAAAAGAATGAGAAGTTTTCTATTAAATCTATTAGAACGGTTTGAGACAACTGTACACAAATTTAATGGAAATGGAAATGGAAACGGCAATGGAAAACATCCTATTCCAGAGTTGATTAAACATGAATTGAGTTTGGAAAATACTTACTTCAGAACAACTACAGCTACAATGCAAAAAACAGAGAACCCTTTGGATGATTCGATAGACAGGGCGCAGCGATATCTCATCAATCAGCAAAATATAACGGATGGTCACTGGGTAGGGATTTTGGAGGCAGATACCACATTGACGTCCGACTACATCATGCTGATGCATTTTCTTAATAGGGTAGATTATGAAAAACAGGGTAAGGCTGTCGCATTTCTCCTGAAACAGCAACTGACCGACGGGGGTTGGAATATTTATTATGGCGGAGCAAGTGAGATCAGCGCATCGGTAAAAGCATATTTTGCACTAAAATTAGCGGGATATTCGGAAAATGAATCATTCATGAAAAAAGCGAAAGAATGCATCCTTGGCATGGGCGGAATCATGAATGCTAATTGCTTTACCAAAATTTATCTTGCCATGTTTGGCCAGGTTGATTGGCAGGCGGTGCCTGCCGTTCCGGTAGAAATGATTTTGTTCCCCGCAGGATTTTATTTTAGTATTTATGAAATATCCTACTGGTCAAGATGTATTGTCGTCCCCCTTTCTATTGCCATCGCCAGGAAACCACATGTTGCCGTAGGCGATGATTTACTGAAGGAGTTGTATCTTATCCCGCGTGAAGACGTCGTATATCGTATAGAAAGGGATCAGGATGGGTTTTGCTGGCACAACTTTTTTATTGATGCGGATAGTATCTTCCGCCGGTATGAGCAGCATCCCATTAAATTCATCCGAAGAATTGCGATGAAGATGGCTGAAAAATGGTTGCTTGAACATATGGAAAAATCGGGCGGATTAGGAGCTATTTGGCCGGCAATGATTAATTCGATTTTTGCCATGAAGTGCCTTGGTTATCCGGATAATCACCCCGCTTTGGCCGCACAGATGAAAGAGGTGGAGGCGCTGATTATCTATGAAGGCGATATGCTTTATTTGCAACCGTGCGTATCTCCCGTATGGGACACCGCATGGTCTGTTATTGCAATGCATGATTCAGGTATTCCAGGGTCTCACCCTGTTCTGCAAAAAGCAGGTAAATGGTTATTGAGCAAAGAAGTCAGGGATTTTGGTGATTGGAAATTAAAATGTAAGGTTGAGGAACCGAGCGGGTGGTATTTTCAATATGCGAATGAATTTTATCCCGATACTGATGATACCGGCGCGGTGCTCATGGCATTACAGAGGGTCTCTCTTCCGGAAGACACGCATAAAGAAAAAACACTTTTACGCGCCTTGCGATGGCTGCAGGCTATGCAATGCGATGACGGCGGATGGGGGGCATTTGACCGCAACAATAATAAAACAATTTTGAATAATATACCCTTTGCCGATTTTAATGCGCTTCTTGACCCAAGCACCAGCGATGTAACAGGCAGATGTATAGAATTTTTTGGCCGTATCGGATTTAATAAGACCTATTTAAATATCAAAAAGGCTGTTGAATTCCTGAAAAAAGAGCAGGAAGAAGACGGTTCATGGTTTGGGCGTTGGGGTTCAAATTATATTTATGGTACATGGTCTGTGATTTCCGGACTGATAGCGGTTGGTGAAGATATTAATAAGGCATACATTAAAAAGGCAATTGACTGGCTGAAGAGTGTACAGAATTCGGATGGCGGTTGGGGAGAAACAATAAAATCGTATGAGGACAGTGCATTAAAAGGAATAGGCAAAAGCACTCCTTCTCAAACAGCCTGGGCATTACTGACCCTGATTACTGCCGGCGAAATAAAATCGTCCTCCACAGAAAGAGGAATAAATTTTCTTTTGTCCACGCAAAAAGAAGACGGTAGCTGGGATGAGAAAGAATTCACGGCAACTGGTTTTCCCAAAGTCTTTTATTTGAAATACCACATGTATCGCAACTATTTTCCACTAATGGCGCTGGGAAGATATCGCCACTTTACTCATAAATTGGTAACTTCTCAATAAATTGAGGTAAACATCCCTTGCTCCCTTTACTAATGGGAAGACTGTGCACTCGGCAAATTACAGATTGCGGCCTGTTAACAAAATTTTTTATTACCATTTTTTTAACTAAGCCCCCATTTTGCCATTTCATAAATGTCTGACAAGCGTTTTCCCCCTTCCAGCACTACCGTTGGTTCGAAACCACAATGCATCATGCAGTTTTCACAGCGCGGGTCTCGTCCTTCCTGGTATTTTTCCCAATCAGTTTGTTTCATATACTCATCAAAGGTTTTATAATGTGTGTTCGTGATAAGATAACAGGGGCTTTTCCATCCTGAATAATTACGGGTAGGATTACCCCAGGGCGTACATTTCAATGTTCTTTCCCCTTTTAAAAATTTCAAATAGAGGGGCGAATTTAATATTTTGTATTTTTTTGAAATACCATAAATAAACCCAAATCGTTCTTCTATTTCCTTTTGACAGAGAAAAATTTCATTTTCATTGTGTTCGAAGCCATAACCAGGAGAAACCAGCATGCCGTCAACGCCAAGTCCCTGCAAAAATGAAAATAATTCCATAATTTCTTTTTCGCTGGTATTTTTAAAGATAGTAGTATTTGTACAGACTTTAAAGCCTGCTTTTTTTGCTTCCCTGATGGCGTTTGTCGCCCGGTCGAATATCCCTTTGCCTGCTATTTTGTCATGCGTTTCCGCAAGCCCGTCTATATGAACATTAATATTGAGATATTTGTCCGGCTTCAGTTTTTTTAAAGTATCGACTAATAATATTCCGTTGGTGCATAAATAAACGTGCCGTTTCTCCTTTATTACCCCGGAGATAATTTTGTCTATTTCCGGATGCATAAGAGGCTCTCCCCCTGTTATGGTAACCACCGGGGTCGGGCACTCATGAATTGCCTGCATACACTCCCCAACGCTTAACATTTCACGCATGGTATCATGATATTCCAGAATACGGCCACATCCTTCACAGGCAAGATTGCAGAGATGGGTTACTTCCAGCATTAATACGAGAGGAAATCTTTTTTTAAATAACAACCTGTTTTTAATCAAATATTTTGTCAAAGAAAAGCTTAAAGCCAGTGAAACCCTCATTGTTGCATGTGCTCCGTTCCATAGTAGGTTTTAAAAAGGTACGACTGTCAGGTGAAAATTCATAAGCAAAAATGCTATATTAATCAAGGTATACTGTCAAGTTTTATTTAATGTGCGAAAACTACTTCCGTTGGCTGTTTTTATCTAAAGCAATGCCGTTTTAAGAGGAAAGGGAAGATATGTAAAATGTAACAAAGAGAGAGACTCTGCACTGTTTTATGCTTGGGTTTGAGAAGATTCCTCGTTCTTACTTCCGGCAATTTTGTCCTCTTTTCGAATTCCCCTGGAATCAAACTCCGTAATCATCAATATATTATTTAAACGTTGAATGCGTTCAGCCAGCCTCATAATAATACTATCCTTGATTTTATCGCGGATACTCGGCCCTAATGAGTCAAGCATTTCTTTATTCACTTTAACCACAAGAACGGTATCATCCGCAATAATAGAAGCAGTTCTAGGGGTCTTGGTGAGAAATGATATTTCTCCAAAAAAATCGCCAGGAGACAGCCTTGCAATGGTATATAAACTTGTCCCTTTAACCACCGACACTGTGCCGGAGAGTAAGATAAAAAATGCGGAATCCTGATCTCCCTCCCGAATAAGGTATTCTCCCTTTTGGAAAATGATAAAATGCGAATTCAGACATACCATTCTATTTTTTTCCTGCATTGAGAAGTTGCTAAAGAATGGGATTCTTTCTATGATGTTTAACATCCTTTTTAAATCTACCTGGTTAATTATCTGCATCCATTCATTCCTTTAAAAAATAGGGGTACTCAGTTGGCCCCAGTTGCCGCTACATATTGTAGTGGCTTGGTCTACAACCCCTCATGGGTAGTCCTTCACACCCCAATATACTGCATCGTGGGGCTACCGGAGACAACAAAATACCCCCATATTTGTTATTTGACAAAAGGCTTTCATTTGTTATAATTCCCGCTGATTATAAGATTTACTCATTGTTGCATGCAAGTGTTAAACATTTATTAGGAGAATTATAATGCTTTTTTGGCAAAAAATGGGTATTTGCATGTTTTTCCCCCTTCTTTATTTCATGAGCGGATGTTATTCTCCACCAACCATTCCACCAACATCGACTATTATGAAACCAAGCGCAAAACTACCTGAAAAAAAATTGGACTTCTACCTGAGCAGCGACATTAAAAACCAATTGGAACGTTGTTTTGTTCGCGACTGGAAGTACATAGTTGTCCATCACAGCGCATCCGATACCGGAAGCGCTGAAGAATTTGATAAATATCACCGGCAATCGCGCGGATGGCAAAACGGTTTGGGATATCATTTTGTTATAGGAAATGGAAAGGGTTCCGGCGATGGCGAAATTGAAATGGGTAATAGATGGAAAAGGCAGATAGATGGTGCACACGCAGGGACAAAAGAATATAACCAATTTGGCGTAGGAATATGCCTGGTAGGGAATTTTAATAAAACGTATCCTACGCAAGCACAGATGAAATCGCTTTCCGCGTTAGTGGAATACATACAGGAACGGTGTCACATTCCTACTGATAATGTTCTTATGCACAGGCATTGCAAACAGACTGATTGCCCGGGACGAAATTTCCCCTATTACAAACTGCTTGCCAATACCTTTCAGTAAGCAACAAAAGAGTTTAGGGGCTTAGTGCCTCAACATCGACATAATTTTGTCGATATGTCGAAGCGTCTAAATTCTAAATTCGAATATTGAAATTCGAAACAAATACTAAATTCTAATGTTTGAATGTCCAAAACGCACAGGAAGTGCAGATTACACAATTTGAATTTGTTTCGTATTTCGTGCTTAGTATTTCGGATTTCCTTTCCGCCGCACTGTCTACGAAAAGGCTTAGTGTCTTAAGAGATGAATTTTTACCATTTCGGCCAAAAAATAAATGATACCAATCCGAGACCGAAATCCTTCCGGAACATTCCCGCTTGTCACGGTTATTATTATCCTGATAAACGTACTTGCCTTTATTTTTGAACTCTCTTTAGGAAGGAATTTAACAGATTTCCTCTTCTCCTATGGCATAGTTCCCCTCAAGATTTTCCAGTCGGCGGATATCCCGGAGGTGAATATGTCAAATACATATTTCCCTTTCCTGAGTTACATGTTCCTCCATGGCGGGTTTATCCATCTTTTGGGAAATATGTGGTATTTGTGGATTTTTGGGGACAATATCGAAGACATATTGGGGCGTTTCCGCTTCGTGGTTTTTTACTTAATTTGCGGAATTGGTTCAGCGGTGGTGCATATTTTCTTTAACCGCCAGTCAGGTGTGCCTTGTATTGGCGCAAGCGGAGCGGTTGCAGGTGTATTAGGCGCTTACATGATAAGCTATCCTCGGGCGCGTGTGCTGGTTTTGCTCCCGCTCTTGTTTATCTGGCAGTTCATTGAATTGCCGGCGTATATTGTATTGGGATTCTGGTTTTTCATACAATTTTTTAATGGTACGGCGGCCATTGCAAATACCCAGGATGGAGGCGTAGCATGGTGGGCACACATCGGGGGTTTCGTGATAGGAATCATTCTCATAAAACTGTTTCCCAGGACATATTACCGCCATTATTAACAATCATTCCGATTAAATCTTATATCATGCGGGACCAAATGCAATACTCACCAAACAACCGCTTTTCTCATTGTTTTTCTTAGCGGAAATGGCACTATTCTCCGACAAAAGACAATGCCAGCATCACCAACACCCCTAATATGAAAAATGCTAACTGGAGGATTGATTTCGTAACCTTCACCTCTCTGTGCAATTCCGGTATAAGGTCGCAACTTGCAACATAAATGAAACCGCCCGCAGCAAAAGGCACTAAAAAAGTGGTTAATCCCTCTACATAAGATCCCAGTACCAGGACGATAACCGCACCTAATATGGCGGCCAAGGCGGAAAGAAAATTGAAAAAAAGAGCCTTTATTTTACTGAATCCGCCATGTAATAAAGAACCGAAATCTCCAACCTCCTGGGGAATTTCGTGGAAGACAACTGCCATTGTTGTGGCAAAACCTATCGGAATGCTCACCATGTAGCTTGCTCCGATGATCAATCCATCAATAAAATTGTGTACGGCGTCTCCAAACAACACCATTAAAGAAAAAGGGTGGGGATGTTCTTCCGTTGCGGGTATGTGGCAGTGCCGCCAGCGGATAAATTTTTCTACGCTAAAGTAGACAACTACCCCGCATAAAACAAACAGGGAAGTGCTTAACCGAAAAGTTGAACCTGCTTTTTCAACGGCCTCCGGAAGCAGGTGTAAAAAAGCGTTGCCAAGTAAGCTTCCTGCGGAAAAACTAACAAAATAAATAAGGACTTGCTTCAGATTCGTTTCTCTAAATGATAACGTTACAACCCCTATCAATGAACATATACTGATAGCAAAAACACTGGCCAGCGTATAAAACCATACGTTAATCATTTAGTATATCTCTCTATTAATCATTAATACATTAGCAGTAATTTTTTGCATTTTTTGGCAAAATATTTAATGTTAAAATACGAAACAAGTTCTGAATTGGTCATAAGTCATTGGTAAGTTTGTGACGCATTTTTTAATCTATGCAATCTGTGGTTCCATTTTGTATTTCGTATTTTTTATTTCGTGCTTGTTTGGTTCTGGCTATGCCCGTTTAGGCTCTTTACCGGCTTGTCTTTTTAAGCAATAAACCTACAGTCATAATTTCATCATTATAGCCAAAACGTGTCGTAATCCATGGGTCTTTCGTAAAACACACAACCGTTGTTTTGTAGCGCATTTCCTGAGTTTCTGTAACGGAAACAGAGATATCTTCTCCCACAATTACCAGTGGTATGGAAAGGTACATCTCGCCGTATTTTTCAGCAATTTTTGTTTTTACGCCTCCGGCAATCATATTGAGTACTTCACCCACTGCATCTTTTACTTCAGTGGACAACGTTGTTTGTTCTTCCATCAGCATGTTTGAAGCAACTTGTAATGCAAGCTCCTTTGAACAAAACAAACTTACAATGCCATGGTATTTGCCGGTGAAGCTTATCATGCATACCACATCGCTTTTTATTTTAGTCTCATCAACCAGTGCATACTCTTTGAATTTCATATCCATCATAATCATTGTTTCAAATAATGATGTTGTCGCTTCCCTGATATCAACGGATATGTTTTTTGCAACGGCATTGAGATCTATAGGCTCATCCGCCTTGTCTGTTCCAATTGTTTGCAGTGTACAGGCGGTATCGCTTAAGATTATATCCGTTTGTTTTTCATCGATTGCGGCAGTTTCATTCTTTGCATTTTCCTTTGTGCCACTATCTTCCGGCAAAATTTCTTTTATTGTGTCAGAAATTTCCCGGCGAATTTCTTCTTTTGGTTTTTCAGCAAAAATGCCTTCTGTATTTTCTGTTTCCTGTATCAGGGGAACCTCCTTTCCGAAATCCTCGTCATCACTGTTTTCCCGGTAAAGGTCTTTTTTGTTTTCATTTATCTGGTTATTTTTTTCACCATGAGTCTGCCGTCCGTCTGCACCAAATATATTATCGATATTAAGTAATAGTTTTAATTTCCCCTTTATTTTTGCAATTCCCATAAGAAAAGCGGCGTCAATGCTGCTTTTCAATTGTAGAGAAGGCTCCATATCATCGGCGTTCACAACGAGTACCTCCGATACCATATCAACGATTATCCCTTTCAGACCATTGCGTGTCTCAACAATAATGATACATCTGTCGTCTCCGGCTACCGTTTCCCGTATTCCCAGTTTTAACTGCAAATCAATGACAGGAATAATATTACCGCGGAGATTTATTATGCCTTTTACATATTCCGGAGTTTTTGGCACAGGCGTAATTTTTACCATGCTGATAATTTCTTTTACCCTTAAAACTTCTATGCCATATTCTTCCCCGTATATTTCAAAGATAAGATACCTTGCTTCCTGTTCATATGCGTTTGAAATGTTTAATGTAGGTTTTTTTGTTAGTAATTGTTGCATACAATAAGCCGTTCTTAACGATGTAAATGCTATTTCAGTAAATTAATGGGGCTCCCGCTATTTTCTGACGGCAGGATGTTTGATAAAAAAGAATAAAATGGTACGTGTTGCCGTACGTAAAGTTTTTCGATTATGTCATAACATGCCGGTATTTTCAATTACATTCATTTTTTAATAAAGTCATCCTTGCAGGATTCGAAGTACGAAATGAAACCACAGATTTCACAGATTGCACAGATTAAAAAATTAATCACAAACTTACCAATGACCAATGACTAATTAAGATACTATTATAATTGCGGCGGAACTTTTGAAACTCCTTCTGCTTCTTCAAGCTTTCCTTCGGAAATTTCTTCTTCCAGTTTTACCACTTCGCGAAAAGCAATTCCTTCTTTCCAGAGAAAGAAAAAACCCATAATTGTGGCGGGTAGGATAGATATTGCCCACAAAATAATGGCATAACTCTGGGCTAACGTTGTTTCTATGCCAAAGATATGCAACGATTTTAAAACGGCAATGTGAAAAACGCCGATATAGCCAGGGGCTTGCGGCAATGCTACTGCAAGGGCAAGGCAAACGGCAACAAGACATGCCCCGGCAAAAGGAAGCTGCAAATCGAAGGCAAACCCCAGTATATAGATTTCTATTCCACCCATGAGCCATACAATCAGTGATAAGATAAGTATCCATATCGTCTTTAATTTATTTTCCAGTATTTTCAGGCCAAATACGAATGAATCATACATGTTGAAAATTTTATCTTTAAGTTTATGAGGAAGAAAGGAACACCACGTGGTGAGTATGTTTTTAAAAAAAAGCGGTTTTGCAACGATGAGAAAAAGCAGGATAATGGTTATGCTGCCAAAAGCGGCAAAGACTTCTGTCCATTTTTTTAATGAAGGAATTATCGATCCCCCCGTTTTTACCACATCAGTGGTTATTAATGCAAAAGATGGGCTATTATGGGAGGTATCAGGGTTGGGAAGCAGGAACAACGTTGCAACGGCAAAGAGAATGAGTCCCAGCATGTCGAAAATTCTTTCAACAACAACCGTTGCAAACGAGGTAGAGAATTTAATGTTCTCTTTTTTATAAAGGAGAAACGGCCGCAATACTTCTCCAACCCTGGCAGGAAGTATATTGTTTGCCATGAAACCAATGGAAGTAATCGATAGCAAGCTCCACGGGGAAATTGGTTTTATGTGCGACAGCAGACCCTGCCATCGAAATGCCCGCACCACATAGAGGAGAAGCGCCAATATCGTAGCGGGGATTATGAACCAATAATTTGCCTCAATTAACGCATTCTTCAAAGACGCCCATTCTATGCTTCGTATGAATAGCCATGAACAACCCAGGCTTACGATAATGCTCACAATAAATAGGATATTTTTCTTGCTCAATGTTGTTTTTGCCTTTCGTAAAATATATTTTTGTATAACTCAGAAAAAGTAGTAGCACTTTAGTTTTTTGAAAAATTCCAATAATCGCAGTGTAGGGGTGAAGCATTTGCCGTAAATTGTCATAAATGCGTTCAAGCCCAAACGGGGCAAATGCTTCGCCCCTACTTTTTCAAAAAATTAAAGTGTTACAAAAAGTATGGTTTTAAGTATGCACCCGTATGGCTTGCTGTTATTTTAGAAATCTTCTCCGGCGTTCCGCATCCTATTACATATCCCCCTTCATTGCCCCCTTCAGGGCCAAGGTCGATAATATAATCGGAGGATTTAATAATATCAAGGTTATGTTCCACCACGATGAGAGAATGTCCCGCCTGGAGCAATCTTTGAAAACAATTCAGTAATTTCTGAATGTCATCCATGTGCAGGCCGATGGTTGGTTCGTCAAAGACAAAGAGCATTGACTCCATATTTTCCTGCGATATATACGTGGATACCTTGAGACGTTGCGCTTCGCCCCCCGACAAGGTTGTTGCGGGCTGACCCAATTTTAAATAGCCGAGCCCGGTTTCCTGCAAACACTTCAGTGCCTTTGTGATATTCGCAGATGCGCGAAAAAATTCAATTGCTTCATCCACCGTTATGCTCAGGACTTCATGGATATTTTTATTTTTATATTTCACTTCGAGTACTTTTTTGTTAAACCGCTTTCCGCCGCATTTCTCACATGTGACAAAGATATCAGCAAGAAATTGCATATCAACCTTTACATATCCCGCGCCTTCGCAAAACTCACATCTTCCGCCGGTAATATTAAAAGAGAATGAACCGATTGTCAATTTGCGCGCTTTTGCCTCCCTCGTGAAGACAAAAAGTTTTCTTATTTCATCGAATATTTTTATATACGTTACGGGATTAGAACGCGGTGTGCGCCCAATAGGGGATTGATCAACGAGAAGGATGTCATTGATAAACCGCTCACCTTCAATGGCCGCATGTTTTCCTACAAACCCGGAATAAATTCCCAGCTTCTTTTTCAATGCACCGTAAAGAGTATCCTGTACGAGCGTACTCTTTCCCGATCCTGAAACGCCCGTCACACAGACTAGCATATTAAGCGGAAATGTGACATCGATATTTTTTAAATTATTTTGTGACGCGCCTTTTAAAACGATAGCCCTTCTGGAAGGCTTTCTCCGGGAAGAAGGTATTTTTATCGCCTTTTCTCCTTTTAAATACTGTCCGGTAAGAGAACAGTTATTTGCGGGCAATTGTGCAAAGGCGCCATGATAAACAAGCCTACCTCCGTTTTCACCGGCGCCGGGCCCTAAATCAATAATCATATCTGAGGTCTTTATAACTTCCGCATCATGCTCCACCACCACAACGGTATTTCCAATGTCCCTTAACCGCTTCAGTATATGGATCAGCCGGTCAGTATCCCTGGGATGGAGCCCTACGCTCGGTTCATCCAGTATGTACAATGTGTTTACCAGAGAAGACCCTAATGATGTGGTAAGATTCACCCTTTGGGCCTCTCCGCCTGATAACGTACGCGTCATACGGTCCAGGGTAAGATATCCAAGGCCGACCTTGATCATATAGCCAAGACGTTTTGTTATCTCCTGCAAGATTAAGTGCGCAATATTTCTTTCATAGTCAGAAAGCTGCAGCTTTTGAAAGAACATGTGCGCCTGTTCAATGGTCATAGTGCAAACTTCCGCAATACTTCTCTGCTGAATTACTATGGTAAGCGCCTCTTTTTTCAATCGGGCGCCTTCGCAGGTGCGACACACATTATAACCCCTGTATTTGCTAAGGATAACACGAACGTGTATCTTGTATTTTCTGCCTTCCAGCCAGTTGAAAAATTCGTTAATACCGCAAAAATCCTTTGTTCCTTCAAAAAGCAGATTCAACTGTTTTTTTGTCAATTTCCGGAAAGGAACATCCAGGGGAATGTCGTATTTTGAGGCGGCAGATTCAAGTTCTTCATACAACTCCCTGTATGCGGGGGTATTCCAGGGAACTATCGCACCCTGTTCAAGAGATTTCTCTTTATCTGGAATAACGGCATCCATATCTATGTCTATCGTGTGACCGAATCCCTGGCATTTGGGGCATGCCCCTATTGGATTATTAAAGGAAAATAAGGCAGGGGACGGCTCGGGGTATTCAATGGCGCAATAACTGCAAAAAAACTTTTTGCTATATTTCATTTCAACCCATGGTGAATCCTGAATACGCACAAGATCATCTGTTGATGGTTTTATCGCTTCACTGGAAAGTGCATCGTTAGTATAAAAGATGCTCAAGTGCCCTGAACCCATACGGTATGAGGTTTCCAGAGAATCGATAAGGCGGTCTTTTATTGTGTCTTTTACAACCAGCCGGTCGATAATTCCGTACACGGTCTTCGCGGCACGGATGTCAAAACTGTTTTGCTCGTTCGTGACGTCAACGATATCGTTATCTGCCAGGATTCTCACTATGCCGCGTTCTTTCAGGAGATTTATTTGTTCCTCACCCGAAATTTTTTGGCTGATATTGAGTGGAAATGTGACGAGAAATTTCGTGCCCTCCGGCAAGGAGAGGATAAATTCTACAATATGCGAAACAGTGTCAATCCGTACCTCTCGCTTGCAGCTTTTACAATACGTCTTTCCAATGCGGGCATAGAGCAACCGCAGGTAATCGTTGATTTCTGTTGCGGTGCCTACAGTTGAACGGCGGTTTTTTACAGGATTTTTCTGCTGAATGGCGATTGCAGGCAGGATACCTTCTATGTGATCGACATCGGGCTTATCCATTTTTTCCAGAAATTGCCGCGCGTAAGCAGAAAAAGATTCCACGTACCTTCTTTGTCCCTCTGCAAAAAGGGTATCAAATGCAAGGCTGGACTTGCCAGAACCGCTCACACCCGTAATGACAACTAATTTGTTATGTGGAATTTCAACGTCAATATTTTTTAAATTATGTACACGTATACCGCAAGCAACAATAGAGTGTTTCATTTTTTGTAAGTTCTTGTATATTTGTTAAAAAAGCAATTATCACTACAGCGACATTTTATTCTTACGTCCTGCACAAGAATATGATAAGTTTTCCCCCATCAGGTGTGGGTAAAATCCGTCAAGCAGTAGGGTGGATTAAGCAACAGAGAATCCACCTTTCCATGTCAATTATTAGTGGATTCGGTGCGAAAAAACCGCTCCTTAATCCCCCTAAACGTTTGAAACTCCAATGGTGTATTAACCCTGACAGGGTTCCAAACCCTGTCAGGGTAGTTTCTTTCGTTTTCAGATGAAGTATACAAAAAAATGCCGCAATATCTGAAATAAAAATACCGCTGTAGGGGGTATAAGCATCTTGAGTATATTACAATTTTCTATTCTTTGTTCGCATCTAACAAAAAAAGCCCATGATATTATACATATCATGGGCTTTTTATTTTTGTATGCAGTCGCTTTTTTATTTGGCGATTGTCTTTTCAATACCGGCTACTCTGCGTATGCGAGCAGCTTCTGCCTGTATCCTTGTCATTTCCATCATCATAGGAGCCTGTCCCCACCACCATGAAACATCCTGCTGCATGTGTGCAGTTCCTTTGTACCCCTGTAGTTTATACCAGAACCATAATCTGTTGTACATATTTTCGATGTCAGACGGATTATCCTGCATTTGCAAGAACATACCATAGACGCCAAGGATAGGTCCTACAACAGGGAATTTACCCTGGAGCGTCTTAAATGCATTATAAACCGGTTCGCCAAGGAAATCCGCACTAAGTTCTTTAACAATCCCATCGCTTAACGGATAGGGATCTCTGTTCGCTGCTTCAGGATATAAAAGACCATCAGCAATCAGGTCTTCAACGATTTTTTGCGCCTGATCAGCAAGGGTGTGCGCCTGAAACATAAATTGATCCAATGATTTCAGGTAGGTATCCGCAAAACGGTCGCTATGGCACTTAGCGCAAACCTCTAACCAATACGACCTCTTGGCAACATTTTCCTCTGAGTAAATATCGATCTTATCTGCGATGATCTTAATTCCGTAAGGATAGTCCTTGAGCGAAGAGGTATACTCTAAGTTAGAAGGCGGAACCGTCCCCATACGCCAAATACCCTTCATAACAGGATTATGAATAAATCTGCCATGTTTTTCGTACATGTGACAGTACTGGCATGTAGGTGTTCGGTAATCCTTTCCGGGACGAACTTCTACGAGTGGCTTTGTAAAGTCGTAATGTTCTTCCTCTTTTTCATAAATCTTGCCATGTTTTGATTCACCATAGGATTCTGCATCCGGATGATCAGGACCCATATGGCACGTCATACAGGCTTCTGGCTGCCTGCCCTCTACAGCGCTGAACTTGTGCCTGGTATGACAAACATCGCACTTTTCAGCCCCGGAATGGCACATATCACAACCATGTTGTCCATATAAATAGCCCCTTCTCGCAGCCTCTGCATACCAGGGAACGATGGTATTCGCCTCCCATGATTGTAAGTGGTTTGGGCGGCCAACCTCTCTTTCCCTAAGGAATTCATCAAACTGCTGCCTATGGCATCCGCCACATACTTCTCCGGTAGGCATCCTTATCTGATTCTTTTCCGTATCGGCATGGCAATCAAAACAGTGTACCTCGTCGAGAACCCTGCCAATATTTTTTTCAATCTGGGCGGTCTTGCTTGAGAGATAAGGAGTACTCTTTGGATGTTTATGTCCCGAGCTTCTCCAATCCGCTACTATGCCTGGGGTGGCTTCCTCGTGACATATAACGCACAAATCCCTTCTCTCCTGTTCAATGAAAATGGAATGGTCCAGATTTTCCATTGGTTCATAATGTCTGTTCGGCTGCCAGTACATATCCAGCATCTGGGCCTTAAAGTACTTGGTAAATGGCCCCGAACCCTCACTCAGCCCAACATTGTCTTTGTAAACTGCCTGGTACCAGGCAGGCGTATCCTTATACAAGTCTGGCGGTGGAATCTCTTCGGTTTTTTGTTCTGTAGCCCAGACTACATTTGACTGGCCCGAAGTCCATTCCACTATAGCGGGCAACATCACAGCAAACGCAACCATGCCCAATAATATCTTTTTCATTTCAAAACACCTCCGTATGGTCAACATTTAAAGACAGAAAACTATTAATTTTTTATTTTCCACATTCCTCTGGTTGAACGAGGGACATTACATAATGGGTTAAATACCATCTTTCGTCATCGCTAAGTTCTTTCGCGAAAGAAGGCATTGGTGTTCCGTTCAAGCCAGTAGTAAATCTCAGATAAACATCAGTTGGCGAATTGCCGCCTTTAAACTTACCAGTAGTAAAATCGAATGGTTTTATCGGAAATCCAAAATCGTCTTCCTGTTCCGATGCGCTTGGGCCGTCTCCGCGACCTTCAACACCATGACACTTCCAGCATTCTAATTTTTCCTCATATATCTTTTTCCCTGCCAAAATGGTCCTTTCTGTCGGTCTCAACGGCAGGCCAACATCAACGGAAGGTTCCGGTTCGCGATACTCGAAGGCTTCTGAAAAACTCTTGAGTACCGGCACTACGGAAGCGCGTTGCGCCTCAGTTAAAATATCCCAGGGAATCATGGTAGAATTTGGCACACCATATGAGATTGTCTTGTAAATATCTTCATCTGTAGGAAGCGAACCGCTTGGCGTCGTCCTGAACTTATAAGCCCCCAGTGTAAAATTGCGAGGCTTGGGGAGCATCGACCTTGAAAGTGGTCCATCTCCACCGCCCTCTTCACCATGGCAAGGGGCACAATACTTCTTGTAAACATTTTTTCCTTCTTCAGTAACTTCTTTGGGAATTTCAATTGCTGATGCAGTATTAGGGCGCATGCCAACAGTCAGCACTGCACAGGAAAATACTGCGGCGCTCAGAAAGCCAAATGTATAAAATAAACCCTTAGGTTTCATATCAGCAAATCCTCCTTTCCGGTTGCGAATGTAAAAAAAACCTAATTAAAAATCATCCGTCATTGTTACAATGTTCATTTCCCATTAATTCTACTCATAAACAAATTCTGTACTTTCTGTTTTTCTCGCCCGTATCATTACCTCCTTTTCTCGTTTTCCTAATTCTTCATGCCATACCCTAAATACATAGGCGCCTTCAGGAATATCGCATATTTCAAAATATCCGTTCCTATCCGTTACATCAAAATAAGGATGTCCAAAAACAACAATCCAGGCATATTCCTGGTGTATATCACAAGACAGTTTTACCGTCTCAGGATGATCAAATTTTTTCGATATTCTTTGTTTATACGACATGCCAAGATTAAAGGGTTGATTTCTCATTGATTTGGTATGAATGTTGTGCATTTCCTCATCACCGTTCAGCAAATCAACCGTTGTGCCGGCGAGTATTGCCGTTACACGGGGAACGAATACCCCTTTTTGCTGATCTATGATGGGATGAATTGGCGGGACTACCCCCTTTTTCCCCCGTTCAATATTTGAAATAGAAATGATGGCATTTTTCACACCGTTGTTTACCTTGTTCACCTCGAGCTTTTCAGAAATAACCTGGGAAGTTTTCGGCAATTCCCACCCTGCATATAAGTCTATTGAGGGCATCCCGGCATCCCCCCCACGGATTACATGTCCGGTAATGCATCCCCCTTCTTGCACCTCTACCACGGCATAATGCTCACCTGCCAGCATCTCTTCTGAACAAAAATGAGTACAATAAAAAACCCACGCAAAAATACACAAAGATAGTGTTAGTTTCATTCTGCCCCACCGCTTTCCAAAAAGTTTAATAATCCTTTGTAAACGGACAAAAACCGTTCCCTCACCGGACAAAAAAAAAGGAAAGTTGAAATATCCCATAAGTTGCCGATTTTAAACATATTAAACCAGACAAATATGCCTCATTCATACGTCGTTCCCTCAAAAGCAATTTCAAGTATGAAATGATATTTTCAAAAATACAAATCCCATTAAACACCCTTTGCAATATATCTTCGCAAGAAGAGTCTAATTTAATAGTAAAACCCGAAATGTTAAATATGAAATATCCAAACCCCGGTTTTTTTATTAGAATTTTGTATTTTGAAATTTGTTTCGTATTTCGTATTTCGTACTTCGAATTTCGTATTTTTTATTTCGTACTTGTTTGGTCTGCCTATGCCAGCTATCGAATCAATGAAGGATTCTTTGCAGCGGGCTATCCCCGATGCTAACGACCTCTTTTACCCTGTTATTTCCATCAGAAAAAACAAGATAACTGTATTTCCCATAATGTTGAATTTTGTATCCCGCTTTATTTACCGCTTCGGGGCTAAATCCCGCAAACAAAGCAATCCCTTTTTCCTTATGAGAAGGATGCTTTATTGTTACCAGAAAGGCGTCCTTTTTATCGCCGTACATAACGGTATCAGCGCCAAAGGCATCTTTTGTGAGCGATAATTCCACTGGTAAATTATTTTGAACGAGTTTGCTTATTTTGTTTTCTTCCACTCCACCCAGGATAAACAAGCTTGTTTGCGCTATTTCCGCTTCGGTAATTTCGGTATCCGCCTTGATAGAATCCCGTTCATTCGCCAGGATATGCGCCAGTTTCTTATATTCCGCCTTCATGGAATCTTCACAATTCGACGGATAGAGGATAATTTTACTGTCTCCCATTACAAGGTCTATCGTAGGAGGAATCTCATCCGCATGCAAGCGCCGGAAGACCTCGGTGTAAGGATCTATCGCAATGTTTTCAGGGCGGGATTTTACCTCCAGTGAAATAAGGTCAGAAGCGTTTTTTATTTCAGCGGTCGTATGAAAAATGCCATCCTCCAGTTGTAAGTAGACAGGCAGATGAAGACGATACGGTTCGTTCGTTTTTTGCAGGATTTCAGCCTTTACAACCCACGCATTTCCTTCCTTATTAACAGTCGTTTTACCCAATTCGATAACGGGGGCGCCTTTTTTGTTCACCCACTGATCAAAAAACCACGCCAATTCCAGCCCGCTCACTTTTTCAAATACCTTTTCAATATCCTCCCAATTCGCACGCTGCCACAGCATATTTTTATAAAAATCTTTGAGCGCCTGGTAAAAAACTTCATCACCCAACATTTTCCTCAGCATATGGAAAACCATAGCCGTCTTTCCATATCCAATAGCCTGCGTTGCCTTGTCGCTTCTGCCTAGAAACATTTTCAGAGGGAAATCGTTCTGCGTGGTAACATAATGGGTATATTTTCTGCAAATCTCGTTACGATAAGTCGTTGCGGTAGCGTCCCCTTTTATTTCCTTATAATAGTAATCCGCCATATAGGCCGTGAGCCCCTCGCACCAGTTCCCCCGGCTATCATCAACAAAAACAGAGTTTCCCCACCAGTTATGCAAAACTTCGTGTCCTAATGAAATGTCAACAATAAAGGGGAGCTTCACTACTTCACTGCCCAGCAGGGTAAATGACGGCATACCATAACCTGTTTGAAAGAAGTTTTCAACTATGGCAAATTTTTTATACGGGTATTTTCCAATTAAATCATGGTATATATCCAGGTATCGTTTTGTTGCATCCAAATATGTATCAACCAAGGGCTGTTCTTCCGGATAAAAATAAGCGTAAATATCAATATCATTATACCGCACTGCCGTCACTTTATATTTCCCCGCCACAAGGCTGCACCCCTCGGACACACTGTCCTCCTCCCACGTTATAGAAACTTTATTATCTTCTGTTTTTTTACTCACAAGAATCCCCTGGGTTACGGCCTCATATTCTTTCGGCATAACGACGGTAACCTTGAATGTTGCCAGTGAATCAGACATATCGGGATACCATCTGTACGCGGGACTCAAATAAACGCCATATTCTCCAATAATGCCGGAGGTAGCGCCAATGTCTTCTCCACTGAAGGAGCCGGGGAGAGCAGGAAGAATTCCTTCATATTTGATGTCAAAACAAATAGTTTCCTTGTTTTTTACCGTTGCCGGGACGGTGATCTTCATTGTTTGAGCATTTCCCGCTTTTCCCGGCTTAAATGCCAGATCCTTACCGGAAGACGCTATTGACGTCACCTTAAACGACTTGTTGATGAGAAACAGCACCTCATTGCTCTCGCCCTTTTGCACACACACATGATCCTCCGCTATGAGTTTATTTTCATTCAGAGAGAATTCGACCTCAATGACGTGGCTTTTAATGTTGCTACTTACCCCTATGGCATGCACATCCAGGGATATTACACTCAACAAAACAGAGAGAAGAGGCACTATTCGATACATTGACCTCATAATCAAAAACATGTTTTCCACAATAATCCTTTATAAAAACCTTTGTATTATAGTACACGTGGCTACTGTAGCAAATGTCTCAACAATTATCAAGGGAACAGAAAAAATACCGGAGAGATTTACGATTTACTAGTTACCATTTTTTTTATCTGTGCAATCTGTGGTTTCTTTTTTTACGATTTACGATTTTGGGCTTTGGTGAGCGAAGTGGCGCTTCGCTCTTAACGAAGCAATCGCAGTGAATTACTCCGGTAATAAAAGACAATCTATTTCCCGGCGTCTTTTAAAATGTTCGATACGGTTATGCCAATATCCACAGGGTTATCCACCATAAAGGCGCCCGCATCCTGCAACGCTGCGACCTTTGTAACGGCCTTGCCTTTATCACCGGCAATGATTGCTCCGGCATGTCCCATACGCTTGCCATGCGGCGCTGACCTGCCGGCAATAAAGCCGATAACCGGCTTTGTAATTTCATTCTTTATATACTCAGCGGCCTCTTCTTCCATACTTCCGCCTATTTCGCCAATAAGCACAATCGCCGATGTTTCTTCATCATGCTGAAACATCTTAAGGATATCGACAAAATGCGTTCCTATGATGGGGTCGCCTCCTATCCCTACACATGTTGATTGCCCAATACCTTGTTGCGTAAGTTGCCATACAACCTCATACGTGAGGGTACCGCTGCGCGAAACAACTCCAACGCTGCCTTTTTTATGAATGTATCCCGGCATAATACCGATTTTACAAGCGCCCGGCGTAATAATGCCGGGGCAATTAGGGCCTATAAGCCTTGACTTTCCGGCGGCAAGGTATTTTACCACCCTTAACATATCCAGTGTAGGTATTCCCTCCGTAATACATACCACCAATGCTATCTCCGCATCCACTGCTTCCATAATAGCGTCTGCGGCAAAAGGGGCCGGAACGTATATTACAGAGGCATTTGCCCCCGTTTTATTAACAGCCTCGAGCATGCTTCCGAACACAGGAATTCCATTATGTATGATACCGCCTTTACCGGGAGTTACCCCTGCAACCAGTTTAGTCCCATACTCCAGCATCTGCATTGCATGAAAACTTCCCGTTTGTCCAGTTATACCCTGGCATACAACCTTTGTTTCCTTATTGATTAATATACTCACCTTTCGACGCCTTTACCGCAAAATGTGCAGCATCCTTCATATTCCCGGCAGAAATAATTTTTAACCCGGAGTCGTCAAGGATTTCTCTGGCCAAATCCACATTAGTCCCTTCCAGTCTTACGATAAATGGAATATGAATATCCGCTTCTTTGACGACCCTTATGACGCCTTCGGCGATCACATCGCATTTCATTATGCCGCCGAAAATATTGATGAAGACGGTTTTTACTTTTCTGTCGGACAAAATTATTTTAAACGCCTGCGTCACCTGTTCCAGAGACGCATTGCCGCCGACATCGAGAAAATTTGCCGGTTCCCCCCCGCAAAGTTTAATACTATCCATGGTGGCCATTGCAAGGCCTGCGCCATTTACAAGACACCCGATATCTCCATCAAGGTGTATATAACTCAGCCCGTACTTCTTTGCCAATGCTTCATCAGGTGGAATATCCTGTCCCTCAAAAATGTGTTCTAACTCCGGATGGCGAAAAATGGCGTTATCGTCTAACTCCATTTTGGCGTCAAGCACAACCAGTTCATTATTCTCTGTGAGCACCAAAGGGTTGATTTCCAGCAACGAACAATCCTTATTTATAAAGACAGAGAATAGTTTTTCCATCAGCTCGTTTACCTTCCCCGACAATTTCGCCGGAATCATTAATCTTTCCGTAATGCGGCGCAACTGAAATGGCAGCAGCCCGAAAAACAGGTCAACAGGTTCTTTGAAAATTTTTTCGGGCGTCTTTTTCGCGACCTCTTCTATAGCAACACCGCCTTCAGCGCTCACTATTAACAAAAGGGATTGTAAGGAACGATCAATCGTTATGGCAAGATAGAACTCCTTTTGAATCGAAACAGCTTCTTCCAGAAGAACATGTTTAATTTCAAAGGATTCCTGGTTGGTTTGATATGTTGAAAGCCTTGAGCCGAGCATGTTTGAGATACATGCTGCGGCTTCTTCGGATGAATTGACTAATCGGACTCCGCCGCTCTTTCCCCGCCCGCCGGCAAGTATTTGCGCCTTTACCACACACCTACCGCCGCCGATTTCTTTATATGCCGTTCGGGCGTCGCCGGCAACTGACACCACCCGCCCACGGGGAACGCAGATGCTATACGTCTTTAATATGTCCTTTGCCTGAAATTCATATACTCTCAAAGTATTCTTTCAAAAATCGTAACGCTTTAGTTTTTTGAAAAATAAAAATGTCAGGGGCTTTAGTACCTTATCAGTGATTTCTTAGCATTTTTTGGCAAAATATTTAATGATGAAATCCGAAATGCTAAATACGAAATCCGAAGCAAATTCTAATGACAAAGCATAAAATTCAAAACGAATCCAAAACATCCATGTCAGCGTACTATCACGCACAGGCAGGCAACAATACAAAGCACGAAATACGAAAGATGCGCTTGTTTAGAATTTCAAATCATTTTGTCATTAGAATTTGTTTCGAATTTCGTGCTTCGTGCTTGTTTGGTTTTTGCTATGTCAGCTTAGGTATGTAGGGTAAAACACTGCCTACCGGAAATTGGGCGCCGATTGTACGCCGTGAAATTTATCATGGCAGACATTACCATGCCTTATGCTACCTGCCAGCAACAACGTCTTTGAGGTGAATATTTACCAGTTCAACCATTTCTTTCTCGGAAATAGAAGTAATCCTGTCCTTGGCATATTGTTCATCGATCCACTCCTTGATCTTTACCACGCCCGGATGATCCTTAGCGATTTTCTTATCTCCCTGCAATTTATAATAAATATCAATCCACTGAACGATCCCTGCAATTCCTGACTTATCTGTGATAGAAACACCTACAGGCCTTTTCAACAACTTGGTGGTATCGAAAATATTATAGATTTCCTCATTTTTTAATAAACCGTCCGAATGTATGCCCGCTCTGGTCACATTGAATCCAGAGCCTACCAAAGGCTGATTTGGCGGGATCTGATATCCAATCTCATTCCGATAGTAGTCCGCAATGTCAGTAATTACCGTAGTATCAATTTCGTCATCGTTGCCCCGTAACGCAAGATATTCAATAACCAGGGCTTCTACCGGCGTGTTCCCAGTACGTTCCCCCAAACCCAGCAATGCCCCATTAATAGCGCTACACCCAAAAAGCCAGGAGGCAGTTGCGTTGCTCATCGCCAAATACAAATCATTATGTCCGTGCCACTCCAGGCATTCGGAAGGGACATCCGCAAAGTGCGTCAACCCGTATATAATTCCGGGAACACTGCGCGGCGGCGCTGCACCGGGGTAGCTTACCCCCACTCCCATGGTATCACAAGCGCGAATTTTTATGGGGATACCGCTTTCCCTTGACAGCTTCATGAGTTCCTTTGCGAATGGTATTACAAACCCATAAAGGTCTGCCCTTGTTATATCTTCAAAATGACATCTTGGAATCATGCCTTCTTCCAGGGCGGCGCGTACGATATCCAGATACATTTCCAACGCCTGTTTTCGCGTCTTCTTTAATTTTAAATAAATATGGTAATCAGAAGAGGAACACAAAATACCCGTTTCCTTAAGCCCCATTTCTTTCGCCAGTTTGAAATCGCTTTTTACCGCACGAATCCAGCCTGTTATCTCCGGATATTTATACCCTCTCTCCATACATTTTCGTACGGCTTCCTTATCCTTTTCATTATACAGAAAAAATTCACACTGCCGGATAAGCCCTCTTTTGCCGCCAAGCTTGTGCATCATATCGAACAAATCCACTATTTGTTTCACCGTATAAGGCGGCATTGACTGCTGGCCATCCCGGAATGTAGTATCGGTAATCCAGATTTCTTCAGGCATATTCATTGGATTAAGCCGGTAATTGAATGGTATCTTAGGCACTTTATCGTACGGGAATATATCGCGAAAAAGATTCGGTTCTTCCGAATCTTTCAATTCAAAATGATGTTCTTCGGGTTCTAAAGTATTACGTTGTTTGTTTAATCGGAGCATCTTTAATTTCCTTTGTGTTTAAGTTTCCCAATACACCTCATTAAGTAACGAGTCAAAAGCTGTTAAATTCTATATGTATCATTTTTGCAAGTCAAGCTAAATGATTGCTCAATAAACAATATTGGCAAAATAACATTGGTTTTTTTTACGGAACGGCATGGTATTATAAAAAACAGCATCGTCATTTCTCTTAAAAATACCCAGCATTGTCCGGTTAGATATTTGCGTAATTTAAATTAAAAAAATTTTTCATTAGGGAACAGTTTTTTGCTTGATATTTAAGATAATATGGCTCAAAAAATTTTTATAACACTTTAACTATAAAGGA
>NZ_JBDIWA010000027.1:0-47987 GCF_039794105.1 Candidatus Kuenenia sp.
CAATGAAAAAAGCGCCAATGAAAGACTTAGAAATAAACATCGATAAAACATCTTCAACTTTGACATATTTGTCTCCTCCTTTATTATGATAAAGAACTTCGCTGAAATGACTGGCGGAATGCATTTCTATGCCACTCCAACATTAATACACATAAGTTGCAATTATATATTATGTAAATAATGCTATGCCTGTTTTAAAGTAGTTCAACCCTCATATGAGGTACCAGAGAAGCACCAAAAGATTATGTAATATTTTGTCTATAAGCTACTCTTTCCAGCAAAAAAAAGGAAATACTCCCCTTCTCCCGGTAAGGTGCTACCACACCCTGAAAAGCCTTTTTGGGAATGGAAACAAGAATACCTTTCGTAAAGAAAGTCCCTGTTGCATAGCATATTAAAAATAACACATCTGTAAATACCCTATTTGGGGTATATACAAATGGGTGGCTGCTTTTGAGTGAGAGGGGAGAAGAGAAATCTCCAATCTATCAAGAAGGGATAAGGGGTGTGTTTACAGTATGTTTAGTCAAATAAGTCGTAATAGTTTAGTTTAAGGAAAATGTTTTCTCCTGTTACATAAGAGGCACACGTGAATATCTTTTTCAAAAAACTAAACTAATACAATAAATCTATTTTTCAGAAAGCCATTTTATCGCCAAATTTCTAAAATCAGATTTGTTTGGCTATAAAACACCCTATGAAGTTCATTTTGGAGTTTATTACGAGAAAAGAATGATGAAAAGGTGTGGCGTGAGAAGAAAAATTGCGGAGGGCGCAGAAGGGTAAGTCCAGTCGCCCTACGAGCTACCTTCCGTTACCCTTCTGCACACTGTTATCATCGATGAATTAATGCATCTAACTATTAAGAATAAATGGCCTGGACAAATCCATCCACTTTAGGTGTCGCATGGAACTTAGCAGGCTACATTTAATTTTCTGAGAATACCATATCATCATAGGCTACTTCTAATTTATGTTTATGCTTCAGTTCTTCCTGTGCCAGAATTCTGCACATTTTTCTCATCTCCATGCTATCGGTTGATTGAGACATACTAACATAAAAATTATATGACTTTTGTTCCTTCTTCATGGCAATAATCAATACATCCTGAAAATCTTTGATTTCAGAGACGTCCTTGTCTACCAGGAATTCTGAGATATGCAAATCCTGTGTTTCGCCAGGTTTGAAACTCATCACTTTGGATGTGTCAAAATTTAACAACATCTCCTTGTGCTTTACCTCTTCTGCCGCAAGTTCTTTTAACCAGACCTTCGCTGCTGGGTCTGTAACATGCTTTAAGGCATCCAAATAAAACTTCTGCGATTTGTCTTCATGCATTACAGCTTTTTCAATGAGTTCTTTTACATTCATTATTGCAATCCCTCCCTACCGTTAAAAGTTATAACATGGATTTTTTATTTAAACGTATCAAGTTAGTTTTTTATTTTGCCTAACGCCTTCAATTCGGCAAGTTTATGTTCGGCTGCAATAGCCGCGGTAACGCCGTCACCCACCGAAGTTGCAATTTGCCGGTACGACCATTTTCTCACATCGCCTACAGCATAGACGCCCTCTATTTCCGTTTCCATGTGCATGTTTGTTTCAATGTGACAACCCGTATCAACGCACAACAAATTTCCCAAAAATGAGGTATTCGGCACACTTCCAATAAAAATGAAAATACCCTGACAAGGCAAGCTCTTTTTCTCCCCTGTTACCACATTTCTGGTAATAACGCCTTCTACACTTTCTTTGCCATGAATTTCTTCTACGGTGGTATTAAAACTGACGTGTATCTTCGGATTGGCAAAAGCATCTTCCTGATAAATCTTTGCGGCTTTGAATGCTTCCCCCCGGTGAATTATTTGAACTGTTTTAACATATTTTGTCAGGAAAATCCCTTCCGTCAAAGCGGAATCACCGCCGCCAACGACAACGACATCTTTGTCTCTGAAAAATGCCCCGTCACACGTAGCGCAATAACTGACACCTCTTCCGTAAAACTCGTTTTCACCCGGTATATCTAATTTTCTTGGATCGGCTCCACAGGCAAGAATAACCGCATAACTTGCATACACACCAGTATCTGTGGTTACTACCTTCAATCCATCTTCTACTGCTAGTTTCAGAACCTCTTCATAGCGGACAATCAATCCAAAGCGCTTCGCCTGTTCTTCCATCCGTTGTGTTAAGTCTACGCCGCTGATTACTTCGGGGAACCCAGGGTAATTCTCTACCATATCTGTGCCGGCTAACTGGCCTCCGGTAATTTTTCTTTCAAAAACCACCGTCTTTAATAATGCCCGGCAAGTGTAAACCGCCGCTGCAAGCGCTGCAGGCCCGCCACCCACTATTATTACATCGTAATCCCTGTTCACATCCCCTTTAATCCTTTCATGGCATTTAAAACCTGCCAGCCGTAAAAATTCAGCGCAAATTGTTTTTTCTCAATATGACATTCCAGGCATTGCTTTGAGCCTTTTGTCGCCCAATCGCGCGTTAGAAAAGCAGTTTTTGCCTGCAACCCTTGCGGCGTCAGTTTATCTTTCCCCATATGACAAAAATTGCATTCAACCGCCATCGTTTCGCAAAGTTCGAACATATTCCTTGCCTGGTTTTCTTTTTCGGTATAGCGTTTACCGTCTATATGACAATAATCGCAATCTACTCCAAGGGCAACAGATGCAGCCATCATTTTTTTTGAAATTTCACCATTTTCCGTAAAAACAGTTAACGCTTCATCATGACAATGATCGCATTTTACTCCAAAAAGTTCGGATATCTTTTCAACTTGAGATAGCCTCTCTTCCCTGGTTCCTTTAAAATAGGGGTTTGAATATGTTACAGAGGGTTGGCTTGTTTCATTTCTTTTTTCTGTACCAGTTGCTGCGTATTTACATAACGAAAGTGTAATCAGCATACTAATAACAGCAGCGTAAACCCGAATGTTTTTTTTGAGGGAAAATTTTAGCATAAGAATAAGATGAAAAAAAATTACCATTAGTCGAGTTTGTCAAATAAATCCTTGTTCGCACCACATGAAGGGCAGACCCAATCATCTTGTATCGATTCAAAAGAAGTCCCAGGTGCAACCCCATTATCCGGGTCGCCTTTTTCCGGATCATATACGTAGCCGCAAACACTACATTCCCACTTTTCCATTATAAATCCTCCTTTTTTTATATACCGAATTTAAACCTTTATCATGACAAAAAAACAGATAACCTTACAATTGCAATCACGCCCTATTTCTTTGTGCTGAAACAGGAAGACGAATTTTCAATGCGTATGTAAGCGTTTATATTTTACACTACCGCAATGATAGTTATCAACCAATAAGATATATTTTTTGAAGCGATAGGTGGGCATGCCTTTTTCTCTGACATTTACGGTTTTTCATTCAAAATATGTTTCTTTCCTGAAAAGTAAAGGCGCCTTTTTTCCACGTTTCGCAAAGATGTTTTTAAACTATTTTTTAAAAAAGGAATGTTTTTTAACTCCTAAGCCAAGCGGGGCAGACTTCATCGTGAGCTCAGTCGAACGATGATAAGTATATGGCGGAGATATGGTGGCACTGGCGGGAAACCAGCCAGCAAACAGAGAAAACAAACTTCTGCCTAAGTTCTCGTCGTCTGTTTATAATCTACTGGTTTCACCTTTCATATTTTGCGTTTTGCGCTTGCTTGGTTCTGGCTATGCCGCTAAGGTCATTCTTCGTTATCGAAGATGATAGTAACGGTGTGTTCTGATGTTTTTTTTATGTCTTCATCGGAAATATCTGTTGAAAGCGAACGCAGTTCTGTTTTTGATGCGGTTAATGCTATGAAGGGATTTGGTACTACCCCGCCCAGCATGAGTAAATAAGTGATCATGAGCGGTATTGAAACCATCATCAATACCTTTACGAAGGGGAAACGTTTTTTAACAACAATATCTTCTTCCTTTGTATCGAATTTATCCAATTCGATTTCTTTTTCATCCCAAAAAGCTTTATATAGTCTGAATTCTCCCTTTTTGCCTTTTAACGTAGTGGATTTTATAAATCGGGTATATATTTCGGACTTATTTGTCAGCGAGTTGTATGTATCTTCTGAAATGTATATCTCTCCCGGATTTGATGCCGATTCAATTCTTGACGCAACATTCACCACGTCCCCGAAAATGTCATTTTCTTCCACTACGCCATCTCCGGTATGCAAACCCATGGTAACGAGAAGGAGGGTTTTGGGTTTCTTTTCTACATTGTACCTGTCAAAACTTATTTGCGCTTCGACTGCAGCGCGAAGAGCCTTCTGTGCGTCTTCAAAGTAAGACAACGTGCCGTCTCCCATGGTCTTTACCAGTACGCCGTCATGTTTTTTGATAATAGGGAAAAGAACGTCATTGTGTTGTTTCATAATAGTACGGCTTGCGATATCGCCTTCCGCATCCGCAATGGCAGTCGAACCTTTAAGGTCGGTAAACATTACCGTCATGCGTTTGGTAAATTTTTCCTTGAGGAGGCTTTCCAGGTATTCCCTTTGTTCGATGAGTTTTTCTATGTCATTTGGCGGGGCATGGAGGCGTTTGTCTTTTTCATCCGTGTTTAATATCTCTTCTTTTGTCTTTTCAGCAAACTCTTCAATCGCAGGCTCTTCATTTCGTTCCACATACGCCAGAGCGCTTTCTTCTTGCGTCTGAACTGACGCTCTGTTGTTTTTTGTTTCTTCATGCGGGATTGTTTCGTCTTTCCCGGTTTCTACAGTCTCCTTTTCGCATTTTTCCTCTATTTCATCGTGTATTCTTTCATGGTCACACTTTTCTTTCGGCTCAGGCATGTTGTTCCCAGCAGAAGTACTTTCTCTTCGTGCATCATCTGTTTCAGGAAAAGACATCTCTTTTACTCCCTGCGATAAAGTGTAAAGGATTTCCTTACGGAATGGCTTTCTACTATACTGCTACTTTTTTTAACGGATGTTCACCCCCGCCAAAACAAACAAGTTGCGGTTTCAGAGGTATCTCATTTCAATCGGCATTTTACTGATTTTATCATATAACTTGCTCATGTATCGTATGGGCCACCAATCATATAAAAATATTTGAATAGGACGCCACATGGCGACCCAGCCGCTAATGAGCAATCCTTCCTTAATAATTTGCACCAGCATCCCATCTCCAAAACGGTCAATAACCTCTCCTATGCTGATACAAGAAAACAAAAACAAAATACCTATTAACAACGAAATACGCCCCCTTCTAAGTATAAAGCGCAATTCTTTGTTAGAAGTATTGAACCGGTAGTTAAAATAATTACGAATTGCATCCGGTATAAACCGTATCGCTTCTTCTCTGGAACTCTCAGGCAAATAAATAACTAATTTAAGCGGTGTATCATGTGGAAATTCTCTAACGGAAGCAACAATATATTCTTCCGCGTCATCATCAATGTCTTTCTCTCTAAAGGGAGCGGGATCAAACGTATTGAATAACTGACGTATATCTTTTAATTTTATCTCGATGAGATACGAATTGTTTTCACGTTTATAGCGGGACTCTATATTTTTCATAGAATATTGTCGTAATGAACAAACCCAGCATTTTTTGGCAAAATATTTAATGGTGAAATCCGATAATTGTGAAATCCGAAATACGAAATACGAAACACGAAATCCGAGACAAATTCTAATGACAAAATGATTTGAAATTCTAAACAAGTGCATCTTTTTTCGTGCTTCATATTTTTACCAGCCTGTGCGTGATCGCACGCAGAGAGGGATATTTTGGAGTTGTTTTGAATTTTATGCTTTGTTATTCGAATTTGTTTCGTATTTCGTACTTCGAATTTCGTATTTTTTATTCCTTGTTTGGTTTTGGCTATGCCAGTTTAGGAATTTCAATATTAATGTAGAGATGCATTGCTTGTGTCTCTACATTAATAAACGTGTGGTATTCCTTGCAAACTCAACGAATAAATCAATTGCCTTGCGCTGGTTTTTTGCAAAACCATTCCCGCCCCATTTCCATGGGACTTCGTTTTCCAAATTATGTTTATCAGACACAATAAGCATGCCTATTGCAGGTATTTTATGGAATCCGGCTACCGTTATCAATGCGGAGGTTTCCATATCCACTCCAATAATGCCATTTTTTCTCCAGAAGAGTTCTTTGGCCTTTGTCTGTCTGAATACAGCGTCAGTGCTGACTGTTTTGCCATACATAACACTATTTTCCCCGGTTTGACAAAGATAATCTTTCAACTCATCCAACAGGGCTTTATCAGGGAATGCGTTTATTTCTGCCGTTGCATAATGATGAGAGGCGCCTTCTTCTCTGATAATTTCGGTCGGAATTACGATATCGCCCACTTCCAAATCTTTTCCTATTCCACCACACAATCCAAATACGAAAAGACATTTACAACCCAGCGCCACCGCTATTTCAAAAGTACATACGGCGGCAGGAGCACCAAATCCACCTTGTATAAAAGAAACAGTATTTTTCCCTTCGATACTATATATATCAGGATGAGGAACAAAACCCGGCAGTGTAAAAACATTTTTTTTGGCTTTCAATCTCCTTTTTACATAAGGGATGCCTGCATTCGTTTCAAACATCACCAAACATTCTCCAATTTTTGCGGATTTTCGCAGGCCGGGTTGCCCCTTGCTTAAACAATCAACAGGTGAAATTATGCAAGGTGAATGATCGTCTTTATCAAACCAATTTCCGGTAAAATTTCTTGTCATATTTACCCAATACAAAAATTATCGTATTTGCCGCCTTATTTTATTATGTCGCGGCACATTTTCTTTAAACAGGCATCGGGTATAATGTAACAGGAATTAACACATCTTCCAAAATAAAACCGTATACAATATTTCTTCCATTTAAAACAACTTGTCTATAGAAAAATAAGGCGATAGGATGAGATTATAAGCAACAAAGCCGTCATGGAATATCCTTGCCTTACCAATTCATTACGTGATATTCTCTTGTCGGTTGTAAAAAGCAGTATAAGGTAAATTACATGAACACTTAAGCAGAGCAAATCAATTACTATGGATACATTGTCGATTGCCGCAATTCAAATGTGCTCTGTCCGTGATCGTGATAAGAACCTGAACACAGCGCTTATACTTATGGAAAAGGCCGTGCAAAAGGGGGCCAGGTTGATTGCGCTCCCTGAAAACTTTTCGTTTATCGGACAGGAAAGAGAGAATATAATATTCGCGGAAGAGAGAGAAACCGGGGAAATTGTTCATTTTCTCAAAAAATTTTCAATGAAACATGGTGTAGCGATTATTGGCGGGAGTGTTCCGCTCAGATCAACAAACAAAGCAAAAGTTACAAACACCTGCCTGGTTTTTGATCAATTTGGCGGGATAATCGGGGGCTATGATAAAATCCATCTGTTTGATTTTCACCTTGATGACAAGGCTGTTTACAGGGAATCTCATTATGTGAAACCGGGGAAACATATTGAAACGGTAAAACTTTTCGGGCATATCATGGGGTTGTGTATTTGCTATGATTTACGATTCCCGGAGCTTTTCCGCAAGCTGATGCTGCGTGGAATGGAAGTCTTGTTTGCGCCGTCAGCGTTTACAATGGAAACAGGAAAGGATCATTGGGAAATTCTCTTGCGTGCACGCGCCATAGAAAATCAGTGTTATGTGGTGGCGCCCGCCCAATACGGACGGCATAACGATGAGCGTATCAGTTACGGCAGAACAATGATCATTGACCCGTGGGGTAGTATTGTGGCGCAATGCCAGGACAATTTAATGGAAGACGTTGTTGTTTGCGAAATTGATTTTGCGTTTCTTGGCAAAGTGAGAAAACGTCTTCCCTGTTTAAAGCACATTCGCCGTGAACTATTTTTCCACGGTGAGGCATGATAACTACTTCGGATAATTTAATATACAGGAATTGTAACACTTTAGTTTTTTGAAAAATTCCAATAATAACATTGTAAGCGGATTGCATCAGCCCCTGTCCATTGAAATTAAAACGGATAGCAATTGGAAGATGTGTACAATAAAGGATATCAGTAAAATGGGATTTCGGGGTGAGGTTGAATTTGCAGCCAAAATTGGTAACGTATATTCGGGTAAGGTGGTTCTGAATACCGATGACCATAAACCCGGCAAGTTTTCCATCCGTGTAGCGTTTGCAAAAAGAGTGTGCCAAGACAGATATCAAATCGGGGCAGAGATTATAAACGGACGGGATAATTGGAAAAGGCTCTTTACCCAGACAGCCCATTGAGTAGCCCTATTTCACTGTGTACAAATGCTGGGAATAAGCGTTTTTACTTTGAGTTTAGTAACACCTTAGTTTTTTGAAAAAAAATCTGCCTGTAGCGGCAAGGCGTACATTGCCATTACAATTATTCTATTCCAGCGGAATAGCGTCTATATCATCTCTGGCAACACCTCTCCAGAGTCCTTTGATTTTTTCCGGTTCTGTTTTTTCAACTTTGGTGATCTTTTGAATTTTTATGTGATCCGGTTCCGGTGGTTTCCAAAGCATTGCCATATAATCGCCTGCATTGCCCACCTTTTCCGGTGTAGCCATAGTTATTTTCTCCCTTGAAAATCCATAGGTGACCAGTAAGCTTACGACTTTTTCCCGCAGGTCTGTTCTTCCGTGAAGAAACAGATAGACGTCTTTCCGGACATCTATTTCTTCCGAAGCGTTACTTTGCCGTGATGCAATTCCTAAGAAGACGATAATTGTAACCGCGACAATCTTACCCCACATTTTCAATCTCTCACACTTCGTTCCCTTTCTTTCCGTGCGAACAGGCTTTATTTCAAGTGTCATGATTTTTCCCTTTCCAGTTTAATGTTTAGAAATTTCAATATTTTTTAGTTAAGCAATGAACAAACCCACCCCTGCCCCTCCCAAGAGGGGAATTTTATAAGTCCCCTCTTGGGAGGGGATTGAGGGGTGGGTAAAAATGAATGCCATTGAGTTTTTGCCTTTTAAAACCCAACCTATTTTACGCTGAATAAACATGGTTTCTTTATGACCATATGCCCGGTATGACAGTTTCGCAGTCTTTGCATTTGTTATCTTTAATATGGTTTTCCAATATTCTGTATCCAGCCCGCCGGATTAAAATATGCCGGCAGTTAGGGCAATAGGTATTTTCCCCGTTGTGACCTGGAACATTGCCCACATAGGGGAAAAGGAGCCCTGCATCAAAGGCAATTTCCCTTGCGTTTTCCAATATTTTTACTGGTGTGGGCGGCAGGTTTTTTATCCTGAATGTCGGTTGAAAACGGGTAAAATGAATCGGCACTTCCGGACCAAGCTCATTTTTTATCCACTTGCACATTTCCCGGAATTCTGCCTCGGAATCGTTGAGAGTAGGTATAATCAATACCACGATCTCAAACCATATTCCAATATCTTTTAAAGTTTTCAGGGTTTGCAATACCGGTTTTAGTTCTCCGGCACAGACGTCTTTGTAAAACTTTTCCGTGAAACTTTTCAGATCGATCTTCACTGCGCTAAGGTATTGGCACAATTCCCGCAAAGGTTTTTCCTGAATGTAACCATTTGATATCATCACGTTATTCAAGCCGTTTTTGCCGGTCAGCTTTGCCGTGTCGTACATATATTCATAAAACACTACCGGCTCTGAATAGGTATAGGCAATTGTTTTGCATCTGCCTGATTTAGCTTCATTCATCACGTCTTCCGGCGTCAATCTGATACTGTCGGTCTGTTCCGGCCGGTATTGTGAGATTTGCCAGTTCTGGCAGAATTTACACTCCACATTACACCCCGCAGTGGCAATGGAATATGCCCGCGTTCCCGGTAAAAAGTGAAATAAGGGCTTTTTTTCGATAGGGTCTGCATTGAGTCCGCATACACGGGAATGAACCAGGGTGTAATACGTGCCGTTCCTGTTTTCTCTTACACCGCAATATCCCCGTTCCAACTCCGCAATGGTGCATTCCCTCGGACACAATACGCACTGTACCCGCGTATCCTCAAGTTTTTTGTAATGCCGTGCTTCTTCAACCGGGAAACCCTGATTGATTCCCTTCAATTTTTCAGCAGTATAAACATCTTCCGCCAGCGATGTTAATTTGTCTCCAAAACAAAGACCGCATGCGCCAAATACACCGGCTTTGATTAACGTTCTTCTTGTAATCATAAAACAATACGTCCGTCAAAAATGAATACTTTTAAGGTTGCATTCTCACGTAAAAAATTGTAACCCTCATGTGCGGCTATGTCAAGCAAGGGAATGATAATTAGTGTTTTATAAAATTGACAATTGAAAGAATGTTTAGTATGGTTATTTTTTGATACCTGCTTAACAAAGGCAATACAAGCACTTTCACGATATTTTTTGTTTCGGGGAGGAGTAACAATGTGTAAAAAAGCCGTTTTTTATTTATGCGCCGTTTTTCTGCTATTTCCCGCGATAATTTGTTTCCCAGGGGGACCTCTCCTGGGGGGAGATATTGCGGCAGTTGTGAATGGCAAGAATATTAAAAAAGACGATGTCGATAAGCGTTTAAACATGTTTAAGGATGCCGATGCGGAAACGTACAATGCAATCCGGCAAGAGGTGATCGAACAACTTATCACTGACATTTTACTGGAAGATTTCATCGATAAACAAGGGATTGTTGTCACTCCAATGGAAATGAATAGGGAACTGATGCTGATAAAAAAAGAAATTGCCGAAAATGAAGACGAAGCGGACGCCTTTTTAAGGGATATGCTTGCTTCCATCGGTTCGAATTTATATGATTTCGAGAAAACAATAAAACATTCCCTCGCCCTTGAGAAATATTTTAAAGGCTCGCTCGATTCCCAAAACCTGAAAAGATTCTTTGAGAAAAACAAGCATTTTTTTAATGGGGAGGCAGTAAGGGTAAGTCATATTTTTATCGACACGAAAAAATTTAATTCCGGTGATGGGAGCGAAAAGGTGGCGCAGTTGATCAATACCTTGAAATCCGAACTTGATAAAGGGGCTGATTTTGAAGAACTTGCACGAGAATATTCTGACGGCCCTTCTGCTTCGAAAGGCGGAGATTTAGGTTTTATTCAAAGGAGGGGCGGTACATATGATGAACCGTTCTTAAGCACGGCATTTTCGCTACGCATTGGGAAAGTAAGTGAACCGGTAAAGTCGGAGTATGGATATCATCTGATAAAAGTTACCGGCAAAAGAGAAGGGGTTGCCGTAAACTTTGAAGATGTTATAGGTGATGTACGTTCAACGATGTTGGATGAAGAAATACTTGGATTACTGAAAAGACTCCGAAGTGAAGCAAAGATTGAAATTATACAATAGCGTTTATCACCGCATGCCAAATATCCCTCATGGCAAGCGTTTTTATTTACCAAGAATTTTTTCTACTACCGTAAGTTTCTGCGCCAGATGAAAGGTGATTTTTTCAATCGCCATATCAACAGCGGGGCCAAATTTCGGGCCCGAGGTAACCCACCATTCCCATTCGATATGTGAGGTAACGACATCCAATCCTATCCCCTCTGCAAAAACTTCCTCTTCCCACAATTTGTTCGATTTTGCGTCATAGAGCGTGACGAAAAGAGAAAGCTTATGTTCTCCTACCGCATGTAATACCGCCTCCTCAATTTTCAGCCGTATGTCCGAATCTTTTAGGCGAAACTCCAAAATCCCATCCAGTGATTTTTCTTCCGGTAAAGCCGTATCATCACGGTTATTTAAAAAAACGACTTCTCTAAAGATAATTTGGCAGGTTTCTCCGATTTTTTCAGCAAGAGGTTTTCCTACGGGAAAAACAAAGTCTTGAATACCTATGATGTGATGCGATACTTTTTCAATCTGTTCATGATTTCTCAGGTCGGGGTCAATATAAATACCCATAGTCAATGGTTGCTGTGGTATTTCATAAAGCCTCTTGTCGATTGAAGGGGCAATGGTAACTGGGGGTTTTTGTGTGCTGAAACAACCACCCAACATCAAAAAAACAAGTAAAGCTAAGCTGGTTTTCTTTTTAATACATTTCAAGTTATAACCACCCTCTCTTTTTATTCCTTCGAAATAAATTTTTCAGGCGGGAAATTATTTTCCAACGCGATGTTTTATCTCATCCACTTTATTGGAACATCACTGCTGTTTCTCCCAATAAGCACTACGCCTGTTAGTTTCTTTTGACTATTGTACATGGGGTATGATTTTAAGAGTATAGGGTCGCCCGTTTTAAAGTTCAGCATTTCTCCGCATATAGAATGGCCTGTTTTTAAGGTTTGCCAGATCAGACAATCTTTGCATGCTGATACAAATTTATGCTTTGTCGCAAAACATTTCTTATCAACAGGTTTGCCCGGGAAAAATTGCCTGGCAGCCTTGTTTAATTTTTTTATATTAAGTTCTGCATCAAATATGACAATGGGGTCTGTTATCGAATCAATGAAAGAGTCGATTCCCCCATGCTTCTCTGAAAATATTAATGATATGCTACGGTTTTTACTGGTTTTCATAGTAAAAAACAAATGCAAATGATTTGCAAGAATGACGTTTGTTAACAAGATATCACTTAATGTTTATAATTTTTATTCACTACATTTGTATCATTAGGCAATTATAGTGCCATCTTCAAGTTATTTATGTATACGACATAAAGTATTTTGCAACCATTGGAATGTTCTGTAGATAAGTAAATAGAAATATTTTTCAATGGCTTGTCGTGCAAAAATTGCGGACATGATATAGTGCGAAAAGAATGAATTCATTGGTAATAATCAGCCAACGAACTATTTAAAAAGGATATTACGATTTACGATAATCTCCCCCCACTGGGGGGGGGGCAAGGGAGGGTGCGTCTTACGCATTGTAATTTGTATATTGCGTTTTGGACTTTTATAGCGGTACATAGCGCTATTATCCAAATAAACGCATGGTTCTTGTTGCAAACACGACGGGGGAAACGAAACCTTTTTGTAAAATAAAAAAGCAGTTACCAACACACGTGATAACTGCTTTTATAATAGTACGCTGCAACTGTTTGACTTTAAATTAGTGACTCCCTGACGGATGAAGGGCTTTTGAGCCAAGATCCAATGACACAAATAGGATGTTCCCTTCTTCGAGGCTGATTTCTTTGTGTGCGCTTTGCCCGCCATGCTCGTGAACGGAAATCTCATATGTACCAGGCCTCAACTCAAATACACAGGTGCCATTCTTGCCCGTAGTGCATTCTTCATCACCAACTTTTATTTCAGCACCTTCAATTGGTGTACCAATAGCAATAGCCGTTACCCATAATTTTGCAGATTTTACGTCGTAAGCCTGCGCTGTTGTCATGCCAATTCCTGCGATAAGCGCTGCACCAAACATTCCCGCCAATACCTTCTTTAACATTACTAATTCTCCTTTCCTATCTTTTTAAAATATAACATATAAGACTACTATAGAGTATACAAAGTATTTATCTCCCTCCTTGTATTCCACCCCCTTTCGTTAAGTATATCGTCGCAACAGTATTGCCTATGCTTTTAAAATAGTGACTCATTATACATTTTAAACTTTCTTCGTCAAGTATATATTCACAAGTGAAATGTACGACGGATAGAGATGTTTTTGCAAAGGCGGTTGTCGCTTTTCTTATGATTGAGCAGGGCTTTTGCGTAACAATGTAAGCGTTTTTCTTTAGTTCTTTTCTTTTAAATACACAGGTATCAATTAATTTAATTCCTTTATTTCAAACATTCCCTTTGGAGGATTCAATAATATGATTTTAATTCTCTCGTGCCATAATTCGCCGAATGCTTTTATTTCGTCGTCTGTGCCTTTTCCCGTCACTGCCAGCGGCATTAAATCCCCCATTTTAGGGTCCATGGGAAGCATGTGATTGCGGTAGCTGATTTCTATTTTTTTATTGTTGTCCATTTTTTCAAATATCACAGTACATACCGCGCCTGGTTCCGCCTCTTCTTCTTCATTAAACGAAAGCAGGTTGTGCCTGTTGTATCTGCCGCCGCCCAGCCCTTTGAAACCCGTCTCTCCGGAAGCCCCTGTTATTAAAGTGACAACTTGCGATATCGGGCCGTTTACCTTGTAGTCTACGCCGCCCTTGAATGTAACCAAAATGCGTCCCCGTTCGGGCGTCTCATTTTTATATAAGGTTTTTAAGGCTAATTGAGTCATTTTATAAGCGCCGGAAACAGCGGGACATGAATGCCCGGCGAGCTTTATTACGTCTGTATAGTTAAAGACAAATGGTTCGTTCTTATCAATCGCGCCAAGTGCCACCGCAAGCATATCCCTTATCTTTATGGGTTCAACCTCATTAAAAAAAGGCTTGTTAAAATGTGTTTTCTCCATTATTAGAGTTTCTCCTCTCAATAAAAATGTAATAGTGTTGTAAATTGTTACTATTTGTTTGACTACAATTCCAAAGCGTCTCTTTTAGTCTTCAAGCGTAGAAATATCTCCGGTAGGCAACCCGAGATCTTTAGCCTTTAAAAGTCTGCGCATAATTTTACCGCTTCGGGTCTTTGGCAGATTTTCACAAAATTCTATTTCGCGGGGATAGGCGTGTGCAGCAAGATGATGTTTTATGAATTTTTTAATCTCCTCAGCCAATTCACTGGAAGGTTTAAATCCCTCTTTAAGGGCGATAAATGCCTTGATGATCTCACCCCTTTCAGGGTCAGGTTTGCCTATGACCCCTGCTTCAGCAACCGCCCGATGTTCAAGCAGGGCGCTTTCCACTTCAAAAGGTCCTACCCTATGGCCTGAGGTGTTAATAACGTCATCCGCTCTTCCTACAAACCAGAAATAACCTTCTTCGTCTTTATATGCAGTATCACCGGTAGTATACCATCCCGTTATATTGAAATATTCTTTAAAACGGCCTTCGTCTCCCCATACTTTTCTCAACATAGAGGGCCAGCCTGGTTTTAATGCCAGAATGCCGTGATGTCCATCCGGGAGTTCATTTCCCTCACTATCAATAATTGCAGCCTTAATGCCTGGAAACGGCTTTCCCATAGAACCGGGTTTTATAGGTATGCAAGGATAATTCGCTATCATGATGGAACCTGTCTCTGTCTGCCACCATGTATCATGGATTGGAAGGGTGTATACATTCATGCCCCACTTTATTACTTCAGGGTTAAGGGGTTCTCCCACGCTGCAAATATACCTCAAACTTTCCAAATCGTATTGTGCAACAAGGTAATCACCGGATTTCATTAACATGCGTAAAGCAGTGGGAGCGGTATACCATACCGTGATCTTATATGATTGTATGGCTTCATACCACTTATTTGCATCAAACCTGCCATCATATACATACATTGAGACGCCGTTTAACCATGGTCCCCACATGCCATATACTGTTCCCGTCACCCAGCCTGGGTCTGCCGTGCACCAGTAAATGTCGTCATCTCTCAGATCCAGCGACCATTTTGTGGTAATATAGTGGGAAATCATGTCGTTGTGCACATGTGTTATGCCCTTCGGCTTTCCCGTCGTTCCGGAAGTATATAATATATACAAAGGATCTTCCATATCCATCCATTCCATTTCAAACCGTTCCGATGCGTCTTTCATCAAGGTTTTATAACATACATTTCCCTCTTCTAATTCATAATCTTCCTTAACACTCACCAGTACAATCCGTTCCAATTTAGGCAATTCCCATAGCACGGCATCAACACGCTCTTTTAATTCAGGGGTAGTGATAAGGACTTTCGCCTCACTGTTCTGCAACCTGTCCCGCACAGCATCAGGCCCAAATGCAGAAAACATTGGGCCTGAAATGGCGCCGAGTTTTGCAATTGCAATCATACTGATGAAAAGCTCCGGCAAACGCGGCAAGAATAAAAAAACGCGGTCTCCTTTGCCTACACCTAATGACTGCAACATATTGGCGCATTTATCGGAAAGGATTTTCAATTCCTGAAAGGTATACTTTACGTGTGTGCCATCAGAACCTTCCCAATACAGCGCCACCTTGTTTTTTCTCCACGTTGTGGCGTGTTTATCGATGGCCTCATAAGCAATATTTACCTTATTACCACCGAGACTTAGCTCTTTTTTTACCGCCTCCCATGAGAAATTCTTATACTGGTCTTCATAACAAATGAGATTAAATGCTTCAGGGTGTTTATTTATTATTTCAGTCTTATTCATAGCGTAACAAACTAAAATGGCATAGCCAGAACCAAACAAACAGGAAATAAAAATACGAAATTAAAAGTACGAAATACGAAATAAATTCGAATAACAAAGCATAAAATTCAAAACAACTCCAAAATATCCCTATCTGCGTGCGATCACGCACTGGCAGGCAAAAATATGAAGCACGAAAAAAGATGCACTTGTTTAGAATTTCAAATCATTTTGTCATTAGAATTTGTCTCGGATTTCGTGTTTCGTATTTCGGATTTCACAATTATCGGATTTCACAATTAAATATTTTGCCAAAAAGTGCAAAAAACTAACTTGTTAATAAAAAACAAAACTCCTTTCCATGTATAGCTTAAGGTCGCTACTGTAGCCAATCATGGGGAAAGGAGTTAAAGATGAAAAAGAGTTTAGTACGTACGGTATGGGAATGCAAATATCATATTGTGTGGGTACCAAAAAAGCAAAGAAAAATTGTGCAGGGGAAGCTTCGTCAAGAGATTGGAACAGTGGTACCCAATCGACGCCCAATTCCCGGTAGGCAGTACCTGCCATACATGGTGAAATTCCCTGACATTTTTATTTTTCAAAAAACTAAAGTGTTGCCAAAAAAAGATGTTTTACCGGATAACACTGTAGTAAGATATTTGGTTATTGGTCATTAGTAATTAGTCATTAGTCATTAGTCATTGGTCATTGGTCATTGGTTAATTGTAAGCTTGTGAAGGATTTTTTAATTTGTGAAATCGGTAGTTCCCCTATGATTTCCATTTGCTCCTGAACGGACGGCAAAATGCATAAATTTATTGTCACGCATCGGGATAGTGAGCTTACGCTGCTTCATTTTATTGCAAATAAACTTTCCTTGTCTAATAAAAAAGCAAAACAGCTTTTGGATGACCGTTTGGTGTTTGTCAATAGAAAAAGGGTGTGGATTGCTTCCTATCAATTAAAAACAGGCGATAGCATTGAGGTTCTTCCCGGCAAGACGCGCCAACCGGAAAAAAAGAAATACGATATTCTCTTTAACGATGATTGTTATGTAATTGTTTCAAAACCCCCTGGCATCGTAACAAATGGGCAGAATAGTATCGAGAGTGATTTGCGGGCGCAGTTTAACAGTGACCAGATACAGGCTGTTCACCGGTTAGATAAAGATACCTCCGGCGCATTGATTTTTGCTAAAAACAAAAACGCTTTTGAAGAGATGAAAAAGGTGTTTAAAAAGCATGAAATTCAAAAGATTTATCGTGTAATCGTAATGGGAAAGATTTGTAAACCGGCCTTCACTATTAATAGTCCTGTTGGCGGACAAACAGCCGTAACACACATTACATTATTAAAGAAAGGGGAAAACACATCATACCTTGAGGTAACCACAGAAACGGGCAGAAGGCATCAAATCAGAATTCACCTTGCATCCATTGGCCACCCGGTAATAGGAGAAACGGAATACGCACGGAAACAAATTGAGAATACACTACACAGAGAGGCGAAAAGACAAATGCTTCACGCACATAGGATCTCCTTTGTTCACCCCTATACAAAAAAGAAAATTTCTGACACTGCGCCTATTCCCCATGATTTTATACAATGTCTCCGGTTGTTATTTTCCTGAGTTATACTGTAGTATTGTTTGGCAATCAGGCTATAAGCGTTTTGCGAAAAATAAAAACAGTAAAAAAAGCTTGTGTTATTTAGTACAAGATAATATTGTTTTATTAGTATGAATACAATTTATAGAGAGACAAAACTAACGGCTTCAATTTCTTCATGCCTCATAATTGTGATAGCTTTCATTTCTTTTTTCATTGTTAGTAAAGGTGCTGTTTCAGCCATGGGCGGTAAAAATGCTATATTAGATGAAGATGCTTTTACCTTACAACGCAAACAGATGGTAGAAAGGCAGATTGCGAACAGGGGAGTGGCTGACAAAAGGGTATTGGATGCCATGGAATCCGTCCCCCGGCATTTGTTTATTCCGGAAGAAAACCGTCATTATAGTTATTTTGATAATCCTTTGCCGATAGGTTATGGACAGACAATATCCCAACCATACATTGTGGCATTTATGACAGAACTATTGCAGCCGGATGAAGATGCTGTTGTCCTGGAAATTGGCTCCGGTTCAGGATATCAGGCTGCCATTCTTGCCAAACTGGTAAAGCAGGTATATACAATAGAAATAGTGGAAGAATTAGGCCTCCAGGCAAAAAAACTGTTACAAACCTTGGGATTTGATAATGTCGAAGTCAGGACAGGCGATGGTTATAACGGTTGGCCGGAACATGCTCCCTTTGACGCAATAATAGTAACTGCCGCAACAGAAAAAATTCCACAACCACTTATTGATCAACTTAAACCATCAGGACGTATGGTGATCCCGGTAGGCGGCGTGTATGAAATACAGGAATTAATGTTGATTACAAAAGATGCATCATCGAATGTCGTAAAAAAATCTATCATTCCTGTCCGGTTTGTTCCACTAATCAGGAAGTGATACCCTCCGTCTAATTCGTAAGCGTAGGAATGAACACCCTGTTTTTCTCTATTTCTCTCCCCAGTTTACAGTCGGCAATCTGCAATCTGCAATCTGCAATCTGCAATTTGCCGACTGGCGATTGCCTACTGTAGACTGCCGACTGCAAACTGCCGCTTTCCTCCCGAAATAGTTATTTATCCAAAAGTTGGAAAAACACGGGATATTTTGCTACTATATTGCCATATGAAATTGTGTTTTTTTGTAATAAAATAAATATCACTTTTAAAGGAGGATTCATTATGGCGACTACCGATGATTTAAAAGAGGCGTTTGCAGGAGAATCGCAGGCGAACAGAAAGTATCTTGCTTTTGCAAAAAAGGCTGAAGAAGAAGGATATGCTCAGGTTGCAAAGCTTTTTCGTGCTGCTGCCGAAGCCGAAACCGTACATGCCCACAGTCACCTTCGTGCTTTAGATGGAGTCCGCAGTACGAAAGAAAATATCCAGGAAGCAATAAACGGTGAAACGTATGAATTTACCAAAATGTATCCGGGAATGATCGAAAATGCAAAAAAAGAGGGCAATAAAAAAGCGGAGCAGAGTTTTACCTTCGCAAATAAAGTGGAAAGCATTCATGCAAATCTTTACAAAAGAGCTTTGAATAATCTGGAGAATAATGAAATTGTGGACTATTATGTGTGTCAGGTCTGCGGCAATACTGTTGAAAAAGCAGCTCCTGATGCATGTGAGATATGCGGTGCTCCCATGAATAAGTTTAAGTTGGTGGGATAAAGATTTTACCCCATTCCGTAAAACCACAACCAAAAAGAGTTTAACCACGAAGTACGAAGGGTACGAAGAAAAACTTACAAAAAAAAGAGGTTTTTACAGGGGAATACTGTAATAAAGAGAGATATGTCTATGGACAATAAAAGGGAAATGCTAACGGGCAATGCTGCCGCGGCCTGGGGTGCGCGATTGGCAGAAGTTGACTATGTTCCAACATATCCGATCACTCCACAAACGGAGATAATCGAAAAACTGGTGTATTGGATAAATAATGGAGAAATGGACGCCATGTTTGTCTCCCTGGAATCGGAGCATTCAATGATTACCGCCGCTGGCGCAGCGAATGTAACGGGGGTAAGGGTTTTTACCGCAACGTCAAGCCAGGGCCTTCTGTACGGTTACGAAATGCTTTACACCGTGGCAGGATGGCGCGCCCCTTTTGTTATGGTAAATGTATCCAGGGGCTTATCTGCGCCGATAACGCTTGAACCGGATCACAACGATATTCTCTCCGCACGTGATACAGGTTTTTTACAGATTCACTGCGAGTCGTGCCAGGAAATTTTAGATTCGATTTTGATTGCGTATAAATTGGCGGAAGACGAGCGAGTCCTCTTGCCGGTGCTTGTCAATTTTGATGGTTTCCATCTTTCTTTTACGAGAGAACCGGTTGAAATACCCGATATCAAAGAAGTGAGATGTTTTTTACCTGCGTATACCTCCAGGCATGCGTTTTTCAAGGCAAGCCAGCCATCGTCACAAGGAGTAGCTGTGCTGGGCGGGTTTGCATATACGTATTTCAAATACCAAATGCATCTTGCCAGCAGAAATAGTCTCAATGTTTATAAAGAAATTGCCGGGGAATTTGAAGATGTGTTCGGAAGGCGCCATGGTGTTGTGGAGGAATTTATGATGGAGAATGCAGAATATGTATTAATCATGACAAATTCCTTTTCCACCCTTGGAAAGGCGGCAGTAAAAAAAGCGAGGGCAAAGGGCATTCTCATCGGCCTTCTGAGAATAAGGATGATAAGGCCGTTCCCAGAAACTGACATTCAAGCGGCGCTTAGAGGCAAGAAGGCAGTTGCTGTGTTTGATCAAAATATAAGCGTTGGAAAGGGCGGTATTTTGTTTTCAGAAATTGCCGGTTGTCTGTACAACGAAAGGGAAAGGCCTGTATTACTTTCTTTCATTGGCGGCCTCGGCGGCAAAAACGTAAGTCCGGAAGAATTTGAAGTGATTTTTGCACATTTGCAAAAGGCAAACAAAACAGGCGCGACTTCAGATCCATACCTTCTTTATACAAAAGAAGAATGGGACGGAATGGAAAATTTAAAAAAAATCGCCGGCAGAAGTGGTTAACATAGGGAGTAATTTTCTATGAAGATGAATACTATTAAATCTATTCGCGATATTCCTTTGCATGAGAATATTTATCCTGGTACCCCTGCATGTGCCGGTTGTGGCGGGCTTTTATCATTGAGGCATTGCCTAAAGATTTTGGGGGGAAATATTGTTATCGTCAATGCTGCGGGATGTTTTACCCTTTTGTCTGTCTATCCTTACACACCCTTCAGGAGTTCGTGGCTTTATACGGCAATGGCATGCGCCCCTGCAGGGGCGCAAGGGATAAGGGATGCCCTTGATATTTTGATAAAAAAGGGAAGGTTAAATCCAGATGAGAATTTGAAGGTAGTCGTATTAACAGGAGATGGTGTTGCGTATGATATTGGACTCGCATCTACTTCCGGCGCTCTTTATAGGAATGTAGATTTTTATTACCTGTGTTCCGATAATGAGGCATATGGCAACACCGGTTTTCAAGCTTCGGGAGCAACGCCATTTGCCTCCAACACGCACACTACTCCGGCAGGGAAAATGAATCCGTTGGGAGAGTTATTTTATAAGAAGGATCTTTTTGAGATATGGAGAAGCCATAAACCTCCCTATCTTGCAACTATTTCCCCCGCCCATCCGGTGGATTTGATAAATAAATTTGAAAAGGCAAAACACTATAAAGGGCCAAAATTGTTTATTAATCTTTCACCATGTCCTCCGGGCTGGAATACCGATCCGTCTCATTCAGCAAAACTTGCGAAGCTCGCGGTTGACACTGGCGTTTGGGCGTTGAAAGAGGCTGTTTATGGGGAAATAAGTCACACGATTATCCCACGAAAATTTAAACCTGTTGAAGAATATTTGAGCGCACAGGGAAGATTTACACATCTCTTTCAGCCGGTGAGGCAGGAAGGGGTGATCAGCCAAATCCAGTCATTCGTTGATCAGTATTGGAAAGGAATTCAGGGTTGAAATTAGGTTGTTAGTCCCTTATCGGTAATTTCTTTGTTTTTGTTCACAATCCACAATCCACAGTCAACAGTCTGCAATTTGCCGATTGCCGATTGCCGATTGCCGACTGTTGACTGTTGACTGCTACGGAATAATAAATTCCAAGTCCCTTATATTATCTACTGCGCAAAAGGGGGATTATGCGTTCATTAAATTGTTGCAATACCTTTGCCCGATGGCTGATTTTATTCTTAACCGATGTTGAAAATTGGGAAAGCTCCGCAAGTGTCTGATTGTAATATGGTATGAAAAAAATAGGGTCGTACCCAAAACCTCCGGAACCTCGTGGTTCTTTTGCGATAAATCCTTCGCAGTAATCTTCTACCACAAATAGTAATTGGTGCGGACTCGCCAGTGCAATGGAACAGACAAATCTGGCTGCACGTTTTTCTTCGGTAACGTTATATAATTCAGAGAGTACTTTTTGAATATTTGTTTTGTCTGTGGCATCAGGGCCTGCATACCTGTTTGAAAGAACGCCCGGACGTCCATTTAACGCTTGTATTTCAAGTCCTGAATCATCTGCCATTGCCCATGTATTACATGCCTTTGCCAGGGTGGTTGCTTTTTTAATCGCATTATCCCTGAAGGTTTTACCGTCTTCTTCCACCACAGGGATAAAAGGAAAATCTTCGGTATCGCGAAAAATAATGCCCGGAATGTTTCCTGTGATAGCTAATATTTCCTCTTTTTTCTTCTGATTTTGCGTGGCAATAACAATTGTCTTTGAATGAATCTCGTTCACATATGAACCCATTTCAACCTCCTACGTTTCTTCGTATTATTAATGGTAACCAACGGTAAAAACACCACATTTTTTTCTCATGAATTATAACGTGTTTATTAACATTATCATTTCTGCCAAAGGCAGAAATGATAAGAGCGCAGTCCTCAGTCCTCAATCTGCAATTTGCCGACTATCGTAAGACGACCCCCCTGTCCCCCCCCAGTGGGGGGGATTTGGAGACTGTAGACTGCTACTTGCTACGGTTAATAGAAAATCCCAAGTCCCTTATTACGTTCCCAACGCCTTTTTTTGAATTTCAGTTATCTCACAAATTCCTTTACGGGCTAATGTAAGCATTTTTGCTAATTGATCTTCATCAAAGGCGTATTCTTCGCCTGTGCCCTGTACTTCAATATATTTTCCACTGCCGGTCATTACAAAGTTCATGTCTACCTGTGCAGCAGCATCCTCTGCATAGCACAGATCCAGCAATGCGATATTATTTACAATTCCTGCACTTATGGCTGCAACACTATTGATGATGGGATTTTCCTTGATAACATTTTTATCGAGTAACCATTGCACCGCGTCTACCAACGCGATATACCCTCCTGTAATTGCCGCCGTGCGGGTACCTCCGTCAGCCTGAATTACGTCACAATCGATCCAGATAGTTCGTTCTTTTAACAGCGCAAGATCGCAAATTGCCCGTAAAGAGCGGCCTATAAGGCGTTGAATTTCGTGCGTTCTTCCGGATATCTTTCCTTTTGTGGATTCTCTTGGCACCCTGGAAGGCGTCGCGCCAGGCAATAGCGAATATTCAGCGGTAATCCATCCCGTGCCGGTATTTTTAATGTGTGGCGGAACGTATTCTTCTATTGAAGCAGTACAAATAACTTTTGTATTGCCCGATTCTACAAGTACAGACCCTGCAGAATATTTGGTAAAATTTCTTGTGATGGTAACAGGGCGTAATTCATCGTATTTGCGGTTGTCAACTCTCATGGTTTTATCTGACTAATAAAAGTTTTAAAATTGCCTTTTCAACGTGGAGTCTGTTTTCAGCCTGATCATATACGACCGAACATTTGCCATCAATCACCTCATCGGTAATTTCTTCACCCCTATGGGCAGGCAGGCAGTGCATTACCTTGACATTGTCAGCGCATTTTTTCAAAAGCGCAGCATTAACCTGATAATTTTTAAAAGCCTGTCTGCGTATTTCTGCCTCAGCTTCCTGTCCCATGCTGGTCCATGTATCTGTATAAATAACGTTTGCGTTCTCTGCCGCTTCTTCAGGATTCCGGTAAAGGTGGATCAGATTTTTTCCGTTCGCCATGTGTTTCAGTTCCGAAATGAAATCCGCATCGAATTCGTAACCTTTTGGAGATGCAATGTGGAAATCTATGTCTAATTTTATGCAGGTTTGTGCAAGAGATTTTGCAACGTTGTTTCCGTCTCCGATAAAAACTATCTTTATATTTTCCTGTGTCTTGAATTTTTCCAGAATCGTATATACATCAGTAAGCGCCTGGCACGGATGGTAAAGATCCGTTAAGGCATTTATGACGGGAATAGTTGCGTATTTTGCCAATTCCAGCACCGTGTCATGTCCAAATGTGCGGATCGCTATCCCGTCTAAATAACGTGACAACACTTTTGCTACATCTTTAATTGCCTCTCTTTTGCCAAGATTAATTTCCGTCTGCGTCTGATAGATGGCATAACCGCCCAATTGCACAATTGCCACTTCCAGGGATACCCGTGTGCGCATGGAACTCTTCTCAAAGATAAGCCCGAGAATTTTTCCGCTCAGGCATTTTTCCTCAACACCCTTTATGTGCAGGTCTTTCAACTCTTTTGTAACCTGAAAAATCTCCTCGATCTCAGGTCGCGACAGGTCGGCAATAGAAATTAAATCTTTGTTTTTCATAAAATATTTTGACACATTAATAGTTTGAGAGGACTGATTTTAAAATACCCAACCCCTCATCGATGTGTTCTTTTTTTACGTTAAGAGGGGGCATAAACCGGATAACCGTGTCATGGGTACAATTGAGAAACAGACCCGCCTGAATGCAATCTTTAATGATAGTACTTCCGTTTATCGCGAGTTCAATTCCTATCATGAGACCGACACCGCGTATTTCTTTAATAATATTGCATTGTGTTTTGAGCAGGCGCAATTGTTCCATGGCGTACTCCCCCATCTTTTTTGTATTATCCAGCAGATTTTCTTTCTCAATAGTTTCAAACACAGCGACTCCTGCTGAACATGCCAGGGGGTTTCCCCCAAAGGTGGAAGCATGGCTGCCCGGAACAAGGTCTTTGGCTACTTCTTTTTTTGCCGTCATAGCCCCGATTGCGACTCCGCCGCCCAATGCCTTTGCTAATGTCATAATGTCCGGCTCAATGCCATAATGTTGATAAGCAAAGTATTTGCCCGTTCTTCCCATCCCGCATTGTACTTCGTCGAGGATTAGCAGCAATCCTTTTTCATTGCAAATATTTCTTATCCCCTTCAAAAATTCATTTGTTGCTATGTTAATACCGCCCTCACCCTGAATTGTTTCCAGCATGATTGCACAGGTCTTGTCGTCAATGGCATTTCGTAATGCTTCGATGTCATTAAAAGGAACATAGGAGAACCCTTCAACAAGCGGCGCAAACCCCTTGTGATATTTTGGTTGTGCAGTTGCCGTTACCGTGGCAATCGTCCTGCCGTGGAATGAGTCGGAGAAGGTAATGATTTTGTATTTTCCCCTCGCAGAGTTATGAATACGTGCAAGTTTAATAGCCGCTTCATTTGCCTCTGCACCGCTGTTACAAAAAAAGCATTGCCCTCCAAACGATTTTTCAGAGATATATTTTGCCAGCATGCCCTGCGGCTCAGTGTAATAAATGTTCGGAGCATGCTGCAGTTTTGCCGCCTGGTTTTGAATGGCTTTTACCGTCGCGGGATGGCAATGCCCAAGGAGACTGACAGCCCAACCTGAAAAAAGATCAAGGTAACGTTTGCCTTCAGCGTCCCATATTTCCACACCATTCCCTTTTACCAGCAATATCGGATTTCTGATGTAATTAGGAATAACGTATCGTTCATAAATTTTTTGGATTTCCTGTGTATTCATTACGGTGAATTATTTCAAAAAGACAGATAAATGGGAAATAAAAAATTACGCAACTGTTTCGCTTTTTCTAAAAAACAAGTTGTTACAAAACTGCAATACCGGTGGCTAAACAATGATCTGGGTTCCCACCCCTTTATCGGTAAAAATCTCCAGCAAAAGCGCATGGGGTATTTGCCCGTTAATGATATGTGCCTTTTTAACACCTGCTTTTACGGCAGCAATACAGGCGAATACCTTTGGAAGCATTCCGCCGTTGATAATTTTTTTATCAATAAGCGAATGTGCCTCGTCCTCATGCAGGGTGGAAACAAAAGAGGTTTCGTCGTTTGGCCTTGTCATGATACCGTGAGTATTCGACAAAAACACGAGTTTTTCCGCCCCCAGCGCCTTTGCGAGAAATGCCGCAACGCTATCTGCGTTAATGTTATATATTTCCCCGTCGTTCCCTTTTGCCAGAGGCGGCACAATAGGTATTGTACATTCACTGCATAAGCTTAAAAATCTTTCTCTGATGATAGAGGTCACCTTGCCCACATAACCAATATCAAGCTGATTTGTGGTGCCGTCATCTTCCTTCACTTCTATATAATATTTTTCAGCAGTAATCGGGCAATATCCGTCTTCCCATACACATACAGCGTCATTGCCCATTTCAGAGATTTTTTTAACCATAGAAGCCCCTATCTGGTCAACAAGTACGGTTTTTGCAATTTCAAGGGTCTCGCGGTCGGTAATGCGATGTCCATCGACGAATTTCGGACGTAAGCCTCTTCTTTCCATTTCCCTGCTAATATGCGGACCCCCGCCATGCACCAGTATTGGCATCATGCCGACCGTTTTCATAAATACCGTGTCCAGCAGTACGTTTGTGAGAACCTTGTCGTCTGACATAGCGCTTCCGCCAAATTTGATAATGACAATCTTGTCTTTGAATCTTTTAATATATGGGAGCGCCTCTAAAAGTATACCGGCTTTTTGAATAGCAGTTTCCATGGATATTTGATCATTCATATAATAAAAAAAGGTATGTTTTAATTAAATAAAAAGAAGCGGGTGATTATAACAAAAGAGGCTTTCGTGTCAAGTTTAAACAAAAGCGTAAGTAAAACTCAATCAAAAGTTTTTGTGACAGTTTAATTTTATGAAAAAACCCTGACAGGGTTAATATACAATGCTTGCAAATACTATATTGTTTCACCTGGTGTTTCAAACGTGTAAGAGTGGATCAAGGTGAGGTTTATATGCAACGATCCACCAATAATACAGGTCGTCCCCAATCTCCGCAGGCTGGGTAAAATGCAAAATTGCACTGATGGCGATATCTGAACAAACCACATCCCAAGAAAGAGCGTTTGTGGTTCCTGGAAAAATTCATTTCAGAAAACACTTCATCACGATAAAAGAGGTTTTTTCCTATCATCAGCCCCATTCCCTCAAAATTTCCTTGATATTGCACATCAAATGCAGTACTTATTTGAGCTTATGACAAATGCATTCCATTATATACTTTTCAAATCAAGGGGTAATTCATTAGATAGTTATGTGTCAGTTTGTATTTGAAAAACTGCTTTATTGAAATAAATTTTGAATCTGGCGCAGAAAGAAGCAAAGGCACGCATTAAAATCAACAAACTCCCCGAAGAAGCGGGTTGTCCAATTCTGCGGACCCATACGTAATCATCCTTCTTCATCACTTGAATAGTCTGGAAATAAGCAAGGCGTTAGTATGCAGTTACATTTTTTTACTCTTAGGGGTTAAAGTCACGTCCGGGGAATTGTCCGTTCACTCCGATAGTTCAACATACGGCCAAACCTTCAATATTCAATATGGAAAAGCTATCAACATCTTCTTATTATTTAAGATGTGAACCTTCCAAGGGTACATTGGATACATTTCTCTTACGTTTGATTTTTTAATTTTGCTGAAAAAATTAAAAAGCTTGAAATTTTCTTCATTTTTGTTTTATTAGTGCTCGATTTTTTGGGAAAAACAATTTTCTATTATCTTGCTATCATATCTGTGTATGACGATGATCTGCACCCATGTCTTTAACAAAAGTGGTCGCGGTGTCCAAAGTCCAGTCGATAGGTCGTAGGTTGGTTTATACAGACTGTATAAACCGGAATGAACAAAAGCAAAAAAATACACAAAAACTTTATAAGAAATAAATTACAATGCGTTATAAGAAGATACGGCAACTTCTTATATATACTGAAACAGTCTGTATTTGCCGTTTTATACAGACTGTATAATCATTGTTAGATTTACAGGAACGTTATGGCTCAGTGGCTATTAAACCGACTCTTTGATGCTAAAGATCAACCAAAGCCACGGTTCGCGTTTCAGGGCACAGTGAACTGGATGAGAGCACTTTCGATCTTGGTCGAAAATGGCTCATTCGAGGATGAGAAAATCAAAAACCATTACAAAGCTGTCAGCCGCCGCAAACCCAATCCTGAGGCGGATACCCTCGTATTCGAAAACATGATGATGGCCTTTCACAACCAGGCTTCGCTTGTTCGACTAACTGAAGATGCCACACATCCATATGATGTATGTCGATCAGCAATTATTAGCTGGTATTATGGCACCTACTTCACATGCAGCGCGATGATCGCGGCTGCATCGGGTTCAAAACAAGAAACACACGCACACACTGCTAAGGTATGGCAGTCCGATATCGTTGATCAGGGATTGCTAATGAAACCATTTTCATTAAGTCTCAGCAGTCTTGTTGAAAAAGTTATTGAAGCAGAAATATCGACCTATCTTGGAAGTAACAAACAAGACCTTAACACATACGCAGGAAGCGATGATGAGGCATGGGGCGCCGTCGTCTCGTATCTTAAAGGCACATGGGATTATGAGAAATGGCGAGTAGAAGAAAGAATAAAAACTAGTCGAGAGTTCAAAGCGCTCGGCGTTGATAGCTTTCGGACAAAGAAGGCAAGAGAGCTAAGGGATGAGCAACTGGAAAAGAAAGGCGTCAATTATCTGATTCAGGCGTTTCGCTATCGAGGCAAGGCGAACTATCGTGACTCGGTATTTTTGAGCTACGGGGATGACAACTCAGAAAAGATAAAGACTTTTGTACAGGATTTGGAAAAGGTATCCCGCGCCTTTCAACGTATGGCTGCTTGCTACTTGTCGAGGCGAGTTGAAAAAGGTGCATGGTCTGAATTCATCGCTGATCTGCAAGCAAATTCGCGGCTCTCACTTGATCCCAAGTATCTTGAAATGTAAATCTAACAACGCGTTAACCGGCGAGCAAAAGCGGCGCGGTGCGCCGCTTTTGCTCGCCGGTTAACGCGAACGTTATGCCTATAAAGGGAGGTTACCGATTAAACAGGAAGACTGGCAGATCGTAACTTATGATACAATTTCTTTAAAACGTGGTCAGTACCAATACTCCTTATTCCATTGTCAAGAAATTGGTAAATCAGATGAAGACTTAAAAATGGTCGAGTCAGAAGCGACAAAGTTTGTTTTAGCAAATTTTGCAACCCAATTGTGTCAATTGTCAAAATGTGATTTTAGAAATTCAATAATCGAAAAAAATGTTATTGAACCCTATACACAAAGAGATCTGGTTCCAGGTGATATTGATATTATAATCTATAATAAAGATAATCCTGGTGCTACAACTGCTATAGAAGTAAAGGTTTTAAGGAAAAACAAAACTACTGAATCGAATGACTACCTTGTAGGCTTTGAAAGAATAGATAGAGGTGTTGAGCAGGCCAAAGGACTTATTGATATCGGATTTCGAACCGTTTTTCTTCTTGTTGTGGTTTTGGCAAACGTATCAAATCAGGTTGAAAAAAATCTGGCAACTCGTTCTATTGACATGAATAATTAGGAAAAGATTCGAAAAAGGTTTAATCAATTAGTATGTGATTTACGAATAGGTTTAATAAATATTGAAATCAATCAAAATAGTGAAAAACAAATTAACGAAAGAGGAACTATTTCGGGATTTACCTATAAGTATTCTTCTCAGGAACAAAAATACCATATTACGGAGAAGTCGATAAATAAGATTCAGGAACTAAGGTTATATGATGGGTAATTTTAGAGAGATAGGAGATCATCAATGAAACTTACAGCAATTATTGAACGCGAAGGTGATGGATACGTATCGTTATGCCCGGAATTAGATATCGCAAGCCAAGGTGATAATATTGAACAAGCACGGGATAACCTTCGGGAAGCATTAGAACTTTTTTTCGAGTCAGCATCAAAAGAAGAGATAAAACATCGACTTCACAACGATGTTTTCGTCACTCAGGTTGAGGTGACAGTTGGGTAAACTCCGTGTTTTTTTCCGGTAAAGAGGTTTGTACTATCCTTGCCAAACACGGTTTCTTTGAAGTGCGTCGGCGAGGTAGCCATATCGTAATGCAAAAGAAACTGTCCGAAGGAACGATTACTGTCCCAGTTCCAGATCACATTGAAATCCGTATTGGAACTTTGCGATCTATTATTCGCCAGTCTGGACTGCCCCGGAGTGAATTTGAATCATGAGTTTATAGTGGCCTAACAAGTCGCTCCACCAGACCGCTATTCCGCTGTGCTTCATAGCGGCAGGTAAGCTTTGTTGTTAGGCAGACAAATAGAAGGAGGCATCCGTTGGACAGATTGGAGTATATAGTTGGCATTCAACTTGGACGACGAAGAGAATAGGGAGAGGTCTCTCTTGAAGAACGTACAATTATTGACCAACATACACCTCCTGAGATTTGGCTGAACAATAAGGGCGCCGAAGGATGGGAGTTAGTCGCAGTGATACATCGGCACGACGATACTGAGTTCTTTATGAAGCGGAGAGTGGGGGTTGAAAGCCCGCATTTCCAACCATCTTTAAAAACTATCTATAGAGTAGTTCCTTTTTGTTATAATGCATACCGGAATAAAAAAAGGGGAAATATAATAAGCTGCTGAGCAAAATTATTCGTGGGACTTCAGATGCAAATATTTCTTTTTCGGAACTATGCCAGTTACTAAAAAGATTCTATTTTGATGAAAGGATTCGCGGCGATCACCATATTTTTACAAGAGACGATATTGATGAAATTTTCAATTTGCAACCTAAGGGTTCAAAGGCAAAACCTTATCAGGTAAAACAAGTTAGAAACCTTATACTTAAGTACAAATTAAAGTTGGAGGAATAAGGTGAAAAGTAAATACGAGATAATAATTTATTGGAGTGCTGAGGATCAGTCATATATTGCAGAGGTGCCAGAATTGTCTGGGTGCATGGCTGATGGAAAGACATATCAAGAAGCCCTTTCGAACGTTGAGGTGATTATACAAGAGTGGATCGAGACTGCAAAAGAATTGAAGCGACCAATTCCTCAGCCTAAAGGAAAACTAATGTATGCCTAAGCTGGCATAGCCAGAGCCAAACAAGCACAAAGCACTAAATACGAAATACGAAACAAATTCTAATGACAACTGGAAATTGTCATTTGTAGTACGACGAGGTTCGCCGCACTACATTGTTGGAATTTTTCCAAATACTAAATTGTTACTGCATCTTTCGGATTTCATCATTAAATATTTTGTTAAAAAATGCAAAGAAATTACTGATAAGGTACTAATAAAGCGCTCAAGGGGAACGTGGCATAAAGGAAATTATAGGTACACCTCCCATATTTCTTGTTTGATTTGGTGGGAAAATAAGGGAAGTGTCCCCTTATTATTAGCTAGCAATTTTGATGCTAATATAATACATTTTATCGCACTTGTGGGATCGGTCTATTTAGTGCAAGATTTAAGATAAAAAAACATGTCTGGACAAAGGCAACATTACATACCTCGATTTTTGTTGAAGAATTTTAAAAGTAAAGGAAGCAAACAACAATCCTTCGCATGGGTATTCAGAGCCAATGCGGAACCATATGAAACAAATATTGAAAATATTGCAGTTGAAAAATATTTCTACACTGAAATTAATAGTACAAATGCAGATGGTTTGATAACTGAAGCAGAGAATCGCTTTGCTTGTCTTGTGAATGTATTGCTTTCTTCTCCCCTCGGAAGGATAACAAATAAAGACATACCAGAATTTCTGGCCCATTTGGAAATTCGTACGAGGCATTCCAGGGAATCCTTCTTACGAATAGGAAACCATTTGATTAATAGCCTTTTCATGGACATAGGAAAACTAAAAACCTTTATCCTTTCTAAAATTCTAACCGACCCTTCAATATTAAAAAAATCAATTCATGATAAATGCCATTTGCCAGAATTTATTGTAGAAATATTTTATAAATTTATAGTTGCAAATCCTCAATTGCTTGAGGCTACATTGGAAAATATGTTCCCTGCTTTATGCGAAAATATATTAAAGGAATCAACTCAAGCAGTTACAAATGGGGTAAAGGAAGGCCATTTGCGCGCATTGAATGAATCAATCGCACCGAAAGGCAGAATAGAGAAATATAAGCTTTTTTCATATTATACGGAATTATTTGATAATGGAGATCTAATATTGGGTGATTGTGCCTTGGTTTTTGCGGTGGATTTAGAGCGTAAATTTAAACCCTTTTCTGATAAAGGAGATAAAATAAACGCGGTAATTCTTCCATTATCAAATGATCGATTCTTAATTGGTAATACTTCAGGATATACAATAGATAAAAGTATGTTAAAAGAGGCCATAGCCGCATGCTCACTTGAATATTTCATAGGGAAACATGATTCCAATGAAAATAGAATTCTGAAAGAAAAAATTGGGGAAAACTCATATCTTTTAACTATGGAACAACTTTCCGAAATTGCAATGAGAGGTTTACAATAAAGAGTTAATGAACTTGGTCATAGTGAATTCAGGGGATACCACACTTAACTTAATTCTTAATTTTGTAGAAATTACAGGGACACCTCCAATATTTCTTGTTTGATTTGGTGGGAAAATAAGGGAAGTGTCCCCTCTTTATCCCTCTTTATCCAAAACAAGATTATTGATAAATCTCAAAAATGACCTATAATAAATCAAAACAACTCCTGAATTTTCATTATAATTCTATCCTATCACCATTTACACGAGAACATGATTTGATATATGTGTATCCATTTCATTTTTGATTTCAAAAAAGCTACTCAGGCCCTGAACTACCTTGCAAAAAAATCCGGCGGAAAGATAAATAAGATGAAGGCCATAAAGCTTATTTATTTTGCCGATAGGTACCACTTGCGCAAATATGGTCGACCGGTAACCAACGATGAATATGTTGCAATGGGATACGGTCCGGTAGGTTCTAAAACGAAAGACATTGCTGAAAATACCTCTTTTCTGGATACCATTGAGAGTGAATATAATAGACAATATATCGAAAAACAAGGCATTTATGATATTCAGTCTATTCATGATGTAGATATGAATGTTTTCTCAGATTCTGATATTGAAGCGCTGGAGTTTGCAATAAAATATTTCGGACATCTTGACAAATTTCAGCTTGCAGAAGTTTCCCATGCATATCCGGAATGGAAGAGGTTTGAAAAGAGGTTGGAGTCAGGTATTGGTTCTGTATTTAACATGGATTACGAAGATTTCTTTAAAGATGCCATGTCCGGAAGCGAGCATTTAATCCCATTAGAAGGTAAGGACTTATTTGCTATGGATACTGATGATAAAGAAGAAATGCTGAATTATGTAAAAGAACAAATGGAACTGAAAAATCAATGGGAGCAAGTTCCTGATTGATATTCCGCCCGATATACAAATCAAGTCTACAATACAACCCGGTTCTGTTTACTACTTTACAGAAAAAAGCTTTTGTAATCCGGAACCACACTATTTTATAGTTGTGAATAAAGCCCCGCTAAAGGACAAATTCCTAATCATGGTTAATTCAACCTCACAAGTCGAAAAGGCTATAAAGCGTAGACGTCATATGCCTAATACTCTGGTAAAAATAGACAACGCCGAATATGCGATTTTTACTAAAGAATCAGTCGTGGATTGTAACTCGGTAATTAAAAAGACCATTAAAGAAATAGTTTCTTTTCTAAAAAGCAAACAATTAGCATGTAAGACGGAAATGCCTATTGGAATTGTTGAAAAACTTCGTGAGGCTGTTATTGCAAGTCCAGTTGTGGAAAATAATATAAAAGAAATGTTAAACGCATGAGGGTTTAACACTCTGGCTCTCATTGTTACGGAAATGCCGGCAGATTACTGCGGTATCCCTTATCAATTATTCTATCAATTGTGTTTCTGGGAAGGATTCCAACCGCGTGCACCGTGTACATCTCCAGTAAATCCCAGCGCAGTTAGCTACCGTTGGTAATGCTTATTAAAGCTGAAATACGGGTATTTGAATGGTTTTGGGGAATCGGGGACACCTCCCATATTTCTTGCTTGATTTGGTGAGAAAATAAGGGAAGTGTCCCCTTCTTTTTGTTTGTCTATTTTGCTGAAAAAATTAAAAAGCTTGAAATTTTCTTCATTTTTGTTTTATTAGTGCTCGATTTTATGGGAAAAACAATTTTCTATTATCTTGCTATCATCTCCCGAGTATAACGATGATCTACACCCATGTCTTGAACAAATAAGGTCACGGTGTCCAAAGTACAGTCGATAGGTTGTAGGTTGGTTTATACAGACTGTATAAACCGGAATGAACAAAAACAAAAAAACACACAAAAGCTTTATAAGAAATAAGTTACAATGCGTGATAAGAAGATACGGCAACTTCTTATATATACTGAAACAGTCTGTATTTGCCGTTTTATACAGACTGTATAATCATTGTTATGTGGCAAATAGGACAAAGAAATGATTTTCACTCTAGAGAAAGTAGTTCCTTGGGGACGCTCATTCGACGAATATTTGGCAATGTTCGCCTTGTCAGAAGATTACCTTTGGAAGCGGATTCTGGGATGTGGCGATGGTCCTGCAAGCTTTAATTGCATCATGACACGCCGTGGAGGCCATGTGGTTTCTGTTGACCCGATTTACCGTTTCGGTGCCGATGAAATAAGAAATCGAATAGATGAAACGTATGAACAGGTCATTGAACAGACCAGAAATAATAAGAATGAGTTTGTGTGGGAACATATTTCCTCAGTTGAGGAACTCGGCAATGTTCGTATGGCTGCTATGAACGATTTCTTATCTGACTATGCAGCAGGCTTAAGAGAAGGTCGTTATGTAGACGCAAGTTTGCCCACCCTCCCATTCGAAGATGGAGAATTTGACATTGCCTTATGTTCTAATTTTCTCTTTCTTTACAGCGAGCACCTTTCAGAAGATTTTCACGTACAGTCAATAAAAGAACTTTGCCGGGTTGCGTCTGAAGCAAGGATATTCCCGCTGTTGGAGTTGGGAGCAAAAAAGTCAAGACATCTCCAAACGGTGGTAGATAGACTTGAGAAAAGCGGATTCGTGGTCAATGTAGAGAAAGTACCTTATGAGTTTCAAAAAGGCGGAAACGAAATGTTAAGGCTTATAGCCACATAACAAGGCGCTCCATTGCCGCCGGTGAGCTTGGTCGTTATTCGCGACACGATGTCGCATAATTGATTGTACTAAAAGAAGATTTTCTTCTTGAGTGTACTAAGCATGTTCCTGCTTATTCCTACGTGAGCGTGCTACCATTGCGCTGACGACGGGGTGCGAAGCCTCACGAACAACGTACCGAATTGGGTCGAAATGGCGACAGGCAGACCCCTCAGGAAAACCTATCCGGTTAAGGGCTAGGAACGAATGATATGATGAAAATATATGAATGTCCGCACGCATCGTCAATGAGCGACAGACCTACGAGGTTTAACAGGTCGAAGGTTATTCCCCAGTGTGAATAGCATGTTGGTAAAGTTGCAAGTCTCTAACGTGCTTGCACGGAACTGTAGAACCACCGGTGTCCAGGACGCATCTAAGTCATTTACAAGGTCAATTATACGGAACGTGGAAACTCAGACCTTCGCCCTATGGGCAGGCTAACCGTGAGGCATGCTGTTGGAGGACTGGGGTGAGATGCCATAAGGAAGCGAATGCTTTTCTGTAATGGAAGAGATACCGGTTGAAATATTACCGGCTCAGTAATGAGGCTGATAGTTGGCAGGTGCCTTATTACGTGAACATTGAATGAATCAGTTGAAAGAAGGGAACGCAAATGACGGGTGCTAAGCCTGGTGCCCCCTTCATTTTTTTTTGATATACTGACAGTCAGTTATTAACGTGAAGAAATTTATTAGCGGGTTTCTCCATAAGAGAAGCTTAAACAGGTGCTTGAGCTGTATGATGGGAAACTATCACGTACAGTTCTTAGGAGGGAATCGGGCAGCAATGCCCGTGACCTATCCGGTACTTATAGAACAACATATATTTCAGTGCAAAGGAGAAATTTACTATGCCTATTATAACTTTACCTGCTCATTTTGATGGAGAGCGAATTTGTTTGGATGAACCATTTGACCTCGAACCGGATGCCAAATTGATTATAACCATTCTACCAAAAGAGGAGCATGGCAATGAACGTAAAGATTGGTTGTTTCTGTCCGGTCAAAGGTTAGAAGGCGCATACGGAGAAGATGAACCTGAGTATTCGTCAGCGTTACTTAAAGAGGTAAATCCAAGCTATGAAGCAAGGTGATATAATCCTTATACCAGTGCCACAAGCTGATGGAAAGTTGAAGAATAGACCTGCAATTATTCTGCGGGAAATGCCATCTTATGGTGATTTGCTTGTTTGCGGTATAAGCACACAATTATACCAATACGTCAAAGGATTTGATGAAATTATTTCTCCTGGAGATGAGGATTTCAAGTTAAGTGGATTGCTATCAGAGTCTTTAATCAGACTTGGTTTTTTAGCGGTACTACCCCGTAGTCGTATATTGGGTTGTATTGGTGTAATTTCATCCAAACGTTATAAACGATTATTGAAAACTCTTAGCAACTATCTTGTTAGTGATTTTACAACAAAGTAAAACAAAATAATAGTCTAACAAGACACTCCACCTGACCCCTATTCCGCTGCGCTCCATAGCGACAGGTGCGCTTAGGCGTTAGGAATAAAAAATAATAAAATAACCACCACATCAATGGCAAAATGAATCAATGGATAAACATGAAAAGCTCTTGCTTAAGATTCTTTGTGGAACATCGGATGCAAATATTAAATTTGAAGATTTATGCAGCCTGCTGAAACATATGGGTTTCGACATGAGGGTTAAAGGCGGCCATCACATGTTCAGAAAGAAATCTGTTATAGAAAAAATTAATCTTCAGCGTGAGAGTAATAAGGCATAGCCTTATCAGGTTAAACAGGTAAGAAAAGTTATAGTGAAATATAAACTCGGAGGGACTATTGATGTATAGATACGAAATTATTATTTACTGGAGTAATGAAGACAATGCGTTTATAGCAGAAGTGCCTGAACTTCCTGGCTGTATAGCTCATGGAGAGACTCATGAAAAAGCATTAAAAAATGCTAAAGAGGCAATTCAATTATGGATTGATACCGCTAAGGAGTTTGGCGATCCCATACCTGCGCCTAAGGGGGAAAGATTGATATTTGCTTAAAATCAAATATTCAAACCGTCTGGGAACTCCTTAACCATCACGGTGTAAAAACGATGATCTACACCCATGTTTTGAGCAAAGGAGGTCACGGTGTCCGAAGTCCAGTCGATAGGTTGTAGGTTGGTTTATACAGACTGTATAAACCGGAATGAACAAAAGCAGAAAAATACACAAAAGCTTTATAAGATATAAGTTACAATGCGTTATAAGAAGATACGGCAACTTCTTATATATACTGAAACAGTCTGTATTTGCCGTTTTATACAGACTGTAGAATCATTGTTATACGTAGGAGTACTATGGCATTCGCAGCGAAATTAATTGCTTTTCTTGCTTTCCTGCTTGCAAGCATTTGGGTTGTCTATTCACCTGGCTTCGATTCAGTAGTGGCTGCTATCGCATCATTAGCAGCATTTCTTGCTTCTCTTTTTATAAAGAAAAAAGAAACACATCCAAATCAGATGCAAAATGTTTCCGGTCACGCGGAAGGCATCCAAGCTGGCCGAGATGTCCATATCACAAAATCAGGGAAAGACTGAATGATAGGTGACAAGAAACAAGACCAGACAGCAGACAATAGCTCAACTGCAATTCAGGCTGGGCGCGATGTTCACTACCATGGATTAACGGTTGCTGAAGTCAAAGAAATATGCGTGCTACTTCTTCGTGAAAATTTTCCGCAGTTACGGAACGAAGCACGCCGAACAGCAGAAGAACATGTAAAAAGCTTTGCAAGTTTGCTTGAAAGTCGTCTCGCGAATGACGCGGCCTCAATTGTTCTAGAAAAGTTCCGTGAACCAGATGTTCAAGCAGCGATCAACGACGCGGTGCAAGCAAGCGCACGGAAGGGACAAGCGGCTAATCCAAATATTTTATCCACGCTCATTTCGGAGAGGGTTGCTCGTAAAACTAATGAATACAAAGATATAGTCCTGTCTGAGGCCGTACAGGTAGTGCCTCGTTTAACTAGCTCACAGATAGGGTTGTTGTCTTTTGTGCACTTTGTAAAGTCGGTTGTAGTTCAGAATTTGCCAAGCATCGCTGGCCTAGATCCTTACGGACAACGAGCACTCGCGTTTTCTTCGCCAGGGTTTGGGCTATCATCATCTCAGTGGCAACACATACAATATGCTGGTGCTGCTTCAATAAACAACCTTGTTGGCGGTGACATTTATGAAGCTTTGGTAAAAGAGCCTTATAAGTATCTTGCGCCGGCTGAGGGAGTAAACTTTAAAGTGGCCGTTACTCAACAGGCGCCATCCTTCGCTAAGCTACTAGATCAATTCAATACTGAGAATCTTTTTCGGGTAGAGCTTACAAGCGTTGGTCAAGCTATCGCAATTGCTAATATTTCCAACTATCTTGGAAAGCTAGACTATACAATTTGGCTAAAATAGTGAGAAACGTATAACAATGCCATCAACTGGGACGTCAAAAAGCTGCGCTGCGCTCCACTTTTTGCCGCCCGTTATGGGCAGGCGTTATGAAAAATTAATATACAGGATAAACAGTGAAATTTAGCGAACTTGTTAACTTCCTGAAAAAGAAGGATTCAACATTATAAAAGAAAAAGGGGCTATAAGATATTATGGAAAAGCTGGATGGAACAAATTAATTCGTGTAGACTATCATGGTTCAAAAGTAGTTCCAAAAGGTACCTGTCATGCTATACTAAAATCAGCAGGAATAAAAAAGAAATACCAGGAGGCAAATAATGATTGATTTAGAATATTCATTAATAATAGAGGCAACTGAAGAACCTGACTATTTTGGATTTTATTCAGAAGATTTAGAAGGTTTTAGTGGCATTGGCCATTCTATAGAGGATTGCATTTATAAAGCAAAATGGGGAATGAAAGAACATATTAGTTTACTAAAAGAAAAGGGATTGCCCATACCACCAAAAAGCAAAAATCTCAAGATAATTATTCAAAATGAAGAGAAATTAGCAGTTGCTTAGATGGAAGAAAATTCAACTCAACAAAAGAAGCCCTGGATTGCAATAATTTGGTTTTTCATTTTTCATGCATATACCTCGATTAAGTTGAAAAAATTTTTTACTTTAATTTAAAACGTGCAGCCTGCCCTTCTTCTTTCTCACCTTCAATCCCTTCCACCTTTATACGCAGACGCAGATCATTCGCGCTATCGGCGTAGGCAATAGCGTTTTCGTAAGTTATTTCCCCCTTTTTTAAAAGATGAAATAAGGACTGGTCCAGGGTCATCATCCCTTCCTGATTCCCTTTTGCCATTGTTTCCTTCAATAACCCTATTTCCTTTTTTAAGATAAGATCCTTTATCCTTGGAGTATCAAGCAATACTTCAAAGGCGCCTGACCGCTTTCCATCTTTTGCGGGAATTAATCTTTGCGAGATTATTGCCCGCAGATTCAGCGAGAGGAGCATGTATATTTGTTCATGCCGTTCCGGAGGAAAGAAGTTTATAATCCTTTCAATCGCCTGGTTTGCGTTGTTTGCGTGGAGTGTTCCCAGGCAAAGATGGCCCGTTTCCGCAAAGGTAATGGCAGACTCCATTGTTTCGGTATCGCGGATTTCTCCCACCAGGATGACGTCCGGCGCCTGGCGCAAGGTATTTTTTAGTGCATTGTGAAACGACAAGCTGTCCAGTCCGATTTCTCTTTGTGTGATAACAGACTTTTTATGTCGGTGCACAAACTCAATGGGGTCTTCTACCGTAATTATGTGGCCTGAATTATTCTCATTCCGGTGATCAATCATCGCCGCCAGTGTGGTTGATTTCCCTGAACCGGTTGCGCCAACTACCAGCACAAGCCCCCGTTTTGTCATGGCAATGTCTTTGAACACCTGGGGTAGCCGTAAATCGTCAACAGACTGAATGTTTATCTTTATCTGCCGGACGACAAGGCCGACATTCCTTTGCTGAAAAAAAATGTTTACCCTGAAACGTCCAAGCTCCGGATAATACAGGGCTAAATTCATTTCCATCTGTTCGTAAAAATCTGCCCTTTGTTTTTCGCTCATTATAGATTCGGCAAGGGTGCGAGTGTCATCGCCCGTTACCATTTCCTGACCGGCGGGAATGTTGTTCCCTTCCTTCCTGAACACAGGGGGCAGCCCAACGGTAATGTAAATATCAGAAGCGTCCAAACGCACCATTTCTTGTAATAAATCTTTTATTTCCATGGAAGATCTCCCTGAGAATTTACTTTATGCCGTCCAGGACAGAGGGGGTGCTTACAAAATTCCTGATTGATTCTTTGGAAACAAGGCCGTTTCTGCACAAATCCAACAGCGCCTGATCCATTGTCTGCATACCGTGCTGGCGTCCGGTTTGCAATGCCGAAGGTATTTGGGCAATCTTATTCTCCCTGATCAAATTTCTTACGGCAGGGGTGCCGATCATAATTTCTAACGCTGCGATACGCCCAACCCCTTCCGTTCTCTTGATCAGTTGCTGGGCAATTACCGCCTGAAGCGACTCAGACAGCATGGTGCGGATTTGCTGTTGTTGTTCCGCGGGAAATACGTCTATTATCCTGTCAACCGTTTTCGGCGCACTGGAAGTATGCAACGTGGCAAGTACGAGATGGCCGGTTTCTGCGGCGGTGAGCGCCAGTGATATGGTCTCAAGGTCTCTCATTTCTCCCACCAGAATAACATCAGGGTCTTCGCGAAGCGCCGATCTCAAGGCGTTGGCGAAACTATGGGTATTTGAGCCCAGTTCCCTTTGATTAACTAGGCTGTTTTTGGACTTATGGACAAATTCTATGGGGTCTTCAATGGTAAGGATATGACATTTATATTCCCGGTTAATGAGGTCTAACATAGCCGCCAGCGTGGTTGATTTTCCGCTGCCGGTAGGCCCTGTTAAGAGGATGAGTCCCTTCTCCTTTTTCGTTAATTCTGCCACAATCGCGGGCATATTAAGTTGTTCCAGAAGCGGGATTTTTTCTGGAATGGTTCTGAACACAATAGACTCGCCCCTGTTCTGCAGAAATGCGTTCACCCTGAAACGTCCGACGCCCGTTATTGCAATGGCAAAATCCAATTCATAATGTTCCTCATATACCTTGCGTTGCTGGTCATTAAGGATATTATACAAAAGCGTATGCACATCTTCCCTCATCAATGGCGGCATGTCAATTTTCCTCATATCACCATGGATACGGATCATGGGCGGTTCACCGGAACTTATATGCACATCCGATGCGCCTTCTTTAGTTGCAAAAGCGAGGAGTTCCATTATATCCATTCATCTTCCTCCAATAACGACATTTCGTATTCGCACATGAGGCCCGCCGTCGCTGACGCGTAAAGGCGATTGACCTCCCTTGCCACACCCTCCCATACCCCCATAAATTTCAAGATCGTTTCCAATGGCATCAATATTCATGAGTGTCTCAAATACGTTTCCGGTAAGAACGACATCGCGTACTTTTTCCTTCAACTGTCCGTTGCGTATCATGTACGCCTCTTCCGCGCTAAAGGTAAACATCTCCATGTTGGTTTGTCCCCCTAAGGCGCCGATTGCGTAAATACCATCATCAACTTCTGATAACATTTTTTCGAAGGTATCATTACGTTGTTCCATAAAGGTATTCGTCATACGGACAATGGGTTCATTGCCATAACTGATGGAGCGTGCATTGCCCGTAGGCTTTTCATCCATCTTTGCTGCCGTTTCCCGCGAATGAAGCCTGTTGGTTAATATACCATTTTTAATAAGATAGGTTTTTTGCGTTGGAGTCCCCTCGCTGTCATACTTGTTGTATCCGGCTTCACCGACTAAAGTACCATCATCAACAATCGACAAGGCGTCAGAGCCAAAACGCTTCCCAAGAACCATGATCTCCCGCAATTGAGCGTTTTCATAAACAAAATCCGCCTCGCTGAGATGTCCAAACGCTTCATGGACAAATACACCGCACAGCTTGGGATCAATGATGACCGTATATTTGCCGCCATTCACCGGTTTTGCCGAAAGCTGGTCAACCGCGCGTTTTGCAACCTTCTCACATTCCTGTTCCATATTTAATACGTTATTATACCCGCGCAAGTCCCCTACGGAATGATATGCCTGCTGGACGTTCATGCCATCCCTTGCCATAGCGAGCAGAGAGATGCCACAAAAAATCGTTTCCTGCGCTATAAAGCACCCTTCGGTATTGGAGAAAAATACTGTGCCGCGTGAATCCAGATACCGGACATTGGACGTCTGTATTTGTTTTGAAGAAAGAATGATCGTGTTGTATTTGTCGCAAAGCGACTGTTTTTCTTTCAAGGATATTTCCGCCGGGTCATTGACAACTGTCGTCTTTGTATGATCGTTTATTATGGGTATGGGGGCAAGCTGGCTTTTATTCTTTCCAACGAATTTTGCCTGTTCACAGGCCATTTCAATGTATTTCGGAAGATGTTCTATATCGTTAAAGGCCACAAAACCCCAGCCGCCGTTTACCAACGCCCTTACGCATCCGCCAAAAGAGCTTTTTTCACCGATACCTTCAAGCTCTTTCCCTACATAAGTGATACCCGTACTGACCCCTTCATGGACACGAACCTCAGCGTAGTCCGCTTTTGCCAGTTTTAATGCGTTTTTTATCATTTTTTCCATTTAGGTTATCCCTTTTGAAATTAAGATTATCAAATCCTTATTACCATTGAACCATTTATACAATCCGCAGTCCTCAATCTGCAATTTGCCGACTGCCGACTGCTGAATTACCCTACCAACAAATCAAATGCCTCTTCGTCAAGAATAACCACGCCAAGTTCTTTCGCCTTGTCCAGCTTTGAACCGGGGTCTTCTCCGGCAATGAGATAATTTGTCTTCCTGCTCACGGCAGACGAAACCCTCCCCCCGAGGCGCTTGATAAGTTTTTCCGCATCGCTGCGGGAATATTTTTGCAGTTTGCCGGTTATTACAAAAGATTTTCCCGCTACTTTACTGCTTTTCCGTGGCATATCTGACGCCAGTTTTCCGGTGTTTACTCCTTTTGCAAGAAGCTTTTTTATAATTTCCTGCGTATGTTTGTTTTGAAAAAATTCAACAATGCTTTGTGCTACAACGGGTCCTATCTCATGTATCTTTTCCAGTTCATCTGCGGTTGCATTTGACAGTTTCCCGAGAGAATCAAAATGATACGATAACACTTCCGCGGTGTGCAAACCAACGTTGTGTATGCCCAAAGCGCAAATCAGACGGTCGAGGTCACGTCCACGGCTATTTTCAATCGCACTTATCAGATTGGATGAGGATTTTTTCCCCATGCGCTCAAGATTAACAAGGTCATCATACTGTAGAGAAAAAATGTCCGAATAATCCTCCACGAGACCTTTATCCACCAATTGTTCGATAATGGCGGGGCCAAGCCCTTCGATATCCATTGCGTCTCTGCCCGCAAAGTATTGGATGCGCCTTTTCGTCTGCGCCGTGCACAACGGGTTGTGGCAGCGCAAATATACTTCACTGTTATCCCGGTGTACAGGGCCTTTACATACAGGACAGCAGGCAGGTTCAACAAAAACCTTTTCCCGTCCGCTTCGTTTTTCTTCCAGTACTTTTACGACTTGCGGAATAATTTCTCCAGCTTTTTGTACAACAACATGATCCCCCACCCTGACGTCTTTTCTCTTTACTTCGTCAAAATTATGAAGTGAAGCGCGGCTTACCGTCGTACCCGCGAGCAATACCGGCGTAAGATTGGCTACAGGCGTGAGCGTGCCTGTTTTTCCTACCTGAACAACAATTTCCTCAATCCTTGTTATCGCCTGCTCAGGCTGAAATTTAAATGATATCATCCAGCGGGGCGCCTTGCTTGTCGCCCCTAATTGCTCCTGAAGTGCAAGGGAATTCACCTTTATGACCATACCGTCCACCATATAGTCAAGGATTCCGCGTCGTTTATCCCATTCGTTGCAATACCGCACCACCTCATCGATATTTTTGCATAATTGCGTGTACGGGTTTACCGGAAGCCCTATCGCTTTGATAAAATCAAGACCCTGTACATGCGACTCCAATTCCATTCCTTCAACATATCCTATAACATAGGCAAACATTTTGAGTCGCCTTTTCGCGGTAATACGGGGGTCTAAAAGCTTTAATGACCCTGCCGCCGCATTTCTGGGATTTGCGAACTGAATCTCTCCTTTTTCTTCCCTTTCTTCATTTATCCGCTGGAACTCTTTATTTGGCAAATAAATTTCTCCCCTTATTTCCACAACCGGCGGTATTTTATACTGCGCGCCCGATACGGAAAGTTTTAAGGGGATCTGCCGGATTGTTTTGAGGTTTGCAGTGACGTCGTCCCCCCGGAAACCATCACCGCGGGTGGCGCCCCGTACTAATAATCCGTTCTCATACCAGAGTGTAATAGCTATCCCGTCAATTTTTAATTCAACGACATATTCAATATCTGTATTGGTATCGATGCCGGCCATGCGTTTTATTCTTTGATCAAACTCCTTCAACTCCTCATTTGAATAGGTGTTATCGATGCTCAACATTGGTTTCTTATGTTCCACGGTGGGAAACTGACTGATTGGTTGGTCTGCGACTCTTTGGGTAGGGGAATCCGGCGTTATGAATTCAGGATGTGCGCTCTCAAGGTTCTGTAACTCCCTGAGCAGTTGATCATATTCATAATCAGAAATCTCAGGATTATTTTCCACATAATACTTATGGTCGTGATACCGTATAATACCGCGGAGTTGTTCTATTTTTTCTTTTACCGTTGACGACACTTTTTTATCTTAACCATTTAGAGAAAAATTTATGGAAAACCAAGGTTATCCCTGATGTAATTTTCCGGATAAAAGGAATTTTAAGCTGCCAGTATAACAAACTTTATATAAGAGTCAACGTATTCTGTTATAATGATGGAATCACTTGACTTTATTCTGCATTTTTTATAAACTCGCTAAAACGTGTTTTTTAACGCTAACGTTATGTATTAAGGAAGTCAGGGTTTGCGGCGTTTAATTATTTACTGTGTTGATGGTCGTTCGGGGACAAACCTGCGTAATTGAATCACTTTTTCATTTTAATGATGTGGTAATTAACCTCATATTTTTTTTAGAGATCCCGCATAAAGGGGTGATGAATTATGGTTAAAGGAAGTGATTCTAAAGTTTTTTTTGAATTGTTTAAAAAACCTCAGGAAAAAGACGGTGTTCAAAAAGAAGAACCACAACTAAATGCAGAGGCTGCAGAAAAAACACCGCAGCAAGAAGTTGGAACTCCGGTTACGCAGAATGAAAAGCCGGAATCTAAAGGCTTAACCACTAATCCACCATCTGCATCCGCTTCTTCAGAAATGAGGGGAAAATCAGGAACATCTGACCCTTTACAATGGATTAAAAATACAAGTACGGAAGCGCTTTCGATTGAAAAAAAGACGGAGAAAAGGCATGCAACGCCTGGTCCTATTACGCCAGAACCCATTCCTTCAAAGCAAACAATTGCTACGCCGCCTGCTCCTTTGAGAGATGAGGTGGTACTACGTAAAGACGAGGTGGTATTACGGCAGGAAACGCTTATCATTGGCGCCATTGCGGCTACTTTTCTCTCCGTTGCCTGTTTCTTTGTGGGACACAAGGCGGGGTACAATAAGGGAATAACCAACCAGGCGGAAGAGTGGCTGGAAACAATAGAGCCGAAGAAAACTCAACCTGGAGGCATTGGCCAGTTAAAGCCCATTGACGCGCCGAAAGAGAAGACGGCAAAGGATACTGCTTCGAAAATTGAAAAGAAATCAGGCAGCGATGCGAAACTCGTTATCCAGGATAATGCGATAATAAAGGACCGGTGGACGATACGCGTGATTTCCTATAAAAATTCAAAGACAAATGTGCAACGCGCCAAAGAAATAGCAGGTATGTTGCAGGAATCATTAGGTTATAGCTCTTTTGTTGTCAACACGGGAAAAGAGCTTTTTGTTTGTGTGGGAGAATTTGACGATTTGAACAGCGCCGACTTAACGAAAACCCAAAGGGACGTCGCCAATTTCGAATATCAAAATAAAAAACAGTTTTCGGGATGTTATCCCGTACGTATGAGATAAAATAAGGAGGAGAAGTATGAGCATTGATAAGAGTTTAAAACCAAAGGGAAAACTTTCGAGGCCGAGAAATGTGTATAGAAAGGTAGAACGTATCGCAATACTTAAGGCAGAGAATCGCTGGGATCAGGATACCTCTGTTTTTGGTCTCCCCAAGGTAAAAGTGGAAAAATTAAAGCGAAAAGGCAAGGCCCCAAAGAAAGTTGAACCGGCAGAAGCAGGAAAAGCAGAAAAGGCAGGAAAGGCGAAAAAATGATTGCCAGCAGGATGTCTAATATAGACTCCTCCGGCATCAGAAAGGTCTTTGACCTTGCACAAAAAATGAAAAGTCCGGTAAACCTCAGCATAGGCCAGCCGGACTTTGATGTTCCCGGAGAGATCAAAGAAGAAGCGATTAAGTCCATAAATGAAGGCGCAAACAAATACACATTAACGCAAGGTATACCAGAACTTCGCAATGTGCTGATGGACCGCCTTAAAAAAGACCGAGAGGTGGCTGCGGAAGATATTATGGTCACTTCAGGAGTTTCAGGTGCATTAACCTTAGCGATTATGGCGCTGGTAGATAATGAAGACGAGGTAATAATTCCTGACCCCGCTTTTGTTATTTACAAACACATGGTGAATTTTTGCGGCGGAAAATCAGTGTTTGTTGATACATATCCCGACTTCAAATTATCCGCGGAACGTATTGAGCCGCATATCACAAAAAAAACCAAAATAATCGTCATCAACAGTCCTGCCAATCCCACGGGGGTGATGAATACGCCGCATGAGTTAAAAGATATCGCAGAACTGGCAAAAAAACATAACCTGCTGGTAATTTCCGACGAGATATATCATGACTACGACTATAACAACGAATTTGAGAGTATAGGAAAGTATTATAATAAAACGCTTATACTTGACGGATTCTCCAAATCCTTTGCCATGACCGGTTGGCGTTTGGGTTACGCAGCAGGCCCGGAAGCGATCATAAAGGAAATGATAAAACTTCAACAATACACATTTGTATGCGCCCCTTCCTTTTCACAATACGCAGTGTTCCGGTCATGGGGATTTGATCTGAGCAAATATATCGCGGATTACAGGAAGAAGAGGGACATGATGTACGAAGGGCTGAAAGACAAGTTCCGGATCATAAAACCCGAAGGGGCTTTTTACTTCTTCCCGCAGGTTCCCTGGGGGACCGATGAAGAATTTGTTATGGCCGCCATCAAGAACAATCTGTTAATCATTCCAGGCAGCGTATTTTCTGAACGCCACACACATTTCCGCATTTCGTACGCCGCTACAGAAGAAACCATTGAAAAGGGCATAAAAATTCTTAACGACCTCGCGTAACCCCTATTCTTTACATAAGCAGATGAATGCTCATGTTCACACCTAAGCTGGCATAGCCAGAACTAAACAAGCACGAAATACGAAACAAATTCTAATGACAAAATGATTGGAAATGCTAAACAAGCGCATCTTTCGTATTTAGTGCTTCGTATTGGTAACTATTCAGCGTAAACATTACACGACTCCCGGCGGGTTCAGGTTTGTAACCTGAACCTATGAGTTTATGCGTATAATGGGGCCATGTATTGCGGTAAAATTCCAATGCCCAAATCACAAAATCCCTGTTTGGAATCTGGAATTTATTTGTCAGTTGTTCTGCTAATAGGAGGCTGGATTGAAAGTATAAAACGTTTGGTTCAGGTTGCAAACCAATGTCATTAAGTTAAGAAATTGGTTTATAAGGGAAAGCAAATATTTTTTTGCGTGGTTGAATATTTCTTGGAAATTTTCTTCCA
>NZ_JBDIWA010000028.1:0-46573 GCF_039794105.1 Candidatus Kuenenia sp.
ACAAAATTATGATTTAGATGGAAAAATTTTAACCTTTTCCTGATTTGTTTATAGATTGCTTTTGATTTACACACAATTTTCTTTGCGTTTTATTTTCATTGCTGATCACATTCTCGGACAGCCTGTTAACGATTGACAAATAACTTGTATCTGATATGATACCCGCATGGCAAGACCATTACGCATACAATATAAAAATGCATTATATCTTGTGACCTGCCAGGGTGACAAGCGTAAGGCAATATTCAGGGATGACCAGGATAAGAAACAGTTTCTTGAGTTGTTGAATGACGGCCTGAAAACCTATACTACCCTCCTGCATGGTTACGTTCTCATGGAGAATCATTTCCATCTGCTTTTAGAAACACCCCTCGCCAATCTCAGTGAATTTATGAAATGGATTAACATCACCTACACCGCATATTACAATAAAAGATACAAAAGGACAGGCCATTTGTATCAGGGGAGATACAAGAGCATTCTCCTGGAAAAGAAAGAGTATTTGGATATTGTGTCCCGATATATTCATTTAAACCCTGTCAATACAAGGCTGGGGAAAAAACTGCCGCTATCGGAAAAGAGAAATTATTTGAAGAACTATGCGTGGAGCAGCCTTTTAGGCACTATCGATCCTACCAAAAGAAATGGCATTGTAGCGTATGCCGGGGTACTTGCGCCGTATGGAGGGGACAACAAAAAAGGACGGCAATTGTATTGGGAGGCTATTTGCAGTGATTTGCCGGCAGGTATTGAAATAAAAGATATGGTTGTTGGAGGAAACATACTGGGGAGTACCGCGTTTATCAACAGGGTGAGAGATAAATATTTGCCGCTGAGATCACGTGAGATTTTACCTGCACGGCGGTTAAAAAACTATATCAGAAAAGAGACCATCATTAAAGCGCTCTGCAAAGAGACAAAGAAAAGTTTTGATGAAATAAAGAATGAACGGGGTGTAATACGGCAAATAGCCATGGACTTATTGTACCGTCTTGGCGGGCTAAGCGGAACGGAGATTGGAGAAATGATGGGGATTGGCTATAGCACGGTAAGCATGGAGAGAAAACGATTACGGGAAAGACTTAAAGGCAACAGGCATCTTTCCGGGATTATCAAAAGGATTGAAGCTTTCTTCCAATGAGGAAAAATTGACTCGTCTCCCTAAGCTGGCATAACCAGAATCAAACAAGCACGAAACAGTCCTCAGTCCTCAGTCTTCAATCTTCAATCGGCAATCCTTAATCGGCAATTTGCCGACTGCCGACTGTAGATTGTAGATTGTAGATTGTAGATTGCCGACTGCAAAAAGGTACTAATAAAGCAGCTCCCGATTACTTCTCCCGCACGACATTTCCAGACCGCATTATGATTATTGAAAAATCGCGATTCCATCAATTTATTATAAAACAAAATGATTTTGGCCGGTCAGGGTTTGAAAATTGGGTTTTTTACCCAGGCATGCTGTTTAACGATCTTCGTAAATGGTGGTCCGATACAGGTATTCGCCGCTCTCCTCACGAAGGAGTTGATTTCTGTTTTTACCGGGATACAACGGGAGGCATACGTACTATTGACTATAAAACAAAGATCCCGGCGCTCTATGATGGAAGGGTAGCGCATATCCACGATGATTTTCTGGGCAAATCTATCTATGTGCACCACAATACCTACGACGAGCGCGGGCATGCGCTTTTCACTGTATATGGACATACCATTCCAGTGAATGGCCTTAGTACAGGAGATATGGTGAGAGAGGGCAACATACTTGCAACCACCGCAAATGTGCAGGAACATACAAGGATTCTTCCCCATGTGCATATCACAGTGGCATGGATACCTGTATCTTTTCCCCATGAAAGACTTACCTGGAAAATGATAAATGATCCGCAGATAACCACCCTTTGCAATCCTCTGGAATTTATCGATTGCAAATTTACCGTTGAAAGGGAATGGGTCGATCTGGAGGATTATTTTCCGGCAAAAGACTGATTTTTGGCTTACCGAATCATTCCCCCATGTTACAAAAAGAAATGAATCAAAATTGTTTCCCTTCCGATTGCAATGCTTCAAAGCCCGCTACTATATCAAGAAGTTCTTCAGTGATAGAGGTTTGATACTGATGACGATAGGACATATTCAACTCTTCTATCGTTTCTTTTATATTTTTTTCTGCAGTTTGCATGGAAGAAAGCCGGCTTGCGTTTTCACTTGCCATAGACTCGGCAAGCGCCCGATAGAGTAAAACAAAAATATACTGGCGAACAAGCGTTGAGAAAAGTTTCCTCCTCTCCATTGTAAATGTGGGAATTATATGAGATGGCCACTTTTTCCTAGATAACGCATCCAACCATTCCTGATCCAGCGGCAAGAGATGCGCTGTTTGAGGTTTGCTGGAAGCGCTAGATAACAGTTTATGGTGAAACAAAATAACCTTTGTGATTTTCCCCTTCTCTTCCAAACTGTTAAGTGCCATTACAATTTTGTATCCGGTATCTACAAGCTCTGAATGGGATGCCGGCACAGGGAATATTTCTTCAACAGGATGCCCTCGTTCTTCGATAAGATCTGCTGCCCGCACTCCAATGCAGAGCAAAACATATCGTTCATGAGCAATGCTTTCACCGTACATGCTTTCCAGCGCATATGATGCTATCTGGCTATTGAATCCGCCACAAAGGCCATGGTCAGAACCGAATACCACGGCGCATCCTGCAGTTTTTTCCTTTCCGGATATTTTTGAAACAACTTCTCCCTCTCCTTTTTGGAGAACCACCTGAAGGCCCATTTCAATGGTTCGATAGTAACCGGAAACCGCTTCAACAGCTTCCTCATAATGGCGAACATTTATCGCAGCAAGCGTTTTCATCGTTTTTACTATGGCATGCAAATCTTCAGCGCTCTGAATTTTTCTCCTCAACCGTTCAAGTGTTAGCATCTAAATGCCCCTCTTCTTTTTCATCAATAACATTTCTTGCCAGAGAGACAATTTTATACTGGTCTTCGTCGCCGAGTGATTCACCTTTTTCAATCTTACTGCATACATCAGGCAATTTTTCTGTCACTTCTTTACTGATGGCAGATTCGGCTGCAGAAATAAGCTCTATGGGCGATTTATCCAATACGCCTTCCACTACCGCCATTAAAACAGCAATTTGCGCAGAAACCGGCACAGGTTGAAACTGCGGCTGTTTGAGAATCTCGCGGACACGTTTACCACGCTCAATAATTTTTCGGGTTGATTCATCAAGCCGCGTGCTGAAACGCGCAAACCTCTCCAGCTCCTCAAATTGAGAATAAGAAAGCCGTAAATCACTTGCTACCATCCTGTAAGACGGAAATTGTGCCTTGCCCCCGACTCTGGATACCGACTTCCCTACGTTTACAGCCGGCATAATCCCTTTCTGCGCAAGTTCCGGAGATAGATAAATCTGTCCGTCAGTGATAGAAATCAAATTTGTCGGAATATACGCCGAAATATTCTGCGCTTCCGTCTCAATAATAGGCAAAGAGGTCAAAGACCCTCCTCCAAGCTCTTTTTTCAGGTGTGTGGATCTTTCCAACAGGCGGGAATGAATATAAAAAATATCGCCGGGAAAAGCTTCCCTGCCAGGCGGCCTTCTCAGCAGGAGGGATAGTTCCCGGTATGCCCGTGCATGATTAGTTAAATCATCGTACACGATGAGCACATCCTTTCCCTTATACATGAAATATTCCGCCATGGCAGTGGCGGCATAGGGTGCGATATATTTCATTCCGGGAGTCGATTCACCGGCGGCAACCACGATAATTGTATTATCCAATACATCATTTTTCCGAAGATCCGCTATCAATTTTGCCACGGAAGAACTTCTTTGCCCTATTGCGCAGTAAACGCAAATAACCCCCTTATCTTTTTGATTGATAATCGTGTCCAGAGCAATCGTTGTCTTTCCTGTCTGGCGGTCGCCAAGAATGAGTTCTCTTTGCCCCCTTCCTATAGGGATCAATGCGTCTATCACCTTTATTCCTGTTTGCAGCGGTATATTTACCGGAGAACGGTCGACAATAGACGGCGCCTCTCTCTCTATAATCTGACGGTGAGTTGTTCGTACAGGGCCATAATTATCCAATGGCCTTCCCACTGCATCAACCACGCGCCCAAGCAGCATTTTGCCGACAGGCACATCTATGACCTTGCCTGTCCGCTGCACTTCGCTTCCCGCTTTTATATCATCATCTTCGTCGAGCAAAATGATCCCGGCTTCCCCCTGATCCAGGTTGAATACCAGGCCGGGAAGACCGCCGGAAAGAAGCACCATTTCTTCAGATTTAACATTCCATAAGCCATTTACCCGCGCAATTCCTTTTCCCACGTAGGTAACCGTGCCTGTTTCCCGTATTTCCAGTGGATATTCTTTTTTCTCCAAGATCTGTCCGAGGGCATCAAAGGCCTTGTTAATTTGTGTTTCCAGGAGATTTCCAGTAGTCGCCATAATTATGATTACCTCGCTAATTCTTCTTCCAGTGTTTTATCCACTTCTTCCTCAAGGAATTTAATGTAATCATCGAGGTTCCATCCGATCCTGTAGTTTTTTACCTTGAAGTCTATTCCACAGATATGGTCATGGGGAGATATATATTGAATTTCCAGTTTTTCGCCCATGACATTGCTGATTTCAGTGGTAATGATTTGTTGCTGTTCTGCAGGAATCTCAAACATACTGGTTATCACTGCCTGATAGTGTGATTGTTTTAAAATGTCTTTAATCTTGTTTTTCTCTGCGTTGCCAAGATTTCTGATTTTTTTAAGAAAGGTATCTGTCATATTTTTTTCAAGATCAGCGCTTGAAAGATCCGACAATATTTTTCTCAGAATAGCATATATCTGCGTTGTCGTTTTTTTTCGGAGATTTGCAAGAAACGTTTCTCTCTCTTCCTTCAAAGATTCATGCCATCGTTCTTTCAATTCTTCAACTTCCCTGCGCGCATTTTCAATAAGTTCCTTTTTCTGTGCTTCTGCTTCCAAACTTGCGCTGGTAAAGAGCTTTTCGCATCTTGCATCATTTTCCTTATTTTTTTGAAGATAAAGTTCTCTTTCGTTGTCTGCATCAATCATCTTCTGTTCCGCCGACTGCAATTTGGAAGTGATCTTTTCTTCTCTCGCATTCATAACCGAAATAATCCTTCCATAAAGAAAATGCTTCAGGAGAAAAACAAGAAGCAGGAAGTTAAATATCTGGGCAAATACGGTGAACCAATTAATAAGCATCACTGTCCCCCGGCTTTAGTTATCACATAATTCCAAAAAGGATTTGCAAAAATAACAATCATAGCTACAACAAAACAATAGATCGCAGTGGATTCTATCATAGCCATGCTGACAAACAACGTCCTCGTAATTGTATTTGCCTCGTCAGGCTGTTGTGCAATTGAACTGAGAGCCTGAGCCGCCGCACGAGCCTCTCCCAGCGCGGGGCCAATCGAACCAACCGCTATTGTAAAACCGGCGACAATAATAGAAACCATTCCAATCAGGCCAACATTATCCATGCTGTTTCACTCCTTTCCTTTTCCATATTTTTCTAATGTTTGTTCTTTTTCTTCATAAACACGCGTTGCAGAAGCGATATAAACGATAGAAAGAATAGCGAAAATGTACGCCTGTATTAACCCTGTCAGCAATCCCAACGCCTGCATGAGAATGGGGAAAAAAAGAGGCGCAATCGAAAGCAGGATTGCGATGATAACAGACCCGCTCATAACGTTTCCAAAAAGCCTGACTGCAAGCGCTATCGTACGGGATACTTCCCCCAAAATATTGAACGGCAACATGAATGGCGTGGGTTTCAAGTAATGTTTCAAATAACCTATAAAACCGCGTTTTGATATTCCGTAAAACTGCACTGCCACAAATACACAAATGGCAAGCGCTGCAGTGGTCGATAAGGAACCGGTGGGCGGTTGATACCCAGGAATAATACTCAAAATGACTGACACTGAAATGAACAAAAATAACGTTCCCACGATAGGCAAAAACCTGTCCGGTTCCTGATTGCTGATTGCCCGAATCTGTTTATTCATGCCTAATACAAGCGTTTCAAGAAGATTTTGCCAGCGGGATATCTTGCATTCTGTCGTCAATTTCCTCGTGCCAAACCATGACAGCGCAACAATCACCGCCATGGTAATCCAGGTATAGACGATGGTTGCATTTAATGCAATCGGCCCAATTTGAAGGACTATTATATTGTCAGGACTTATATTCACGCATTACCCACTATTTTGAATGGTATGTCATCTTCATCTTGGACCCTTCGGGAAGAAAACGTTTTACCAATACTCGTCGTACAATAAAGAATCCCACAAAACACACAAGTAATCGTTCCCAGCGACCATCCATGATGAAATAAAATGTAACCAGAACAATTGCCATGCGTACAATATAACTTAGCATAATCAGTGCGGATGGGTATTTTATTATTGGAAGATAATGTATGGTACTCCACATGCCGGCAAAATTCAGCAAACCTACCGCCATTCCAACTGCAAGTGCGGTGGCAAACGTAAATATATCATTTATCATGGTCATTATTTCCTTTGAAAATGGAAGAAACAACCCTGACAGGGTTTGGAACCCTGTCAGGGCTAATATACCAAGCTTGCAAATACTACGTTGTTTCGTAATACTTTAGTCTTTTGAAACAGGAAATTGTCATTTGTAGTGCGACGAACCTCGTCGCACTACATGGTAGAGACAGGTTTCAAACCTGTCTCTACTTAGATATCAAGTGAGGAACGAGCCGCAACCGTTTTTAACAAATGTTTCATTCCCACACTATGCGGGCAGTGCTAAGTATATTTAACAATAAAGCCAGGTTCACATTAATCATTTTTACCGTACATTTTCATCCAGCGCCACGCGTTCAGGCAACCAATTGCTATGCCAACACCGAGAAGCGTAAGCGTCCATGATATAGGCGATGGCCATTTTTTATCAATCCAGATACCCAGTGCTATGCCAAGTAATGTGGGAATAGTTATAGACCAGCCGATAATCCCCGACATCCCCATGCCAAACCAAAACGATTTGGACTTCGATTCTTTCCTGCCTTTTATTTTACGCGATTCTTTTTTTCCTACTTCCACAACAAACTTTTTTAATACATCATCCTCTTTCTTTTGTGCAGGGTCAACCATGTCTGCTTTCACCAAGTTCAATAAATTGCCGTACAAAATTAATCTCAAGTTTTGCCACAGCGGAGTGAGCGATTTTCTTTCGTTCATCTGCCGAACTAAATTTATTTTCCACCGTTTCTTTCAATTTCCCAAGGTCGGGGCCACGAGCGGCATTTCTGGTGGAAACGAGTACCTCGGCGCCACATTTTGTGAGAATCCCTTCGTCAATAGCAAGGAATACTTCGCGTCCTTCCTGCTCGTATATTAAAAGCCCCGGAACAAGAGCAGATACAAAATCTACATGGCGGGGCAGTAAGCAGAAATATCCATTATCCGCTTCCGCAACGACCTTTTCAACTTCTTCGTTTATAAATATTTCAGTAGGAAGCAGTACTTTTAATCTCATGGTTTCTTTGCTTCATCAATTCCGCCAATCATGTAAAGTGCGTTTTCCGGAAATGAATCGAACTCTCCATTCAAAATCCGTTCACATCCTTCCAATGCATCCTCAATCCCGACTGTTTTTCCTTTATGCCCGGTAAATTGCTCGGTCGTAAAAAAAGGTTGTGTAAAAAATCGCTCAAGCCTTCTGGCAAGATATACCGTCCTTCTGTCTTCCTGAGAAAGTTCTTCCAGACCCAGCATAGCGATAATATCTTTGAGTTCTTCATAGTTTGCCAATATTTTTAAAATTTCCCGTGCAATCTGATAATGTTTCTTCCCGACAATATGCGGCATAAGCATCTTTGACCCCGATTGCAACGGGTCAATTGCAGGATAAAGACCCTCGCTTGCTCTTTTTCGCGACAACACGATTGTGGCAGATAAATGACTAAACGTATGAACGGCAGAAGGATCGGTAAAATCATCCGCAGGCACATACACTGCCTGAACAGAAGTAATTGACCCCGAAGAGGTGCTGCAAATTCGTTCCTGTAGTTCTGAAAGTTCAGTTCCCAATGTAGGCTGATACCCTACGCGGGAAGGCAATTGCCCCAAAAGCCCCGACACCTCGGAACCTGCCTGTATAAAACGAAAAATATTATCTATCAGGAGCAGCACATCCTGTTTTTCTTCATCCCGAAAATATTCAGCCATTCGAAGCGCCGCATGCCCTATACGAAATCTCGCGCCTGGCGGTTCATTCATTTGCCCAAAGAGCATTACCGTATTATCCAAAACCCCGGCAGTTTTAATCTCCCGAAAAAGTTCCTCAGCCTCACGGCACCGTTCACCTATACCGCAAAAGAAGCTTATTCCACCGTAAATACCCATGACTTTATGAATTATTTCAGTAATAAGCACTGTCTTTCCAACCCCGGCGCCTCCGAAAAGCCCGGCTTTTCCTCCTCTCTCAAGAGGCGCAAGCACATCGATTGCTTTAATTCCCGTACTGAAAATCTCTGTAGAAACGGAACGGCTGGACAGTGAAATCGTTGGCTGGTATATGGACTTCCACACAACATCCCGAAGAGGTTCTCCATTATCAATAGTTTCACCAAAAACATTAAACATTCTCCCAAGTAATTCTTTTCCCAAGGGTACCCTTAACGTTTGTTCCATGTCGGTCAATATAAACCCCCGGTATAATCCCCCTGTGGGAGTTAGCGCTATTCCACGAACAGTTTCATGATCAAGATGAATCACTACTTCGATTACGTATTTTACATTTCCCAATTCTCCCCTGAGTTCATTATGAATAGGAGGGACTCTTCCTGGAAAGCGAACGTCCACAATACTCCCCCTTATCGATACAATCTCACCTTTATTGATTTCTTTTTGTCGTAACATGGGATGCATACTCATTTATTATCGTATTACTTGTTGAAATACTGGTCTATCTGAATACGGACAGGCCGCTCCTACGGAGCTATTTATCCTATTGAATTTTATTGCGCTACAAACAGACTGCCCCTAACGGGGCTACATGGTATTTTTTCTATCCCGTGAATTTTTCAAAAAGCTAAAATGTTACTACATTTTAGCTTTTTGAAAAATTCAGAAGGCTTAAAATAAACATAGAATACGTTTTTCACAAGACTAAATTGGTTCCATTTTTCAATAAACACGAATAGTAGAAGACGCCTTTGTAACCATATGTAACGGCGATTCATACGTCGCCGCTATACCGCTGATAACGGCGTTATTGCCGTGTTTATTAATAAAACGAAGCTGTTGAGAAAAATCAGTATAGGTCAAAAGAAAATTCAATGCAAGCATAATACACATGCACATTGCTTACAAGACAAGCGGTTAAAATATTTTGTAACACTTTAGTTTTTTGAAAAACGTGAGAGCGAGAGACGAGGCACGAGAGACGAAGGATGAGAGACGAAGGATGTCCGTCGTCCTCAGTAGTTTATATTACGCTGAATAGTTGCCATGATGTTAAAATTACTATAGCATTTAACATTGAAAAGATTAAAGATACTGTAAGCGTATTTTGGGTTGAATAATTTAAGAACAGATGAAAGGAGAAAAACATGAACGGATCACTACAGGGGGCCTGGAAGATAGGTACGGTAATGGGTATTCCAATAAGAGTGCATTTTACGTGGTTTATCGTATTCGGTTTGATTACATGGTCTCTGTCAACTCTATACTTTCCAAAGGCAGCTCCTGACCTGCCTGTGACATCTTACTGGATAAAAGGCGCCCTTGCAGCCCTTCTACTTTTCGCCTCCGTTGCCTTTCACGAACTGGCCCATTGCGTTGTGGCAAAGAGGTACAAAATTTCCATAGGAAGCATTACACTCTTTATCTTTGGTGGAGTTTCCAGGATGAAAAATGAACCTCCCCACCCAAGGGCTGAATTGAATATTGCTATTGCAGGGCCTCTTTCCAGTTTTTTTTTGTACGCTTTGTTTTACTTTATTTCTATGGGCGTATTAGGAAGCATGAAGGCGCTTTTTATATATCTGGCACAGATTAATCTGATTCTTGGGATATTTAATCTCATTCCGGGTTTCCCTTTGGATGGCGGAAGGGTTTTGAGAGCCATTTTATGGAGTAAGAATAAGAACTTCTTTTCTGCGACGCAAAAGGCAGCCGGCGTCGGGAGGAAGATTGCCCTGTTTTTTGTCTTTTTCGGGTTGTTTTCTCTTTTTACAGGAGTGCCGGGTGGTCTGTGGCTGATGCTTATTGGTTGGTTTCTCTTTACGGCAGCCCAGGCAAGTTATCAGCAGTCAACGCTTCAGGAATCACTTTTTGGTGTTAAGGTCAAAGATATAATGGCGAGGGACCTGATTACCGTAAGTCCTTCTCTTAGCCTCGATGAAATTGTGAATAGCTACTTCCTGAGATATGGCTATGGAGGTTTCCCTGTAGTGGATGATGGAAAATATCTTGGTATAATAACTCTAAAAGAAATAAAAGGCATACCTAAAAACGCTTTCGAAGACACAATGGTTGGAGAAGTTTATCTGAAACATAAAAAACAATGGGAAATATCTGCCGAAGAGGAGGCAATAAAAGCCCTTGAATCGATGCTGCGGGAAGATACAGGGAGGTTGGTTGTGAAGAAAGGGGAATTTATACAGGGTCTCATTACCAGGAACGGCATTGCCCGTTATGTCCAAATTGCCGGGAAATGATAAGGTCTATTGATATTCTGCCTTAGGCACCTGCAATCATACCGGCAGCAAAGAATAACCGGAACATTTGCATCCGAAGGAAAGTAATAAGTTCCGGAAACTTAAAGCAATAGTCAAACAAATAAGGTTTTCGAAAGAGGAAGCATATGGAATTATTTTAAAAAGCTGTAATAATTTATAATTACCCGGAGGTGGTTCGATGGTTAACAAAAAACCGGCACACACAATATCAATGGAAGACTTTGATGCTGTAATCTTTGATCTTGACGGAGTGGTCACCGATACGGCAAGCGTGCATGCAGATACATGGAAGAAGATGTTTGATGAATTTCTCTCCCAATATGCTGCCCGACATAATAAGCCCTTTCAACCTTTTGATATTGACTCAGATTACCGCCTTTATGTTGATGGCAAACCACGTTTTGACGGCGTGAGGAGTTTCCTCCGTTCAAGGGGTGTTAATCTGCCCGAAGGACAACCAGATGATTTGACAGGTACAGAATCTATCCACGGCCTGGGCAAATTAAAGAATGAATATTTCCTGAAATACATCGGAGGACATGGCGCGAAAGTATATGATTCGACAATAGATTTTATACATAGTTTGAAAAAACAAGGCTGCAAAACAGCCATAATATCCTCGAGTAGAAACTGCGCCATGATCCTTGATTCAACAAATCTTTCATCTCTGTTTGACGTCAGGGTGGATGGACTGGATTCTGAAGTTCTTGGCATTAAAGGTAAACCTGCACCGGATATTTTTCTTGAGGCAGCAAGACAACTCAAGGTGAAACCTGAACGTGCGGTTGTGATTGAAGATGCTATTTCTGGCGTTCAGGCAGGAAAAGCCGGCAAATTCAGGCTCGTGGTTGGTGTGATGCGGACAGGCGATAGAGAATCCCTGCTTGAAAACGGAGCTGATGTAGTAGTTGAAGACCTCTCTGAAATCGGCGTCAGGGACGATATTGAAGTAATTCATGGCCAGCCTTCCGCACTGGACAGCATTAATGATATTGCCAATCAGGCAAGGGGCAAACGCATTGCCGTTTTTCTTGACTACGACGGAACCCTAACCCCTATAGTTGAAACACCCGACAAAGCGATTATGGCAGAAGACATGCGGGAGGCTGTGATAAAACTTTCCAATAATTGTACGGTAGGAATAATAAGCGGCCGCGACCTCAAAGATGTGCAGGATAAGGTGAAAATAGACTCACTTGTCTATGCCGGAAGCCATGGTTTTGATATTGCAGGGCCAGAGGGATTAAACATAAAGAGTCAGGCAGGGGCAGAATTCCTGCCCGTTCTCGATAAAGCAGAGAAGGAACTTTCCGAAAAGCTCCGCTCCATAGAAGGCGTTCTTGTGGAACGGAAAAAATTCGCCATTGCAATTCATTATCGCCTTGTAACTCCGGAGAAAGCCGAATTTGTAAATCAGATTGTGGACAAAGTGGCTTCCGTCTATCCTGAACTTAGAAAGGCATACGGAAAAAAGATATTCGAACTACAGCCGGATATTGACTGGCACAAGGGAAAGGCTCTGCTTACCTTGCTCAACGCATTGAAGCTTGACGGAGACGACGTCCTGCCTTTTTATATAGGAGATGATGTAACAGATGAAGACGCATTCAGGGCGCTCAAAGGTCGTGGTATCGGAATTGTTGTCTGGGACGAACCCTATGAGACTGCGGCTTCTTATAGTCTTAAGCATCCGGAAGAGGTACGCAAATTCCTTTTGAAACTTATTCCATTAGGAGGTGGTCATGAATAACTGGACGCTTTTATATGAAGACTTTAAACCTTCCAGGGAAAGCCTCAGAGAAGCCCTTTGTACACTTGGAAACGGATATTTCGCAACACGTGGCGCAGCGCCGGAGGCTGAGGCGGACGAGATTCATTATCCGGGCACTCACCTCGCAGGAGGTTATAACCGGTTGAAAACTGATATTGCAGGCCGTGTGGTCGAAAATGAAGACCTGGTAAATATGCCAAACTGGTTACTCACGAAATTCCGGCACGAAGGCGGCGACTGGTTTAATCTGATGACCGTTGACATTCTTTCCTACCGGCAGGAACTCAACATGAAGGAAGGCATTCTCTCAAGAACAGTGAGATTCAGAGATAGACAAAATCGCGAGACAACATTGATTCAACGACGTTTTGTACATATGGCAAATATGCATCTTGCAGCGCTTGAATTTACAATCATACCTGAGAATTGGTCAGGGCGTATTCAAATACTCTCCGCCCTGGACGGAACTATTATCAATGCAGGAGTTGAACGTTATAAGCAGTTAAATAGCAAACATCTTGCACCTGTGAAAAGCGGAAAATCCGATGATGACATAATTTATCTGCTCGTAGAGACCAATCAATCTCATATCCGTGTGGCAGAGGCGGCAAGAACCCGTGTTTATTTTGAAGGTAAACAGACAGAGGTTGAAAGAAAGACTGTTGAAGAGCCAGGTTATATTGCTCAGGAATTTTTTATTGAGGTAGTGAATAATAAGCCTGTGACAATTGAAAAGATTGTTTCTTTTTATACATCTAAAGACTTTGCCATTTCCGAATCTGCCCAGAATGCAGTTGAGGCTCTCAGGCATACCGGCAATTTCAAAGAATTATTTGAAAGCCATGTTATGGAATGGAACCATCTCTGGTACAGATGCGACATCCAGGTAGCGGACAGCGATCGCACGCAGATGATCCTCCGCCTGCACATATTCCATCTGTTGCAGACCGTTTCCAGAAACTCGATTGACCTGGACACAGGAGTACCTGCAAGAGGCTGGCACGGAGAAGCATACAGGGGGCATATTTTCTGGGACGAATTGTTTATCTTTCCCTATCTCAATCTGAGAATTCCAGTGCTTACCAGATCTCTGCTGCTTTACAGATACAGGCGGTTAAACAGGTCTCGTCTTGCAGCGCAAGAGGAGGGATTTAGAGGCTCACTCTATCCCTGGCAAAGCGGAAGCGACGGAAGGGAGGAAACGCAACAGCTTCATCTTAATCCCAAATCAGGCCGCTGGCTTCCGGACAACACCCACCTACAGCGCCATGTCAATGCAGCTATAGCGTATAACGTCTGGCAGTACTTCGAAACAACAGAAGATATGGAATTTATGGCTACATATGGCACGGAAATGATTCTTGAAATCGCCAGATTTCTGTCAAGCCTTACCTCTTATAACAGAGAAATAGACCGTTACGAAATACTCGGCGTCATGGGGCCTGACGAATATCATGATAAATATCCTGACTCTGAAAAACCTGGGCTGAATAACAATGCCTATACTAATGTAATGACCGTCTGGGTATTGCGTACTGCTATTAAAGCCCTCAACAAGCTGAACCCTAAAAGGAGGTATGACCTTCTGGAAACAATTGGATTGGAGAAAACCGAGATCGACCAGTGGCAGGACATTATCCATAAAATGCGGCTTGTCTTTCATGTTGATGACATCATCAGCCAGTTCGAGGGATACAATGAGTTAGCTGAATTCGACTGGGAGGGTTATATCAAAAAATATGGAGATATACAGCGTCTTGACCGTATTCTCGAGGCAGAAGGAGATACAACCAACCGCTATAAGGCTTCAAAGCAAGCGGACGTACTCATGCTTTTTTATCTCTTTTCTTCAGAGGAACTACACGGACTTTTTAAAGAAATGGGATACGTTTTTGATCCACAAATTATTCCAAAGAACATAGAATACTATCTTAAGCGGAGCTCTAACGGTTCTACCCTCAGCAATATTGTCCTCTCATGGGTTCTTGCCAGGTCAGACCGTACGGGTTCATGGAATATTTTTAATAAGGCAATGGAAAGCGATATCTCAGATATACAGGGAGGCACTACACACGAAGGCATACATCTGGGCGCAATGGCTGGGACTGTTGATATTCTCCAGCGGTGTTATACAGGTATAGAATTCTGTAATGAGATGCTCCATCTGAATCCGAAAATTCCCGAAGGTTTGCAAAGGCTCATGTTAAAGATAAAATATAGGGGAAACTGGTTTGACATCAACATAACACCGGAGGCATTGTCCATTACCTCAAGCAAAGAAAGAGACATAATAGCGAAAATTTGTTTCCGCGAAAAGATATATGAAATTAAACCTGGCGACACTTTAAATTTTGATATCAAGGTATAAATGCCAAGGGGCGTATTCCAGATTTTTTGTAAATCTTCACACCCGAGGTTTGCCTTTGTCGCGATGCTTTTCCTGTTGTTTGGCAAGAATCAGGCTTATAATAACTGTTTAATAACTTTTATATTCATAATGTATATAAAATCAAGATAATTTGGTTCTGGTTTACCCATATTAAAGTTGTTGGTATTACGCCCGTGTTAAGTGTCTGTATTTGATGCGATGAGGCTGGTCGGAGGCGGAGCCAATGCGTCTTTTTCTCTCTTCTTCGTATTCTGTATAGTTTCCCTCAAACCAGACAACCTTGCTATCCCCCTCAAAAGCAAGAATGTGGGTGGCAATCCTGTCAAGGAACCAGCGCTCATGGCTTATCACCACAGCGCAGCCGGAAAAGTTTTCCAACGCATCCTCAAGGGCGCGCATGGTATTTACATCAAGATCATTTGTTGGTTCATCGAGCAGGAGGACGTTGGCGCCTTCTTTTAACATGCAGGCAAGATGCACCCTGTTTCTTTCCCCTCCGGAAATAGCGTTAACCGGTTTTTGCTGATCCGCACCTGAAAAGTTAAATCTTGCCACATATGCGCGTGAGTTGACCTCTCTGCTGCCGATTTGAATTATGTCGTTGCCGCCGGAAATTGTCTCCCATATCGTTTTATTCGGATCGAGGGTTTCACGGCTCTGGTCTGCATATGCGAGTTTTACCGACTCCCCTATCCTGATTGTTCCGTTATCCGGCTTTTCTTGTCCGGTAATCATCCGGAATAAAGTAGTCTTCCCGGCGCCGTTAGGGCCAATGATGCCGACAATTCCGCCACGCGGCAGGGAAAACGTCATGCCCTCTATCAAAATACGGTCTCCGTATGATTTGAAAACCTTATCCGCTTCTATAACTAAATTCCCCAATCTCGGTCCTGGCGGGATGTAAATCTCCAGTTCTTTTATTTGTTTCTCGGTTTGTTGCGCAAGCAATGATTCATAAGAATTGATGCGCGCCTTTGATTTTGCGTGCCGTCCCTTCGGACTCATCCGGATCCATTCCAGCTCGCGTTGCAACGTCTTTTGCCGTTCCGTCTCTTGTTTTTCTTCCTGTTGCAATCTTTTCTGTTTTTGATCAAGCCATGAAGAGTAGTTGCCCTTCCATGGTATACCATATCCGCGGTCAAGTTCTAATATCCAGCCGGCGACATTATCAAGAAAATACCGGTCGTGCGTCACAGCAATCACCGTTCCTTCATATTTCAGCAAGTGTTGCTCCAGCCAGGCAACCGTTTCAGCATCGAGGTGGTTCGTCGGTTCATCCAAAAGCAGGATGTCCGGTTTTTTTAAGAGCAATCTGCAAAGCGCCACACGCCGTTTTTCTCCACCTGATAAAACCTTTACCGTTGTACTTCCTTCAGGACAACGTAGCGCATCCATTGCCATTTCAAGGCGGGAATCAAGGTCCCATGCATTAAGCGCGTCAATCTTTTCCTGAACCGCCCCCTGCCGCTCTATCAAGGCATTCATTTCATCGCCTGACATTGGTTCCGCAAATTGTTCGTTTATACGGTTATATTCATTGTGGAGATCTACCAATTCCTGGACGCCTTCTTCCACAATTTGACGCGCCGTTTTTGTTTCGTCAAGCAAGGGTTCCTGTTCAAGAAACCCTACTGTATATCCCTGTGAAAGCGTTACCTGTCCGTTATAATTCTCGTCTACTCCTGCCATTATGCGTAAAAGAGAACTCTTTCCAGAACCATTTAAACCAAGCACGCCAATCTTAGCGCCGTAAAAATAGGAAAGCGAGATATCTTTTAATACGGGTTTTTTTTCATAAAATTTGCTCACACTGTTCATGGAATAAATAACTTTGTTCGGTTGATTGCTCATTTTGGCATGCCTCCGGGAAAAATGGTTACATGGTTTTTTCTGCTTGTATTCTTAATATGAATCAGCATGCGCATAACTATAAAAGATTTTTGCCTGCTTAGCAAGACTGCGGTTGAACACCTCCATAAACTTTACAGTCGGCAATCGGCAATTTACTGTCGGCAAATTAAGATTGAAATTATTATTAAAACCTCAACTTAGCCTCCCGACATTGGTCATTGGTCATTGGTCAACTGCAGAAGGGGTCATTAAATATTTTGCCAGAAAATGTAAAGAAATTACTGATAAGGTACTCTTTCTCAATTAAACTATTGGCTATTATTATCGTTAAAAATGATTTGACTTTGTTTAACTCTTTTTATAATCTTGATAAAAATTTTCTTTTAGTTATTCATAGCACACAAAGCCGCAATCAGAATGTAGAGACGCACGGGCGTGCGTCTCTAATTACAAAAAAAAGATGTTTTTACAGGGCAATACTATATTCACCATTACATTTTTATCATAAGAGCGACTCATGGGACTAATTGTTCAAAAATTTGGAGGTACTTCTGTTGCTAATGCTGAACGCATAAAGGCTGCTGCCAGGCGAATTACAGAAACATATGATGCCGGGAATAAAGTGATTGTTGTTGTTTCTGCGAGGGGACAAACAACTGACGAGCTTATTGAACTTGCAAATGAAATTACTGATAAACCTTCTACACGCGAGATGGATATGTTATTATCAACGGGCGAACAGGTTTCTATTGCCCTCATGGCAATGGCGATTCATGCGCTTGGGTATCCTGCAATATCATTTACCGGTGGTCAGGTGGGTATCGTTACGGATAGTTTTCACACGAAGGCGCGAATCCGCAACATTAATGCCGACCGAATCCGCAAGGAATTAGATAATGGCTCCATTGTTATTGTAGCGGGTTTTCAGGGCATTGACGCAAATGAAAACATAACCACCCTGGGAAGAGGTGGTTCTGATACTACGGCAGTCGCCCTCGCATCTATTCTGCATGCAGACAGATGTGATATTTTTACGGATGTGGATGGAATTTATACCGCTGACCCAAGAAAGGTGCCAAATGCCAGAAAACTCAATAAAATCTCGTATGATGAAATTTTAGAGCTTGCGAGCCTGGGCGCCCAGGTAATGCACTCACGCTCGATAGAATTTGCAAAAAAATACAATGTGCCTTTATACGTTCGCTCAAGTTTTAACAACTCTGAAGGAACATTGATATGTAAGGAGATTGATGATATGGAAAACATTGTTGTAAGCGGTGCAACCGTCAGCAAAAACGACGCAAAAATTACTATCAGATCTATTCCTGATGTTCCCGGCCAGGCGGCAAAAATATTTCACGAGATCGCGAAAAAAAATATTAACGTGGACATGATCATTCAAAACGCAAGTGTCGAAGGACGCGCTGATGTAACATTTACAGTACCGCGAAGTGATTTGAAAAACGCGCTGGAAACCGCAGAAAAGATAAAAAAGGACCTCTGGGCAACAGAGGTTTTATACGATGAAAAAATCGCCAAACTATCCGTAGTGGGGATAGGTATGCGGAGCCATTGCGGTGTAGCGGAAAAGATGTTCAGCATCCTTGCTGAAGAAAAAATTAACATACAGATGATTAGCACCTCAGAAATAAAAATATCCTGCATAATAGATGAGGCTCACGCCGAACGGGCATTAAATGCAGTGCATAAAATATTCGGATTAAACCACGTTAAAAATGAAGTGGCTGTTAAAACCTAACCTTCGTTTGTACGCGTAAGTTTCGGTTGATAAATACAGTAGGGTTCTTCCGCCAAATAGTTTCCTGTATCGTAAAATGCACGGGCCCTGCACCCTTCACAGACTTTTTTGTATTCACAGTCCCCGCACTTGCCCTCTAACAAATCCGGATTTCGCAGCTTTTCAAATACCGGAGAGCTTTTCCAGATATCCGCAAATTTTTGTTTCTTTACATGTCCCGCTTCGACCGGCAAATAACCGCAGGGAAAAACCTCTCCTTTATGGGAAACAAAACAAACACCTGTACCCGCTAAACACCCCTTTGTCATAGCAGCCATACCATGGGTTTGGGGAGATATTGTAATCCCTTCCTCTTTTGCCCGTTCTCTCATAATACGAAAATAATGCGGCGCACAGGTAGCCTTCGTCTGGATTTTTGCTTCTTTTGATAAATCATAGAAATGATTAAGTACTTCTTCGTATTTGGCGGGGTGAAGCATTTGATCGTCCGCAATCTGAACCCCGCAACCGACAGGCACCAGCATAAAAACATGCAGCGCATCAGCACCTAGATCTAAGGCCAATTTGTAAAGGTCATCTATTTGTTCAACATTATGCTTGGCAATCGTGCAATTTATTTGCATGCTCATGCCCAGATTCTTCAATCTTTTAAAACCTTCCATTGAACGTTTGAACGAACCGGGTATTTTTCGAAAATTGTCGTGCGTCTTTTCGTCTGCGCCATCAAAGCTGATAGAAACCCTTGCAATGCCCGCATCAACAATTTTTCTTGCCACATCGTCTTCAACAAGTGTGCCATTTGTAGCCAATGCCACGCTCAACCCTCTGCTTACCGCATGTTTTGCGATATCGAATATATCCGGCCGAAAGAGAGGTTCTCCTCCACTCAGTACCAAAATCGGGTTGCCCGTTTCCACTATAGCATCAACAAATTCAAAGGCTTCTTTTGTAGACATATCGTCTTTTGCAAGAGTAGTACTTACATCCAGTCTGCGGCAATGTATACACTCAAGATTACAACCAACAGTCGTCTCCCAAAACACAAGCCTTAACTGATTTTTCATATTTTTCATATATTCAATTGCAGGTTTGCCTGATGTATCATGTTTTATACGATCATATGTCTGTCTGATTGTTTCAGTATGTTCGCTATGTCCATGAGGCATAGGATGGCTGTTTTTTTGTTTTTGTTCAGTGTGCAAAGTGTTTTCCTCCGTAGTTTTTTGCATTCATTTTTGACCAGCATAATAAAGGTTCTTATTATAAAAAATACCCATAGTTTGGTCAATTAAGAAAACAAACTTTTCTTCAAAACCCTTGCTTAAAAACAAAAAAAACTTTGCCGGAAAACGAACACCAACATATAAAATGTAGAGAGAAACCTCGTTAGCCTTTTAAACTTGACAATATATTTTATCACTGATACCATTTAACCTCATTGTAACTTATAGTTATGCAACATATTATCGCCAATTAAATATTTATTAAGCATTTACATAATTAATCGCTCTATTTAGTTAATCATTTAGTTTTCTCAACCGGCACACTAAAAACCTCCCCCCATTTTTCTTTTTTTGCTATAGAAAATGGGGGTATTTTTTGTCAATAAAAATTGTAACAACAACACTAATTATGGATAGAATCTTTATATACGATACAACGTTACGTGATGGAAGCCAGGCAGAAGGGGTCTCCTTCTCGTTACAGGACAAATTAGCAATAACCGTCAAATTAGATGAATTAGGCATAGATTTTATAGAAGGCGGATTTCCCATTGCCAATCCGAAGGACGAATCGTACTTTAAAGAAGTAAAATCTTTATCTTTAAAACATTCCAAAATCGCATCTTTTGGCAGCACAAGAAAAGTTGGGGTGCGCACAGAAGAAGATAAAAATGTGAATGCCCTTCTATTTGCCGAAACCCCTGTAGTGACTATTGTGGGTAAAAGCTGGGATTTTCAGGTCACCGATGTTTTAAAAACTACGTTAGACGAAAATGTAAAAATGGTAACGGATACTATCTCATTTCTTAAATCCAGGAATCGTGAGGTTTTTTTTGATGCGGAACATTTTTTTGACGGATTCAAAAGCAACCGCGGGTATGCGTTGAAAGTTATTAATGAAGCCTGTTCCGCAGGCGCAGACGTAATAGTTTTATGCGATACCAATGGTGGCAGTTTGCCTGACGAAATTGCAACCATTGTTGAAGAAGTCAGAAAAAGCAATAAATGCATATTAGGTATTCATGCCCACAACGATGGTGACCTTGCAATTGCAAATACAATTATGGCTGTAAACAAAGGGGTGAGGCAGGCACAGGGAACAATCAATGGCATTGGCGAGCGATGTGGCAATGCTGATCTCTGTTCCGTAATCCCTAATCTGGTTTTAAAAATGGAATATCACTGTTTACATAACGATGGCCTTAGGAAATTGACGGAAATATCACGCTACGTTTACGAAACCGCAAATTTGTTGTTTCGCACAAATCAACCTTTTGTCGGGTCAAGCGCTTTTGCGCATAAAGGCGGTTTACATATCAATGCAATTCAAAAAAACAAGGTTACTTACGAACATATCAATCCTGAATCGGTCGGTAACAAAAGAAAAATATTGATCTCTGAACTTTCAGGAAGCGCTACAATTCTTTCCAAAACAGAAAAATTTAATTTAACACACGATACCGCTCTTTTAAGGTCGATCCTCGAAGAAGTGCAAAATCTTGAAAACAAAGGATATCAACTTGAATCAGCGGAAGCCTCCTTTGAATTACTGGTACGAAAGAAAACCGGAAAATATAAGTCATTCTTTGAACTTGAAGGTTTCAGGGTAATTGTCGAAAAAAGAGAAAATGGTTTACCGATAACGGAAGCTACCGTTAAAATAAATGTGAATAACACACAGGAACTCACTGCCAGTGAAGGGTCTGGTCCTGTAAATGCATTAGATACTGCATTACGAAAAGCATTGGAGAGGTTTTATCCCGTTTTAAAGGACATGAAACTTCTCGATTATAAGGTAAGAGTTATAAATCCCCGCAGTGCAACCGCTGCAAAAGTAAGGGTGATCATAGAATCAAAGGATAAAGAAAACGTCTGGAGTACTGTTGGTGTATCAGAAAACCTTATTGAAGCAAGCTGGCAAGCGCTTGTCGACAGCATAGAATATAAACTTATTAAAGAATATGAAGCAAAACAACTTTGATCCTGCTTTATAAGACAAACTCGAAAAAATCCTCACAGCTTTTAAAACAAAGATAACTATTCAACATTTTTGCTACGATATGGAAAACAATTTACCATCACAATACAGTCCAAAAGAAATTGAAGATAAATGGTACCGCTTTTGGGAAGAAAGCGGTTTTTTCCACAGTGAACCATCGTCTTCAAAAAAACCCTACACTATTGTTATCCCCCCCCCGAATGTCACTGGCGTCCTTCACGTGGGCCATGCTCTCAATAATATAATTCAGGATATTTTAATCCGATGGAAAAGAATGCAGGGCTTTAATGTGCTTTGGATGCCGGGTACAGACCACGCGGGAATTGCAACACAAAATGTAGTTGAACGGGAGCTTTCTTCAAAAAATATTAAACGTCAGGACATAGGACGTGAACGTTTTATAGAAGAGGTCTGGAAGTGGAAACAGCAATATGGCTCTACTATCATTCAACAATTAAAAAAACTAGGGAGTTCCTGTGACTGGCAGAGAGAGCGGTTTACCATGGATGAAGGCCTTTCCGCTGCAGTGAAAGAAACATTTGTAAGACTTTACCGCAAGGGGCTGATTTATAAAGGCAAGTACATGATAAATTGGTGCCCAAGGTGCCGCACTGCCCTGGCCGATGATGAAGTTGAACATGAAGAACACGAAGGACATCTATGGCATATCAAATATTCTTTTAAGGAAAATCCACAACAACATATCGTTGTGGCAACAACAAGACCTGAAACCATGCTTGGCGACGTTGCCGTGGCTGTCAATCCAAAGGATGACCGCTACAAAGATTTTATAGGCAAAACCCTCCTGCTGCCTATATTGGGCAGGGAACTGCCTGTTGTGGCAGACGACTTTGTTAGTCCTTCATTCGGTACAGGCGCAGTAAAAGTAACTCCCGCACATGATCCAAATGACTTTGCAATAGGCATGCGGCACGCCCTGCCTTCAATTGTTGTTATGGACGAAGATGGAACTATGAATATTAATGCGGGAGATTACAATGGACAGGATCGTTTTGAGTGCAGAAATGCATTGGTAGAAGATTTAAAATTAAGAAAGCACATCGATAGAATTATCCCTCACAAACATTCCGTAGGCCACTGCTACCGATGCAAAACCGTCATTGAACCGTATTTTTCGAATCAATGGTTTGTTAAAATGCGCCCCCTTGCAGATGCCGCAATACTAGCGAGTTTAAACAAATCAGTCACTTTTTACCCGGAACGCTGGGAAAAAGTTTATTTAAGCTGGTTAGATAACGTAAGAGATTGGTGTATATCAAGGCAAATCTGGTGGGGACACCGTATACCAGCATGGTATTGTGACGACTGTGGTGCTATTTCCGTTTCAACTGAGGATATAAATCAATGCACAAAATGCAACAGCCCCCGCCTTAAACAGGACGAGGATGTTCTTGATACATGGTTTAGTTCGGCGCTTTGGCCTTTTTCAACATTAGGTTGGCCCAAAGAAACTCCGGAATTGGCATATTACTACCCTACATCAACCCTTGTCACCGATAGAGGCATTATCTATTTCTGGGTAGCGCGCATGGTTATGATGGGAATTGAAATGGTAAAACAGGTTCCTTTTTCGCACGTATATATTCACGGAACAATTCTCGACGAACAGGGAAGAAAAATGAGCAAATCCATGGGTAATGGCATAGACCCGCTTCTCATGATTGACCGTTATGGGGCGGATGCCGTGCGTTTCTCAATTATCATACTTACCACAGAAGGGCAAGACGTCAAACTATCTGAAAGCAAATTCGAGATGGGAAGAAATTTTACCAATAAGCTTTGGAATGCGGCACGCTTCATATTTATGAATCTAAATGAAGAAAACCCCGAAGAAATAGCCTATGATATAACGACACTTCCGTTTGAAGATAAATGGATTCATAACCGTTTAAATACTACAATCGAAGAATGCACTGCTTCTTTAGACCAATATAAATTTAACGATGCTGCAATGAAAATGTACGATTTCACATGGCATACATTCTGTGACTGGTATTTGGAAATGGTTAAACATCGCTTAAACAATGCTAACAATAGAATCGACAAAAAAAATGCTCAAACAACTCTTGCAATTATATTTGGCAAAACGTTACATTTACTGCACCCCTTTATCCCATTTATCACTGAAGAACTATGGAATAATTTAACCCGTATTGCACAGCATAACAAAATTGCCCTTCAAATTGGAGTGACAGCTAGTTGTTCTCTTGTAACAAGCTGGTGGCCAATATTCAGTAAACAATTTGCAGATGATACTTCTGAACACATTATGCCTGTCCTGCAGGACATAATAAGAGCTATCAGAAATATACGCTGCAAAATGGATATTAAGGATAAACAAAGATTAAAGGCAGTGATTTCTTACCCCCGGGATTTTGTATACGATTTGCATGAACATACAAATCTGTTAAAGAGAATGGCGAATCTTGAAGAATTGGATATGGGGATTGAATTACAGAAACCAAGCCATTCTGCAAGTGAAGTAATTGGCAATCTTCAGGTCTTTGTATTACTTGCTGGCATATTGGACCCACTTGCAGAAAAAGACCGGCAGTTAAAGCACTTAAAACAATTGGAAAACCATCTGACCATTATACGCCGTAAACTTAATAATGAAAATTTTGCAGCAAAAGCACCACCGCAAATCGTCGAAACAGAACGGAAAAAAGAAGATGAGCTACAAGTGCAAATAGAAAAAGTTAAACACATTTTATTAAATATTGGATAACAAAATGAAACAAAAATATGCGCCTTTCATCACGACAACAATTAAATTTTTAAAACTTTTATTAAAAAGAAAATATTGGTTTTTTGTATTACCATTTTTTTTGCTATGGTTAAATTTTATTGATCTTAAAGCAGATGAACAAATTTTGAATGTAACTATTAAAATATGCCCGACATGCAATGAACTTTACCAAAACAATGAAAAGTTTTGCGGGAAAGACGGGACCGTATTGTCAGATACTGCCGGCAAGTTAGTCTGTCCTGTTTGTAAAAAAGAGGGATCTGGCAATGAAAAATTTTGTGTTGAACATGGAGAAAAGTTAATACCCATAGAAAGACTCTCTGCAATAAAAGATCCCGCTGATTTAGAACGTAACATGTCTCTTGCTGCTAAATATTATCAGGAAGGAAATACGCATTGTGACAACGAATCATATGATTTAGCTTTAAAATCATATCTGAAAGCTGAAGAACTTTATCCAGATCTTCCCGGGCTGCATTACAATATGGGATGGCTCTATAGTAAACTAGGGGATGTGGACCGTGCCGTTGACCACTTACAAAAATATATCATTCTCGCTCCCGACAGTAAAGACATCACTGAAGTGCGGAGTTACATTGCATTATTAAAACAAGCTCACCAGAAAAAAATTGAAGTTATTGAAAAGTACAAATCGCGAGACGAGGCAATGGAAAAGGCGCTTGAAATTCAAAACAAAAAACATGATACCGTTCTGATACCGGCTGGCAAATTCAGTATGGGGACAAATGAAGCACGCGATGTTTCTCAACCTGAGCATGTCGTATATTTGGATGCGTATGAAATAGATCGTTACGAAATTACAAATGCACAATACTGGGAATTTGTAAAGTATATAGAAGAGACAAATGACCATAGCAAATGTTTCAAGGATGAACCAATCGGTAAAGACCACAAACCCAGATATTGGGAAGATGAGTATTACAATGTGCCGGATTATCCGGTGGCAAGAATTGATTGGTATGATGCGTATGCCTATGCCGCATGGAAGGGGAAGAGACTGCCCACTGAAGCGGAATGGGAAAAGGCTGCGAGGGGATTGGATTTAAGGGCATTCCCATGGGGCAATGAATGGGATCACACAAGATGCAACTTGAGCGGAGAACCCATGCCTGTTGGAAGCATTGAATCCGGCAAAAGCATGTATGGTTGCTATGACATGAGCGGAAGCGTATTCGAATGGTGCAATGATTGGTTTTCAAGCACGTATTATCAATATTCTCCTTCAATTAATCCGACAGGTCCGGAAAAAGGTGAACGGAAACTTATTCGTGGCGGCTCAAGATTTTCAAGACCTTTTCAAGTCCGAGTTACAGAAAGAAAATCAGAGCGGCCTGATTTATTCAATATGGCAATAGGATTTAGATGTGCAAAAGACGTCAAGGTTAAAGAGTGAAAATAATATGTAATAATGTATTTTTTGGCTCTTCCTCATTTCGAGTGGGTAAAATCGTAATACCTTTATTTATTGGCACTGTCTTTTCAATGTTATTGTCTGGAATATTTTTTGTAAAAACCAATATTTTTGTAAACAAGATTCGCTGCTAAAAAATTTGGAGCTTCATTCCCTATGTTTGGTTTTAACTCTACAATATCGAATCCAACAACATTTTTCTCCTCATAAACTTTCCTTAAAAAATCTATTGTCTGATACCACCCAATCCCCCCTGGAACTGGTGTACCGGTAGCAGGCATTATAGAAATATCTAAACCATCAACATCTAAACTTATATAGACATTTTCTTCTAAAGTTTTCAATGCTTCATCATGCCATAAATCATTGTTGTAAATATTCCTGGCATAAAATACCGAAACAGATTTTTTATTTTTTTTCACAAATTCCAATTCTTCCTGCGAAGTTACCCTGACACCAAAACTTGTTACCCTGCAGCCTATATCTTCAACAACTCTTCTCATTACACTCGCATGATTATATTTGCTACCGCCAAACTCATTTAGCAAATCTAAATGAGCATCTAACTGAAGTACGGATAATTTTTTATATTTACTTTTATATGCCTTTATCGCACCTTGGGATATTGAATGCTCACCACCCAGGATCACCAAAAATTTATTATCATCTATCACCTTTCTACTGCAAGTAAATATTTCTTCCATAACTCTTTTTTCATTAGTATAAAATTCTTCAATATTTAAATTGCCTGCAGTAAAAATTCCGATTTTAAAAATATTTCCCAATTCATCGTCGTATGGTTCGATGTTAACAGATGCTTCTAATATAGCATTTGGTCCTTTTTTTGCGCCAGATTGATATGAAACGGTTCCATCATATGGCACCCCAAGTAAAATAACTTTTGATTTGTTGTATGCTTCAACTTCAGATTTGAAATTGTAGCAAAACGCACCAAATTGAATGGAAGATGAAACAGATTCTCTTAATTTTTTTAACATGTTCTAAGATGATATTTCAGTTACGCTAATAGTGAAAATGTAACGTCTAGTAACCTTATCAGTAATTTCTTTGCATTTTTTGGCAAAATATTTAATGGTGAAATCTGAAATTCTAAAATTTTTTTAATCTGTGAAATCTGTTGTTCCCCATTCATATTTTCTGCTTGTTTGGTTTTGACTATGCCAGCATTGTAGAACGAATTGATTGGTTCGTTACGCACAAAGTTACACTTCGCGCTACAAGCGTAGAAGTAATAATCGATGTGTCTGCTCCGTTTAACCCATTCTACATAATACCACTGTCCAGAAGCAAAACAGGCAATATGTGAAGGTTCATCACTATTTTTGGTACAAAAAGACTCTTTTGACCCAGTCTGGGAGTTTGAGAACGTGCGTTTAATAATTGCAAAATAAAATAAAAAAAGGCATCTTTCAAGATGCCTTTTTTTAAAATTATCACTCAATTTTATACATTACTGTTGTGATGTATCACGTCTCTTTTTCCAAATGGCAGCGCCAATCATAAGTACAGCAACGCCACCAATAATACTGCCTAAAATACCGGCAAGACCTTTTCTCTTCTTTGACTCCAATAACTCGTCTAATTTCTTTAATTTCTTAAGTTGTTCTGCCTGACTCTCCAACTTGTTAATCCCTTGATACACCTTTGCTGCTCCATACCACCATGCAATATCTTGCTGTCCGTGAGCAACACCCTTATAGGCATGCGCCTTGTCACCAAACCACATACTTGCATATTCTAATTCTATCTGGGAAGGATTGTTCTTTCCTGTCATAAATAATCCATATAGCCCCAAAATAGGTCCTATTACAGGTACTTTCCCACCAGTAGTTTTAAAAGCACTATATACAGCTTCACCTAACAGGCCTGGCCCTAGCGCATCAGCAAGAATATCACCGAGTGGGAAGATATCTCTTTTCTTAATAGGTACTTCAAATGCATCAAGCGCTACTATTTCATCAAGCACTCCCTGTGCTCTGTCCTGCAATCTCCACATTTCAAACATAAAGTCGTCTAAATTCTCCCTATACAACCTTGCAAACCTAGGGCTATGGCACTTACTGCATACATTAACCCATTGGTCAGATCTCTTTTTGTTTTCAGGAGAATAAACGTCTAGTTTATAGTTCATCGGCGGTAAATTGATACCGTAAGGATAATCCTTTAATGATGATTTATACTCAATCCCTTTAGGAGGGACAGTTCCCATCCTCCATACACCTTTAGTGACAGGATTATGTGCAAATGTTCCATTTCCCTGGTCAAAATGACAAAACTGACACGTGGGTGTTCTATAATCTTTGCCAGGAACTACCTCAGCCAAAGGCTTTTCCCAATCCCAGTGTTCGCCTTCCATGTGATAAATATATCCCATCTTCGATTCGCTATACGATTCAGCATCCGGATGATCAAAACCCATGTGGCAACTCATACAGGCTTCTGGTCTCCGGCCTTCCGCTGCTGCGAATTTGTGCCTTGTGTGACATATGTTGCAACGGTCTGTCGCATGACACAAATCGCAACCGAATTGTGCTGCCGGATAGCCCCTCCTGAACATCTCAGGATACCAAGGAGGAACCACATTTGCCATAAGGCCGTCAATGTGATTAGGTCTGCCACGTTCTCTTTCACCCATAAATTCGGTTACTTCCTTTGGGTGACATTCACCGCAATGAGCAGGCGTAGGCATATGCAACTCATTATGATCTTTCCCGTGGCAATCGCTACAGGTAACCTCTTTTAATTCACGACCAATAAGTTTTTCTATTTGTTGCGTTTTTTCTGCAAATCGCGGGGATTTTTTAGGATTCGCGTGTGTCGAATCCTTCCAGTCATTCACAAATCCAGGCGTAACTTCCTCATGGCACGCAACACAATCAGTAGGTTTAAACCTCTCTAAAAGTTGGTCATAATAAGTACCATCTGGTTTCACATAGTGCCTCCCTGGGAACCAATACATCTGCAATGGCACCGGTTTATATAACTCCATCCAAGGCCCTGCACCCTTTTCCAGTCCAACATTAGCCCCGAGCCAATCCCACATTGGCAATGGTTCATTTGGATATAGAATCTCATAGTAACTGGTTGCTTTTTTTTGTAATTCCTTTAAATCTGCCTCTGCCTTCACTTCTTTAACATTTAAAAAAAAGACACACATTAAAAAAGGGATAGCGAGTAGTACCGCTCCCATCCTGTGAAACTTCATTATCTTGCCTCCTCTTCCACTAAATCCAGCATTATAATATATCGTAAAAAGATCCGTTTTACTGTTTAACTCTTTGAAAATGTCAATGCATTTTAGGGCGTTTGAATTCTTGCAAGCCTATATCATCAATTGCAGTTGTTTTATATGGTTCTGTATGTTCCGGGAAAAACCATTCATCACCTTTGTCATATTCCTGAAAAAATTTCAAGCGCATTTCGTGGCCTCTTGTATGATGACAAGGCCCACAAATGTTATAAACGGTCCCAAACGTGCCTATTTTCGCGATCTTCTGCCCTTCGGGAGCCTTACCAACTTCCATGAAATGTGCATATGTTTCACCTGCACCGTGACAAGCTTCACATGTTACCCCTTCTTCTGAGTAAGTACCGGTATCTGCATCATACCCAGTTGTATGGCACTTCAAACATGTTGTTCTGTATGCCTCATTCCCCGCGATATAATCAGGCGCCTTTTTTACTTTTTCGAAAGTCTTAAATTTTATACGCTGCCATCTTTCAACATGCGGAGAGGTTAACCCGATATGGCACTTCAAACACTTTTCGCTCCCTACAAAGATATTTTTATCGCCCGTTATGCCAAAACGCTTGAAGTCCCCCATTTCAATTCTCTGATTAGGGTCATTCTCTTCCGGAGTTAACGTTGCAAGTTCATCCCAAAATTCAAACAAAGGTTCTGCAGTTTCCAGCTTTTTCAACATATCTCGTCTGCCGACAACCATACCTTCATGCGCCATTTCTTCACTAAGCGCCCTACCTATTCCACCGTGACAAACAGCGCATCCGTAAATATCAAACGGAAAATATTTTGTGTTAGGATGAGCCGCCACAAGTTTCCCTTCATCAATGTGGCATGTTATACACCTGTTAACTTTATCGCCGTTTTTGCCATCGGTCCACGCGTAGTCGCCTTTTAAAAGAATCTGCTTCACTTCGTACTTTGGATTTTTCAAAGAGGTTAGCCTCTTGCCCAACATTTCCCTTTCCTGTACTGAAGTCGCGGCATTAAACTCCTTTTCAACATCCTTTGCTTTTTCTTTGTAATATTCTTCCTGATAATTCTTCCATTCAGGATTGAATTCTTCGTTGAACCAAAAAAGCGTGCTGATAAAAAACATGCTGCTAAAAACAAAAAATATCAGTCTTTGTATGCTCATAAATCACCTGCCATAAGAAATATTTTTTGTATTAAAATCATATGTTAATCCAAGGTGTCGCTATAATATACTTAATATTAAAAGCAAGCCTTAAAAACATTTTTAATACAGTGCCAATCATTGTAAGCATAAGCCCCATCGTTATGACATAACGTATAACGCCTATCCTATTAAAAAAATTACGATTAACTAAAACGGGAACAACTAATCCAACGAAATAAAAGCCTAACAACAATGCCACACCTACCGGCAACGGCATATCATGTAAAGGCGGAGGCGTTGGAAAATCATGCGTCCATTCTTCCCACGGCCAAAAGAAAGACCAAAAAGGCCCTCTTAATGCTGTTCCGATATAAATCAAAATATACCAGAATATATAACCAGACATGAAAGCACTTACTGCAAACTTTCTTTCCCTGAATGTATAATAACCGTTCCCCTTGGGATTGTTATCAATGTATGGTATCACAATTAACCCTAAAACAATTATACTAGGAAGTACAACACCTGCAAACCAAGGGTCAAAATAAACCAAAGCCTCCTGTAATCCCAAAAAATACCACGGCGCTTTCGCTGGATTTTCAGCTTGCCCTGGATTTGACAACTCACGTAACGGCGCATCTACAAAATATGAATAAACAAGAAGCCCTACGGTAACGAAGATAGCCGCCAAAAACTCTTTAGCTACCAAGTTGGGCCACGTAAAGACCTTATCATCTTTGATTTCAATAGAAACACTTCTTCGCTCACTAACTTCCATGGAACTACTCCTCTGAAATTCCGATGAAACAAAAATTTAAACTATAACGGGCCAGAAATACCGCCATCCTTACGAACTCTCCAAAAATGAACCATCATAAGAGCAGAGGCGATAACAGGTATACCGATACAGTGCCACACATAAGCACGCAATAACGCAGGGGCTCCAATTGATGTGCCTCCCAATAAGGCAAATCGGATATCATTACTTGCCTCCATTCCCAAAATATAAGCAAAGGGACCTTCATGTCCTAACAAGGGGGTCGCCCTAGCCATGTTTGTGCCAACAGTAATAGCCCAATATCCCAATTGATCCCACGGTAACAAATAACCAGTAAAACTCAGCAAAAATGTTAACACTAGCAAAAAAACACCCACCACCCAATTGAACTGGCGCGGCGGTTTGTAAGAGCCTGTCAAAAACACTCGCAACATATGAATACTCACGGTAATAACCATTGCATGAGCGCCCCAGCGATGAGAATTTCTTAAAAATCTCCCAAATGGCACCACATACATCAAATCTACGGTGTCAGCATATGCCCTGTTTACATCTGGTGTATAATAAAACATGAGCAAAATACCAGTCAATGCTTCAAATAGAAAAATGAAAAACGTAATCCCACCCATGCACCAAGTGAACCGTATCTTTGTACCGTGTTCTCGCACCTTCGCCGGATGCAAATGCAACCATACATTGCTGATTATCTGAAGGACTCTGTTCCTTGGGGTATCTGCATAACCATGCCGGAATACAGATCTCCAAATTTCATTCTCCGTAATCAGTCTTTTTAATTCATTCAGTGATTTCATTTAAACATCCCCTTCTCAGCTATACTTTTATCTTTATGCTCTCTTTTCATGATTAATATACCCTCCAACCTCCCCCCTTTCTTTATAGAAATTTATTAACGTCCTCATTGGGCTGCCATAACACCCGCTTCATAGATATCACATTTACCGGACAATCTTTACAATTTCCACAACGAATACACTTATCAGTATATTTAACAACAATACCATCCTTGCTCATAAATGGCCTGTGTTCTTTACTTTGGTCAAATGCATCAACTTGCTTAAGAGCGCCTACAGGACACACCATGCTGCAACGCCCGCACAACACGCATTCATTTGTTTCAACATTTATCGTAAGGTCACACTTAAGACATCTGTTTGCTTCCCTTGCCGCCTGAAATTCATCTAAGCCAAGCTCCACAAGATCAAAACTGCCTTCCCTTTCGTGTTCTGGCAACAATTGCATGTCTTGCCGGGGAGTTGCATCGTAATTTTCTTCCCGCAAATCAATTTCACTATCAAGAAGCGTTACCCAAACTTTTTTCTTAGGTTCCTTCAAAGATTCACCGCTTATAAACCTGTTAATAGAATTGGCAGCTATATGGCCCTGTGCTATACATTCGATTATTGTGCTTGGACCTAACGTTACATCTCCTCCCGCGAAAACCCCTTTTTTACTTGTTGCAAGATTTCCGTCAACGGCAATAGTTCCCCATTTATTAACTTTCAAACCATGTTTATCGCCTAAAAATTTCAAGTCCGGTTCCTGGCTAATCGCTGAAATAACACAGTCCGTATCAATCACAAAAGTAGAATCTGGAATAGGTTCCGGCCTTCTTCTTCCGCTTTCATCTGGTTTTCCCAACTGCATCTTGATACATTCCAAACCTTTTGCCTTCCCATTCTCGGTTACAATTTTCACAGGAGCAGCCAAAAAGTGGAAATCCACCCCTTCGTGCTCAGCTTCTTCAACCTCCCACGACAATGCAGGCATCTCTTCCCTGGTTCTTCTATAAACAATGGAAACATTTTTGGATAGCCGCTTTGCAGTTCTTGCAGCATCTACGGCAGAATTGCCGCCGCCAATTACAACGATATTTTCACCGGGTTTCCTTGTATCACCAGCACTAACATTTTTCAAAAATACAAGACAATCCATTACACCATCAGTACCTTCTTCCCCTGCTATTTCAAGGCGTTTGCCAATTTGCGCACCTACAGCAATAAACACCGCATCATATCCCATTTCCAGTAAATCAGAAAAAGACTTGCCTTTGCCTCCAATTGGAGTGTTTGTCTTTATTTGCACGCCTCTTTCTAAAATATGGCTAACATCAAATATAATCTGCTCGCGAGGCAACCTATAAGATGGAATAGCCCACATCATCATACCGCCTACCTGGGCTTCTTTTTCAAATACGGTCACTTTATATCCCATCCCTGCAAGGTCAAAAGCCGCAGTCAACCCCGCCGGTCCAGCTCCTATAATCGCTATCTTCTCTTTTTTCTTCACTATCGCCGGAGCAGGAATTTTTATTTTATTTTTAAAAACATAATCAGTGACAAATCTCTTTAAAGCATCGATAGCAACAGGCCGGTCAAAATCCCCGCGCTTGCATTTAGATTCACATGGATGGGGGCAGACGTAACCACACACCGCGGGAAAAGGGTTTGTTTCCTTCATAAGTCTGTAAGATTCTTCAAACTTACCCTGGCTAATTAATCGTATATATCCCGGTACATCCATATGCGCCGGACAACGGTGCTGGCAACGTATGTTTTCTCTCAACCAATCCAAATCTAAAAGTGCACGTATTCCTTGCTCTGGTATTGTTGTTTGAGTCATTGAAGTATCTTTCTAAATAAATCCAAAAAAAAATCCTACACAATTAACTCTGTCTCTAACGGTACTTTCACGCTTGTATCAACAGCCAATTTTCCATTATCGTCAAGTATCATCTGAAAATGATCTAATGGCCGCGGCGCTGGCCCCGCGAAATTTACACCGTTACGGTAATATTTGCTTCCATGGCATGGACATTCGAATATATTTTTTTCTTTTGAAAACTCTACTGCACAACCAAGATGCTGACAAACAACAGAAATTGCTTTAAAACTATCTGCGTCACGAACAACAAATATTTTCCTCGATTTCAAAGTAGTAACCGAGCCAGCCGGAAACGCTTTCGGTTCGCCAACAGAAAACCTTGGCGACGGTTCAAAAAGAACTTTTGGATAGAAGAACCCCTTATAACCAAACAATTGGCCTAAATAAGCCCCCATCGCAGCAAAGAACAAACCCCAACCAGCTAACGTCAGGAAATTTCTGCGGGATATCGTAAACCAGATACCCCCTTCTTTCCCTGATTCACAGCATTTGTTTTCATCTTTTTTTGATCCCATAAATACCTCCTCAATCAATTGAATTTGATTTTCTCAGGTTTGTAATCGATCACTCTATCTAATACGCAACATTTAATAAAATAATCAAAAACTATCTTTAATCTGACGAATGCTTGAATGGTAAAAATAATTAAAATTGCTTTTGTCCTGTTTCTTCTTTAGAACGGCTTCTGTTAGTACTGAATTGTAAAATCAACAGATAGGATATCTTTCAGATGTACATATTCAGTGCAAGTCAAGCGTATATTTAGGGTCGAATCATAAAGATATCAAAAAGAAAAGTCAAGGATATTTTGATAAACTAAAAGATATTTTCAGACCTTCTTAATCAGGATTCTATAACTATCATCCAAGTTCTCTACTTTAATTATTTTATGGCCTTCTTCCTTTATGCTTCTGGGAACACTTCTCATCGGTTCTCCATCATCTAATATAACTTCCAAAATTTGACCGGTATCCAACATTTCCAATTTCAATTTTGTTTTTACAAAGTTAATAGGACAAAGCACTCCCCTTAAATCAATTGTATCATCCGGAACAAATTCCTCTTTCTCTGTCACTTATACATCCCCAAAAAATAACAAAATAATATGTATTGTAAAAATTACCCGATGCAATTAATTTTTTCTTCTATAAATAATTTTCTCTTTTCATCAAAAACCCATGCCCTGAATTCAATATCTTTCCGTTTTTCCACAGAAACGATCACATAAGAATAACCACTCCATGCATTCTCTGTGTCAAATGCTGAAGGGACTGCGGGATGATCGGGATGTGAATGGTAAATGCCTATAATTTGTAATCCTTTTTTGGAAGCATTTCTGTCTGTTTTCATGAAATCCTTACCGGATATTTCGTATCTATCCTGCGTTCTTTCAGTATTTTTATTTTGAACAGTATGTACCTCTACTACTCTTTTTTCTGAAGTATTCATGCCGACTAATAACCCGCAACATTCTGAAGGGTAGTTCTTTATTACCTCATTTTTAATAGTGTTTAACTCATTTTTACCGATGTGCAACAATTACTCAGCACCTCAAATCTTAAGAAAAGCCTGTACACAAATTACCAAAAACTTGTACTAAGATATCTATCACCCCTGTCGGGAAATATTGTCACAATCATCCCATTTTTAATTTCATCCGCTACCTTTAACGATGCTGCAAGGGCGGCGCCAGAAGAATACCCGACAAAAAATCCCTCCTCTGCGGCAAGCCTCTTTACCAATTTATACGCATCTTCTGTTTCAACATACATTTTCCTATCGGGGAAATCCTCATTGTAAATGCCAGGAGTAATCGAAGTTTCCATATGCTTCATTCCTTCCAGTCCGTGAATGGAAGTCGCGGGTTCAACCGATATTACCTGAATATTTGAGTTAAATTTCTTCAACCTTTTTCCCGTACCCATTAACGTGCCGCTCGTTCCCAAACAAGCAATAAAATGGGTTACGTTACCCTCTGTCTGCTTCCATATTTCAACACCGGTTGTTTCATAGTGTGACATCCAATTTGAAAGGTTATTGTACTGATTGCCATAAAAATATTTTGCCGGGGTTTCGTTGACCAGCCTCTTGGCTTCATTCATAGCGCCGTCAGAACCTAATAATGGATCCGTGTATATGGTTTTTGTCCCGAAAGCAGATACGATTCGTTTTCTTTCCTCGCTCACATTTAAGGGCATTACCAAATTAACCTCGTATCCTTTTACTGCACCAATAAGCGCATATGCTATGCCGGTATTCCCTGAAGTCGAATCTATCAATACTTTATCGCCGCTCAACTTCCCCGATTTTTCAGCATCTTCGACAATTCGTAACGCAGGACGATCCTTTACAGAGCCTCCAGGGTTAAACCATTCTGCTTTAACGTAAATTTCTACGTTCCTTTTCTGCAATTCCTTTGCAATTTTGTTAATCCTGATAAGCGGCGTGTTTCCAATTCTCTCCAAAATTGAATTGCAACGTACTTTTCGGGGCATATAGTTATCTTTTAATATCCCAACCTGCATACATCAAATAAACAATTGTGTTTCTGCTCCATCAGCAATTTCTATTATTGTTGTCAAGCCAAGAATATCATCTACTTTCGATTTTACTTTTACTTCTTCAAGATCCATTAGCTTCACGGCTCCCGAACATGCATACAGTTTTAAATTTCCAAGAGACCTTACCTCTTCCAATAGCTCTTTGAGCGGTACCGGGTTCAGACCGACCATACGATTCCCCAGCCCTTTGCCTTCCTCTCCAAATTCAGAACCCAAAATTTCAGGAGAAAATTCTTCATTAACAAAACGTTTCAATGCCCAAAAAAAGAGGAAAATGTACGTTTCCCTTCCCATTGAAGCAGCAGTAATAGCCAATGTCACAATCTGATAAAGCTTATCGTAGGTTCCACTATGCGCAAATATGACAAATTTTTTTTTCCTGCTCATTGATAACAATCCTTTATCTTTTCGTAAAAGCGCCAACAACTTCTTTTTTGAATTTATCCAAACCTACGCGGTCAATACATGCACCAACTCTTTCTTTCGTTTTACCATTTTTGTTATACCATTCGATTGTGGCATTCGCAAAATCATTTACTTTCTCATCAGGTAAATAATCAAGAACAACATCCGCTTCACGGGGGTGCCTACCATGCTTGCCTCCCACTCTTACCAGCCAGCCCTTTTTCTTTTCTTTCCAGGCATCCGTCGGGCATGCCTTAATACAATCGCCGCAATATACACATTTCGATTGGTCAAATATAGGCTTTCCCTCTTTATCAGAAACTATAGCACCTTCCAGGCACGCCTTTGCGCATAAGGTACACCCATTGCACAAATCTTCTGTCCACACAGGATAAACAACACCCTGAAACCCCAAATCAGACTCCCTCGTTCTCGTACAGTCAATCGGGCATCCGGAAAAACCCATTTTGAACTTATGATGACACGGCGTGCCGAAAAACTTTTCGTCCACTTCCAGCGCCTTTGCTTGTGTATCCATTATTCCATTCGGATTGTATTCACAACCACCACATGCAGTGGGAACTCTGACCCTAGGCCCGCAGGAAGCAATTTTTTGACCTACCTCCGCCAGCTCCTTTACTACCGTATCGAAATCGTCAATATGAACCCCAATAATTTCCACCGATTGTCTGAAACTCAGGTGGCAATATCCCAACCGACTGTATTTCTTCGCAACTTCCGCAATCTTTAACATTTTATCAGGGGTAATTCTACCACCAGGAACTTTTAAACGAACCGTAAAAAGATCTTTTTGCGTCTGTTTTATAAATCCTCCGGACTTTAGCTCGTTTAAATCAATCTTTTGTTTCACTGTTTTTTCTGCCATTGCCACTCCAGTCGTTTTAATTATAACCATAACACATTAAAGTATTTACGTATATTGTTACAACATATTTCTTTCTTAAATCAATATTAGCACTTTGCAAAAACTCAAGCAAGAAAAAAGAGATTTTTAACAGAAATCTTACATATATTATTTACAAATATGTTTCTCTGAAATAATATTCAGCATTTTATTTCTAGTTTCAGCGACGCCCTTTTCCTTAAAAAAATCAAACATATCCCACTCCGCAATTCGCTGTAAAATTTCACGCCTGATTTTTTCATCTGAAATCTCGCCAAGCACTTTTCTCCGCATTTCTGACAAAAGTTCTGTAAATTCACTGTATTCATTTCCAAATTGTTTTTCCAGATGCAACCGTATATTGCGCGCAAAAGCAGGGCTTGACCCCCCGGTAGAAATGGTAATACAAAGATCTCCGCGTACAATAGACGACGGAACAATAAAGGAACAGTAATCCGGTTTATCCACAACATTCACCAGCATCCCCTTTCTCACTGCATCATGATAGACTTTTTCATTCACCTTTTCATCATCAGTAGATGCAATTACAATTACTGCTCCATTCAAAACATATTCGTCATATTTCTGTTCGACGAGTTCAATGCCTTCTTCCCTTTCCATCTCCGGACAAAACACAGGAGACACCACAACTACCTTTGCACCGGCATTTTTCAAGCTACAGACCTTACGCCAGGCAACGTTCCCACCCCCGACCACCACACATTTTTTATTATTAATATTGATCTGCGCCGGGTAATATTTCGACATATTTTCTCCGCAATTAAACCAATTCCTCGCCTGCAATTAAATCTTCGTACGTTTCCCTTTTTCTTATAACAAAATATTTGTCTCTATCCACAAGAATCTCGCATGGACGGGGACGGGAATTATAGCTGGAACTCATGGTAAACCCATACGCGCCAGCACTAAATATTGCCAGCAAATCTCCCTCATTGACCGGAGGAATCGCCCTGTCTTTCGCAAAAACATCGCTGCTTTCACATACAGGGCCTACAATATCCACCAAATCCATCACTTGTTTTGCCTCACTTGTGTCAGGAGTTTCAACATCAGGCATCGCAATGCTGGTGTTTACCGGCCATATCCTGTGAAACGCATCATAAAGAGCGGGACGTAACAAATCATTCATAGCCGCATCACAAATAACAAATTTCTTGCCATGCGAGTTTTGTTTGTTATAAATAACACTTGTTACTAAAATCCCCGAATTACCTGCAATAAACCGCCCGGGTTCCATAATTATCCGGCACTTCATCTCTTTAGCAAATGGGAGTATTTGGGCTGAATAATCCTTTGGCGCTATTACTTTTTCCCCCGTATATGAAATACAATATCCCCCCCCTATATTTAAATATTGTATATTGATGCAGGCATTACGACATTTCTCCATAAATATGGTAATTTTTTTTAAGGCATTCACATAAGGGTCTGCTGAATATATCGGCGAACCTAAATGTACATGAATTCCGCAAATAGTAACATTTGTATATGCCTTCGCTTTTTCAATAATTGTTTCCGCAACAATCAGGTCAATGCCAAATTTGTTTTCCTTTTTCCCTGTCGTGGTTTTTGCATGAGTTTTGGCGTCAATATCGGGATTAATACGCAAAGCAACTTTTGCCGTCTTCCCCGCCCTGCATGCCGCCGCATTTATATGTTCAATCTCCGCAATTGATTCAACATTAAACATGAAAATATCATTTTCCAGGGCGTATTGTATTTCTTTATCCGTTTTCCCCACTCCGGCAAATACAATTTTTGATGGCTTTCCTCCTGCCTTAAGCGCCCGAAACAGCTCACCGCCTGAAACTACATCAAAACCGGAACCTTCATCGGCCAATATTTTGCAAACCGAAAGATTTGAATTCGACTTCACCGAAAAACAGATGGTAGCGTCAACCTCCTGAAATGCGGTTTTTAATTCGTTAAACCTTGTGAGAATTGCATTTTTGCTGTAAATATAAACCGGCGTGCCTGTCTCTGAAACAATATCTTTAATCTTTAACCCCTCACAATAGAGGGTATTCCCATCATAATTAAAAGCATTCATAAACATTATCCCTTATTCAATTTTCTTTCCCAGTGTGCAATACGGTTTTTCACAAAACGCGGTGCTGAAGAACCGGAGCTCTTGTAATTCATAACACAATTCTCTACCCCAATCACCTGAAATACATCTTTCGTAATAAGGTGAGAATGACGTTTCAATGTTTCTAAATCTAAATCTTTTATCTTCCGGTTCAGCCGAACACATTCCCTCACAATATTCCCGACAATCTCATGCGCCTTGCGAAACGGCACATCCCGCTTTACCAGATATTCAGCGAGCGCCGTTGCGTCACTGAAACCATTTTCACATGCCAGTTTCATTCTTTCGCTGTTAAAACGAGTATTTGCAATAAGCTCAGCAAATATATTCAACATAGAATGAACCGTCTCCACAGCATCAAAAACGGCAACCTTGTCTTCCTGCATATCACGGTTATAACTTAAAGGCAATCCCTTAAACAATGTTAACAATGTGGTCAAATGGCCGTACACGCGCCCGCACTTACCCCTGATAAGCTCCAGCACATCTGGATTCTTCTTCTGTGGCATTATGCTTGAACCTGTACAATAAGCATCGCTAATATCAATAAAACGCAATTCATCATTGCACCAAATAATCCACTCTTCACACAGCCGTGACAAATGCATTGAGATCAAAGAGAGGGCAAAGGCATATTCCATACAAAAATCCCGGTCGCTTACCGCGTCAATGCTATTTTGGCAAATACTGCCGAAGTTAAGCAATTTTGCAGTTATCATCGGATCTGTCGGCAGCGTTGTACCCGCAAGGGCGCACGCTCCCAAAGGGGATTCATTAAGTCTTTTTGCGCAATCGGCAAGCCTCTTTTTATCTCTTTCAAACATCTCGACATATGCCAGTAAATAATGCGACAAAAGTATTGGCTGGGCATGTTGCATATGGGTAAAGCCAGGCATTATTGCTCCAAAATACTCCTTGCCCTTTTTCACCAGCCCTTGCTGTACAAGGGTTAAGTAGTTGTTCGTAATCAATATTTGCTCACGCACCCACAATCTCAGGTCGAGGGCTACCTGATCATTTCTGCTCCTTGCCGTATGTAGTTTTTTCGCCGGTTCTCCGATACGTTCTATCAAAGCCGATTCGATATTCATGTGAATGTCTTCGAGATTTTTTTTAAATTTAAATGTACCGGCGTTCATTTCCGCCAAAATAATCTCCAGACCCTTTATAATCTCCTTTTTTTCCTTTTCAGTAATGATTTTGCGCTGCGCAAGCATGGTAGCGTGTGCAATGCTTCCCTCAATGTCAAACTTATAAAGACGCCAATCGAAGGATATTGATTCGGTGAAGGACTCTACAGACGCCTTTGTCTGTTCGGTAAACCTTCCACCCCAAAGTTTCTTCTTCATGAATTTATACTTTCACCATTAAAAAATTTTTTTAAACATGTTGCCTTTATAAAATGACAATTCACATGCAGAACGTATTGCTCCAAACGTCAAATACAATGCCTGAAAGAGGAGCACACTCAGGCTATAGAAAAGAAAAAGGAGTACTATAGCTCAATACCTGCCCCTAGTCAACACAATATCATTCTCGCACACGGCAACATCAAAGTCATAATGCGAAGTAACCTGAACAAGGATGTGTGCCAAATATTTGCGCTGACCAAGCCAGAGCTTAGGGAGCATCCCGATGCATTATTCGTCTTGTTTTTTCCCCGGATGGTCGCCTTTTCCTTCCAGAATGTTTACTACCGCAAGATGATTCCTCTTTTTTGCGATATCCAGGGGAGTATCCCCGTTTTTTGCCCTGGCGTGAATATCCGCGCCGTAGGAGATAAGCGTCTTTACAATAGCTTTTTGTCCCTCATGTGCCGCCAGATGAAGGGCGGTATAATTGTTTTGGTACGTAGCGGTTACTAATGAAGGATTTGTTTTGAGAAGATTTTTTATTGCAATTACGTTCCTTGCTTCAATTTCAATTTGAAGTTTTGTTTTCTGTAATTTGTTTTGAAATCCTGAAAAAATACCCATTTTCTTGTAACACTTTAGTCTTTTGAAACTGGAAATTGTCATTTGTAGTACGACGAGGTTCGTCGCACTATTTGAGTAGACCCCATTTCTTATCGCACAATTTTTTTTGGTGCGACGAACCTCGTCGCACTACATGAATTTCGTGGGCTTAGAATCCCGATTGCTGGGATTTTTCAAAAAACTAAAGTGTTACCCATGTTTTGTCTTTTCAATTTCTGCGATTACCACATCTGAAACGTAAACAAGATATTTACCTTTTTTTACATAGTTTTCAAAAAAATCCTAAGTAATCTTCCGGAATTCTGGCACATTATCCGCAAAAATGAAATTGATAACAAATGTATCAAGGTGATCCCCCGTCTATCTGTGGCTCTTATTTGTAAATATCTCCTCTGCTCTCTAATGAGGTCGTCTATGCATTTATTTAATCTTCGCTTAGTACCTTTATCCTGTTTTTTATAATTCTTTTCTGCTTCATTCGAAATGAGGACTTCATACATTCTCTTTTACCTCAGACCACTTTTTAAATCGGCCTGCTTTAAAATCCTCATCACCTCTTATAATACTTTTAAGTAAATCCTTATCTTTGAGAATTTCCTTATTACCTCCCTCTATAATTACTTTAATTTTCTATCAATCTTGCTAAACACGAAAATTCAAAATTAAGTGCAGATTATACAAGTGCTTATGAATTTTCATCGTTTTCGGGTGTCACAAGTGTGACATGACGACTGTTTGCTCATCACATTTTCATAATAAACTGTCTCTAATTTGCCTGCCTTGTACGCCTGCCAGCGATTCCTTGCTTCTTCCGCCCAGATACGGTCGATTTCCGGGTATGGTCTGTCAAGCTGCGTTAGGATTTAAAAGAGAGATGGGGGGCAAATCTTTATCAATTACATATCTGTCAATGGTAAAGATTCGACCCCCTTCGCGACATTTTTTGTTATGTGATTTGTGATAGATTATTAAATTCAACGGGTTTTGCTCCATGATGGACAGTAAGAACCTCAACTTCCTCAGCAACTATACGATAAATAATTCTGTAGTTACCTAATATAATTTCCCTAATATCTTCACGATTTATTTCGGTAACAACTCTGCCTGATTTTGGAAAGAGTTCAAGACGATCTGTTGTCTCAAATGCTCTAATTGCAAACAACTTTGCATATTGAATAGAGTCACGCGCAATAAAGAGACAAATAGAGTCCAAATCATCTAAAGCTTGATCTGTCCATGTTACTTTAACCATTTTCCCATTCTCTTTTTTGCTTCCTCCTGAGAAATTTTTTGCCCTGAATCAGCCTGTTTAATACCTCTATCTACTTTATAAATGAGATACAATTTTTCCATAGCGTCTTCAATAGAAGCATTTTCTGGAAGATCTTGAATTGCTTTAAGTACTTGTTCTTTTGGAATCATAATTGTTCCCCCTAAATTGTTGTTTATAATAGTATATTACATAATGATCTTTAAGATGGTAACACTTTAGTTTTTTGAAAAATCCCAGCAATCGGGATTCTAAGCCCACGAAATTCTTGTAGTGCGACGAACCTCATCGCACTACAAATGACAATTTCCAGTTTCAAAAAACTAAAGTGTTACGATTTTAATTGTCAAACACATAATCACTAATCAAAATGTGACCCCGTTCTTGTTCCTTAATGAAACGTTGCAGTAGTGTTAACCCTGACAGGGTTGTTTCGTCCTGACCCCATCATTAACGGTTACAAAAAAACGGGCATGCTCCCCCCCCCGTTCTTCCCACTTATTTCCGCTTACGAATACGGATAGCTCCTGCCATAATAACGGTGAATGCCTGGTCTAACTCTGCACCATGTTTATTTAAAGCCGAAGCGATCACATCCGCCTTATTCAATGGGGATAACCCCGTCAAGCGGATAAGAATAATACCTGACATCAGGCGTCGCTGTAAAAATACCAATTCCCCAAAATCCTTGTCTGCTGTTATTAACAAATATCTTTCCTTGTTCGCAAGATCAAACACATTCTCATCTGAAATCCCAGGTTCCATTTCAGCAACGTACCATACCTGATGGCCATCTTGCCTTAAACGCTCTACTATTTGCCGATCTATACTTTCATCTGCCAGAAAGTTCAAGCCACCTCCTGCTGAATTGGATAAACTACTTCATCTCGTAATGAATCCGCCGCAAACGCCAGGGCTGCTTGAACAGAATTGCGGGTAAGACGTGGGTGTGCAGCCAGGATTTGCTCGATAGTTTCACCGGCGGCAAGCTTATCTAAAACAAGCTCCACGGTAATGCGTGTTCCAGCAATAACCGGCTTGCCCATCATCACCGCAGGGTCTGATATGATTAATTTTTTCTGCATTTTTTCTCCTTTCAAAGGACATATCATCTTACGTTCAAAACTTTAGAAAGTGTCGCTAACTACAAAAATAGTTGTTCCAAACTATATTTGCCATACTACCAATGTGTAAAATTTTCACAATATTGTATCACAAGCATCTTGCTTGTGCTATTGAACACTCAAGCTGCCTGCGTGTTGCATGTGGCAATATTGGGGTCACCGAACCATTGCATACTTTTGGATATATTAGGTTTATTGGTTTTAAGCAGCAGATGGTAATGATTGTTCATGAGAACATAAGCAAAATCCTCAATACTAAACCTGTCCGCCATTTTCCTAAATATCAAGAAAAGAAACGCGGTCATCATTATCACGGAAAATATTCCTCCTTTCATTCCCTCTTGATAAGATGTGATAATAAGCACCTTCAAATTCTATTCTCCATTGCCTTGCCATGGCATAAACGATAGCATAATCAGATTTTAAGTAACACTTTAGTCTTTTGAAACTGGAAATTGTCATTTGTAGTGCGACGAACCTCGTCGCACTACAAGAATTTCGTGGGCTTAGAATCCAGATTGCTGGGATTTTTCAAAAAAATAAAGTGTTACCTTTTTAATTGTCAAACACATAATTACTAATCAAGATGTGACCCCGTTCTTCTTCCCCGCTATTTCCAATCTGCAATCTAATTTTCATCCTTCAATCTTTCCCCACTCCTCTGCATTGCCAATCGCTGTCTACCCTTACACACAGCACTATTTTCCATTGACATAAAATAATTTATTCTTTACTATTTGTGACATGAAAACACTTCAAATATCCGATATTGACAAAATGCTCACAAAACTCCCGGAAAAGAAACTTAAAGCGGTAAAAAAATATGTCGAGCGTCTTCTTGAAAAGGAAAAAAAACGCAAGGCATTTGAAAAGAGGGTGCTTAAGGCTGAAAAGGAACCTGGGATACTGTTTGAAACTATAGAAGATGCTGTAAAGGCAGTATTTGATGAAACGGAAGATTGAATATTCTCCGGGATATCTAAAACATGCGTATCTATTCAGCGTATTTTCACCCACTGTCACTACGAGCTAGCAAAATCAGGCAATTCACCACGGAATAGCATCTGTAATGCCCGGCTCAAATTTACCCCTTGTTTTCGGCAGGTAGAGAGATAACTCCGAATGCGGCAGAAAATTTTTGCTCCCTCCAAAGAACGAAAACAGCCCGATATCTTCTGCTGAACCTTCGTCATCCTGATATCGTTTTCTGCCAAATTGTTCGTAAAGGGAACATTTTTATTGTCCATAAACCTCAGCACATCACCTTCATACTTCCTCAATCGTTCCAGAAGATTCCGTGCCTTTGTCCTTCTCACCCTCCCCCTTTTTCCCTTACGGTTAGTTTCATCTGGAGGAGGGCTTTCGGCTTCTGCGTTTTGTAGTATCGTCCTATACCTTTGCCGGTATTTTTCAGACTCATCTGTTCTCAACATCCCCCCCCGGCATCGCTTGTCGCACGGTTTATCTCTTTAAGTAATGCTTTCATCTCTTTCGCCCACTCCTGCTTATTATCATCTTCCCACACCCCCTCCAATTCCCTCAAGTGGTGCGCATTACACAACGCATGCGTACAGTTGCTATAGGTGTAATACGACTTCATATGGTCATGGCAAAGAATCCCCTTAAATTCAGGTAATATACCAATACTATTTATCGCTTCTGTTCCACGCCTTTCATGTGGGAAAAAGTACGTCCACAAACTATTGGATGCACTGTGCAACCAATACCTGTCTCCATTCTTGTTGATGCTCGTTTCATCCACATGCATCACCTCTGATTTTGCAAGTTCTTCCCTGACTCTCACATCGAAGGGTTCCAAAGACTCGTAGGCTTCCCTGTTAAAGTTGTAAATAGAACCTTCACTCACCGGTATCCCAATCTGCCCTTCAAAATACTCCTGTATCCTCTTGTAGGGTATCAATTGATACTGCGACATATAGACCGCATGCGCTTTCAAATCCGGACCATACTGCACCGCCTTTGTTACCCCTTCCGGAAATGACGCTACAATCCGATTCCCTTTCGCATCCTCAACTACCTCTGCACGATACTCCGTTACTACACGCGAAATCTTTATATCAAACACCTGGCGTGCTTCGTAACCTACCACCTTGTATTTGCTGCGCGGATACTTCCTCCGGTCTACTTTTATTACTTCCACCTCATCAGGATTGTCTACCTTTCTGAGCGTTACTCCATCACGGCCCTTTTGCCCGCCTGCCTTCCTTTCACCCTTCGCCTTGCTTTCTCTCTTGCGATTCGGATCACTTGAGGGCGGCTTGCTGCTGTTCCGGCTGTTCCGGTTCAGACGTCCTGCCAGCAGTGTTATCAATAATACCAACAACTCTATCATTGACCTCACCGCCGGTGACAGCCCTTTCTCTTCAGAAAGTAGCTTCTCTACTTTCCGGAGTGTTG
>NZ_JBDIWA010000029.1:0-46505 GCF_039794105.1 Candidatus Kuenenia sp.
ACTACAAAACGCAGAAGTCGAAAGCCCTCCTCCTGATGAAACGAACCGTAAGGGAAAAAGGGGGAGGGTAAGAAGGACAAAGGCACGGAATCTTCTGGAACGATTGAGGAAGTATGAGGGTGATGTGTTGAGGTTTATGGACAATAAAAATGTCCCCTTTACGAACAATTTGGCAGAAAACGATATCAGGATGACAAAGGTTCAGCAGAAGATATCGGGCTGTTTTCGTTCTTTGGAGGGAGCGAAAATTTTCTGCCGCATTCGGAGTTATCTCTCGACCTGTCGAAAACAAGGGGTAAATTTGAGCCGGGCATTACAGATGCTATTCCGTGGTGAATTGCCTGATTTTGCCAGCTCGTAGCGACAGTGGGTGAAAATACGCTGAATAGATACTCATGTTATTCTTGATACGCTTCAACAATATCCCCTTTTTTCTGTGATAAAACAACTCAGGGCCGTCTGTCTTGTCGAATTGAGGTTTTTCTACGCTGTACTCAATTGGTACTGTTTTGCATACGTGGATATTCTTTTTTTAATCCTCCCCCGCTTTCTTATGCAAGGTTGTAGTAAAATTGGGTATGCTAGTGCGAAAAAACAAGTATAGTATTTGTCAGTTACCTATCGCAAAAGTTTGCTGAAACTATAACCATTTAGACGGCAAACTTTCAACATCAAAGCGTGCCATTATATACCTCCAGAGTCTTTTCCGCTATCTTTTCCCAATTATATTTTTCAGCAATAGTATTTATCTGTTTCTTCCTTTGTTCTTCGTTTAATGACCTTTGAATAAATCCTTGTATCTTCAATGCAATAGCGTCAACATCTCCAGGCTTAAAAAATCTGTCGCTTTCCAACCATACCTCTCTGTTAGCAGGAATATCGGATGCAATACAGGAAAGACCATAGCTCATCGCCTCAAGCAAAACTATCGGTAAACCCTCATAGTAAGAAGGTAGTACAAAAAGCCCCGCGTGGCTATAAAGCTCCCGCAGCGGTTCACCAGTGAGGAATCCTGTCAATATAATATTACTACTTTGACTCGCCTTATTTTTTAAATCCAGGCTGTAGTTATCTTCATGATCAGCCCTGCCCGCGATAACCAGTTTCCACTTTTCTGTTAGAAGGCGGGAGTTAGCAGTTGTCAGTTTATTAAAGGCGACAATCAGGTCGTGAAACCCTTTTTCAGGCACAAAGCGCCCTACCGCCAGGATATATTTCTCTTTTGCGAGGGCATACTTTCCCAACGTATTGTTACCCGGTAAAATTGCAGGCAACACTACCCCGTTGGGTATTATTGTTGCGCTTCTCTTGTATTTAGCATGAATATGATCCGCTATTGTTTGAGAAATAGTGATTATGTCGTTAGCCCATTTACTCCCTGCAAGCTCTCCGAGTTTCAAAATACCCTTTGCCAGTATCCCCCACTTCTTTCTTTGATAATCAGGCCCATGATGAGTCATAACTACTTTTAGTCCAAAAAGCCGGGCGAGTGGTATGAACAGGGATGGCCCTATTGCATGGATATGCAGGATATCAGGAGAAAACTTTTTGGCGGCAAAAATTCCGATAAAGGTATGTAAAAATGTCTCAAGGAATTTATTCTTTAAGCATGGCAAAGGGATTAACTTTACCCCTTTGTATTTAGTAATCTTTAAATCAACGTAGGGTTTTCTGGTAAAAACTATTACCTCACAGCCTTTTTCAACCAATTGAGGATAGAGATTTTCGCAATGTGTCTCTACACCGCCCTGTATGTGCGGAAATCCACGGGTACCGAGAACGGCTATTTTAAGTTTAGAATAGTTCATGGGTGATGGCTGATAGCTCATGGGTAATGGCTTATGGTTCATGGGTTTTAACTCTAAAATCAGCCATCAGCCATCAGCTAAATAGTTTTCCTTATTGAATTTATAAGACTTGAAAGCTGCTTACCAATTGTATCTCCTGCTATTCGTAAATCATTAAGGTTTGAACCGGAAATCCATTTCTTTTTGTAAAATATAGTTAGAAAAGTAATTGTTTCGAATAGTGATCCACGTGCAATATGCAGATATTGGATAAATTCCTTTTTAGAATTACGTCCTTTGCCTTCGGCAATGTTTGAGGAAATTGGATGTTACATGTGATTCTAATTGTTCTATAAGCCTGTAATGATTCCGATTAGTATTTATTATTTCAGCAATATAAATGACACTTACTGCAAAATCTACAGCTTTTTGCCAAACCTCCAAATCTTCAAAACTAAACTTTATTTCACCCATCTTCTTCCCCTCCATTAACCATCAGCCATCCGCTAAGGGAGCGACCAAAAATAACATTGCATTATATCCCATGTTCCGGAAAGAAATTACTAAAGTCAAATTTGGCAAACACTTATAAACATTGATTCTGCGACTACATGTCTTTTGGAAGTCTTTTAATTACTGGCCGAAAACAACATTGGACATTCCAAGTTTTTCCAATAGCATTTGTGTGACGGCGGGAAGTTTCACGGCTTTCTTTAGGGTTTCACCGGTATTTTTAGCCTCAAGAGTGGCGATATCTATATCTTTGAACGGCGCATAGAGTTCCTTTGAGTTTAAAAAATCTTTTTCTCCTATTACCTTTCGTTGGTTTGATAGATAACGGTTTATAAAATATGCCAGGATGCAGATAGTATAGACGGCTTTAACATGTGCCCCGGTATTGACAAAGAATGGTCTGATTTTTAAAAACGATTTTACATTTTTAAAGACATCTTCTATTTTTGTCTTGTCCCGATAGGCTCTAACTATAGATTGGGGTTTTGCTTTAAATCCAACTCCATCTTCCCGTTCTGTATGGTTCGTGATAAAAACACATACGCCGTCCAACAATCTATCTGCGGCTATAATATCAGTTAACAGCTTGATTTCTATTTTGAAACTTTTGACGGATTTGACCTGCCCGTTTTTCAGTCTATAGGTAACGGTTATGGACGTCAGAACAGGGTCTTCGAAATATTTATGAATCTTTAGCCTTTTAAGCGCATCTACAATGCGGCTCTTTGTTGCGTCATATTGCCGGTCTCTTTGGGCATTTTTAAGTTTTTTATTCTCTTCTTTGAGATAATCCTTAAAAAAGGCTATTTTCTCGTCTCTATTATTGCGGTCTTCTATAAATAAAGTGGTATTAAAACCGGTAATAAAACGCTTGTTTCCTATGACACCATTGTCATGGTAGTATAATTCATCATCATAGTTTAAAAATCCTTGCGGGATAGGTATATTGGAGGCGTCCTTATCTTCTATGGATAACCCATTAAGAGACTTTAAACTGACGCCGCAAGAGGGTATCTGATTTCTATCCAATGCCGAGATGTATTTGAGTTTGGCTTCTTCTATCAAATTGGCATTGTCCTCAGAGATTATGCCTCTGTCAAATACAAGGGTGACGTTTTTATCAGTCAATTTGAATCTGGTTTTACAGGTATTGATATTCTGTTTGAGGGTTTTTACCTCAGCGGTGTTCCCGGGGAATACATCCCATTTGAAAGGATATCCCTCAGAGTTGATAAGAACACCCAGTAAGACCTGTCGCCTGCCATGACACTCTATTTTGCCCTTGCCAAATGCCGATAGATCACAGTTATATCCCACAAAGTAGGAAGTAGTGAGGTCGTAGTTGATAAATTTATAGGATTCCGGACGTTTCCTGAAGGTTTGGTTAAAAAGGTGGTTCTCTATAGATATTTTGTTTTTGTGTATTTTATCTAATTCATAATAGATTTTATCGTCATTTAGGCCTGAAAGATCAATTTTAAGAACGTCCTCCAGCGCGCTCTTTTTCGCCCAAAGAGGAATGGAATAATGAGAACACGGATCGGTGCACCTGTTAATAGTCAGTATCTTTGCAATCGTATTGGTAGGAAGGGCGCCTGCAGTGACGTCGTAGTCAAAAGCCTGATCAAGCTGCCACTGGTTCCACAACTCATTAACAACGGCTATATCGAGATATGCCCTGCTTTCCAGGACTGCAACGTCTTTGAGCTGGGTCTGCAATTGATCTGTGTTTTCAACTGTTTTACATATCAGTTTGATTTGCTCGGCTTGAATATCGGAAAGTTTCCCGATGGGCCAAAGTATTCTTTTTCTGACCTTTTTACCATCCCTGTAGGATTCGGCAATAGAGTAAGATTTATAGGTTTTCCCTTTGTATTTAGAATTGCTATAAGTAAGGTGCATAATGTAGTCCCAATATTCTTTGACTACACTATCATTAATAAAATATTTTGTCAAGTCAGTATTTATAGGGTTATAAAGGATTTATAGTAATAAATAGGCCGTCTATTCTGCGACTACATGTCACTTTGAATTTGCGGAAAACCCGCTTAAAATAAGGATTTTGTTGAAATCTTTCCGGAAAGGGGGGTATATAGTACCAATAGTATCGTTGCAGTATCTTTGTGTATATCACAGGAGCAACCATGATAATTAGTTAAATTAATAAAAAAAATACCAAATTATTTTTGGACAGTGCCTAAGAACCATCACCCATCTCCGGTAAGCACAATTCAGGTTTTTTACTCATCATAACACGTAGTTTATTTTTCACAATCCACTGCATTGGAATACGTATATGCTTCTTTATTACAGGCGCTGCATTACCCACCATCCAGCATCGTTTATCGCATGTATCAACGGCATTACGAACCGCATCTGCCTTTTTGCTATTCCAGATATCTTCAAATGAACTTTCTTTAATATTTCCCATAGGCATTTTACAGTTCATGCCATTGCAGGGAAGAATGTCCCCTGATGGGTCTATAAAACAGGATTCGGAACCCATTTCACATTTTAAAAACCTATTGCCACCATAGATGTAATTCATAAGACCGTAATTAAAATATGCACGGAACCATTTTTTCACAGAGTTGGATTTTAATAACTCCACAATAAGCTTTGAAAACTCCCCACATACTATATCTTTATTCTCAATTCTATTATCCAGCTTATGGAAATAATGTGAATTATGAAGTGCAGCAGTGGCAAACTCATAGCCAAGTGCATTTGATAACTCATAGAGTGGCATGAGGTCTTTACAATTCATATCCTGGACTGTCATACCAAAGCCAATGTCCTTTAAACCCATTTTCCGTAATGTGAACAGTGTTCTCAAGCCCCTGTCAAATCCTTCTGGAATTCCTCGAATAGTATCACTAGCTTTTGGGAATCCTTCGATACTTATCCTTATTCCAATATCAGGATGTTTTTGGCACAAACCTACAATCCGGCAGGTTAAAAATCCATTAGTACTTATAACTATTCGTTTTGTCTTAGGACGTATTGCTTCAATAATTTCAGTAATATCCTGCCTGAGAAAAGGCTCCCCACCGGTAATATTTATAAACTTCAACCCGAATGGTAATTTTTCAATATCTTTTATGGTAATTTCTTCGTTTGATTTAGTAGGATAATGCCACACATCACACATGTTGCACTTTGCGTTGCATCTGTAAGTAAGTATGATGCAAATTTCCCTTGGCGGTAGCATTTTCTGATTCACCATAGTTTGTCCTTTTTTAGTAAAAAGAAGTTTTTAAAATAAGCGTGTAACCCTATTATATTTATATTCACAACATTAAGATACTAAGGACACGAGGCATTATTTCTTCTTTTCTTTGCGGCGCTGTGGCTTTGTGTGAGATTATTTCTTTCTCGCCATTAGCAAAAAACCAAGTGTTTTCATTTCTGAAGAATCCATATTCCTGAATTTTTTATTTAGCCTTGGCTTAACTTTCTTTAAATATTCTTCTTCCACAACAGCAACAGGTTCTACCTTTACATCAACCCATCCTTTTTTTTCTAACATATCTTTATACTCAAATACCCTTACTCTATTTGGAGATCCTTTAAACTTAAAGGTATTCCAAAACCAATCACAATATCTATATATATTTAAAGGGTCACGATCTCTTATCCATGAAGTGTGTGTCTTCAAATCAATTAATGCAACTAATACTCCACCCTGATTAACAACATTGCTTAGTTCAATAAATGTTTTTTCGACATCTGTAAAATGTTCAAAAGCAGCCTGGCTAAAAACAACATCGACTTTCTCTTTAATTTTTGAAATCGCGAAACTTTTATCAATAATATAATTTATTTCAGCATATTCATTTTTATAACATTTACTTAATGTTTCTTTTAAGTGTTCAATATTACAGTTCGTATAACGTTCCTTTAATCGTTCAAATAATTTCTCATAAAATTTTACTGGTGACGAAAAGGCTAACTTATTCACATCAAGTGCAATATACTTTTTCGCTCCTAGCGCTAATAATATTAACCCTGCTCCAAAATCAGGACCTGGTCCAAGCTCAAGAACTACTTTCTTTGTTAAAGGCTTTTCATCCTTAGAATAGAAACGAAGATATTCAATCCAACTATCAACAACCTTGAAATCATAATCAATAGATCTCTCTATTTCATTGACAGAAAAAGCTCTTGGTGTCTTATAGCGAAAGAATCTGTGTCTCAAATAATTCAGGATAATAAATACTGCGCCGATAAAATGATATTTATTATTTTTAACGTCTCCAGCTTTGACTGTCTTTATGTTCATGTCAATATTTTCCTATCGCTGATTGATAAATGTTTATTAATCCCTGATAATATTTTTCAGCGTTCAAATTTTGTTCTACAAATACCCGGGCATTTTCCCCCATCTTTACGGTTTTACCAGGGTTGTCCAATACGTATCTAATCTTTTCAGCCAGCTCATGGGCATTTCCTGATTCAAATGTCAATCCTGTTATTCCATCTTTTACTAATTCCGGAATTCCACCGATTTTTGCCCCGATAACCGGCATGCCAAGAGCAAAGGCCTCTAATACTGACATAGGATTGTTTTCATACCACTCGGAAGGAAGAACAACAGCCATGCATTTTTTGATCTCTTTATATAACTCCTCACCTTTCATATATCCAAGAAATTGAATATTATGATTCCCACCAAGTTTAGCCTTTTCTTCCAGGTCCCCTCTTATTGGACCGTCACCGATTATCTTAACCACAACATTGCGAATAGTATCCAGCAGTTTTGTCGCTTTAATGAGTGTATATAACCCTTTCTCCGGCACTAGTCTGCCAAAATAAACTATGGCATTCTCGCGACTATTTTCCCCGCCTTTACCATTTCCAAATTTCTTCATATCAACAAAATTGGGCAAATGGATGATTTTCTTCCTGAATCCCATCTCCACCAGTTTTTCTTTCAGAAAAAGGCTTGGGGAAATGAAGGCATCAACATTGTCATATATGCCAATAATACTGTGATGCACATACATCTCAAATGCACTAAGACAGCTTTTCGCAAGTGACCTTTTAACACACTTGTTTTTGATTACCGATAAATAGTACCCTCCGGAGCAGGCATCACAGTTTTTACCATTGACCATCATTAGATAAGAAGCGCAGACCATCTTATAGTCATGGAGCGTCATCACTACAGGTATATTCCTTTTTTTTAAAGTATGCAGGATTGAAGGGGATATCTGATGGTATATATTATGGAGGTGTGCAATATCCACGGGATATTCATTCAACAATTTAGAAAGCAATTTCTTTGCCTTTAGAGAATAAAGAATCCTGCCTGTGTTTTTTAGTTTGTTTATCACACTATTGCTATTCGTATTCAACTCTACATAAGACATGAAATAATCCCTGTTTTCACAGGATAGATTTTCCGGATGTTGCATGGAGAAGAATATAGATTTGTGACCATGAGATTCCAGTATTTTTGCCGTCTCAAAGTAAACAGTCTCACACCCGCCGCGCATATAATGAAATTTATTGATGTTAAGGATATTCATTTTTACAAGTATTTTTTAAATTCGATATATCTGGCTTCCCAGGAATTTTCACTTATAAAGTGTTCAAACTGGTCATCAGGAATTGCGCTTAATTTGTTTTCGCCTTTAAACAGGGAATCCTGAACAAATTTAATGAACTCTTCTTCTGTGTGAGCAACATATAAATATTTTTCATATTCAAGGGTATCAGGTAATGCGGTAGAAACTATGGGTTTCTTAAAATACAGGTATTCAAAGAGTTTCGTTGGGAACACCCCCTTCCCATGCTCACTCAATACATATGGAATGATAAACAAATCCATGCACTCCATATATATTGGAAGCTGTTTGAAATGTTTCCAACCAAGAAAAACAATATTCTTACAATCGAGTTTCCTCTTTGCTTCGGATGTTTCACTTCCGATTAATATCAACGTAGCAGCAGGTATATCTACTGCAAGTTTTCTAACAAGGTCAAAGTCAAAAGTTTGGTGGAAACTGCCGATATAACAAATTCTATTCTTGCCTATATTTGCCAAATCGCCTGGTATTCTAACATCTTTTATTCTGTTAATATTATAATTCCCGATATCTATTCCCTGAGGTATGCGTACTACATTTTTATTCAATTCCAGTTTTTCATTAAAAATAGTTATTGAATCGACAATAACCAGATCAACTTTTTTTGCTATATTTTTATCATTAAAAACAACTTCTGGCGGAAAGTATTTATTGAATTCGAACCTCTGTACACAATCATATATTCTTTTTAAGGCAGGAATTTTATCAAAAATATCATTCACGTAATTCGCTGGATGGCTAATAATAACACTATCAAAATGATTTATTTTGTACTTTTTCATTATTTTTCTTATCTGCAAAAGTGCTAACCTCGCATTGAGGAATCGAAAGATTCCTCTTTGAAAAGGGAATATCTTTAATTGTATAAAACAAAGATGCTTCATAGTAAACTGGCCTTTTCCACCAATGTTTCTAACCAAAAAAAATCTTTTAATGAATGCTTTAAGCATTTTGATAATTCCCACATTTTTAGCACTTATTCTTTCAATGTAAAATACATTAAAATCTTTAACCAAGAATTCGACTATTGTTTGTTGTCGTTGTTTTAATAACTCCCAATCACGAATAGAAAATGAACCTATAATCAAAATATTTTTATTTTTTATATTCATTAAAATCTTTTCTGGTTAATCACCTTTTAAAACGAGCTACTATTAAAGTGGTACAATAATTAATTATTTAAAATTCTTACGCAGCCTAAAAGATACCGGAGGATATTCGTATGATTCATACCTTTCTCCATTCATACTAATTCCTCTCAAACTCAAGACCTGAAGAAATATTTTTTTGCAGGTTTTCCCGTACGATTAACCCATTATATATCCCAAGCAATCCCCAAAATAAATGGCTGTATCCAAGTGCGTTATCTGTTATACCAAATATTATAAAACCAACAAGCATTAGTAATGCCGCCTTTGCAAAATCGCTTTCTTTAAGGTTTTTTATTGCAAAAACAATCATAGTAAATAATAAGATTACATAGCCTATACCTCCGAAAATCCCCGTTTCGGCAAACATTAACATATAATCCCCATGTGCAGCTATATTTCTACCGAATTCATGGACGGATAATCCAAAGAATGTCCCAATCCCACTACCAAAGACAGGATGATCTTTGAAGATACTCAGCGCATATTGAAATAACTCTAACCTCCCCAATGCAGAGCTATCAACGGTTGACGCACGAGAAATGATCTGGTTCGATATAAACACAAAGATTATCCCTAACGGCAAAGCAAATCTCAGTATTTTTTTATATTTGAACAAGAAGAAAAAGAGGATTAATTGGATAGCAACGGCGGCCCAGGTAATTCTGGTAAAAGTTAGAAGTATATTTAATAAAAACAAAAACGGGAGAAGACGATAAAGATATTTGCCGTCTTTTTTTCTCATAAAAAAATAGAGGTATAACGGTAAAAAAATTAACAGAGCAAATGAATAGCCAGATGCGTGCGGAAAGCTGGTTCGTATTCTTTCAAAACTTTGGATAACTTGATAATCCAGATAAATAAGATTAGTTATTGAACGTCCATAAAAGATATTATACCCTGTTATGTACTCAACAATTCCAAAGACTAACAATGCGATAAAGATAGCCGTTATGAATTTGAATATTTTTTTCTCAATGTTTTTATTGCTAACAACAACAAAGTAGGTTAATAAATAAAAGGAAAAAGCTGCAAGTACCCTGGTTAAACCCCTGACAGATGCCGGCAAACTCACTGAAAATGGCGTTGTTAACACTAAATAGAGTGAAAGCAGAGCTATAGGATATATGATGCTTTTATCCCAATACTCCCTTTTTACCTGAATAAAATCTTTTAACCTTATATAAAAAAACAAAATCATCATTATATTGAGAATACCAAGCAAATTAATACTTTGGTTTCCCGATAATGAAATACTCAATCTATCTGCAAATCCTGCAAAAGCCAGATAGACAAAGAAATAAATATTTATAACTGCCAGTTCACTCCTCGAAACAAAGATGATGGTTATCGCCATTAACAAAAAGACAACCGCCAGTTTGATATCATATAATAAAGAAACTGCAAATAGAGTTGAAAGCAGCGCTACCGCAAAGATGTTTTTTCCCATTTCTTGTAACTTCTTAATAAATTGTGGTAGTTGGTAGTAAAAATATAATTAACACCTTGCGGCAAACATTTTTATTACTGGAATTTTTCAAAAAAATAAAGTGTTACAAAATGAACAAACCTGGCTCCCTTTGGCAGCGACTTTATTATGTTTGGGTAAGTTGCCAGTTCTTCAGGGATTATTGTTTGTTTTTAAAAGACCGACGATCCCTTCTGTAAAACCTTGCAGTTGCTGACCCTTTTCCTGATTACCGTTACATAAGAATTCGATCCCATAGATTATCCATAAGCCTGATAATGAATAGAAAAATACTATATTAGACATCATTGTTTTCTTTGCATGTTTTTTATAAATGTAATAATAGTTTTTTACTTCCATTACCATTCTAAGTCGAATATCCATGCGATTTGATTTGCTACAATTATGATATAGTCTAGCCTCCGGGATCATTTTTAAAACCGCTTCCCGTGATATCCTATAGGACAGTTCTGCATCTTCCCGAAAGCTATAGCCGGTAAACCATTCATCAAATTTATCATTATTCAAATATTCTCTTCTAAAATTCATATTACAACCTGAGAGCATCTCCACTTGCATTGGCCTATCAATTGCTATTCCTACTATGGGATACCCAAAACCGGAAACGGTCATATTCCCATCATAATTATTGAGCAAAAATATTTTTAGCATTGCCCGTCGAAGTTTCCATTTCCACCCTTGCAATTCACGTTCAATTATTACGTTTCCACCAACTCCTCCTAATTTTTCATCATTATTAAAATAATGAAGTACCTGTTCAAAATAATCCTCAAACAAAACGACATCGTCATCTAAAAAACTAACAATTTCTCCTCTCGCGATATCTATGCCCTTGTTTCTTGCAGCAACCGAATTTTTTTTTGTCTGGTAGATATATATAACCTCTATCTTATTAGATTTGGTTAGCAATTGCTTTCTGCAATCTTCTATGTACTTTTTCGTATCACCGGTATCGCTTTGGTCAACGATAATAACTTCTAATGGTAATACGGTCTGCATCAAAATGGAGTCAATAAGTTTTGCTAAGTCATTTTGCCGATTACACGTCGGAACGATGATGGAATAATTCATAATTGTTATTCGGGTAAATACTTGCCTTTCCTGTATTGAATAAATCCATTGAAGGACCCTAACGCTGAAACCCTATCAAGATATAAAAAGTATATCATTTTGCTTCTGTATAGTAAGAATGCGAAAAAAAGAATGGCTTTCCCTACGTATTTTCGAAATATTTTCATATTTAAAATTAATTTATTATTTGGCTCTTTTATTGTCTGAAATTTATTATCATATTTCGCATTCAGTAAACAAGCGCCATACGCATGTTTTTTGCTTTGCAGATATAATCCTTTTGGGCTTGCTCTATGATGATGATATACAACACAATCAGCGGCATACATTAATTTCATCTTGCCATGGATTTGCATCCGCCATGCAAAATCGGCATCACCACCGGAAACCCAATGTGTTTCAAAAAGACCTATTTTATCGAATACAATCTTCTTGTAGCATACATTTGCAGTTACGGCAAATGGGTAATAGGGATGGTTGAAATATCTTGATTGGTCTAATGCTTTTGTAAATAATTGATATTCTTCCACCAATGTTTTCGGTTCTCCACCTCGAATCTCCCCTGCTACACCCCCAACATCTTCTGCAGCAAAATACTTTATTGCATTACACAACCAATATTTATTTACTACACAGTCGCTATCAGTAAATGCAAGTATCTCACCTTCGGCATTTTTGACCCCTAAATTTCTTGCGGCATAAGAACCCTTCACGTCTTTTTCTATTAATAGTTTAACCGGAAATGCCTTAATACTTTGTAGAGAATTATCCGTAGAACCATTATCTACGATAATAATTTCCAATTTTTCTTTAGGATAATTTAGTTCCAGCAAAGACCGTATACATTCCGAAATTCTGGAGGCATCGTTATAATTCGGTACAATTATTGAAATTTTTGGCGTCATGAATTAACCCCTTTAAACATGTATATTTTATTATCTCCCTTCCGCAGTCGGCAGTCGGCAAATTGCAGATTGAGGACTGAGGACTGAGGACTGAGGACTATTTTCGCGCTTGTTTAGTTCCGGCTATGTCAGCTTAGGTGTAGGTATTTTGTACCAATACTATAGCGTCCCCTCTACAACCACCTATAAAGTATCTTTGGTATAACAAAGGTGCGGTTATTTAAAATGGCGCCAATTATATTGGCCTTTTTTTGTACCAAGGGTGCAATTAATGCCTTTATTACGGGATGTTTTGTCTTGCTTTCATTTACGACCAGGACTGTTCCATCTAAAGATGAACTCAATATATCAGCATCGTGAGAATTTCTTAAATTCGCATAGTCAACAAATACAAACCCATATTTTTCCTTAGCTTCTTTTATGGTATTGGCCATACGGGTGGAATCAAAAAGTAGCGTGGGATTAAGCGTTGTGTTGCCGGCAGTTAATACCGACAGGTTGCAATCTATCTCTTTGACAGCTTCTTCCAGTGCAATTTTTCCCTCGAGTACGTGCGTAAGTCCGGAATTATTCGGAATCTTAAATATTTCGTGTATTTCCGGGGATTTCAGGTTCGCGTCAATAACCAGTACCTTGTGGCCTTCTCTCGCAAGGGAAAGGGCGATGTTTGCAACGATGGTAGTAGAACCTTCCAGATGTGAGACGGCGGTTATCAAAAGAGCCTTTAGTTTTTTGTCTTTCATCAATAGATACATCTGGTCAGAGAGGTCATGATAGGACGAATTCAAAACAGTTGCTTTTTTAGTGTTGCGGAGCAATGATTTATTTCTAAACCATTTTTTTGGAATAGCGCCTAAAAGCGGCAAATTCAAGAATGTCTCGACATCCCGCGGCGATTTGAATGTATGGTCAATATATTCTAGCCCAAAGGCGAACATAATTCCCAGGAATATGCTCATAAAGAAGGCGAGGACAATGGATATTTTTTTCTTATCTCCCGTTGAGCGAAGAGGTACTAGGGCCTGTTCAATAATTTTGACGCTTGCCGGGCCTATTGCCTCTATATCAGGAAGTGTTGCACCAGTAAGATTTTGGGTCAACTTTTCGATGTTTTCTCTTAATTGTACGACAATTGGCTGTTTTTCCCCATATTTTAGCTGAAGTTCTGCCAATTGTTGTTCAAGATCAAAAATAATATACGAGCGGCTTACGACGTTGGCAATCATAGCTGCAGATTTCGGGTCGAAGTCGGTAGCGTGTATTGTAAATAACAAGGTGCCCTTTATTGGTTCTGCTATTATATTTCTTTTGAGTCTTTCAACCGCCTTGCGGAATGCATATGGCTGCTCATATATATTACCGGAAGGATTTGCCAGCTCACCTTTGGTACGCGATATTCTAATTTGTAGATCATCATTTAAATCACTATAAGATTGTGGCTCATTTTCAGGTGAGACAGTATCTGATTCCGACATATTAAGTCTTAAATCTATTAAACGCGCTTTAAGTGGAGAACAGTAATTCTTTTCATAGTCAGGAGGACGCTCGTGGAGTTTAAGCGCCCTGACTGCACGTTCGATTACAGGATTTGAAATTACAATCTCGCTCTGGGTAAGAGATGCTTCGGATTGTTCATAAGAACCAAAACCTCTATAATAAGGAGAATCAATTTGTTTTTGTGCAGAAACAAGTATTTTAACCTGAGCTTCATAAACAGGCGTCCTGAGTTCCAGGCCGACAAAGACACTTATGATAACAGTAATAAATGCAGTTATAATTACTGCTTTGTGTCTGAATACGACCCGTAAATAATCCCGCAATGTACTTAAATTTGAATTCACATTCCCTCCATAGTGCTTAGCAATTTATAATGTAATCTGAACCAGTGCTTACTTGCGATAATAAACGATATTATACAAAGCACTTGAATAAGCAAAAACACAGGCTTTCCGGTACAAATATATTACTTACCAACTTATGCAATTAAGCAGTAGCCGGAAATAAAATATTTAAAACACTAAAGTATTCCTTCTGCTGCAACCACTATATCATCCGGCTCTAATAGGATATCTTTGCCGACGTCTCCTTTCACGGCGCCTTTAACATCTACTTTAATGCTTTCATATCCCGATTTGCCAGGGACTATTCTAAGAATTTTAACCCTGTCAGGAGAACCATATTTTGCAAAGCCTCCCGCCATAGAAATTGACCGGAGGACTGTCATATTCTCCTCAAGTGTGAATTTGCCTGGTCTCACTACTTCGCCATACACAAAGAAATGTCTGCTCTTTTCTACTACCAATATATCCCCAGCCTCAAGGTGCGTATCAATGTTCGTATTGCTTTTTTTTGTATTTTTGAGGTCGATATTGAATTCCTTATATTCCTGATTGTCCTTCTGCTTACGTCTGAGTTTTACACTTCCATAAAGGCCGTCCAGAGTTATGCCACCCGCTGTCGAAAGGGCCTTTAGTACGGTAATATCATCCTCAAGTGTAAATTTGCCGGGGTTTTTAACTTCACCATACACAAAATAATTCATGCTCTTAGACGCTGACAATGATACTGATACAACAGGATATTTTATATAACCAGTAAGGCTTTTTGTGAGTTCTTTTTCAATATCAGACAGCGTCATCCCTTTAACATAAATGACGCCAACATAGGGAAAAGATATAGCGCCATCTGACGTTACAGGCGCTGTTGTTCTAAGGTTATCATGGCCCTGTACAATTATCTGAAGGACATCATCCACATTTACAGTATATTGTTCCCTGGACTCATCTGCATAATTAGTTTTCGATATAATAAACAGACTTAAAAATATAAATAACACTACGAAAAAGCTTTTAAACATCGCTACCTCCTTAAATAAAATATGCAATGACATTGCTTTTTAAGCTTTCACCGCTTCGCACAATTCCTCTGTCTTTGCAAGTTGAGTATTATATTGGGTTGCCTTTTTTTAGCCATCTTCAAAGGGAATTTCCGGCGTCCATATTGGTTTCTCTCCGCGTCTTTGAAAAGCAATTCGTAAATCACAATTGTCTTGCACAGGCACATGATGTTTTACTGGTAGCAAACAAAAGACCAAAAAGTCCGCACCGGACATTCCGATTCCATTGCTAACTGCTAAAATTAGAAGAGGATAAATACGAATTTAAAATAAAATAATGATTTTCCATTATTTTGCCAAACGTACTCTCTATAATACATATTGCATAATGCATACAGTAGTTTTCACAGTATATCCGCAGGAGAAGGCCTGTTAAATAGTGGAGAACCAACATAAAAATAATAAGGCACAACAGACAAGATACACTTAAGAGAAATGGTTTCGGAAAAATATTTTTATGCAGAATTTGCGTGATTGTATGCAATGCCACAAAGTGAATGTTATTACTATAACCATGCATTTTGAATAATGTATTGGAACGAATGGTATGCAGATATGTGTGACTATTGGAAAATATTTCATCTACAAAATACCTAAGTAAAGATAATCTTATTACTTAGGTTTACGATACTATAATTTGTGTAACAACAAATTTTGTTCTTTTTTTTAGACGCAATATTTGCGCAATTATGGATTTTTTCTAAATGAATTGACACAATAAGGTGAAATTCGAAATGCGAAACAGATTCTAATGATAAAATGAATTGAAATTCTAAACGAGGTTGAAGCACGATCAAAAATCCTTGTTGGAGATTTCGAAAGAGATTACGCGAAAAACTATTTGATAGTGTATGAGGGAAACCTGTTATTGCTATTTTCGACAAAAGGGGAAAATTCGAAGATACTGCTATTCGCATGTTTTTATCTGTATTAATTGATATAAACTGTGATATAACATATCGCTAAAAGTATTGTAACAATTTCTAATAATTTATTTTTTTGAAAAACCTCAATAAATTTTATGGAAAAGGGGGATGAAAACCTGGAATGAACTGACGAGAATATTATGAAACATCACAAGGCGCTGTAAAATAGTATCCCACACGGAGCCTTACGCCTTGGCGCTTCCAATGTGATATACATCGTGTGGAATTTAATTTTTAAAAATATTCAGAGGGAATATATGAGCAACTCAGAAAACGAACAGGAAGTACTTGTAGTTATATCAAAATTGAAAAACTATATCCGCTCAACCGCCGGAATGAATACGGCCGGCAATGTTGCGTCGAAGCTATCTGGTATCGTCCGCAACTTGTGCGACCAGGCAATTGAAAATGCTAAATCGGACGGACGCAAAACGGTGATGGAAAAGGATTTTTCCTGAACGTCCGCCTGTTTTTAGAAAACAATGGGATACGCTAATGATTATTATTTACAAAAATAAATAACCATTGTGCCTCAGCAAAACATCTTAAGCGGGACGGCAATTAAGCCGTCCCGCTTAAACCTGTTGTTGCAATCTACGGCCTTGATGCTTACCCCATTTATTTTTTTGTCTCTCCTTTCTACCCCAGGACCAACGGCATTACATGGCCTTTTTTTCACCTTCTGTTTAATCTTTGTCATCACCTCTCATAAACTGGTATGTTGTGCTGCCCAAAAAATACCTCCTCGCCACGTAATTAAAATATTGAAGTTTTTTTCAAAAAACCAAAGTGTTATTAAATCTTGTTATTCATCTTTAGAAAATCTTATTTGTTTGACTATAATTACATTTAACTATAATTACAAAAGAACTCGGGGTAAATATTCTACGGCATTGTAAAATGTTAAAATAGTTTGGATTTTAAAAAAACAAAGGCCCAACGGCATTCATTTTTACCCACCCCTCAATCCCCTCCCAAGAGGGGGCTTCTCAAATTCCCCTCTTGGGAGGGGCAGGGGTGGGTTTGTTCATCGGTTAACTAAAAATATTTAAATTCCTATACTTTAAAGTAGTTTTGTTTTTATCAGGAGACTTTGTTGACTTTACTCTTTCAATAATAAATAATGATTCGGTGAAGAAACATTGCACGTGTATCTGCAAAATATCTCTCCTTTTTATTCTATTAGAGCGAATATTTTTTTAACATAAAAAAGCAATTTCAGGCGGGCGATAGATGAAAATTAAATCAATAAATCCCTATACAGAAGAGCTTCTCGAAGAGTTTGAACTGCTTACGGAAAATCAGTTGCACGTGGAAATAAAGAAATCCCGCGAAGCCTTCCTTAAATGGCGTAATGTTGAAATATCCGAAAAAACGAAACTCGTTCAAAATTTAGCCATGGAATTACGGAAGGAACAAAGGAGATACGCTGCCACCATCACAAGAGAGATGGGAAAATCTATTACAGAATCCATGGCAGAGGTGGAAAAATGCGCGAAACTGTGTGAATATTACGCAGAAAATGCCGAGGCGTTTTTAAAGACAGAGTACATTCAAACCGGAGAAAAACAATGCTACGTAACATTTGAACCGTTGGGAATCGTACTGGCAATAATGCCATGGAATTTTCCTTTCTGGCAGGTATTTCGCTGCGCCGTGCCTGCAATCGTCTCCGGAAACGCCTGTGTGCTGAAGCACGCCTCCAACGTTCCACGGTCCGCCCTTGAAATAGAAAGCATTTTTATCAATGCAGGGTTTCCGCATAACATATTTAAGACCCTATTAATCGACGCAGGATCAGCAATAAAACTCATTGATGAAGATAAGGTAGACGCAGTTTCCCTTACCGGTAGCAATAAAGCCGGAGAACAAATAGGGGCAATCGCGGGGAAAAGGATTAAACCCATTGTTCTTGAACTCGGTGGTTCAGATCCGTTTATCGTGCTGAAAGATGCGGATATTGACAGAGCTGCTGAAAATGCGGCAAGGGCTCGGATGCTGAACGTCGGACAAAGCTGTGTTGCGGCAAAGAGGTTTATTGTTATTGAAGCCGTTGCCGGACAGTTTATCAGCAAGTTTACGGAACATTTCCGGTCTTTAAAAATGGGAGACCCTATGGATGAGAATACAACGGTATGCCCCCTGGCGCGAAGGGATTTTGTGGAAGAATTGGAAGGTCTGTTAAACGACGCAAGACTAAAAGGCGGAAAGATTGTTTTTCCGGATGAACCAAAGCCCCAAAAGGGGTTCTTTTTTACGCCATGCATCGTGACGAATGCAACCCGGGATATGAGAATTGTCAGAGAGGAAGTATTCGGGCCAATTGCCCCTGTTTTAAGAGTTGCAAATGAAGAAGAGGCTGTTTTGGTTGCAAATGATACGGAATATGGTCTGGGCGCATGCATCTGGAGCAAAGACGTTGATAAAGCACAAAGGCTCGCGGCGCGCATTCAGTCGGGTATTGTGGCAATCAACGACATGGTAAAATCGGATCCCCGAATGCCGTTTGGCGGTATAAAGAAATCAGGGATCGGAAGGGAATTGTCCCATTATGGTATTAAAGCATTTGTCAATATAAAAACTGTGGTGGTAAAAAATTAAGATGAAGGCTTCTGATTTATTCGTTCACCAGTTACTGGAAGAAGGCGTTGAATATATTTTTGGTTTGCCGGGTGAAGAAAACCTTGATTTTCTCGACTCCATTCGCAAGGCAAAAATAAAACTCTTTGTTACGCGGCACGAGCAGGCGGCGGCTTTTATGGCGGCAACGTACGGAAGGCTTACCGGAAAGGCAGGGGTCTGTTTTTCTACCCTCGGGCCTGGCGCAACAAACATGGTCACCGGAATCGCACACGCCCAGCTAATTGGCGCCCCATTGATCGCCATTACCGGACAAAAGGCGCTCGTAAATAACTGGCAGGCTAAATTTCAGGCGGTAGATACCGTCAGCCTGATGAAACCGATTACAAAACAAAGCGTGTCAATCATTGACCCAAACAATATTCCGACAATTGTAAGAGAATCGTTCAAGATTGCAGAAGATGAAAGACCGGGCGCCGTTCATATTGAACTCCCCGAAGATGTGGCGTCTTCAAGGGCAAACGCCCCGACTCAAAAGAGGGGATTTATCAGAAGGCCATCCCCGGATCACCGCGCGATTGATGCTGCAGCGGAACTTATTAATAAGGCAACACATCCTTTGATTATCATTTCTTCCGGCGCAAACAGAAAACGAATCACAAAACGTCTTCAGGACTTCATAAATAAAACGCATATTTACGTAGTACACACGCAGATGGGAAAAGGGGTAATCGGGGACGACTGTCCATACAGCCTGTTCGCCACAGGCATACACAAGAGGGATTACGTAAATTGCGGTATCGATTTGGCTGATTTGATTATCACCATTGGATATAACACGGTTGAATATCCACCTTTTGTATGGAACAATGACCTTCATAAGAAGATTGTAAACATCGACTTTGTTGACGCACAAACGGATAAATATTTTAATCCGGATATTGAGGTAATCGGGGATATCTCCCATTCATTAAGAAAACTGGCGGTAAAGATAGAGAATAAAACCACTCCGGAATTCGAAAAGCTCCGCAATTTTCTGGAAAAAAAACTGGAAGCAAAAGAAGAGGGGAAATATCCCCTTACTCCCATAGAAATTGTGTACCACGTCAGAAAAACACTCGATAGGGAAGACATTGTCACACTGGACAATGGCATTTACAAACTATGGTTTTCAAGGCTCTACAGAACCTATGCACCTGACACCCTGCTTCTTGACAATGCGCTTGCTACCATGGGCGCTGGATTGCCATCAGCGCTCACGGCAAAGCTGCTCAATCCCGGGAAAAGAGTGCTTGCGGTTGTTGGCGACGGTGGTTTCATGATGAATTCTCAGGAACTGGAAACGGCCGTCAGGTACAAAATACCGGTTGTTGTACTCATCGTAAATGACAATGCCTTTGGTTTCATAAAATGGAAGCAAAAGAATATGAAGTTAAGGAATTTTGCCCTGGATTACAGCAACCCCGACTTTGTAAAGTACGCGGAGAGTTATGGCGCAAGAGGTTTTAAGATAAACAAAGGAGAGCACCTTTCTGACGTACTACGCCAGGCTTTTTCCATTAACAAACCTGCAGTCATTGAATGCCCCGTTGACTATTCCGTAAATTACGACGTATTTTCACAGGAGCTTCAAAATTGTGTGTGTGAATTGTGGTGATATTGCGGGAAAACGAAGACTACTTAACAGGAATTTTCTTTACCTTAGAACGAAGCATAAATAAACCCTGATGGTGAATTTGTGAAACCCGCGATTCTGAAATATCCAGCATTTGGCTTATTTCCCTTAGCATTAAGCCTTCGTAATAATAGAGTGTTATTACCAATTTTTCACGAGCCGGCAATTCTTTAATTGCCGCAACTAAAAGTTCTTTTTCTTCCTCTGTCTCAATATTACTTAACGGGTCGCCTATTTTTGAGTCGGTAAATAGCATTCCTGCCGCTTCTTTATTACCATCCTCCGACTTTGCATTAATTTCTTCGAGGGAAAAAAACATGCCTAAGTTAATTTCTGTCAATAATTTTTCCCACTCAGCAGTATCAATCTTCAGTTCTGCCGCCATTTCTTCCGGAAGCGGAGGCCTGTTTAATTTTTGTTCTAATGTTGCATATGCCTCTCTCGCCAAAGAGACCTTATCACGAACAGAGCGCGGCAGCCAATCTTGTGCCCTCAGGTGATCCAATATCGCTCCCCGAATTCTTGAGACGGCAAATGTTCCAAACTTCGTGTCCATGCAGGGGTCAAATCTCTCTGATGCTTCCAGCAAGCCAATAACACCGTATTCGATAAGATCCTCTTTATCCACAAAAGAAGGTAAATAAATGGTAAATTTGTTTACTACATACTTTACCAGCGAAAGATTATCTGTAATTAATTTTTCTCTGTCTATCACACTTTTATTCTTGTAATTTGGCTTTTCCTTACTTTTTTTAACTATCATACTTTTTGTCCGAAAATAGATTTTCAATCATCCTTCGTAACCGAAGGTCGTAAATTTTATTTTATTTAAAAGCAGTTTTCATAATCCAGACAACCATCGAACCATCGTTCTTCAGATTCGATAATCTGCCAGATTAGTAAAAATCCATACGGTATTATCTGCCCACACCTCCGTTTTTTTCGCTATTGCCGTCAGTTTCTAACCCGTTTAACCGAGATTGTTCAGGCGCATCTTCTGTATTTTCTTTTTGCGTGGCCGTAGTAAATACGCTAAGTACGTATTTTAGGAAAAAATGGCTTATAACACCCGTAATTCCCGCAATTATAATACTTCTGAGCGCCAGTGCAGGCAATGATACTTTTGAGTTCAGCCCAATGAAGCATGAAACAAAAAATACAAATATTATGAGATATATTCGTGCCTGAGCAAATATCTGTTCCATATCACCAACGCTCCCCCGCCATATTTTATTTAATTCTATAATAGTACTTCCGTATATAAAAAATAAGAAATTCGAAGTACGAAATACGAAACAAATCCGAATAACAAAGCATAAAGTTCAAAACAAATCCAAAACATACAACAATATGAAGCACGAAATCGAGATACGAAAAAGGCACTTGTTTAGCATTTCAAATCATTTTGTAATTAAAATTTGCTTCGTATTTCGTGTTTCGGATTTCGTATTTCATCATTAAGTATTCTGCCAAAAAAGTGCAAAGAAATTACTGATAAGGTGCTAACTCGTCAAAAAGGTTATCCATCAAAGGTGGATACATTCGTAATTCTTCTGAAGTAATCTCCAACGCCAAGTGATTGTGTTGAATCACTATTCTTTAAAAGCGTGGCAACCAATTTATTAAGGCAACTGGCTGCTTTTGTGTTAGGATAAAGAGCCGTAAAGGGTTTTTGCATACGCGTTGCAATGGAAACATTTTGATCGTGAAGCATATAGCCGACGTATTCCAGTTTTACATCGAGAAACCTTTGCGATACCAGTACTATTTTTTTTACCGTGGAATCGGCTTCATCCTTGCTATCCGAATGATTTATAAACAACTTTATCGTTGTATTTTTTCTTTTTCTCGAAAGAACCTTTATCATAGCATACGCATCTGTTATCGCCGTTGGCTCAGGTGTTGTAATAAGCAATATTTCATTTGACGCTAATACAAAATTCAATACATCAGATGAAATACCGGCGCCTGTATCAACAATCACAATATCCACTTCTTCATCTAATCCACTGAAGCTTTTATATAATTGTTCTTTCTGGTTTGCATTCAGATTCGCCATATCTTCAATGCCGGAACTGGCGGGTACGATTTTTATCCCTTCAGGCCCTTCAACAATTATCTCCTTTACTTCTTTCCGTCCTTCAATGACGTCCTGCAAGGTATATTCGGGATGTATTCCCAATAAGATATCGATATTGGCAAGGCCCAGGTCAAGGTCTATCAGCAAAACCTTTTTTTTGTATTTCCTCATAATTATCGCAATGTTTGTGGCGATGTTTGTTTTCCCAACGCCACCCTTGCCGCTCGTAATCGCTATAGTTCTTACGGCAGAAAGGCCTGTCGCCGTATTTTGGTTTTCTATCACGTTGTGCAATGCCTCCACGGGTAAAACGTATTTACTGCTACAAATAAAGAATAGTGTTCACAATTTTTTTGCATTTCCTTTTATTCCTAAAGCTTCACAACCCCTACCGAATCAATCATTACGCCGGGTGAAATTTCCTTATACGATAATACCGCCAACTGCGGCAGCGCATTTTCTATAAGCCGGCGGACATGGCTTCTCACGGATGATGATGTTAACAGGACAACTTCATAACCGGAAGAAAGAGAACCTCTTACTATTTCCGCTAATTTATCAATTAATTTATGCGCCATATTGGGGTCCAGTGCCAGCAGATTTCCCTTTTCTGTCTTATGAATTGCGTTTGCTATGGTTTGTTCCAGATGGGGGTCGAAAGAGATCACACCTATCTTGCCTTCGGTATTCTGATATCTTTTACAGATTGTCCTGGAGAGTCTTTGCCTTACGTATTCGGTCAATTGTTCTATATCCTTTGTTGCCGGAGCATAATCCGCTATTGTTTCAAGGATGGATGAAAGATCCCGTATAGGCACTTGTTCCTTTAAAAGGTTTTTAAGAATCTCCTGGATACTGCCAAGGGAAATGATATTGGGCGTCAACTCTTCCACAATAGTCGGATAATCCTTCTTTACTGTTTCTAACAGTTTTTGTACGTCTTCACGGCAAACGATCTCGTATGCATGTGTTTTTATAATTTCAGTTAAATGTGTTATCATTACGGACGCGGGATCCACTACCGTATATCCCAAAGCTTCGGCGTCTTCCTTTACCGCATCGGTAATCCAAAGGGCGGGAAGTCCGTATGCAGGGTCTAATGTTTCTATGCCATTCACTTTTTGGGTAACTGCTCCGGAGTCTATTGCAAGATAGCTGCCCGTCAGCAATTCTCCGTGTGCAATTTCCTGTCCTCTTATTTTTACCACGTACTTATTTGTCTCCAGTTGCAAATTATCCCTTACCCTAATCGGCGGAACGATCATCCCCATATCTTTTGCAATTTGCATACGCAAGGTATTTATTCTCTCAAGAATACCGCCATTTTTATTCGGATCAACCAGCGGTACCAGCTTATAGCCAACCTCAAGCTCCATCCGGTCAACACGCAGCATGCCTTCAACACTCTCCTCCTTCTTCGGTTCCCGCGCCATGCCTTCAGTCTCTTTTACAAGCGCTTCCGCCAGTTCTGTCTCCTTAGAAGACCTTCTGAGAACAAAATACATCGTCCAGAAGAAACCGGCAAGAACCAAAAACGGTATTTTTGGCAATCCCGGTACAATGCTAAACAGCGTAAGAATTCCTCCCGCAAAAGCAATGGCATTAGGTTGACTAAACAACTGCCCGGTAACATCCGTTCCCAGATTCTCACCGGTAGAAGAAGTCTTGGTGACAATGACCGCAGACGCCGTGGCGATAATAAATGAAGGAATCTGGGAGACAAGGCCATCCCCAACGGTCAAAAGAGTATAATGCTGCATTGCCTCGGAAACAGACATTCCGCTCCGCATACCCATAATAATTCCGCCAACAATGTTTATGAGTACGATTATTATGCCGGCAACCGCATCACCGCTGACAAATTTACCGGCGCCGTCCATTGCGCCATAAAACTCTGCTTCCCTGGAAAGCTTTTCCCTTCGTTCACGCGCCTCTTTTTCTGTGATGAGTCCCGCATTTAAGTCCGCATCAATACTCATCTGTTTACCTGGCATTGCGTCAAGAGTAAACCTTGCAGCCACTTCCCCGATTCTCGTTGCACCTTTTGTTATGACAATAAACTGTATTACAACAATAATTAAGAAAATAACCAACCCCACAAGCATATTGCCGCCAACAACAAAATCTCCAAATGCGCCAATCACCTTTCCACCGTAACCTTGCAATAATATCTGCCGGGTAGAAGCCACATTGAGCGCCAGGCGAAAAAGCGTCATAAACAGCAATATAGAAGGGAAAGACGATAAATCTAATGCTCCTTTTATATGGAGAGCAACCAGCAGCAACAAAAGAACCAATGAGATATTTGTCGTAACAAGCAAATCAATAATAAAAGGCGGCACAGGTATAATAAGCACAATAAAAATACTTATCACGCCAATAATTAACGCCATATCCCCTTTAAAAAGATATTTAAAAAAGGCGTTTTTCCCTTGAGAATTTAATTTATCTGCTGCCATGATTTATCTTGTCACTTTTCATTAAAAAAACATTTTAGGAATTTTCATCACTGTTGCCTCTGCCTGTTTTCCCCATTTACTTCTTTAATCCGTACACATAGGACAATACCTTTGCAACTGCATAGTACAATTTTTGTGGTATTTCTTTGCCGACATCCACTGTTTTGTACAATGTCCTTGCAAGCGACCGGTCTTCAACAATGGGAATTTTATTTATTTTTGCAATTTCTTTTATTTTCAGGGCAATATAATCCGCTCCCTTTGCAACGACTTTAGGCGCATACATTGATTTACGGTCATATTTTAATGCTACGGCGTAATGCGTTGGATTCGTTACGACAACATCTGCTTTTGGGATCGCGGAAGCCATGCGTTTCAACGCCATCTGAATCTGTGCAGACCTGATTTTCGACTTTATTACCGGATCACCCTCCGCTTGTTTCCTTTCATCCTTCACCTCTTTTTTAGACATTTTCATGCCGCGTTTGTATTGCCATTTTTGATAGATATAATCTATCATTGCAAGGATCACTAGCCCTATCGATACACGCATTACCAGTCCGAATGTCAGCTTCGTGGTAAGAATAAAAAATTGTGCAATGCCTATGTCTATCAGGTTATCCAGTTTGGCAAGTTCTTTTTTGATGTAAAGGATGCCGATACCGCCAATTATCAGAAGCTTTACAACAGAAAATAAAAGTTTTACAAAGGATTGAACATTAAAGAGTTTTTTTACGCCGCTTATCACATTGAGTTTCGTTAAGTCAGGCTTTAACGGCTTGAGGGTAAACAAAAGACCGGTCTGCATATATGAAACAATCAATCCAACAATCAATAATCCACCCAGGATAGGGAGCAAAATTTTCGCGCTTACATAGATATAATAAATAATCTTTTCTACAATAATGTCCGGGGTAATATCCTTCTGTGATAAGTTCTGAAGGGTATAAACGGTTATCTCTTTCATACCCGCATACATAATATTACCCAATGCATATAACAGTAAAAAACCTACCAGGATAGCAATCGCACTGCTTAGGTCGGCGCTTTGGGCTACGCTTCCTTTTTGGCGCGCCTCGCTTATACGTTTGCCGGTGGGTTGTTCGGTCTTTTCCGTATCAGCCATTTCCCCTCACATTGCCGATAGCAACGACATTAATCCCTTTTCAAAACCAACGATATACATCCTCATTGCGCCAATCATGAGTGGAAACGTGACAAAAACCACAATGAAGCCTATTATTATTTTTATTGGGTATGCAATAACAAATATATTAATTTCCTTCGCCACCTTCGCCATCAACGCCATTGCAACTACCGACAACATCAAAACAACAAAGGCGGGGATGGATATTTTAATCCCTATTACGAAAAGCGTTCTAAAGAGACTGAGTATTTTTGTTAGTATTGCCGTTGTATAATCAAAGCTGCCAATGGGCACAGCATGGAAGCTTTGCGCAATTGCATTTATAAAATAGTGATGACCATTAATTGCCAGCAATAGCAATATGGCTATCAAATTGTAAAATACGGAAACGGTTGGCTCTTCATCTCCGCTCAGGGATGAAGGGTCGGCGATAACCGCCATATCCAGTCCCATTTGGTTACTTAACAAATACCCGGCCATACTAAACGCAGCAAACAGTAATGACGCCGCAAATCCAACAACAGCGCCAATAGCAATCTCTTTTACAACAATTAAACCAAAAGGGATAAGCTCCGAAGGCAATTCATGCAGATTTTTATCCAGATTGGGATAAAGAATAAATGCCAGTATCAGGGCAATAGCTACACGCAGGAGCATTGGTATATGGGTATTGCTAAAGACCGGGGCGAAAAGGAGTATCCCGCCTACACGAAAAAACACCAGCATTAAAAAGGGCAGGTCGTTAATGAAATCGAGCAAATTTTCCATAAGCACCTAACCTGGCCTAGCCAGAACCAAACAAGCGCGAAAATAGTCCTCAGTCCTCAATCTGCAATTTGCAATTTGCCGACTGCCGACTGCGGAAGGAGCCATTAAATATTTTGCCAAAAAATGTAAAGAAATTACTGATAAGGTACTACTTACTGTATTTTGCCAGTTCACCCAACAGGTTTACCGTGTATGACGTCATAATCCGCAGCATCCACGGCAAACAAAATAGGAACATCCCCAGAACGGCAAACACTTTCGGCAGAAATGTCAGTGTTTGCTCATGAATACTAGAAACAGCCTGGAATATACCGATAGCTAGTCCAACGATCATTGCAACCCCAAGCAGGGGCGCCATCATAAGAAAGGTAGTTTGCAAAAAATCTTTTCCAATAGTGGTTATTACTTCCGGAGTCATATCATATCCTTAAATGTTTATGGCAAATGCTTCGCCCCTACGCTACGCTATACTTGTGATCAAAGACTGGATGATTAATTGCCAGCCGTCAACCAGAACAAAAAGAATTAATTTAAATGGCATTGAAATCATAACCGGCGGCAACATAAACATACCCATGGACGTTAATACGCAGGCAACCACCAGATCGATTACAAGAAAAGGCAGAAACAAAAGAAATCCCATCTGAAAAGAAGTCTTCAGTTCACTGGTGACAAATGCAGGAATTAATATATGCATAGGAATGTCGCTCGCAGAAAAGGGTTTTTCTACTTTTGCAATGTTTGAAAACAAAGCAATGTCTTTTTTCCGCGTCTGTTTCAGCATGAATTTACGAACAGGCTCAACCCCCTTTTTCAAAGCCTCATCCTGCGTAATTTCCTCTTTGATATACGGTTGTAATGCGTCTGAATTGATTGAGGTCCAAACTGGCGTCATAACAAAAAACGTTAAAAAGAGCGCTATGCCGATAAGAATTTGATTCGGGGGAAGTGTATGAAACGACAAAGCCTTTCTCACAAAAGACAAGACAATAATAATCCTGGTAAATGAAGTCATCGCCAGCAAAAGTCCAGGCAATAAAGTAAGACCTGTTAAAAAAAAGACTATCTTTAATACCCCTGCCATTTCCTTTGGGTTTTTTACACTATCCAGGCTCATCGTTAGTTTCAACGGAGAATCGGTTTCGCCGGCAGCTTCTGCAGCCCCTAAAAAACTCAGCAACGCCATTATTCCGCCAAAAATTAAAAAACCCGTCCATTTTTTCATAAGTGTTTTCCCCGGAACAACAATTCTATTTTCCCTGCCAGTGAGAGTTATTTTTTAAAAAACTTCATATATTCACCGCCTCGGTCCTCTGTATCAATTAAATCAACAATCTCTTTTTCCGTAATTTCTGTGAGAGTTTGCATCTTTTCATTTGAAGCGCCTACAAGCAATAATTTCCCCGGTACTTTAATGAAATAGATATACCTCTTTGCACCCAGTGAAGTTGTTTCTATGATTGAGATATAGCGCTTTTTTTTATGAATACCTGTTTTAATCCCAAGTTTCTTGCGTAAAAGATACATCATGACGACAATGATAATAATTACAATACCTAATGATTTTATTACTTTTGTAACTTTTGGGAAATTAATCGGGGAGATAACCCCAATGCCTTCATCTTTTACGGCAACCTCTTCTTGTCTTTCTCCGGAATCAACAGCATCCCCTGCGGCATAAGTGGGATTACCTAAGAAAAACAATAAAAAGAATACAATGAGTAAATGTCTGTTCATTAAATATTTTGACAAAAATTACAAAGAAATTACTGATAAGGTACTGTTACGTCACAACAATTCGCAAACAATATGCCTTAAGCCTATTTACCAATGTACCGCATTATTTAACTGTGGCAAAGGAATGGATAAGTGCATGCCTTAATAACATATGCAACTTACGCTTTAAAAAAATAATCCATTTTACATAAATAATTCTATGTCATAAATATACATCACCATTACGCCGGCGATTGAAGCGTAGTTTTTTTCTACGCAAAGTAGTGTTTTTATACATATTTAAATGCATAAGCTGGCATAGCCAGAACCAAATAGGCATGAAAACAGTCATTAGTCATTAGTCATTGGTCAACCGCCGTCTGCCGACTGTAGATAAGAATTTCAATGATTGTAATATCTTTGCTTTTTGAAAAATCCAGGAGAGCATAAAAAACGAAGTGTAGGGTGGATTGGAAAGAGGGACGAGGGACGAGAGACGAGAGAAAGACAACGAAAAGAGGCGAGTATAAAACGTGTGGTTCAGGCTTCGTCGTGAGCTCAGCCGAACGGTTACAAACCTGAACCAACGGAGGAGGTTGAATTAAATGTCAATTTGTTTAGTCATTGGTCAAATGCAAAGACACGGCGTTCCGCGTCACTACAAATTCTTTAATCTGTGAAATCGTTCGACTGAGCTCACGACGAAGTCTGTGTAATCTGTGGTTCCGCCTTTCGTATTTCGTGGTTGTTTTATTTTTATAAAGTGCAAAAGAATTTTCGTTATGATGCGGTAGCCGTGTGTCTTAGCCGAGATTTCTCACCCTATCCTGTGGGCCGCATATTGCTGTAATTTTCAAACCAAAACGTTCTTCCACTACTACCACCTCTCCTCTCGCCAATAATTTTCCGCGGACTAATAATTCAACCGGAGTACCAGCCACTTTTTCAAGTTCAACAATTGATCCCTGAGACAAAGCAAGAATATCCTTAATGAGCATATTCGCGCGTCCCAATTCCACGGATACAGGCACAGTCACATCTAAAATTAAATCTAAATTCGGCATGCCTTCGCCGCCCTTTTGACTGTCCATTTCTTCCGGAATTAATTGGCTAAATTCCACTGATTCTATGGTGGGCTGCGCATCATCTTTCTGCTCTATACTCATATTTCACCTCTTTAAATAAAAACCAATACCACTATTACGAAACGGATGTTATTTTTATCGCGAGTTTTTTGCCGGAAACCCCTGGAGTTCCAAAAAACTTCGGCATTTCATCTATTTCCAAACTTAAATGGTCCGTAATCTTATTATCAAGACTTATCACATCTCCTACTCTGAGATTGATAAGTTCGTTAAATGATAACTGTGTTGTACCCAATATTGTGTTCATTAATAAAGGGACTTGATTGAGCGTTTGCTTTATTATGACAATCTCTTCTTCCCGATTAAGGGTTGCCTCTGTTATTTTTCCCATAACTGCTTCTAAAGTTGCAACAGGAAGACAAAAAACAAGCGTACCGGTGCCCAATTCACCGCTAATCGCAAAATTTATGGCAATCATACTTTCCGTGTTATGCGCCACCTGTAACGACCGCAAGTCCATGTCTGTTTTTGCAATTTGCCACTCTATCTCTGCAACATCATTCCAGCACAGACACATCGAATGGAGTACATTTAACAACACTTGTGAAACCACAGATTCTTCGATAATAGTAAGAGGCCTTATTTTCTGCTGTATTTTCCCGGGCCCGCCTAATCCACGATCTATCATAGCAAGGCAAAACCCCGCATCCAGGGTTAAACAACCCTTTCCCCTGTACGGCGTAAGGTCAACAACACTTGCACACACAAGGTCCGTAAACGAATTGATAAATAATTCATAACTAAATTCCTCTATCGCAATAAGTTCAACGCCAACGGTGGTTCTTACATATTGAGAAAAAGTCAAACCCATGTTAACCGCCATGTTCTCGCTAATTTTTTGCAGTTGCCGTTTTTGTTCCCGCGGAAACCTGTCTGGCCTTCTGAAATCATAATGCTGAACCTTTTTTACCACTTTTTGTTCAATTTGCTCTCCAACCAGTACCTGTCCGCTCTCTATCGCATTGAGCAGGGCATCAACTTCTTCATTGGATAAAATAGCATCTGACATAGCGTATTACCTGAATAAATGGTTACAATGATTTTCTGTAATTATGATTTATTGAACAACAAACTCTTCAAAATATACCTGTAAAACAGCTTTTTCCATACTCAATATCACATCAACGGAATCTTTTATTTCACGTTTAATGTATTCCCGTCCCTCTACAGAATCAATATCATCTATGGTCTTTGAGGAAAGAATGGAAATAAGCCTGTCTTTTACCTGTATTGTTCTGGTTTCTAACTTACCTCTTGCCTCTTCATCGCGTACTTCCAAAATTACCTTTGCCTTGAGATACCTTCTTAAATTAGACCCGCTAAGATTAACAACAATCGTATCTATCGGCACGATAACAGGACCTTGTTGCAAGGGTTCCTTGGAATCTTTATCTGACTTCAATGGGATTTCATCGTTGTATTTCGTTATTTCCCCTATGCGGCCTTGCAGCTCTTCGGTTATTACATTAACCGGTATTTCTGCTCCTGTTGATATATTCGCGCCGAAATACATGCTTACCATAAAAAACATACCAGTCGCGAATACTATAAATTTACCACGTATTTCCCCGATATTAATAGTCATATGCCCCTTCTTTTTTTGAAATGCGTCTTTTTTTCTCATAAATACCCTTTTCCATAAATGTTAAAATGTTTTATCACTTTATTAAAATAAATGCAGAAAAAAAATCTCATCCCTTATTGGTTTCCACTGCTCCTTGCCCCATCTTCCAGCAATTTCAGCTTTTCGCTAAGCTTTACCGCAAGAAACGGGGTAACAGATTCCAATATTTTTGCAGATGTTTTTTTATCCATCATTGTTAACAATTTTACCGCGGTCTCTTCGTCCATTTCCTTTAAAATCATGGCAGCCTTTTGAGGTTTCATTCCCCCGTAAACCTCGGCCAGCTTCTTGATATTCTTTAATTCGCGATCATCAAATTGAATAGTCTCTTTTTTTAATTCCTGCATTCTTGCGGTTATCAACTCAAACGCCTTATTCAACTCTTCTCTGAGTGTTTCAATTTCATATCTCTCTTTTTTAAGGTCGGCGCGTAGTGATTCAAGCATTTTTTCCCTAAGATCCAGGAGTTCCTTCTTCTTGTTGTATTCGTGTTTTTCTTCTGTTATTTCATTTATCATCTTTGAGACTTCGCTTGATGACAAGGGTTTAAACACCTTTGCTGCATTCGATTTATAGACGGAAGGCAGCTTGCTCGCATACAAATTCTTAGCTTCTTTATCTTCTCCACCGGCAGTATCCGCCGCAGAAGTATCTACATTCTCCTGAGCAGCTTCCTGCGCTTCCGGTTCTGGTGCAGGGTCTTTCCCTTTCATAAAAAGAAACCAATATGCGGCTCCTCCCAGAACGATCATTCCCAGTCCGGCCATCATCAGCATTTTTTTGTTAATCGGGAGCTTCATAGTATAATCTCCATAAATTGATTATTCCAATACATCCTTTTCCCTGATGTGTTTGTGATAAAACCGGGAAGTTGCTATCTCGTCCAGTTTTTTAATTTCAAGGCGTTTCTCCTGATCATCAAATTCCTTTTTATGCCTTTCCCTTAGTTTTTCCAACAACTTTCTTTTTTTAAAAACATGTAATAATTTTTGCCTTACCTGCTCTATCTCCTCAGAAATCTTTTTTATTTTTGATTTTTGGACAATAATGTCACGGTTAAGACTGGCAAAATACGACTCAAACAAAACAAATGTTGACGCATCCGCAAACGTCTGCAGCATCTTTGTCATTTCAGTCTGCCTTGTCTCTAGCAAAGATTTTAGTAATAACTCCATCTTCTTTTCTTCCTGGAGTTTTTTTTGCGCAGTTTTTAATTCTTTGGAAATCTCTTCTTCTTTAAATTTTTCAATATCAAGTAATTTTTGAAATTTAAAGCAAAATTTCATAGCCGGGAAAGACCTTATGTAAACAATGCCGACAATTTCGAAATGGATTCGTTAAAATTACCATTTGTGGTCATATCCTGTTTAAGATAATCGTTTATAGCGTCTATGACTGATAGGGCGTAATCAATTTTCTTGTTGCTCCCCTTTGCGTACGCCCCGATATTTATCATATCTTCAGCTTCTTTATACGTTGCATATACTGCCTTTAACATCTGCGCAGCCTTCCTGTGTTCACCGGTAATGATGTCATCCATACACCGGCTGACGCTTTCCAGGATATCAATGGCGGGATAGTGGTTTTGGGACGCCATTGCCCTTGACAACACCACGTGTCCGTCAAGAATACCCCTTACGGCGTCAGCAATGGGTTCATTCATATCATCACCATCCACCAATACCGTATATAAACCAGTGATGCTGCCCTTAGTGCCCGTGCCGCTTCTCTCCAGAAGCTTTGGCAATAATGCGAACACCGAAGGGGTATAGCCCTTTGAGGTCGGGGGTTCTCCTATTGCCAGCCCAATTTCCCTTTGTGCATTGGCAAACCTTGTAACAGAATCCATCATGAGCAATACCCGCATACCACGATCTCTGAAATATTCCGCAACACTGGAAGCGATATAGGCGCCCTTTACCCTTAATAAAGCAGGTTTGTCAGAAGTAACCGATACAATTACGGATTTTTTCATGCCTTCTTCACCGAGATTTTTTTCAATAAACTCCCGGACTTCTCTTCCACGTTCGCCAATAAGCGCAATAACATTAACCTCCGCCCCGGAATTCCTGGCAATCATGCCCATTAAGGTGCTTTTCCCTACGCCGCTCCCTGCAAAAATGCCAAATCTCTGTCCCTGCCCGAAGGTAAGCATGCCGTCTATTGCCCGTACACCTGTCTCCAACACCTCTTTTATCCTGCTTCTGGTCAAAGGATCCGGGGGGGAATTATAAATGGAAACCCTTTCTTCCACGTTTAACGGCCCTTTTCCATCCATCGGCTCTCCCAGTCCCCCTAAGATTCTTCCCATTAGCCCCATTCCCACACCCACCGTTAATGGCGAGCCTGAAGCGGTTACTCTGTTTCCAGGGCCTATTCTCTCTAGTTCCCCTATGGGCATAAGGAGTATCCTTTTTTCTTTAAATCCTACCACCTCCGCCGGTATTGGCGTTTCTCCATTATTGGAATGTATGTAACATAGTTCTCCTACAGGAACAGAAGGCCCGTTTGATTCAATTACCAAACCTGCGATATGGGCAACCCTTCCGGTGCGTTGAACCAACACCGTTTCCGATACCTTTTTTTTGTGCGAAGCAAAATCAATGCATTGCGTGGCCATCACTCTTTTTCCCCTACAGATTTTCTAATTTCTTTCCACCGTGTTTCAAGCAAGTTTTCAACATCGCCAAAATCCGTTTCCACAACACAACCGCCGGCTGATATCTTTTTATCCTCTATGATTTTTACGCTAAAATCCTTTATCCCTGCGTCTTCAGCCGTAAACCGTTTATAATCCTCCGGGGAAAGACGCAAGGATACGATCTTATTATTCCCAACATAAGAAAGAGCCTCTGCGACAACGTGTTTTATAATGCTGGCGCCATTTTCGCCAATTTCATAACCAACAACTTTATTCGCAACAGCCAATACGAAATGTATGATCTCCGATTCGGAGTCCTTCCAGATTATTTCTCTTTTCTCCGTTAATTGTTTCACCGCATCCTCAAACAGGGTGATCAATGCTGCATATTTTTTCTTTGTTTTTTCTACCTCCGCTAGAAACTCCTTTTCCGCAAAGAGTTTCCCCTCTTTGTATGCTTCTTCTCTCGCCAGTCTGATTTCCTGTTCCTTTAACGCCCTTAATTCATTTTCCTTTGCTAATTCAAGTTCTTTCAGCTTTTCTTCTTCTTTTATATTTATCAACCCTTCTTCTGTTTTAAGCGTGTTTATTTGCTTTTTATGAGAATGAGGTATTACAGTCTCGATAACTTTCACTCCCTTTATAACAGGTGAAGAATAGACGCGCTTCCCGGTTTTCATACTAATTTATCGTCCTTGCCGGAAGACCCCCCCTTCTTTTGAACAACATTTTCTCCCTTTGCTTCCAACCGCTTTACCGCCTCTACAATTTGCAATTGTGCGCTCTGCACTTCGGACAGCAATCTAGGCCCCAACAGCTCTCGTTCTTCCCTTACCGTATCGCCAATACGTTTTGACATATTTTTGAAAAACTTTGTCTCAACCTCCTCATTCGCCGTTTTTAATGCCAGCGCAATAACATTTATATCCACTTCAGTAAGTATTTTTCTAAACGCTTCATCATTAACATAAATCATATCATCAAAAGTAAACATCAACTTCTTTATTTCTTCAGCAAGCTCCGGATTTCTACGGCTTATTTGTTCAATCACATCCTTATCCACTCCGCCCTCCAGCCCGCCAATAATCTCCGATGCAAATTTATGCCTTTTCTTCGCAGGCGTCTTTCGTCTTCTTCCTTCCGTTTTTATCTTTGCCATAACTACCTCGTTTACCTTGGTAATTAAACTTATCGGAGGAGGCTCGAGCGTTGCGATCCTCATGATAATATCAGATTGCGCTTCCAGGGGAAATCTGGACAACAGCCTGGAGGCGCGTTCCGGTTCCGTATATGATAATATAAGTGCAATCGTTTGCGGGTGTTCTCCTATCAGCAACCGCATGTATTCATCGTCTGAAACATCCTTTAAATTGGAAAAAGGCGTGGGGAGCATCACCCCCTGCTCCACATTTGCTATGATATCATCGCTCTTGTCTGCCCCAATCGCTTTTTCAAGCACCTTTCTAAAGGCATTTTTATCATGCTCCACCAGGCCGCCACAGAGTTTCATTTCTTGCCGGAGTTCGTCCAAAACGGCGTCCACAATCTCATTATCCACATTTTCCATGCGGGTAATTTCAGCGGATACCGCCACAATCTGATTCTCATCAAAGGTCTTAAGTATTTCCGAAGCGACATCAGGATCAAGTATTGACAAGGCAATTGCTGCCTTTTGTATGCCGGACAAGTTCAATTTCGTTTTCATATCAGTAAAATATCCTGTTCTTTTATCAAAATAAAAAAGAGTGTTTTATGAAACAGGGGGTAACAATGATGAACACGGACAAACAAGTTTGGTAACTTCTCAATAAGTTGAGGTTTTTATAATAATTTCTATCTTCCACCGTCTGCAATCCACAATCCACAATCTGCAATTTGCCGACTGTAGATTGCCGATTGCTGATTGCCATGAAAACCCCACTATATATTACGAGGAGATATATTCTCCTTCTATCCACCTCTTTAATGCTGTCGAGGTAAGATCGGTATCCTTATGCATTTGTCCGAGTATTAATTTTCGTTTTTTCTCTCTTTTCATTCCTTCCATTATTTCTTCAGGATTTTCCGACTCTTCCATAGCCAGCATTTCTTCTACTGCCGCTTCCAATTCCTCCTTTGTGTATTGGATGCCTTGCCGCTCTTTGCTTATGCGTAATTCTTCAAACAGTTTATTCCTGCCTGCGGCGTCGTCTTGCTGCATTTTGGCAAATCCTTGCTTACCAGGCTTTCCCTTAGCCGAAACGTGTTCCATTTCAACCGTAGGCGCCGCCTTCTTTTTAATCTTCTTCATGCTTCGCAGCATAAACATCAGAAACATCAGCACTGTTATACCGAGCGAACCGTTTTTGGCCAGTTTTAACATAAATTCTTTTTGCTGTTCCTTCTTTAAAATTGCTTCTTCCTCTGCATAATCAGCTTCGTAAAACTGTACATTTTGTATCTCAAAACTATCATTACGGGAAACCATATTTACCCCCAGCGCCTGTTTCACAAGAGAAGCAATCCCCTTTATTTCCTCATTGTTTCTGGAAACATACGTTTGTTGTATTTTTCCATCTTCAGACTCAATTTTTTCATACTTGCCATCAACAAGAACGGCAACGGACAATCTTTTCAAATTCGCCCCGTGGTCTGAAACCATACGTTCTACCTTGCTTAATTCATATTGCGTTTGCGCAGTTTCCTCCTCTTCAGAAGAACCGGAGGATTGAAGCATACTTGATTGCGACAAGTTAAGATTTGCCTGCATTCCGGGAACACCTCCCCCCGAAAACGGAGCGCCGCCGGATACTTTGGTAGTTACCGTTTGAACCTTAGGCACCCTGCGTTCAGGATCAAACTCAATTTGTTTTTCATCCACATGGCGAAAATCCAGGTCAGCGCTTACCCTGACAACAGATTTTCCCGCTCCAACAATCCTGTCCAACATATCCTGCGCCTTCGCCACGTAATATTCTTCTATTTTTTTCTTTATCTCCAATTGATCATTGCTCGTGCCTGTCTGTGAAAAAGGGGATTCTTTCTCCGAAAGCAGGTTGCCCCGCGTATCGGTTACCGTAACATTTTCAGGGCTTAATCCCTCAACGCTGGAGCTTACCAAATGTACGATGCTTGCAACCCGTTCCGGCTTTAACTTACCGCCGTTTTTTAGTTTCAACACAACGGACGCCGTTGGGGGTTTTTCATCTTCAACAAATAAAGATTTCTCAGGTATGGCAAGGTGTACCTGCGCCCAATCTACAAAATCCAGATGTTTAATTGTTTTCGCAAGTTCGCCCTGAATTGCCCTGCGATAATTTATCTTCTGGATAAAATCAGAAGAGCCAAAGCCCACTTTGTCCAGCAACTCATACCCCGTTTGTTCATGGGGCAAACCTTCACTGGCAAACTTGAGCCTCATCTCATAAATCTTATCATTGGGAACGAGAATCGTAGTCCCATTCCCACTTATCCTGTATGGAATATTCGCTTCTCTCAGATGATTTATAATCTCCCCGCTCTCTTTCGGGCTTAATTCTCCGTACAATAATCCAAAGTCTGGTTTCCTCGCCCATTGCATTACACCTACTATGCCAATCAGAAATGACAGGGTTAACGATATCATAATAAATTTATGCGAAAAACTAATTTCCTCCCAAACATTCTTTAACTGCCCTGTAAAACTATTCATGTCTAAATTCATAGTAAATGCTCCTTTTTATGGTTATGAGTATTTTATTGGTACGTTTGGATACCGAGCAATTACAATACCAACAGATAGCAATAGACCCATCAACAACAAAAATGTCATATCCTATTAATAAATAATACATTACAAGAATCAGTCAAATATTGTTTTTAATACGAATCCGGGCGAATGAATGTGAAAGTCGATAATTACACTCTACCGTAAACTGAGTGTATATTATTTTAACAAAGAGACGGGAAGATATTCTTTTGTCTTATTATTTAAACTGTTTACCAATGTCGAAACAGTCAAATGTTTGACGAGGGGGAAAAAGAATTATTATTTAAATGAAGAAGGTGCAAATTGATTTTTTGCGGGATGGTACGTGCGGGACTGGTGACCTTGAAGTGTGGAAAACGGCTATTTTTGTTCTTTCATTATTTCTGTATACGTTTTTACTAACTTATTACGGGCCTCCATCATATACTTAAAACTCGCCTCCGCTTTTGACATGGCAACCATAACCTCATGTATATTTTCAACTTTGCCCGTTGACAAATGCTCTATGCTATCGTTGGTTTTTGTTTGCAACTCATTAATCTCATTAAAAAAACTGCCGAAGGCATCCTGAAACGAAGTCCCTTTATCTGTTTGTTTCTTAGAATCAACGTCATTCTTATGATTCTGAATTATTTGATCTTTTCCGAGGGGTGATATCGCCATAAAAGGAACTCCACATTGTATAGTTTAAAGGCAAGTCTATAGATTTTTTGAACACGCAACAAACTGATAGACTAAGTACTGGGGATTTATTCTAACAACGTTGTTGGCGGTGTCAACAAAAACCCAGAAATTAAGGTGATGCCATACCTGTCTTTTTAGAAATATTATTGGTGGATTCGGCGTAAAAACCAACGCCTTAATCCACCCTACTCATAATTTAAACGCGAAGGCAAAAAAAGATTTTTTACCGGATAATACTGTAGTAAGATATCCGGAGCAAAGATAATCTATGGCAATTAGTCATTAGTCATTGGTCATTGGTCATTGGTCATTGGTCTTTCGTCTTTCGTCTTTCGTCTTTCGTCTTTCGTCACTCGTCATTGGTCATTGGTCATTGGTCAATTGTAAGCTTGTGAATAATTTTTTAATCTGTGTAATCTGTGAAATCTGTGGTTTCTCTTTTGTATTACCGTATTTCGTGCATGTTCGGTTCTGGCTTGTCCAGGTTAGGATAGTATTGATATGAAAGTATTACTTTTCACCCTGTGCCAGGCGGCAAATATTGATATTAAAAATAATTTAAACATCCTCGGAGCCTTCGATATGATTACGACGGCAAGGGTACCCATTGTATATTCCAGCACCCTTGTATTGAAGTTGCGGTTTGATAAAAGAGACGCAGGGAAGAAGACGTTCAGAATATCTTTCATTGATGCGGACGGGAAGAAACTATTGCCCACATTAGAAAATGAGTTTTTCGTAACAATTCCAGACGGGAGTTCATTTTGCTTCATGAACTTTATTCACCCAATTTATAAATTACCATTGAACAATTTTGGCAATTATTCCATAGATTTTTCTATAGACGGATCACTTGTCTGGTCGTTTGAGTTGATAGTAGCCGAAGCAAGAAAAAATGTCACATAGCGCTGCAAAGAGGTTTTTACCGAGTGATGCTATAGTTTATTACGTTTCTGAAACCGGTTATCCAAATGAGAATCCCATTTTTTTGAGAATATGGATCCTTTTATCTCTCCATCGTACAAGATCGTTTAAACCAATTTGGGGTGTTTTTTTCTCGATTTGTATGAGCTCCGGCAATCCTGATATCATCTTGGCGTCAATTTCCGGTCTTCCGCCGTCTATAGACTCTCTCAGGTTGACAAATGCGTTTTGCGATGGAATGTTGTATGCTTTTATGAAATAAGAGACACTTTGTAAAACGCCCCTAAGGGTATATGTTCCGCGTCCGGTAACAGTAACGTTCTCACGTTCAACGAACCTTTTTGCAAGGCTTTCATCATAAAAAAACCTTGGCGACAATTCGTCCTGCCGTACAATTTTCGAGTTATTATGCCCAAACATTTTTCTTGCATGTTCTACAAGAGACCTTTCCTGTTCTTTTACAGAAGAGAACACTAGCCCGTCCAAAACAATGAATCCAAATACTCCTTCGTTTTTCGATGCCGTCGTTATACTGTTCAACAGTCTGGCATGGTATGTCAGTTTACCGGAAGAAGATAAGAGAAAACTCATATACGGACTTACCAATAAATATATTTCTTTTATGTTTCTGCTTTCCTCTGCCATATTTCTTCAAAATTCCTTGCTAGTCTGCTATCCTTATCTATACATTATACTAATTATATTGGGCGGTGGAATTCCGTTTCTTATTTCTATGCCTGATTGATGTATTTAATATATAATCACAAAACAAAACCAAGTCAAGGACTATGATTTAAGCGTAGGTATTTACACATGCATTTTTATTGCATACATTGCCATTGACAAGCACATTTGCTTTCTAAAAACCTACGGTTTAACAGAGTTTAAAACATTGACAAATTAACGTTTTAACGGTAATATGCGTTCCTTCAACGAATTCCATCTTACCTTCAATTTATACCATTAAATACACATTTTTTATCATGATGCAATTTGGGAATGTTTGCATAGTCGGTCCCGGGCTTATTGGCGGCTCTATCGGTTTGGCGTTAAGAAAGAGGAATCTGGCAGAGACCGTCATTGGAATCGGACATCGGGCTTCTTCCTTAGAAAGCGCCCTGAAAATAGGCGCTATAGATGTGGGACATTTAAACGCCGATAATGCAGTCAAAAATGCGGATATTGTTATACTTGCCACTTCGGTGGGTAAAATTGTTGAGTTTGCAAAACAAGTCATCCCCTTTATGAAAAACAATTCTGTCCTGACAGACGTAGGAAGCACCAAAAGCTATATCGTCAGGCAGATAACTAAAGACATGAGAGATGATGTTTCTTTTGTAGGAGCACATCCGATTGCCGGTTCAGAGAAAAGAGGCATTGACCATGCTTCTCCGGATCTTTTTGAGGGATGCATATGTTTTATAACGCCATTCAACAGCAATAAAAAGGCGGTGGAAACCATTTCTCACCTGTGGAGTTTTCTGGGGGCAAAGGTGGAAAACATCTCTCCTGAAAGGCATGATGAATTGCTTGCATATGTCAGCCATCTCCCTCACCTTGCCGCATCATGTCTTGTAAATGCTATAGCGGAAGATGACTTAGCCTATGGTGCAAACGGCTTAAAAGATACCACAAGAGTGGCCTCCGGCGACCCGGAGTTATGGAGGGATATTTTTGGTCAAAACCGTGAAAACACGATAAAGTCAATTGACCGGTTTGTGGCAGAACTCACTGCATTTAAAAATGACCTGCTTTCCGGAAATAAAGATATGATACTGAAACGGTTGAAGCAGGCTAAGATATCCCGCGATAGCATTTTCCATAATAATTCCAGGGCGCACGCTAAAGAATAAGCAGGTGGTTTTTATGCATTCAAGAATAGAAGTTTTTTTAAAGGACGAATATGCAGACCCACTTGGGAAAAATGTTATATCAGAAATAGAAACCTTTGGTTTCGCGAAAGTAAAAAACATCAGGGTCCGGCAGGTCTATATCTTTTTCGGAAAACTAACAGAGAATGAATTAGACACTATTGCCAAAAAGCTTTTGGCAGATTCAGTCACACAACATTACCTATGCACATCAGATTCTTCTCATCAACCCCCTCACGAACACTTCCATATTATAGAGGTAAGCCGTAAACCCGGCGTTATGGACCCTGTTGAACAATCGGTTATAAAAGCGCTTCGGGATATTAATATTTCAGTTGACGGCGTTAAAACCGCCCATAAGTATATGATTGACGCTTCTGTACCTGCAGAGGCGATACCTGTAATTGCGGCAAAGGTTTTGGCAAATACCAATATAGAAGACGTATTTATCTATCCCGAAATACCCAAATACCGGCAAACGGTTTTTAGTGCGCCTTTTAAAAAGAAAATCATACCACTTATAAACGCACAAGATGTCCAATTGGAAAAAATAAGCGTGGAAGGCCAATTGTCTCTAAACATCCATGAGATGCGTGCAATTCAACAATATTATACCACTCTGAGGCGTGAACCAACGGACATTGAATTAGAAACCATTGCGCAAACATGGTCCGAACATTGTGTGCATAAGACACTGAAAGGACGTATCTGTTTTAACGGAAAAATAATCGACAACCTGCTGAAAAATACCGTGATGAAGGCTACAGAAGAATTGAATGCCCCATGGTGCGTTTCCGTGTTTAAAGACAATGCGGGTATTATTGAATTTGACGAGGAATATAATGTCTGCTTTAAGGTGGAAACCCATAATCACCCTTCTGCAATAGAACCGTACGGAGGCGCCAACACGGGTATTGGCGGCGTAGTTCGGGACATTATGGGCACGGGCCTGGGGGCAAAACCGATCCTGAATACCGATGTATTTTGTTTTGGGATGCCAGATACGCCGCCGGAGAAGATTCCCAAAGGCGCTTTGCATCCAAAGAAGGTTTTTAAAGGTGTTGTTGCCGGGGTAAGAGACTACGGCAACCGTATGGGGATACCCACGGTGAACGGCGCCATTTATTTTGATGAACGGTATATCGGGAATCCCATTGTTTTCTGCGGTACGGCAGGCATTATCCCAAAGAATATGTGCCAGAAAGAATCCCGGCCTGATGATCTTATCGTTGTTGTGGGCGGGCGAACCGGGCGTGATGGCATTCATGGCGCAACGTTTTCTTCGGCAGAGTTACACGAGCAGTCAGAACACATGTCAGGCGGCGCTGTCCAGATTGGCAATGCAATAACGGAGAAGATGACACTCGATACGCTGTTGCAGGCACGCGATAGGGGATTGTACAACTGTATTACCGATTGCGGTGCGGGAGGATTATCTTCCGCTGTGGGCGAAATGGGACAGCATACAGGGGCATGTGTTTATCTGGAGAAGGTTCCGCTGAAATATGAAGGGCTTTCCTATGCTGAAATATGGATTTCCGAGGCGCAGGAGCGCATGGTTCTTTCCGTTCCAAGAGAAAAGGAAAAGGAGGTTCTTGCCTTATTTAATGCAGAAAATGTTGAAGCGACAGTTATTGGGCACTTCACCGGCGACAACATGCTCCGGTTGTATTATCAATCGGAAATGGTCGGCGAGCTGGAAATGGATTTTCTTCACAATGGCTTGCCACGATTAGAACGGGAGGCAATATGGAGTGCGCCCGGTTTTGAGGAACCATTTCTCCCCGAAAAAGAAAACTATGGAACTGATTTAAAGAAACTACTTTCTGAATGGAATGTTTGCAGCAAAGAATGGGTAATCCGGCAGTATGACCATGAAGTGCAGGGTGGAAGCGTTCTGAAACCGCTTCAGGGTGTGCAGAATGACGGGCCGGGTGATGCATGTATTGTTAAGCCGGTACTCTGGCGAAACAAAGGCATTATTGTATCAAACGGCATGAACCCCCGCTATGGCGATATTGATCCCTATCATATGGCCGCATCTGCCATTGATGAGGCATTGCGCCAGATTATCTCCGTTGGCGGAAATTTAGAGCGCGTTGCCTTGCTGGATAATTTTTGCTGGGGCAACACAAATAAACCCGACCGCCTTGGAAGTCTTGTCATGGCTGCACAGGCTTGCTACGATATTGCCGTGGCTTACGGAACGCCGTTTATTTCCGGAAAGGATAGTTTGAATAATGAATTTATTACAGAGACGGAAACAATTGTTATACCGCCTACGCTTCTCATATCTGCGATTTCCGTTTTGGATGATGTAAGGCATGCCGTTTCCATGGATGCAAAGGAACCGGGAAATTTAATATATCTCGTCGGCGTAACCCGTAATGAATTAGGCGGTTCGCATTATTACCATATCCATGGGCATAAAGGAAAAAATGTGCCGGTGGTGAATGCTTTTTCAGGGAAAAAAACCATGAATACCCTGTCGATAGCAACAGCCCGTGGCATTGTGCGGTCGTGCCATGATTGTTCGGAAGGTGGATTGGCCGTTGCAGCGGCAGAGATGGCATTTGCCGGAGGCTATGGGATGGAACTTGATCTTTCTCAGGCAGTTGTCGAGAGCGAAATAACAAGAAATGACACAATCCTTTTCTCTGAATCCAACACGCGATTCCTTGTTGAGGTTAAGCCGGAACATAAAATAGAATTTGAGGCAGTGATGAAAGACGTATCCCATGGTTTATTGGGCAAAATAAGGCAGGAACCCTGTCTGAAAATTATCGGTTTAAACAATACCACTATCATAGAAGAAGACATTTATGCTTTGAAAGAAGCATGGCAGTCTCCACTTCGATGGTAATGCGTATGGATGTGTAAAAAAACCTGTTTTTTGCCTGTCTGACGGGAACAAACAGGAAAACAATCCTCAGTCTCCAATCCCCAGTCGGCAATTTGCAATTTGCCGACTGCCGACTGCCGACTGCACAAGGGATCATTTAATATTTTGCCAAAAAGTGCAAAGAAATTACTGATAAGATACAGATACTCCCCTTCATTTGTTATTGATTCAAGGTATTTTCCATGAAAACTCCAAAAGTCTTAGTCCTTCGGACCGCCGGAACAAATTGCGACAACGAAACAAAGTACGCCTTTGAAAAAGCTGGAGCAAAGGCAGAGGTAATTCATATTAACGCCCTGCTGAGCAATAAAAAAATACTGGAAAACTATCAATTATTAGCCTTACCGGGAGGGTTTACTTACGGGGATGATGTGGCTGCAGGTAAAATCCTGGCAAACCAGATAAAATACCATCTGGAAGATGAAATAAAAAATTTTATTGATGCAAAAAAACTTATTCTGGGCATATGCAATGGTTTTCAGGTGCTGGTGAGGGCGGGTTTACTGCCTTCGTTTGAAAGATTTCATCAGGAGGCAACGTTAACCCACAACGATTCCAATAAATTTGAAGATCGTTGGGTGTATTTAAAAATTTGCGCGGACACATCATATTTTATACGCCGGGAGCATGCTCCAATTCTTTATTTGCCGGTAGCGCACGGAGAAGGCAAATTCCTTGCGAAGGACAAAGATGTTTTGGATAAAATGGTGAAAAACTGCCAGATAGTCTTTCAATATGTTGATAAGAATGGAGAAGATGCAGGCTACCCGATGAATCCCAACGGATCGGTTCTGAATATCGCAGGCATTTGTGACCAGACGGGGCAAATTTTAGGCATGATGCCGCACCCTGAAAGAAATGTTGACCCTACACAACAACCGTGCTGGACACGTCAGGGACTGAAAGATTCGGGAGATGGCTTTTTGATTTTTAAAAATGCGGTTCAATATATGAAGGAAATTTTTTAAACTTTGACAATAAGTTATTTCCCCACATTAACAATAGTAAGAAAGCATTACCGGAACAGTATATTTTTTATTGCAAGGAGAAGGCATTATGCCGGACGAAGCAAATTCATTATCAGTTAATTTAGACAAATGTCATTCCATTCTTTCCCGTGCAGCGTCAAACGATTTAATTCCGATATTGCAGGAGATGCAGGAGGAGTACGGATATTTGCCCATGGCGGCGATGGAAGAAGTGTCGGTGCGGACGGGCATACCGTTGAGCAGGATATACGGAGTAGTGACCTTTTATGCGCAATTTTCGTTGGTACCCCGCGGAAAACATACCATCAGGCTGTGCGCCGGCACTGCCTGCCACATAAAGGGCGCCCCGGACATCGGGGAGAAAATAGCAGACGTCCTGCAGGTAGAAGAAGGCGAAACAACACCTGACTATAAATTTACCCATAAAACGGTGGCATGTTTAGGCACGTGTTTTTTGGCGCCTGTAATGATGATAGACGACCGCTATTATGGGAAATTGACTGAAGAAAAAACCGAGGAAATTCTCAAGAGTTATTAGTCATTAGTCATTAGTCATTGGTCATTGGTCATTAGTCATTAGTCAATTGTAGGGACATGGAGCACTTTGTTTCTACGGATTTTTTTAATCTGTGTAATTCTGTGGTTCCCCTTTCGTATTTCGTATTTCATGCTTGTTTGGTTCTGGCTATGCCAGTTTAGGAATGAAGGAGAAGTGTTAATGGAAAAATTGAATAGCGGTGATGCCCTGAAAGGGTACAGAAAATCTTTGGAATCGGAAAAAAGCAACGGGGGGAAGATACGTATTTTAATCTGTACGACAGGCTGCAGGGCATTGGGTGCCTGGGAAGTGTACAAAACCTTTCAGGCGGAGATCGAGATGCAGTCCCTTAAAGACAGGGTGGAAGTGGTGGATACCGGCTGTCAGGGATTGTGCACAAGGGCGCCCGTAGTAACGGTAGAGCCGATGGGGGTATTTTACGGCAGGGTTACTGAGAGCGACGTGCATGAGATTGTTTCCAGGACAGTCCTTAAGGGGGAAATTATTGAAAGGCTTTGCTGCACGGAAGATGGAAAACGGGTGCCTTACCGGAAAGACATATCCTTTTACAAAAAACAGAAGAAGATTGTATTAAGGAACTGCGGGGTAATCGACCCGAAAAAGATAAGTGAATACATTTTGAGGAATGGGTATGCCGCCATTGAGAAAGTACTTTCCGGCATGTCCCCTGACAAAGTAATTGAAGAGG
>NZ_JBDIWA010000030.1:0-45767 GCF_039794105.1 Candidatus Kuenenia sp.
ATTTGTTCTGTTAATAGAAGGCTGGATTGAAAGTATAAAACGTTTGGTTCAGGTTACAAACCTGAACCCGCGCATGTAGTTTCCAGCGCCATTACGTTTCCGAAAAGGAGTTTGGGAGCGAGTTGTGTTCCGGTAGTTTAATAGATTACGCTGAATAGTTACCAATTTACAGCAAATGCTTCACCCCTACACGCGATTATTGGAATTTTTCAAAGAACTAAAGTGTTACCAAAATTCCTGTTTGGAATTCGGAATTTATTTGTCATTTGTTCTGCCAATAGAAGGCGGGATTGAAAGTATAAAACGTTTGGTTCGGGCTTCGTCGTGAGTTCAGCAGAACGGTTACAAACCTGAACCCGCGAATTTAGTTCCTGTACCATTGCCTTCTCAAACAGGAGTTTTGGAGCAAGTTACGGTTCGTTAGTTTAATAGATTACGCTGAATAGTTACAATTTCTTTGCATTTCTTGGCAAAACATTAGATTGTGAAAATCCGAAATGCTAAATCTGAAATCCGAAACAAATTCTAAAATTCAATTTCAAATGTTCAAAACCCGTTTTTTTAATTGGGGTTTTGTATTTGTTTCGGATTTCGTGCTTCGTGCTTCGTATTTTTTATCTCGTACTTGTTTGGTGCTTGCTATGCCAGCTTAGGGTTTGAGATAAAAGAAAAACGATGTTTTTATTGAATTGTCTGGATCAGATTAATGGTCTTATTGCAAAACAGTTGATTGTAAATTTTTATGGAAGAGAGGGGGGTAGGCTATGTCTTTCAAGATTGAAAATCTGACTACGCGGCCAGTGTTATTGCGATTAAACAGCGGCCAGACGTTGCACCTTGCGCCAAGAACAATATCAGCAGAGTTGTTTGATGTGGAAGTAGAGAATAATCCAAAGGTTCATAAACTAAAGGATCTATGCGTTATTGACCTGCATGCATCCGGAGAAAAAAAGGAGCGTTTGCCTGCTGGCGCTGAAAAGGCAAAATATACAAAGGGGAAAAAATAACAGTCTAATCTGAAAGGAGGAGAATAATGGCAACTTTGTCATACCCAGGTGTCTATGTGGAAGAGGTTTCCAGTGGCATTCGGCCTATTGCGGCGGCCAGCACTTCCATTCCCGCGTTCATCGGAGTGGCTGAGAAAGGCTCTTTGAATAAGGCCGTTAAGCTCTTTAACTTCACTGAATACCAGAATCTCTATGGCGGTTTTCTGGACAATTCTTTTCTCAGCCATGCGGTTTTTCAGTTTTTCAATAACGGGGGGAATCAATGCTATATCGTCAGGGTGTCCGGAGCAAATACAAGAACGGCCAACATCGTTTTAAACGATCGGGGAGCAGCCGCACAACAGAGCCTGACGATCTCCGCAATCAGCCCCGGAGTATGGGGCAACAAGCTTGCTGTGGTGATCGCTAATGGCACTAACGATCCTGGAAACGAATTTAACCTGTCTGTCTATTGGCAGGATGAACTGACTCATTTAGAGAAATTTGAGAATCTAAGCATGGTTCCGGGCGCCCCCAACTTTGTGGAGACAGTCGTTGTTTCATCAAAGTTTATCCGGGTCACCGTGAACCAGGCAAATACCAATGTACAGGCCGGCACAAGCCGTGGTGATGCTGCTCCATCATTGCCGTTGCCCGCGGGCAGGACCCGGTTTCGCATCAATATCGATGGCGATGGCTACCAGGAAGTGAACCTACAGGATGCGGTCGGGGCTGGCGCTGGCCAGGTGGCGAATCTTGATACCGACGCCAATGTCGCTGGCGCCATCCAATTCGTGGTAAGGCAACTGACGAAGCTGCGGGCGTCTACGAATCAGAATGCGTTCGATAACTTTCAGTGCACGGTAGATGCGGGGGCGCTGTTGCTTACCTCAGGGGCCGCCGGTTTATCATCTTCTGTCAATGTGGCGCCGGCCTCCAGCAGCAGCCAGGACGCCGCTGGGCTGCTGAATCTTGGAAAGCTTGAGGAGGGACTGGAGATCTTAGGTGCGGCGGTGACACGTCCTGGAAATAATCCCGCCGGCACACCGCCGGCTAATTACTACCTCGTGGGTGACCATGCTGCCCCTACAACTGAAGTGGTGTCTGTTCAGGCGGGATCGGATGGTGATTCGATTACAACGGATCAGCCTTACACTGATGCATTCAGCATCCTGGATGATAAAGAGGATGTCAGTCTGATCGCAGTGCCAGGTATAGGGTCTAAGGATGTTGTAGGAGCAGGGATGAATTACTGTGCCAATCGTTCGTTAAGCGATTGTTTCTTTATTGGCGACATGGCCCAGGACGATGATACTATAGAAGAGGCAAAGACCTTTAGGGATGCGATTACGCCCAAGAATTCTTATGGCGCGGTTTATCTTCCCTGGTTACGTATGCTTGACCCGACTGGAAAGTCCTCTGAGCCTATCCAGGTACCGCCCTCCGGATATGTTGCCGGACTCTATGCGAAAACTGATGCGCAGCGTGGTGTTTGGAAGGCGCCTGCTGGCACGGCGGCAGCTCTGGGTGGCGCGGTTGGCGTAGCTGTAAACTTTACCGACGTTCAGCAGGGCAACCTTAACCCCCTCAATATCAATGTTATCAGGCAATTTGCTGCGTCAGGAATCGTGCTATGGGGCGCACGAACAATCACTTCAGATGCCGAGTGGAACTACATCCCTGTCCGGCGCATGGCAATCTTTTTGCGGGTTAGTATCTACCGTGGCATCCAATGGGCAGTCTTTGAACCTAATGACGAGGATCTATGGGCTGGGCTTCGTTTGAATATCGGATCTTTCATGATGACCTTGTTCCGCCAAGGGGCTTTCCAGGGGTCGACGCCTTCTCAGGCCTTCTTCGTCAAATGTGATAGCGAAACTACGACTCAGGATGACATTAACCTGGGAATCGTCAACGTGTTGGTGGGTTTTGCGCCTTTGAAACCCGCCGAGTTTGTGGTGGTCAAGATCAGCCAGAAGGCAGGGCAGTCTTCGTGAATACCTTGATATATTTGATAAAAAGGAGATAGTGATATGGCAAAGTTTACGGTAAACACCCATCGGTTTGATCCGTATAGGAATTTTAAATTCAAAATTAAAATCGACAATGTCTATGTAGCAGGCCTGAGTAAATGCGGCGCCCTTAAAAAAACAACTGAAATGGCAGAGTGGCGGGAGGGTGGCGATCCAAGCACCGGCCGCAAGCTGCCGGGAAAAACAAAATATGACGCCGTCACCCTTACAGCGGGTGTTACCCATGATGATACGTTTGAAAAATGGGCGAATCTGGTCAACAATTTTCAGGGTGACGCTAACATGTCTCTGAAAAATTTCCGTAAAGATGTCGTAATAGATGTTTTTAATGAGGCGGGTCAGAAGGCGCTATCTTACAAAGTATACCGATGTTGGGTGTCTGAATATCAGGCATTGCCGGAGTTGGATGCAAGCGCTAACGCAGTGATGATCCAGACCATTAAGCTGGAAAATGAGGGATGGGAACGCGACCTCTCTGTGACAGAACCTACGGAAACATAAATAAGTTTTACGGCCTATGGATAAAACAATGTGCCTCTTGCCAGGTGGATATGTAGATAAAGATACCGTAGTTCATCGGGATGTTGAACTAATGCCGTTGAGCGGGCGGGAAGAAGAAATTCTGGCTGACAGAAGAGAGCCAGCCAGTGCGGCTCTTGTAACTGCTATCTTGAATCGCTGTGTTCGGCGTATTGGCACCATCAGCCCGATATCTGAGGAAGATGCAAGGAACCTCCTCGTTGCGGATAGGCAGTATTTACTCCTTAAATTGCGGGAAGTGACTTTTGGGGAGCAGATTTTTGCTACAATTCCCTGCCCCTGGCCGGATTGCGGTAAAAGCGTTGATATCGATTTCTCTGTAAATGATATCCCTGTCAGGGAGTCTGAAGATAAAGGGCCAATATATAAGATGACACTCTCCTCTGAAGCGGCTTTCTTGAGTGATCATGGAGAGGTATATCATGAAATTACCTTCCGGCTTCCCAACGGGGGTGACCAGGAAGTTGTATCACCACTTATTTCCGAAAATGAAGCAAGAGCGTTAACCATGCTTTTTGGACGATGCATTCAGGACATAGGCTCATTGAAAAATCCTGGGTACGAACTTATCAGCAAGCTTTCTCCTGTGGCACGCATGGAAATTGAAAAACGGATGAAGGAGGTTGCGCCAAAGGTGGAATTGACCATGGGAGCGAGTTGTCCCGAATGCGGTCGTGAGTTTTCAGTGCCCTTTGACCTCCAGGAGTTCTTTTTTGGAGAGTTAAGAACCAGTCGCGACCTCCTTTATCGCGAGGTACACTACCTTGCCTATCACTATAAATGGAGCGAGCGGGAGATTATGGAAATGCCAAGAGCAAAGCGGCATAAATATATCGAAGTGCTGGCAGATGAAATAGAGAGATTGAATAATGCAAGCTGATAAACCGTATATTTCTGGCAACTATTTATATAGCATTCTGGCAGATGGCGCCAGGCCATTCCTTTATAGAAGCGGCGTACGCCTCCTGCTGGGTATTCCGGATATGGACAAAAGCAGCCTTGCATTTCCAACATCTATACCTGCTGCCGGCTTTAGATATGCAAATTACCAAGTTATGAGTGAACCATTAAATATAACACAATGTTTACCGCCGATGCTGAACGAGACTGAAAATTCTCTGGATATTATAGAAGAAAGCATTCAGCAAGATATTCCATTGACGGCGGTAACCATAAATAATAGCCTTGAAACTATTCCAGAATCAAAGCAGGAAAAGGTTTCGATTAAACAAGCTGATAAAATGGTGGAATCGGCTGGAGATATTGAAGGGGCAAGAATAGAGATTCCCGGAGTATCAGGAATGAGGCAAAAATTCCCCTTATTATCCCCGTCAAAGAAGAGTGATATCTTATCTAATAAAAATGAAGGGCAATTTCAACAAAAGAGATCTCCGTCAGATTTACAAAGGAATATTTTCAGGACTTCTGTATATGAAACCCGGGAGGGCAAATCTTTAATTAATTCCATAATACAACGGGAAAATTTAATAACCGGTGAGGTGAATGCAGTTAGAAGTGAGATGGCGCCAGGTAGTAAGCACAAATCTTTACCGAAAAGTGGAAATATTTCTGTTGCCACTATAGAAAAATATAAGACTCAACCTAATCAAACTGCCAACGCGCCAGAACATCTTGACTCCGACATCTCTGGCAAAACGAATAAAAATGCATCCGATAGAATCAGGCAACTACGTAAGGCAATACATGAATTATCATCAAAGAAAACTGAACAGCAGGCAAGGACGCACAATGAGACACCGACGTTTAGGGTGGAAGAAACGCCACCTCCGCCTGTTCAGCCTGTTGTTGTCATCAAACGTTATTCCAGTCAGACCAGAACGCCATGTGCATTTTGGGAAAGGAGCTATCTGGGCCGTTTTCGTCTAAGAACTTTACGATGAGGGATAGGAGATATGAGCGCATCAACGGCCATTGGTATGGTAAGCGAATCACTAAGGAATTTGTTAGTAGGGGAAATGACACTAACCCCAGCGGTTAATGTGACGATCCTTGCCCCCGATGAAACAGGAGGTGATCGGCGGATCAACCTTTTTTTGTATAAGGCGCAGGAAAACCCCTCTTTAAAGAATCTGGACTGGCAGGTGAGGCGGGATGAACCTACCCGATTGGTTCCGCCTCCTCTGTCACTGAACCTCTTTTATCTTATGACCTCATATGCACCCAATGATCCACAAACGGGAAACAGTACTGCCCATGAAATTTTAGGGGAGGCCATGCGGGTCTTTTACGAAAATCCCTTTGTTCCTCAGGATTATCTGGTGGATGGATTGAAAGATGCGAGGGAGCGGATCAAGATCATTCAAAATACAGTTAACCTTGATGAACTCAGCCAGGTGTGGAGTACTTTTACACAACCATTTCGCCTCTCTATTTTATATGAAATATCTGTTGTCCAATTAGATATGCTCTCCGAAAGTGAACGGGTCATGGCCACAAGGGTACGCCAAATCGGTATACCAGATGTGCGAGCGCCTTTTAATCCACCTGAAGTTGAAATTATGGACCCTGCAAGTGGTCCGGTAGGGTCAGTCGTTACCTTTCATGGCAAAAATCTTTTAGGCTGGAAGGCCTATGTCACCGTTATGGGGAGGCGGATTTTGGATGGAGGAGATATTACAGGAGATAGTTTTAGCATAACAATTCCAGCATCGGTAATTCCAGGGCAGGCAACTTCCACGGGGTTTCATGAAATAAGGGTAGATATTTCGAACCTGTTTAGAAAGGTATTTTTCTTTGAGGTCACCACATGATGATTCATCAGGATAAAGATAAGGAGTCATCCTTTTATAAAAGCAACTATGATCATCTTGCTGATGAATTAAAAAAGTTGGATCTTTTAATTCAGCAACAGGTCATGGCGTTTCGGCTGAGGACTCAGGTTATGCAGGAAGCAGTTGCCTCACAGAAGATGTACATATCTCATGAAGAAGTGGATTGGATGCTCAACATGAATGGATCTTTTGTGGGTGATCATCCGGAGTTGCAAAAGCTACGAAAGCGACTTGAAACATTGCAGAACCAAATCAGCGCCAGGGTAACAGAAAGCATGAGAAAAGGTGTTTTTCTGGCTTTGCCGCAATTGGCACATTTTTTTGCCCTATCTCCTTTCGAATTACAAACGGTAATTATCTGTCTGGCCCCTGAATTACAACGCAAATACGACAAGCTTTATGCATACGTACAGGACGATATTACCCGCAAGAAGCCAAGTGTTGATTTGGTACTGGATTTGTTATGTGGTGATACGCAAGCGGATCGATGGACGGCCAGAACCATTTTCTCTGACCATGCTCCGCTTTTCCGTGCAGGAATACTACATACGGCCGATGACCTCCAGAGCCCTTCCGGCTCCAGCGACCTGGCACGATTCTTAAAACTCGATCCCCGCATACTAAACTACCTGTTAGGGAATAATAATATTGACGGACGTCTGATTGGCATAGCTCAGGTATATGGCCAACCAACATCAATAGACCACATTTTAGTTGATTCATTGATCAAAACCAGGCTGCTCAATTTAACTAAGCATCATTTTTCCATGCAAAACCCTGGCAAAAAAAGATTGGTGTTGCATTTCCACGGGCCTTGCGGTGTAGGTAAACGTGAGCTTGCCCTGGGAATCTGCGGACAGTTAAACTGCCCACTGTTGTGTCTGGACATGGAGTTGCTCCTGGCGCACGAGTCAGACTTCGAAACATCTTTGCGACTGGCATTCCGTGAAGGTTTACTCCTGCAGGCAGCCCTTTATCTCGACAATACAGATATCTTGTTGAAGGATGATGATAAGATGAAGGCCTTTGTCAAAAAGATGGCTAAGGTGATCGGGGAGTATGGTTGGTTGACCTTCCTTGCCGGAGAAAAGTCGTGGTCGCCCAAAGGGGTATTTGAACGTGTGGTGTTCCATACTGTTAAACTCCCTGTCCCGGATATGCCTTTACGGTTAACAGCGTGGGAAAAAGCGTTAGGAAACCTGTCAGTGGACACTAAAAAAGAATTTGCCGCACAATTAGCAAACCAGTTTCGCCTGACGCCAGGACAGATTGGGGATGCGGCTGAGTTTGCCGAAAATTATCGCGCTTCGAAAAACAGACAAGAAGAAATCAGTTTACCTGACCTATACACAGCTTGCCGCAACCAATCCAATCAAAAACTGAGTGAGATGGCTGTAAAAATAGAATCCCATTATAGCTGGAAGGACATTATCCTGCCTGAAAAAAAGTTATCTCAGCTCAGGGATATCTGTAGCCAGGTAAAGCATCGCTATCGGGTTTTTGGGGAATGGGGATTTGATCAAAAACTTTCATATGGGAAGGGATTGAGTGTGCTTTTTACCGGCCCTCCTGGTACTGGCAAAACCATGGCAGCCGAGGTCATTGCCCATGAACTCCAATTGGATTTATACAAGATCGACCTCTCAGTCGTGGTCAGCAAATATATCGGCGAAACGGAGAAGAATCTCAGTAAGATATTTCAGGAGGCAGAGACCAGCAATGCCATTCTCTTCTTCGACGAGGCCGATGCCCTTTTCGGCAAGCGCACCGAAGTATCCGACGCCCATGACCGGTATGCCAACATAGAGACGAGTTATCTCCTGCAAAAAATGGAGGAGTATGAAGGTATGGTTATTTTAGCCACTAACCTTCGCGAGAACATGGACGAAGCATTTACCCGGAGGATCAGGTTCATCATCGAGTTCCCCTTCCCCGATGAGACGAGCCGTTCGAAGATATGGCAGTCCCATTTTCCGAAAGAGGCGCCTTTGGGCGATGAGATTGATTATGAATTTCTATCAAAGCAGTTCCAGGTTGCCGGGGGAAATATCAAGAACATTGTCCTGAATGCCGCCTTCTTAGCGGCAGAAAACGGCGGTGTGATCGGCATGCAGCATATTCTGGATGGGACCAGGAGGGAGTTCGAGAAAATCGGAAAGCTGTGGGATGAGAAAAATCTATATAAACTTAAGCTGTCATAGCCAGAACCAAACAAGCACGAGATTAAAAATACGAAATCTGAAGCACGAAATTCTAAACAAATCCCAAAAAAATAAAATTTGAAATGACCAAAACCATAAGAGTTGAATTGTTTTGAACATTTAAATTTTGAGTTTCGGTATTGTTTCGAATTTCGATATTCGAATTTCGTATTTAGACGCTTTGACATATCTACAAAATTTTGTCGATGTTGAGCCGCTAAACGCCTAAAAGCATAAGGTGCTGATGGAGAATGGAGGTATGTTATGATAGGGACGAAAGAATGGAAAAAGCAGAATGGAGATACAGCGGTCTCAGTAAAAAACCGCAATAATGATCCCGGGTTTCGTCACAATCCGTGCGGAGGTTGTAACGCTTGCCATACGATGACGAGTATTCACCCTGTCACCGACAACCCGATTTTTGGAGGGAATGGTGATGGAAGCGGAGTCCACTGGCCAAATTTACAAAGGCCCTGCGCAACCAATTTCTTTCAGCGTAATCTGGGAAATAGCGCAATACAAGCAATCGCAGTAAGTCGACAGGCTTCCGGAAAGGAGACTTCCGGGGGTAGCGCCGCCGTAATTCAAAGAAAATGCGCCTGCAGCGGCTCCGGCGCCAGTTGTGCTGACAAAGAAGAGGAACTTGGGGAAATACAGATGAAATTGTCCGTTGGCCCAGCCAATGATGTCTATGAACAGGAAGCTGATAGAGTGGCGGAGCAAATCATGCGAATGCCCGATTCTTTTGGTCAATATGAGGATAATCAATCAAATGTGGGTATCAATATCCAAAGAATAGCAACTGGTGGCGATTCACTGAATACTGATTCAGATATCCAGCTCAACATAAATGATGGACAACCCTTATCGTCCTCAACACGACAGTTTATGGAGCCACGGTTCGGCATGGATTTTAGCCATGTCCGGCTGCACACGGACCATGATGCTCATCAAACAGCCTCACAGATTCAGGCAAAGGCATTTACCTATGGCCACCAAATCTGGCTGGGCAAAGGGGAGAGTGAGCAGGATAAAGGCCTCATGGCTCATGAACTTACACATGTGGTGCAGCAAACCCAAAGAAAGACGCCAGATATTCAACTGCAGGGAGGGGCTGGGAGAGGTGGAGCCGCTGCTGCTCCAGCGTCTCATCGTTTCGCGGCTGAAGGTGTAGACATTGTAGTGCGCCCGTCTTGTGCACCGGCTGTCTTTAGCTTTGCTAACGTGGAGGCAGCGACTCGCACTGCCTTGAATACGATTTTCAATATGGACTGTATTGAGGAGTCGCGTCGTACGAGGATTCAACGTAATTTGAGGTCTCATGGCCTCGACATCCGATGCAGACGTTCTGTGAACTTAAATACTCCAGGAGCTTGCGCAGAATCTACGGGCTTCTCCATTCCGGCAAACATTTTCACGCTTGGTAGCAGATCGTTTCCAGGGCATCCGGATTCTCTTGCAGGCTGCCAACCCTTGGAATCTACCATCCTACATGAGATAGTACATCTTACACGGGGCTTTGTTGAGGAGGCGTTGCCTGCTTCTTGTGAGGCTTCCTGTTTCGGCGCCGGCGGTGGGAATCCCGATTTGTGCAGGAACATTGACGTGTTCGGCCGTCGAATCGGGGGGCCGTAATTTTATGTAATGGAATCTATTCTGCTACGAAAACTAAGATAGCTATTCGATTTGATTTGGAAATTTGAAGGGAGTATGCAATGCCTGGTGGCTTTACGAACAAACCAAAAATCTTGCGCGGTGCATTTGTCGAATACGGTTTAAGTCTTCCACCGTTGGTTGTGGTGTTTCAATTTAATCCGATTCAACTTACCCGTAACCGCAGCCTAACCTTCTCGGTTCCGGGTACCGGGGCATCGGGAGGTGCATCGACCGCGCTCAGGAAGTGCCATGAAAGACAGGACGATCTGACTGATTTGCGGGATGCACAACAAGTACAAGTGCAGGAAGAATCCATCGGCTTAGAAATTCGTTTGGATGCTACTGATAAATTAAATGAAGGAGATGCCATAACGGAACAGTTCGGTATCGCACCTCAGCTTTCAACCCTGGAGTTGATGGTACATCCCAAGGGAGAAAGTCTCATTGGGCAAGCCCTGGGGGCATTACTCGGCTCGCCGGGAGGTTTTAGTTTTACCAAGGGGGAAAATCCCCCCCTGATCCTCTTCATCTGGGGGCGTAAACGGGTGCTGCCGGTGAACATTAACAGCATGAATATTACCGAAACTGAATTTAGTACAGACCTGAATCCCATACGGGCCACGGTTGCAGTAAACCTGACAGTTATTGAAGGTAAAAATATTCCCTATATGTATTCCAAAGCCATGAAGGAAGCTATGTCGGTGCTAAACCTTGCCAACATTACCGATATCGCCGATGTGGTTATACCGGGGTAAAAAACATGTTCTCGAAAATTTCTCGTTATAGAAAATTGCCAGATGTTGTAACTACGGATAATAAGGGCCGGGCCTCGGCATCCAGGGACTTACGGTTGCTTCCTGAGGTATCAGGGGCATTCCTCCACACTGTGGAGGCAGTGGACCGCCTGGACCACCTTGCCTATAAGTACTACAAGCAACCCAGAAAATGGTGGCGTATCTGCGACGCAAACCCTGAGTTCATGTCACCACAGGCCCTGTTGGGAAAGGAACCAATTGTAACTGATCGTTTTCCCCTGACTTTTCAAGGAAATGGAGCCCAGCCGCCATGGGCCGGTCTTTTAAGGGATCTCTCGGAAACTTTGGGCGTTGAGGACGTGAAGGTGGTAGAAAACATTCAGTTGGTACCAGAAGAACAAACCCTTGATGGTCAGCAGGTTACGGTTCACGTGGAGCATTTTGAACGTGCTGTAATTGTCACATACAATCGAATGAATATGTGTGTGGAAGATTTAGCCAGCATCATAACTGATACGGGTTTCGGGGTAAGTCAGCCTGAGAACATCGGTAGGGTAGGAAAGAAGATTATCATTCCACCAGATGTCGTTGGATAAAAAAGTATGGTGATAGCCATTATATTAGAAAGAATTTCAGACAGGATAAACAAGATAATAAAATCCAGTCTATCCTGTTAATCCTGTCAAAAATGTTTAGCTGAATTATTATAAATGTTTTATGGAACACGATAATTTTACTATAGAGATCGAAGGCGAAGATGTGGGCGACCTCTATTGCGACCTGATCAGTCTGGAGGTGGAGTTGGACGACGAGCTGGCAAGTATGTTCAGAATGCGCATTGCCATCTTGCAGCAACCCGATGGGATATGGAGCTATCTGGATGACGACAGGTTAAGGGTCTGGAAGGAGGTGAAAATCTCCGCAGGTTTTGAAAGTGGCGCAGAAGAACTGATTTCGGGCTATATTACCCATGTAAAGCCTTCTTTTGACCCCGATCCTTCACAATGTACGCTGGAAATCTGGGGGATGGACAGGAGTGTATTGATGGACCGTGAAGAGAAATTAAAGGACTGGCCTAATAAGAAGGATAGTGATATCGCCTCAGAGATATTCAGTATTTACGGTTTTACACCAGAGGTAGAAGATACAGAAGTGATTCACGATGAGGCTGTTTCTACGATCATTCAGCGTGAAACAGACATACAATTTCTGAAACGTTTAGCACTGAGAAATGGCTTTGAATGCTATGTTGAGGGTGCAACCGGATACTTCCGAAAGCCGCAGGTTGATGCAACGCCACAGCCGGTGCTGGCCGCACATTTCGGGGACGAGACTAATCTCAACCGGTTTTCTATTGAAGTCAATGCTCTTACCCCGGCAAATACTTCAATGTTTCAGGTGGATCGTACCAATAAAGAGGTACTGGACGCAACTGCAGAGAGCAGTCAACAGACAGCTTTAGGCGATATTGATGCTGCAGGTCTGCTTACCGCCGGCATGGAACCAGGCCAGGTCTATATCGGCATGAACGTAGCCACGGGAAATCCTGAGATGGCTGCCCTTTGCCAGGGACTTTATCATGAAGGAGAATGGTTTGTGACGGGAGAAGGCGAGATCGACGCCAATCAGTATGGACACGTCCTAAAACCCAGGGGAACGGTCACCATCAAGGGAACGGGTGAGACCCATAGCGGCGTTTATTATGTTAAGCATGTCACGCATTCATTTACCGCTGATGGATATACTCAGTCCTTTCGGGTAAAACGAAATGCGATCATGCCCACAGGTGCGGAGGACTTTTCCGCTTCCTCAGGACTTCTGGGCGGGCTGCTGTAGCCTCAAGGGTGGTTTACGGTAGGACAAGCGTCCCCGCTTGTCGTTATGATGTCAACCGAGGACGGTTGACCTACCTTTTAATCCACCCTACGCCTAATTTAATACGTTGAAAAAAAGATCACAATGAATTTAGAAAAAATCGTTGCCAACTTAGTCCAAAAAATTGAATACAGGTTCTACGGGAAATACCGGGGCTTTGTCGTGAATAACGCAGACCCGGAACAGCTTGGCAGGCTTAAGGTCAAAGTCCCTAGTGTCTTGGGCAATGATGTGGTTACCGGCTGGGCAGTGCCCTGTGTGCCTTATGGCGGAGATGCAAATCTTGGATCCCTTTTTATTCCGGAGGTCGATGCCGGGGTGTGGGTGGAGTTTGAGGAAGGAGACCTGGAATTTCCCATATGGGTGGGCACTTTCTGGAGCAAACCAGGTGGTGAAAGCGAATTGCCCAAGCCAAACAAGGCAGATGGGAGCGAAGAAAGCGGCGTTCAAGATCCGCCAACACGGAAGATCATCAAGACCAAAAAGGGGCATACGATCCAATTTGAAGATGCCGATGGGGATGAGATGGTAATTGTTGTAGAAGCTACAAACAGTCACGTCATTAAGATGGATAAAGATGGAATCAAAATCACAGATGGGGCCAAAAACGAAATTAAAATGGATAGCCAGGGTATTGTTTGTAAAGACAAGAACAACAATGTTATTACCATGGATAGTTCCAGCATAACAATTAAGAGCAATAAAATAAAAATCGGTGAGGATGCGGCAGAGCCTTTGGTCCTTGGAACTCAATTGAAGACGGCTCTTAGCAACTGGGTCAATACCGTATTCGCAGTGCATATGCATACTGGGAATCTGGGTGCGCCAACGACGCCGCCTTTACCGGGGGCGCCGCTCCTACTTGATCCGGCGCTATCAAAAAAGCATGCTGTTGAATAGGAGAAAAATGAATGGCTTTACAGATCGGTGATGTGAATGCTACTTCTGGCATGAGCAAAGCTATTTTCGACCACCTCGATAGTATTTTGATGTCACAAGAGGAAAAGAATAAATTGAAACCACAAGATTTAGAAAACATTCGTAAAGGCTGGCGAAAACTCGCTGTAGCCATTGCCGCTGGAGTTATTGAGCACATTACAGCAAACATGGAAGTCTTTGGCGTCCAAACCCAGGGGAATGTGAGTGCTGCCGTTACTGGAAGTACTGCCGTGCAGAATAATGTGATATTCACTCAGAGCAATGACGGCACTGGGCTTGTGCAATAGGAGACATTATGGCAGAAATTACCTCAGTCGGTTTCCCATTCGCTGTTAACGAGGCAGGCCATATCAACGCCACCGGCGGCGATGATGCGATCCGTGGCAAAATTATACAGGTACTTTTTACTGCCCCGGGGGAACGGGTCAACCTGCCCGAGTTTGGGTGTGGCCTCTTTAATCTGGTCTTTGAACCTAACAACACGATTCTGGCGGCAGCAATGGAATTTACAGTGGGACAGGCACTATCCCGTTGGCTGAGGGATGATATCGTGGTAGATGGCGTAAATGTTAAATCTGCGGAGGAAGCCGTTACCGTCGAGATCGCTTATACAAAAAGGCAAGACCTCTCGAAACAGGCAGTCCGAATTCATTTCAGGTAAGTGTAAAGGAGAAACAATGGCTGAGATAAAGGAATTGAATGGGAGCAAGGTTGTCGATTATATGGCCCGCGACTATGGTAGTCTCCTGCAATCTATGAGGGATCTGATCCCTGATAAGCTCCCGGAGTGGAAAGAATTTCAGTCTGAGGCCGATTTTGGGAACGTTCTGTTACAGCTCTTTGCCCACATGGGTGATATCCTGAGTTATTATCAGGATCGCATTGCCAACGAGAGTTTCCTGGGCACAGCCCGGACGCGTCGCAGTATTATTCATCACCTGAGACTGATAGGATACAAACTTGCCACCGCTGCGCCTGCATCTGCCAAACTCAAAATAACCATTACGGCGCCAGACACGAACAATGATATTATCACCATCAACAAAGGAGACGCCTTCGCCACCAAGAGCCAGAAGGATAAACCCAGTGTCCGCTTTGAGTATACAAGTGATCTGCCATTTTCTATAGATTTCAGTACCGTTCCCATAGTCTCAGGCAAAAAAAACTTTGAAGGATTGATTTCTGTCGAAGAAGGACGTCTGGTGAAAAATGAGATTCTTGGCACATCAGATGGCGCACCAAATCAAAAGTTTTCACTGGCGCACCCGGGTCTGATCCTCAGGTCTCTGGGGCAGGGCCAGGCGATTAATAAAGATATTACCCTGATCACCGAACTAGGTGGGACTATCGAAGAGTGGACATTACAGGAAAGCCTTGCCTTCAGTCGTGAGGGACAAAAGGACTATGTTATTGAAATCGACGAAGAAGATCGTGCCACAATCTTTTTTGGGGATGGCGCTTTTGGCGCCATCCCTCCCAGTGGAACTGTCATTAAAGTCACATATCGTGTAGGAGGAGGAAATCATGGAAACGTTGCTGCTAATACCATTCAGACGATTGTAGATGCTTCCCAATTAGCGCTGCTGGGAGCGAAGGTTGCGAATCCAAAACCAGCCACTGGCGGGGCGAATCGGGAGAGCATCGAGCATGCCGTTATGCATGCGCCTGGCGTCTTCCGTTCCCTCAAGCGTGCAGTGACAGCAGATGATTATGAAGCCCTGTCTCTTAACTTCAAAGGAGTTGGTAAGGTACGTGCTGAAAAAACTAACTGGAACACCGTCACGCTGTTTGTGGCGCCGGAAGGCGGAGGACAGGTGAGCGACGTGCTTGAAGCCAACTTGCTGGCCTATTTTGAGGATAAACGGCCGGTTTCAACAATCATCGAAATTAAAGATGTGGATTACGTGAAAATCTATGTTACAGCAACGGTCGGGGTGCAGAGTTTTTACTCCCAGGAGGTTATTAAGGAAAAAGTCAAACAGGCAGCCGGGAAATTACTCGCTTTTGAGAATGTCGATTTTGGGCAGACGATTTATCTCAGTAAATTTTTCGAGGCGATTGAAGCCATCGAAGGCGTGGAGTTTGTGAATATCACCGAATTTCGGCGTGAAGGCAAGCTGCCGAATGAAGGCCAGCCACCTGAAAATTTCGAGAGTTCCGGAAAGCTGTTGTTAGACAGCAACGAAATACCGACTATGCCGGATGAGCCGGCGTATGCTGGCGGGATTAAAATAGAAAAGCTCGAGGGAGGAATCTAACCATGCGGCTGGAAAAAATTACAGCGATACCTCGTCCTGCCGGGAACAGGATAGACCTGACATGGATCAATCCTGAGCTTGTTCAATTTCCTGGTGTGCGCGTTATGCGACGCGAGGATACCCATCCAATATCACCGACAGATGGTATCGTAGTGGCGGAAGGGGTTGGATTGCATTACGCAGTAAATGAAAAAGGTGAAGGGTTGTATCATGCAGTAGACGAAAATCTCAAGGGCGAGACGGTGTATTACTACACCTTGTTTCCCTATCGGGGTGATCCGCCGGAATACCAAATTGATCTTCACAACCGTGCCTCCGCAATGGCTACCGCTCCTTACAATCAGGCCGGGCAAATGATGGAGCTATTACCTGCCATCTATCACCGTTACGATACGGTTTTGCCGAAACCGCCATTCCCCGGTGAGATGCCGGAAGAGGATAAGAAAAGAGGACAGTTGCGCCGTTTTCTGGATCTTCCGGGCAGCCATCTCGATCAGCTTTACAGCTTTGCCAGGGCCATGCTGAACCTGTATAACATTGATCGGGTCGATGGCCGTTTATTGCAACTGCTAGCCCAATGGATAGGATGGGATACCGACTTCAAGCTGGAAATTGCAGGCCAGCGCAATGAGTTGCGCAACGCTCTTGCCTGGTATAAAACGACTGGCATTATTCCCACAGCAGAAGCCACGATAAAGCGCCTCAGCGGCTGGGAAAGCCGCACGAAAGAATTTGTGCACAACGTTTTTCTCTCCAACCAGCCGGAACGGTTGAACCTTTGGGAACAGGAAAGAGATAGCAGCGGAGCATGGTCACAGCCCATTGCACCGCTCTCGCTTAACTTTGCCTACGAGGGCAGGCCAACATCCACCCGGGACGCAGATGGGACCCATTGGCTTTTCTATCATACTCTCCGGAAAGACCGGTGGGATATATGGTATAAAACCTATCGCGAGGATCGGGAACCCAAATGGGCGCCGAGCCAGCCTCTCACCAATCGCGCCCAACTCGATAGGCATCCTGCCGCGGTGGTGCAAGGTGGAAAGCTGTGGGTTTTCTGGGACGTTTATGATGAGGCCGTGCAGAAGACACATATCCATTTCCGCACCCGAACCGGAGAAGCATGGTCTGCGATTGAAACCAATGCACCCTTTACTAACACCACAAATGAATGTAAGACGCCTTGGGCTGTAGTTGACAGTGCGGGCGGCTTGTGGCTGTTTTGGCTGGAGAAAGTGGGGATTCGCTGGCAGTTGCAGTACAACCGGCATGATGGCGCTGCCTGGAGTTTCGCCGTGAGTTTCCCATTGGATGGCGGGAATGATCCAGGAGTTCAAAGCGCCCCGTTTGTGCTTTTTCATCCTACAGATGCCACGCATCGTCTTTGGGTTTTTTGGGCTCGCAGAGAGCCTTCCGGCGTACCTGGTCAAACACGCTGGGATATTGCCTTTCGGGTGAAGCAGGATATTGACCCCACGGTTATAAGTGATTGGAGTACAATCCAACTTTTTCCGAAAACACCGCCGGATGCGAATTATGACGACCGTGAGCCATCTGCACTTGTTAATGCGACAGGGAACATCGAACTCTTCATGAGTTCCACCCGGGATGGGAGCCGGTCAGTATGGCGCAGCACGTTACAGGATTTTGTGGCCAATCTTTGGGAAAGCGCCGGGCAGATCACCAGCAATCCTTACTCTCAACATGATCCCCTGCCGTTCGCGATTAACGATAAGACGGTGCTTATCTACCGCTCCAACGAAAGCTTGACCTATACCAGCAACGTCTATCGCGCCACGGAAACGGTGGATTTTCGTTACGCCGGCAGTACTACCGTGGATACTCACAATATTGCCAGGATCAGCCTGAGAGGCCAGTTCGGGGACTTTCAATCCTATACCTATGATGCCGGGCAGAATGGGCAGCAGACTGATAAAGATTGGTACTCCCGTGATACGGTGGGAATTTACTTAACACCCTTTACCGAAGATAAAGACCTTATTAATCGCAATCAGACGTTGGTTAAAAAGGTCTTAAAGCAATTTTTGCCGATTCAGGTGCGAACCGTCTTTATTATTGAACCCGTAGTATACAAAGAGTTGATTTACACTTATGATTTTCCGAATGCGGAGCAAAAACGCCTTATCGAAGAACAGTTCTTTGATATCATCGCTACCACTGCGCTGGAAGTATATTCAGGATTGGTTGACAGCCATCAGGATACAGTGCCAGACTGGATTTGGTTGCGTTCCTGGAGCGAGGAATATCCTGATCACCAAACGTTAGATTTTTCATCAACACCAATAGACACAAAATTTAGAACCTGGCACATTGGTTTAAAATCAGGAGGGTAATCTATGGAAATAATTGGCGCTGCAATTAAAGGTATCTATCGGGATATACTGAAAGATAAAAATAATGCCATCCTCTTCGATAGTGGCTGGGTCCCGAATACCATTGTAAATACATGTCGAACACTGTTGGCGGGGTTTATGAAAAATGAATCATCGGACGGAATTCAGTACCTGGCCGTTGGGAGGGGGTTGGAAGAGTGGGATACAAATGGAGCGCCCAATCCGGATCCCGCTACAACGACTGATTTGGTTAATCGCCACACCCCGGCAATTCCTGTTTCGAACTTAGCTTTGGTTTATCTGGACGAAAATGATGTTGAAGTACCGGGGCCAACCAACAGATTGCAAATTACTGCTACCTTAGAACCAGGCTATCCTCCACCTCTGGCAGCACCCCTGACTACCTATCCCTTACGGGAATTTGGTCTTTTTGGCGGCGCCGACCAAATGATTAATTGTATCAGGCATCCGGTTATTCATAAAGATGCATCGGCTACACTTATCAGAGTGGTGCGACTGTATTTGTGAGTATTATAAAAACGGTTGACGGCTTGCCAATAAGCGCAGCAACAAAATATATACTATAACTGTGATAGAGTTAAGGAGAAAACCATGGGCAATTTTTCGAGAGACACATTCAAACTAACCAATATAATGCATCAATTGATTACAGGGGAACTAGTTTCGAATCCCGCGCATTATGTTGGCATCAGGCTTCAGCAAGGAGTGCCGGTGTTGGATGCGGATTGGAACGAGTTGGAAGACATACGGCGGACGGAACTTTTGGCCATGATCCGTTACTTTATCGGCAGTGGTGTTCCCGCTGGAAATCAGGGATTTCAAATTTTAACTACGAGTGGACAAAATAACTTTTCAGTTGCGGCAGGAATTGTCATGGTCGATGGCTTACTGGTAATCAACGAGAACATCACTACCTACCAAACCCAATCTGGCGTGGCCGGGCTTCCCACCCTGACAACTCCCGTTGCCGACCGTACCGATATGGTTTATTTAGATACATGGGAAGAGGAAGTCACGGGAAGTGACGGAGGTGATCCCCGCCTTATTGATAATCGCATTGGTATTGAAACGGCGGTTAGAGTTAAGCGCGAATGGGTTGTGCGTGTCAGAGAAAACGCCAACGACCTTTCTTCGATCGTTAGGGAGAATGGACATAGCTACTTGCCTTTGGCCAGACTTAAACGCCGGGCAGCGGTGGCGGGTATTACTTCGGATATGATCATTGACCTGCGAAAAACCGGCATTACACTTGCGGAGCATCTTAAAGTTCCGCTTTTTGTCCAAATGGGCTTAGAGATGCTGGATGTAACCCGTTTCGTTGCGATGCTGACAGGACTTAGAACCTCACTCTTTGCACGACTCCGACAGGCGCAATTACCGCATCAGACCGCATCGGTTCAGGATGAAAATGTTTTACTCATCGCCTTGCAGGAAGTTATGAACCGGGCCCACATAGGCGAAGTGCAAACTGCCTCCCGCAACATGGACAATCAAGATGCCTTACAATTTATGAGCAGACTTTATGATGTACAAAATGATTTTCTTGATGTTTTGGAATCCATAGGTAACGTTGCAAGCGATACCGCTATCCAGGATTTTATCATCCAGTACCGCAACTACCTGGACGGGAGCGCTGCTGATTTTATCAAGGGTCTAAAAATAGCCATGGACAATCAAGATCTGCTGGCAGCGGTTATTGCTCAGGAGGAGCTCAATGGTTTCCTTTCCGCGCCGGTCACCAACTTGCCGGAAGGGACTGTAAACGTATTTTATAATTCGGTTATTCCATTTGAAGCGCTTGCAGCCGGCTCGGCTTATGCCTTTACTTTCGAGGTGGAAAGCCAGGTTACTTCTCCTTTAGGGAGTGAGGAATTTAGTATACAAACAGCTTCTGCTGCTTCGTGGACTTTATCAGTAAGTCAAAATAGCGTGACTTTAACTAATCTTGGCGGCAAGACAAGCATTACTGTTACGGTGACTCCAAACGCAGCCGAAACACAAGCGATCCTCACGGTAACGGCCATTGCAGCTCGTAACCCTCTTGTCCGCTCGCCGCAACCTGGAATCACGCTCCAAATCGGGGTAGAGCCGCCTGTGGGAACTTTCTTTTTCTATGCGGATACACGTCTCAATACTCAGGGTCAACTTGAAATTCGACAGAACCATTTGACCCGAACAACCGGACGTGACATCCTGTTCAAGATTAAAAATGACAACGTCAGTGAAATTCGTACATATGGTATCAGTCATTATATCAGCCCAAGTGTTGCAGATACAACCGGTTGGAGTCCGCTTCAGGCATCTCCCGCTACCCAGAATGTACAGGTGAATCCGAACATGACTACCGACTATTTTGCCAGGGTTGATGGCCCTAAACCTCCGGCATCAGCACCCCCAATAGGAACAACCGGAGAGATTGTTTCAACTGCAACGCTTGTTGAAATCAATGGCAGTCCAGTCGTGGGCGGCGCTGCAGTGGAGATTCGGGTTAATTTTATTGTCATTGCATAACTATCATTTTTGTGGAGGAACGTACATGAAGGCTCAGAGACTAAACTGTATACAACTCGCTTTGTCTCTTCAACGGCCATATTGCTTGATAATTTTTCTGATCTTGTTTTTGACACTGCGAAATGTTCTTGCGGATCAGCCAACGGCAGGATGTCCTTTGACCGCTGTTGGGGGCGCAGGTGCTGCGAATGATTGCTATACTGTAACTCCAATTCCTGGTTCTGTGTCCATTGATGGTATACTTACCGGAATGGAATGGACAGATGCCCCTTCCAAAGACCTCAGCACCGCTGGTTTTCAAGCAAAAGCCCGTTTCAAAAGGAGCGGTAACAACCTGCACTTTCTGATTTCTGTTAACGATACACTTTTAAATGTTTCCGATCGGGTTGAACTTTATTTTGATCCTTTACATAACCATGCCACTACTACGGATGACATAACATTTCGCATTAAACGCGGCAATGCAGATCACCGTAAAATTACCAGTAGTGGAGATGTGCCATGGGCGCCTGGTGCAAACCTGGACATCGAAGATTACTCTACCGGTGGTGCACCACCTGATTTTGCAACAGGCTGGGCTGCAGAAGTAACGATTTCCGCGAGTGATTTGGGGTTATCCGATTTGCCGGCAATTATGGGGTTTTCCTTATTAGTTACAAACCAGGACGCCAGTGATCAGACCTCCTGGCCTGACCCTTTTCCAGCATCGCCGGCAACCTGGGCAAATCTGAAGACACGCTATCCAATCGAGTACATGATAGTGCTGGATCAGTCCGGCAGCATGCTTTCTCAAAGCAAATGGGATAACGCAAAAAAGGCCGCTAATTTTATGGCAAACGCCATGGCGGTTCTTCGCGATGCAACGTATTTTGAGGACAAAATTGGTGTGGTGACATTCTCCTGGAACAATGGTGCTAACACAGATCAAACAACGACTCCAAAGCCACTTGTTCAGATTCCGGCCTTTCCTTTGGGGAACTATACCGATGCTATGCCCGCAGTTTCACCTCCCATGTCGGATTATTATACGCCAATCGGCAAAGGTCTGGATGCGGCTTTTACTGCCCTGGGCACAGGAGTAGAAGAGACACAAAGGGTGGTGCTTTTACTCAGCGATGGCTTACACAACCGGCCCATAACTGATGTGCCACTTCTACCGACTCACTTGAACTATAACCCTTGCGCATTAGGGGCTTGGGGCATCTGTGCAAACTCCCTTGTGCAGGTGAATACAGTTGCCCTGGGTCAAGATTGGGGGGTAGATACTGCGCTTTTGACGAATATCAAAAATGCGTTCACAGGCCAGTTTGGATCGACCTACAACATTACTACAGATGTTGAAGATTTGAAGGAGACCTTTATTTCTTCTTTAGACGAGCTTTACCAAATGAATCTGGCTTCTTCCGATCCTGGTGGCACTCAATTTAGTGTCAATGCAGGTGAGCGTAAACTAGTTGTCATTCTTTCATGGACAAATCCTGCAGGCGCTGTAACTTTTAGTCTGCAGCAGAAAGTTAACCCCGGTGACCCCTGGAACGATGTAGCGTGTGATGTTTCAGCGGTGGAGAATGCCACGGTTGGCTACGCCATTTGCATCGTCAACAACCCGCCAGCGGGGACCTGGCGCACCGTTGACGGAATGGGTAATCCCTTAGCTACAGCAGATCGTCAGTTTGTCATGCTCGATCTTAATCTTCGCGCCAGATTCGCTATTGATCAAAAAGTACATGGAACAGGCATGGACGTCATTTTGACCGCAGATCTGAATGAAGCTGGCGTTCCGGTAATCCATGATCCGGTTAACCACCCGGTAAAGGTAACTGTTACTATTAAGCGACCGGGTGAAGGTTTTGGTACATACGTTTCGGTACACACCCCTGATAGTTGTGAACCGCAGCCACCGTCACTTCCACCCATTCGTTGGGATATAGATTTGATTAAAACAGGTTTAATGACAGGTGTCTTCACAACCGCGGTTACACAGCCACCAAATATAGATGTAAAACCAGACCGTTTTGCGAAAATTGACACACTCTTTAAACTGTGCAATAAAGATAGTCTGGTTTTTATTGAAGATTCTGGCATAGAACTTTACGATGATGGTACGCACGGCGATGTGACACCAAATGATGGCATTTATACCCTGCAATTTTTGAATACCCAGTATGAAGGAAGTTATATCTTTCGGTTTAAAGCGAGCGGGATTTCACCTTCGGGTAGTACGTTCAGCAGGGTTAAGACTCTTGCTGAATATGTGCGGGTTGAGGTTGACCCGAATCAAACGGATTTTGGTTCACGTATCTATCAGCAAAGCGGTAATCTTGTACTAAAAGAGTACTATGTAATACCCCGTGATAAATTTAGCGGGTATCTCGGACCAGGGTATCCCGATCAAATTCAGTTTTACACGACGGGAGGTCAGTGGGCAAGCCCTGTTATCGATTATAACAATGGCATTTATTCCCGCCTGCTTAGCTATGACAAAACTCAAAGACAACCAGATGTGACCCCTGTAATTCAGGGCAAACCAATTAAGCCCGAGGCCATTACCTGTTGGTGGGTCTGCTTAATTATCATAATTATTTTATTAATTATTATTGCGTGGTTGATCATTCGTAGATGTAGGCCCTAAGCTGGCATAGCCAGAACCAAACAAGCACGAGATAAAAAATACGAAGCACGAAATACGAAACAAATTCCAAAATACAAAATCCCAATGAAAAAAACCGGGTTTTGAATATTTGAAAATTGAAATATAGAATTTGTTTGCCCTGCATTTTTGGTTACTCGCTGTCTGACACTAACTGACGCTGCGAAAGGATTTATTGATCATTAACGAATTTACTGAACGAATAGCATTATAAAGGTAAAAAACATGGAACGCCAACAAGTAACCAAAACAAACCAACCAAATAATAAAAGGGAAATGCATCCTACCGCTAAGCCGGTGTTGACGAGCCGGACTCCCGCCCACCCGCTTTTGCAACTCCAACGAGCGATTGGGAACCAGGCTATAGGTCGCTTGATCCAGGCCAAACTCAGGATAGGCCAGCCCAATGATATTTATGAGCAGGAAGCGGACAGGGTGGCGGAGCAAGTGATGCGGATGCCTGAACCACAGCCACAGCGGACTTGCTCCTGCGGTGGGGAGTGCCCCAAATGTCAGGCCGGTCAGCCGGGCCAGGAACATGAGCGCTTGCAGCCCAAGCGCGTCCAGTTAAGCGACCCGGAAGAGACCTTGGTAGTGCCTATTATCAACGAAGTATTGCGCTCACCTGGTAAGCCTCTCAACCCGACGACTCGCGCCTTGATGGAGGCACGCTTCGGGTACGATTTCAGCGGGGTGCGGATGCACACGGATGCAAAGGCGGCGGAGTCGGCGCAGGCCGTTCGTGCCCATGCCTACACGGTGGGCCGCGACGTTGTTTTTGCGGAAGGTCGGTACGATCCAAGTGGTGAGCAGGGCCGAAAGCTCCTGGTCCATGAGCTGGCGCATGTGGTCCAGCAAACAGGAGGAAGTAACAATATTTTAGAAACGGTGACAAAGAGCAGGCAAGAAGGTCTCATTGAAAAGGAGGCGGACGCGACCTCTAATAAGGCAGAAAAGGCGGATGTGGAGATGTTGTACCGAACAAGCACTCCATCCATTCAACTCCAACGCGGGGGAAGCGGTGGCCAGCCACGATGTCGAATACCCCATGCGGAAGCAAAAAGCTGTACTAGCGGGAACACCGGAGTAGCCGATCCGGGTAGCGTCATCGCAGAGGCGCGAAGGCTGGCAGTAAGTTGCGTCAGTAAGGCTATCTCTAAACTAAGAGCCCTACGGTCACAAACCATCCTCCAAGTGGACCGTCATTTCCACTGTCCTTCTAGCTCGCAAATTATAAACATAATAAAGACCTTTGAACAGATACAGAATTATTTACCCAGTGTGTGGGTGCTTTGTTATAACGGCCCTTTATGCAGGGAATGTTATGTGAATTATGTATCATGCCCTACCGGGGCGGATGTTACATTGTGTTCAGGGTCCCAAGCAGGCATGTACGTTTGCCCCGATTTCTTTCTCAACTACTGGCATCTATCCAGAATACGGATGTTCATCGAGGCGGCAGCTTGGCAGACAAATAAAGCAGCCCCAGGCTGCCAGGAAGGAGAAGCTTGCTATGATGATTTTACCAAGCCCACCTCGGAAATGGTAAATAATGCAGCTCCATATGCCAATTTTGCAGTGGAGGCTTCGGGCCTCTTCCCAATTGATAGTTATGAAGTTGCCGTACCATGTCGGCCCATGGAGACAGGTTTTAATGTAGTTGTTCCGCCGGATGCACGGACTAACCCCAGGGCTGTCCGACTGCTGACCGGTTTCGAGCCCATACCAAGGGGTTCTCAAATCGTCTCTGTATTCAAGGACATTGCTGGCAAATATTTCATTTACTACAGCGGACTTCCGGGAGGGCGCGTGTACATGCCCGGAGAAGGAGAGCGCTTCTACCTTCCGGAGGGATTTATGTAGCTTTGTATAGAGGGTACTGCTAATGAGCGCATACACGGCAATCAGGGATGTGGGAGAGACGTTGGTAAAACACTCCTGAGGGTCAATATGAGGGCGGGTAAAGGGGTCGCATCTTAAAAATAAGTATAGATAGGAGACTGTAGATGGCAATGAATATCTGGACAAAAAAAGTATATGTTACGGCCAGTGGCTCATTGCAGGAGCGGGTGCTGAAACAGGCGATAATAAAATGAAAGATATGGCTATGTTGTCAATTGTTACAGCCTCAATCTCTTTTACTGTAACGGAGACGAAGCTGTTTATGCCAGTACGGGAATGGGTAAAAAAGAGAAATGCCTTTCTGGGTGAATTGCTATCCTGCGGCTACTGTTTTAGTCACTGGATAGCATTTGCGTTGGTGGCAATATATCGGACCAGACTCTTTGAATCATGGTGGCTGCTGGATTATTTTCTAACCGCGTTGTCGATGACGAGAAGGACGTGCATACCGTTACCCGATTTGCGTTAGATAACTATGCATATAAGGGAAAAACCCTCGAATTCATCAGCGCTTATTCAGGGAAGGAAGCAAAGAATTTCATACGTGAATATCCCGATATAGCAGTGGTGCTTTTGGATGTGGTAATGGAGGAAGATGACGCCGGCCTAGAGCTTGTGGAATATATACGGAAAGAGATACAGATCAGAATAGAATTATAAAGGTAAAAAACACGGAACGCCGACAAGTAACCAAAACAAACCAACCAAATAATAAAAGGGAATAAGTTCAAATATGTGATAAGAAGTTGCGGCAAGTTCTTATATATATCGAGACAGTCTTTGTTTGCAGTTTTATACGGAGTGTATAGTCATTGTTAGGCAGTAGATTAAGGACATTTAGCAAGTAATTTCAAAACCATTCGGAAAGGAGAAGCCAATGGCACAGGAAAGGAAAGTCAATGGAGTCAACGTCGACCAGTTATTCGACACGATAGAGCAGATTAAGGGAAATCCAGAAATTGCTAAGTTCGAATTTCGTGCTATTAACACATGGGTCGACGGCACACACAATCGTGCGAATGTCAAGGATTTCTATGGTGCTCTAAAGGAAGATACCTCACGGGTGCAATTGGCTTTTGAGATAGATGAACCGCCCGTTCTTTGCGGGCAGAATCTTGGAGCGAATCCCGTGGAGTATCTTCTCGTGGCCCTGTCTGGGTGTCTGACGACGAGCCTTATAGCTCACGCTGCTGCTCGGGGAATCGAAGTAAAGAAAGTGGAATCCAGGTATGAGGGCGACTTGGATCTCCGGGGCTTTCTGGGAATATCAGAGGAGGTTCCCGTCGGCTACAAGAACATCCGGGTGTACTTCAACATCGAGGCAGATGTTTCTGAGGATCAGAAGGAAGACCTCATCAGGATGGCTCAGAAATACTCCCCGGTTTTCAATAGTATCGCAAAGCCGGTACCGGTCTCCGTTCAACTCGACAAGAAATGAACCTTATTCAGGTTAGGTAGACAAAAGCGAAGGGTTGCCCACCGAGACCGCCTAACAAAGGCATGAAATCGGACGGGAAAAGGCTGGTACCTTTTCCCGCAGGTTATTGCCCAGGGTGAGGCTTTGAAGCGAACTAAAGGAGATTAATCATGCGCACTTTCACACAGAAACCGAAGGCCATTCAGCTTAGTTCGGGTAGTGAGTTTCCCGGAACACCGTATTTAATTATTTGAGGATTTAGCGGGTTGCATCCCGGGGGGTGAATTTTGCCTGATGATATAGCCATAAAATTCTTTACCTCATAGTACGCAAAGGGCGCAAATGACGCGGAGAAGATAGAAAAATATTAGGAGCATTCAAATCCCTTTTGAGCAAAAGCTCAGCAACCTTGATGTTGATAATGATATTGCAAAAGTAGGGGAGGATAAAACAAATTCTTTTTCATACTAAAGGTACTTATCTTACGCATGATCTCAAACTGGCAACATACATGATGTTCTTTTAAACTGCGGGAAAAGATAGGCTTTGCTATTCATCAAATAAAGACCAAATATCATATAATTATTTTAAGAAAGGAGTGAATACATGGATGAAATTAAATTAAGAAGGGGACTTCAGGAAGTTACTTTAAAAAAGTTGCCGGGTTATTTTGCGGTGCGTTTGAAACAGGGGAAAGCTGCTAGTGAAAGGGCGCTTGAGGCATGCTGTGGACGCTCAAAAGCAGAAATTGAACATGTAGATTCCGCGGCAACAGAAAATATGGAAATCTTCACAATAAAAGAGACTGCGAAACTCGAAGAGACGATGGACGAGTTACGGGAGGCTCCTGCAAGTGATGTGATAACCCATATGTACGCCCTGGATGATACCCCAGGCGGAGCAGTGATTCCCACAGGCACCATGACTATCCAGTTTAAATCCAATGTCAAGGACGAAGAACGAGAAAAGATTCTGGCCGAATTTGGCCTGGAAGTATTGGAAGAACTTGATTTTCTTCCGCATGGGTACACGGTTAAGCTTACCGACGCCTCTAAAGAAAATCCATTAAAGATTGCTGCCAAACTTCAGCAACGGAAAGACATAGTAACAGCAGAGCCTGATCTGAGTTTCCAGATTTCTTTTAAGCATATACCAATAGATACTCTTTACCGGGAGCAATGGCACCTGAAAAATAGAGGAGACGGGGTAGGATTGGTTGCCGGAGCGGATGTGAAGGCTGAAGAAGCCTGGGATTATACAAGGGGGTCCAGAGACATAATAGTCTGTGTAATGGATGATGGTTTTGATTTGGAACATCCTGATTTTAATGCTCCGGGGAAAATCGTTGCTCCCAGGGATTTTGGACAAGCAGATTTCGATCCCAATCCGGTTTTTGAAGATGACAATCATGGTACTGCCTGCGCAGGTGTGGCCGTTGCCGAAGAGAATGGAACGGGGGTTGTTGGATTGGCCACTGGATGCGCATTTATGCCGGTACGCACATCCGCCTGGCTATCTGATGAATCTATCGTTAGTCTATTTCAATATGCTATTGACAATAATGCTGATGTAATCAGTTGCAGTTGGTCTGCTGCGGCATGGAACTTTCCTCTTTCGACCAAAATGAATGGCATCATACATAAGGCTGCTACCGAGGGGCGCTGGAACAAAAAGGGGTGTGTCATTTTATTTGCAGCCGGGAATGAAGACCGTCCGCTTAATGGACAAAAAGACGGACAAATTTCACATCAGGGTTTCGCTTTGCATCCGGATGTAATTGCAGTTGGAGCCTCCAATAGCATGGATCAACGTTCCTCTTACAGTAACTATGGCGCCGAGCTTACTATATGCGCACCTTCAAGCGGTTCCCCTGGCAGACGCATAGTAACAACGGATAGGCGTGGTACCAAAGGCTATTCTACTGATGACTATACGAATGATTTTGGAGGGACGTCCAGCGCAACTCCTTTAACAGCGGGTCTGGCTGCTCTCATTCTTTCGGTCAACGCAGAACTGGCGTCTGCAGCGGTAAAGCGTATCATTATGGATACGGTGGATAAGATAGATCTGGAAAATGGCCAGTATGTTAATGGTCACTCGCCGCGGTATGGTCACGGACGCATCAATGCTCACAAAGCTGTAGCCCTTGCAGCTGGAGATAGTGAAGAACGATTGCCAGAAGTGCTTTTCATGGAACATCGGGTAAACAAGCCAATTCCGGATCTTGGAGCAACCGAAGACGATATAAAATTTCCTCTGGAAGTTATCAATAAAGAAATCGAAGTCACCCTTGATATTAAACATACCTATCGTGGTGACTTGCGGGTAATCCTCAAACCGCCACAAGGTGATGAAATCATACTTCATGATGGGTCTGGTGGTAGCCAGAAAGACCTTATTCGTAGTTTTCGTTCCAGTGATGAACCAGGACTCTTCGCATCTGTTATAGGAACTTCTGCCAAAGGAAATTGGCATCTCAAAATAATGGATATGGCCAAACAGGATGTAGGGAATCTTAACAAATGGGGGATAGCAATCACGTATACCTAAGCTGGCAAGGAACCAAATAAACGCAAAATACTAAAGGCGGAACCACAGATTACACAGATTGCACAGATTAAAAAATTCATCACAAACTTTCCAATGACCAATGACCAATGACCAATTCAGAACTTGTTTCGGATTTTACCATTAAATATCTTGTCAAAAAAATGCGAATAAATTACCGATAAGATAAGGTACTAAAAAGAGGGTTTAAGACATGGCAAACAAAATTAAATCTGTAAAGGAGTTGGATTTCAAACCGCAGGGCAAAGTCTTTCCTTCACCCCACGATTGGCGGGATGTATTTATTTATTTTATGCTGGTGGACCGGTTCGATAATAATCAGCAAAACCTTCCTGCATATGATCCCGCTTCTGCGGCCAAAGGCCGGGACGCGGAACAGGGCAGGTTATTCCAGGGAGGAAATCTTAAAGGCATCATTCGCCGTCTGGATTATATTCGGGGCCTTGGCGCCAATGCGATATGGCTGAGCCCTGTCTTTAAAAACCGCCGGGAGAAAAATGATACCTATCATGGGTATGGCATTCAGGATTTCCTGGAGGTGGACCCAAGGTTTGGTACAAAGGAGGACCTTCAGGAACTCGTTAGGCAGGCACATAAAAGGAGTATGTATGTAATTCTGGACATCATCATCAACCACACTGGCGATAACTGGGCGTATCCTGGCGATCTTCCCTTTTACTATTGGAAAGAGGCACCATACCCATTTGACTTCGGTTTTTGGCGAGAGGTTAATCCGGCAGCGGGATTTCAGGAAGACGACGCCATCTGGCCAGAAGAACTTCAGAACCTTGAATGTTATAAGAGGAGGGGGCAGATCAGGAATTGGGGTGATCCTGACGAAGCCATCAACGGTGACTTTCTTAGCTTAAAGGAGCTGGATATCAAAAAACCTGATGTATTGGATACCCTGATCAAGGCCTATAAATACTGGATTGCAATTGCAGATATCGATGGATTTCGGGTTGACACGGTAAAACATATGGAATCGAGCGAAACAGCCATCTTTTGTAATGCAGTACGTGAATATGCCAAGCGCATTGGTAAACAGAATCTTTTTATATTTGGCGAGATAGTGGGAGAAGACCAGACTATACAAAGTTATATCGGACGTAACAGCCGTGTAGAAGGGACGAATGAGCGCTTCCCCTCACTTGATGCCGCCCTGGATTTTCCCCTGTATTTTATTCTGGAAGAGACCATTAAAGGCTTTGTCAAGCCTTCTGCCCTGCGAGAGCGGTACGAACAGTTCAGGACGCAGTATGCAGATCACGGAGCGGCCGGCCGTTACTTTGTCACATTCGTGGACAACCATGACCAGATGGCCAGGCCATACCGTCGTCTTATGCATCGTAACCCTTACCCTGCACAGGCCGTCCTTGCTATCGGATATTTACTGACCTGTCAGGGTGTGCCCTGTATTTACTACGGTACGGAGCAGGGCTTTGATGGTGGTGGAGATAATGATAGCTATGTCAGGGAATGTATGTTCGGCGGTCAATGGGGGGCATTTGATAGCACAGGACATCACTTTTTTAATCCGGGAAACCCCATATATCAAAGTATTGCAAAAATAGCTGATATAAGACGAAGAGAACCAGCGCTCCGTTACGGCAGACAATATTTCCGGGAGATTTCGGGGAATGGAATTGATTTTGGTCACCCTTTTGATGGAAAGTGCACGCTGGCATATTCAAGGATACTTGACAACACTGAGGTCATTGTCGCTATGAACCTGGACGCTAATGCCAGGAATGATTTTATTACTGTAGACGCAAAATTAAATCCGTCGGGACTGAAGATGTTCAATCTCATGGGTCCCAAAAAGCAGGTGACTGTGGAGCAGATAGGTTCAAGGCATGCAGTCAGGATTTTGCTCGACGGTCACGAGATGGCTGTCTTAAAACGGCCAGAGTCTTCCTGACGTCTAGCGGGTTCCTTAACAACAGTTCGGTTAAGGTATTTTGAAGATAATAAAATTATACGGGAGGCTGCTGTGTTTATTTGGACAAGAAGACTTACTTGTGTACTGTGCACAAACACCGCTTGTGCCCTGCCGGGGTTTTGATTATCAGGATAATGAAAAATGGAAGGTATGGTCGGGCTATGACAAAAAAATCCTGAATTCCGATTTGAATTGTAGTCAAAATGTACGCATTTAAAATTCAGGGATGGAAAATTTATAAAATGTTTCATTGTTTATGCGAAAGGGCTCTGGTATGGGAAAAAATAGCAAACCGCTCTGGCTGGAAATTTGTGGAGTAATTTTGACACCTATAGTAATTGCGGGGGCAAGTTATTATGTAACAGTCGGAGTCAATGAGCAGTAGCAGGCGAATGCAGAAAGAATTGCGAAAGCTCAAATAAATAATGCAATCGGAATTTCAGAGGGCGAGGTTAAGGTTGCTCAACTCAATCAAATCAAGGATCTGTTTACGCAGATTTTTATTGAAAAACCAGACCCCCTAAAGAAAGAAATCATACTATCGCTCTCTGCATATGGTATGACATCTCTTCCATTTCTTACTCATTCATTGGATTACGCAAAGGAGAAAAAAGATGAAGATTTAATTCAAGCGTCAGAAGAGGCGATAAAGATTGCCTTGGGTTCAACGCAAATCAACCCAAAGGATGTAGACTTAGCCGGGAAATCTTTGCGCAATGCAAATCTAAAGAATCTGGATCTTGAACGTGCCGATTTTCAAAAATCAAACCTCTATAGTGCAAATTTAAGTTATTGTAATTTATTAGGCGCTAAATTTGCTCACGCAGATTTATATCTCAGTGATTTTACGAATACAAATCTTACTGACGCTGATTTCTCTCAGGCTAACCTACGGCGAGCTAATTTTAAAATGGCAAAGCTTGATAAAGCAAATTTTAAATATTCACGTAACGTTGAAGATGCCGAATTTACACCAGCAAGCCTAAAAGATGCTGATTTTAGCAACGACGACATAATAAAATTATTAAAAAAATATAAGGGTGAAATTGAGCAAGATAGATACGGTGAAAATTTATTTGATAAATTAATAGAAAAATACTCTTTAAAACCATTGGTCTGATGCTATCTTTACCTTATCGTTAGTGCTGGGTATGGGTGTGTTGGTAAAATTTTATAATACCATGGCGAGTTTTGTAATAATGTCAATTTTATTATTTTTTGGAGCCTGGCTTGGAATGAGGATAGCAGCACGCATGAGAACCCTTCCTCTGGCGAGTGATTAAAGCGAATATGTTTAATATTGCTATCGTAAATATTTACCGAAAATAACATCCAGTTTCTTTTTTGTTTCTTCCGGGACAAGGTTTTTATTGGTAACAATAGCATCCTTTGCCGCAGTAGCACAAATACATGTCCTACTTTGCTTAATTTTGGGAATAGCTATTTTGAGTATTTTTTTTGCCATTTCCGCATTTTTGTTAAGATTTGAGATGACCATTTCTAATGTAACGGGCTCTTCTTCCTCATGCCAGCAATCATAATCTGTCGCCATTGCAAGTGTACTGTAACATATTTCAGCTTCGCGGGCTAATTTTGCCTCCTGGAGATTAGTCATGCCTATAACGCTTACACCCCATTGGCGATACACATGTGATTCAGCGCGTGTAGAAAAAAGGGGTCCTTCCATGCATAAATACGTGCCGCCTTTATGTACCCGGGCGTTCACGGATTTTGCTGATTCATGTAATAGTGTGGCAAGGTTATTGCAAACAGGATCGGCGAAACTTACATGACCTACAATGCCATTGCCAAAGAAAGTACTTATTCTGCCACGGGTTCTGTCAAAAAACTGGTCAGGGATGACGATATCTAAAGGTTTTATTTCTTCTTTCATACTTCCTACAGCGCTTACTGCAATAATATGCTCAACGCCCAGCCTTTTCATTCCATAGATATTTGCCCTAAAATTGAGTTCAGAAGGCAATATGGTATGTCCCTTTCCATGTCGTGGTAAAAAGGCGACCTTTTTCCCTTCTAAAATTCCTAAAGTAAAATTATCGGAGGGTTTGCCGAATGGAGTATCAATAGACAAAGATTCTACGTCAGTGATGCCTTCGATATCGTAAAGGCCACTCCCACCAATTATTCCAATTGTTTGTTCCTGCATTTAATATTTCTCCTTATACATTACCTGTGTAAAGTAAAAGAGAGATTATGCTAAAATTATGTTGCCGGTGTCAATACATAAAATTTAGGAATAATTGTTCTGCGTCGAATATTTTTGGCATAAATTTGACATAAATAAAGATTCTATTTTCTCTGAAGGCTATTACATCATTGCGTTATTTTTAGGGGACAAATTACTAAAATACTATCAATGCGTTGGAATAACGCTGCATTATTCATTTGCGTTAAATAAAACAATAGAAAACACTTGAAAACTAAATATGAAATCAATTAAACTATGAAAGTTTTTGCGACCGATGGCACTGGCAATCGGTAAAATTGGGTAACTACATCTTATGACATGTTATTTTTTTGAAAAATAGCCCTTGGAGGGGTTAAATATTAATAGCTTACGTATTATTTAATTTGTTGTAATCGTAACATTTTTATTAGTAATGTATTAAGTTAATTCTTTGCTTTAAAAAATAAAATAGAAAATATGGTTAAAGTAACATTACCTGACGGGACGAAAAAGGATTTCGAAGATAATATAACTATTGGTGAAGTCGCAAGTAGCATAAACAGCAAGATGGGAGGGATCGCATTGGCTGCCAGGGCGGACGGAGTTCTGGTAGACCTTAATTATCCTATAAAAGATGATATTTCTCTTTCTGTTATTACGGAAGAAACACAGGATGGCCTGGAAATAATCCGCCACAGCGCAGCGCATATTATGGCGCAGGCGGTTTGCAGACTTTTTCCTGGGGTAAAGCTTGGCATAGGTCCTACTATCGAAAACGGATTTTATTATGACTTTGATTGTCCTCATCATTTTACTACAGAAGATCTGAAAAAGATCGAAGAGGAAATGTTAAAGATCTTAAAGGAAGATATTTGTTTTGAGAGAACAGATGTGCCCCGGGAGTTAGCAGTAAAAGAAATGGAAAAAAACGGGCAACCTTATAAAGTGGAACTTATAAGAGACATTGAAGGCGATACCGTTTCTTTCTACCGCCAAAATGAATTTGTTGACTTATGTCGTGGTCCTCATATTCAGAAGACGGGCAGGGTGAAATCTTTTAAACTACTCAGTGTTGCAGGCGCTTATTGGCGTGGGAAAGAAACGAATCCTATGTTACAGCGTATTTATGGCACAGCGTTCTTTACCAATGAGGATCTTAAAAAATACTTAAAGATGCTGGAGGAGGCTGAAAAGCGTGACCACCGGAAAATTGGCAAAGATTTGGATCTTTTCAGCTTTCATGAAGACGGCGGAGCTGGGCTTGCGTTCTGGCACCCTAAAGGCGCTAGAATGAGAAGCATCATTGAGGATTTTTGGAGACAAGAACATTTCAGGAGAGGATACGATATACTTTACAGTCCTCACATAGCAAAGATTAATCTGTGGAAGACGAGCGGCCATTGGGATTTTTACCGGGAGAGCATGTATTCACCTATCGATGTCGATGGACACGAATACATATTGAAACCAATGAATTGCCCTTTTGCAGTGCTTATATATAAAACAAAGCTGCACAGTTATCGCGATTTACCATTACGATGGGGTGAATTGGGGACGGTATACCGGTATGAAAGATCCGGTGTATTGCATGGTTTATTACGTGTGCGGGGTTTTACCCAGGATGATGCGCACATATTTTGTACCCCTGATCAGTTAGAACAGGAAATTATAGAGGTAATTAAGCTGGCCCAATTTATGCTGTCGAGTTTTGGGTTTAATGAGTATGAGATCGAATTGAGTGTCCGCGGGAAAGGGGAAAAAGAAAAGTATATCGGCAGGGATGATGTATGGGATCATGCAGAAGATGCGTTAAAAATTGCGCTTGAGAAAATAGGGTTACATTACACACGTATGGAAGGAGAGGCGAAATTTTATGGTCCGGCAATTGACATAAAGGTAAAGGATGCTATCGGAAGAGGATGGCAAGGCCCTACGATACAGGTAGACTTTAATCTTCCGGAAAGATTTGACGTCAATTATGTGGGATCCGATGGTTATCATCACAGGGTTGTGATGATCCATCGTACGGTCATGGGTGCGATGGAGCGATTTATTGGCTGCTTAATTGAACATTTTGCAGGAGATTTTCCTCTGTGGATTGCGCCGATACAAATGAGAATATTATCGATAACAGACGCCCAAATAGATTATGCGAAGAAATTGCAAACGGAGTTGCTTTTAAAGAATTTTAGGGTAGAATGCGATATTGGTAACAACAAAATTGGTTATAAAATCAGAGAAGGCACGTTACAAAAAATTCCTTACTTATTGATTGTTGGCAATAAAGAAATGGAAGAAGGATTAGTAGCTGTTCGCAGCAGGAAGAATGGGGATGAAGGGGTGCTTCCTGTTCGAGACTTTATCAGCAAGGTTGAGGAGGAGGTACGGGGGAAAAAGTAATCTTAATTATGGAGGAGAACATATATTTCACAGATATTAAGGATTAACGAGCGCATCCGTGTTCAAAAAGTGAGGCTGATTGACGAAAATAGTGAGCAAGTTGGGATCGTCAGCATAGATGAAGCGCTTGGACGGGCAAAAAGTGTGGAGATGGACTTGGTAGAAGTTGCTCCTGAAGCAGACCCTCCTGTTTGCCGGCTCATGAATTACGGCAAATTTAAATATAAGCAAAAGAAGAAGAAAACGCAAAAACAGCGAGTGGTTCAGTTGAAGGAATTACGAATCAGACCCAAAACAGGTGAACACGATATACAGACAAAAATCCGGCAGGCACGCAAATTTTTAGAAAATAAAGATCGGGTGCTTGTGATGATGCTTTTTAAAGGGCGTGAACGGGCGCACTCCGATATGGGTGATAGTGTTTTAAATCAATTTGCCGTAGAACTGGAAGATATTGCCAAGGTAGAGAAAGACCGCATTTCTGATGATAGAAGGATGGGGATTATTTTATCTCCAAAGTAAAATAAAAAAGGGTATATACTGTGAGGGTTTACAAGTAGAGAGTTCCCGATTCGCATATTTGGCTTAACCTTGACAGGTTGCTACGCGCAGGCAGAGATATATTTTGTACAGGGAAACTTCTTGTCCGTAGCTACAACCGTATTTTTTTGCGATTTTTCAAAAAACTAAAGCGTTAAAAAAACTTTAATAGAGAAGAATGGGATTCTTAGTATTTGATAGGGGAAAGCACACATGCCAAAATTAAAACCACACAAAGGCCTTAAAAAAAGGGTGAAAATTACTGCAAATGGTAAAGTAAAAAGGCCAAAAGCCGGGAAGAGCCACTTAATGTCTGGAAAATCGGGAAGAAGAAAACAGCGGCTAAGAAAGAAGATTGAAGCATCTCCGGGTTTTAGCAAGAATATAAAGAGAGCAATGTTAGAAGAATAAATTACACGTTTTATTGTTTTTTTTGAAAGAGAAGTAATATGAGAGCTACAAATGGAAGTGCAAAAAAAAGATCCAGAAAGAGGCTGTTAAAAAAGACAAAGGGATACTGGGGAGGCAGGGGTAATTTATATAAAAAAGCCATCGAGACGTATATTCGCGCGATGGCATACTCTTTCAGAGATAGAAAAGTAAGGAAGAGGGAGTTTCGGAGTCTTTGGATTACAAGAATTAATGCGGCTGTCCGTGAGCATGGGATTTCATACAGCCGTTTTATCCGAGGGCTAACGGTTGCGAAATTGGATATAAACAGGAAGATGTTGGCGGAGATGGCGGTTAATGATAAATCTGCCTTTGCTAATTTAGTGGAGATGGTAAAAGGAAAAGTAGGGGCGTCTCTATAGTTTCCCAATACATTCACAGTTTAAAACCGCACATTATAACTCCAGGAAACATTTCTTCCACAATACAACAGAAATTAGTGTAAATAAGGCACGCTTATTCCTTGCGAAATACAATGAATGGGCGTGCCTGTGTTTTTTATAAACATTAGGAAATTATTCATTATGCCGGAAAAAATACAAGATGCTCAAAAAATGTTTCATAATGAAGTTGGCAAGATAAAAACACGGCAAGAGGCAGAGCAGCTTAGTGTGAAATATATTGGCAGGACCGGAATAGTCAGTGAATTGATGAAAGTCATACCAAAACTACCTATGGATAAACGTGCCTCTTATGGAAAACAGGTTAATGCTCTAAAAGATGAAATGTGCAGGACGCTTGATGGTTTAATAAACAGCTTGTCTTTGGATAAAAAACCTGCTAACAAAAAAGAGTTTTTTGATGTTACATTGCCGGGAAAGCCGGCGGATGTGGGCAAAAAACACCCTATCACCCAAACTATCGATGATATCAAGGACGTTTTTGCCAGATTGGGGTTTGAGGTCGCTTACGGACCTGAAGTTGAGTTGGAGTATTATAACTTTGATGCACTGAACATTCCTTCCGACCATCCTTCCCGAACGGATTTTGATACGTTCTATATAAAAGAAGATGTATTGTTGCGGAGTCAAACATCCACTGTTCAAATCCGCATTATGGAGAAGCAAAAACCGCCTGTTCGTATCATTGCGCCTGGCGTCGTTTACCGACCGGACACGGTAGATGCGCGTCATTCTTTTATGTTTCACCAGGTGGAAGGCTTGTTGGTGGATGAAAGCGTAAGCTTTGCCGACCTGAAAGGCACGCTGAACCAATTTATAAAATCTTATTTTGGACAGAATGTTCAAATGAGGCTTCGCCCTTCATTCTTTCCTTTTACGGAACCTAGCGCTGAGGTGGATATTTCCTGTTCTCTATGCAATGGCAAAGGATGCAGCGTATGCTCATATAGCGGATGGGTGGAAATCTTAGGGGCAGGAATGGTAGACCCTAATGTGTTTGAAGCCGTTCATTATGATGCAGAAAAATATACGGGTTTTGCGTTTGGATTGGGAGTGGAAAGAGTCGCCATGTTAAAGTATGGCATAAATGATATACGTTTGTTTTATGAAAATGATATGCGTTTTCTTTCTCAATTTTGAATAGGATTTATACCTTTTTTTATAAGATTAAAATGAGAAAAAAGTGTTATGAAGATTAGCTATAGTTGGTTAAAAGAGTACGTTTGCTTTGATTTGTCTCCCAAAATGCTTGCAGATAAATTGACCGGCGCTGGATTGGTGGCGGCAAGCATTGAAGCTTTTGAGGATGACTACTGCATTGACCTGGAAGTTACGGCTAATCGTGCTGATTGCATGGGAATTATCGGCATTGCAAGAGAAGTGGCAGCTATTACAAAAGGAAGCTTGCAATTGCCATGCACGGATATTTCCCGCGAAGGTGATGGTGATATTTCTCAAAATGTTAAAGTAGAAGTTAAAGAGCCGTTGCTGTGTTCACAGTATACAGCTCGTGTGATACGTAATATAACGGTGAAACCGTCTCCGGAGTGGCTGCAGAAAAGACTTAAATGCATTGGGCTTCGTCCTGTTAATAATATTGTGGATATAACAAACTATGTAATGATGGAGTCGGGACAGCCCCTTCACGCATTTGATTTGGATAAGGTGTCAGGCGGACAAATACACGTAAGGAAGGCGAAGAGCGGAGAAGAGATCGTTGCAATCAATGGCGCCAGACGTGTACTATTTCATGACATGCTTATTATTGCGGATGAAAAGAGGCCGATCTCAATAGCCGGCGTAATGGGGGGAAAGGAAACGGAGGTAACAGATGCTACAAGAAATATTCTTATTGAATGCGCCCGATTTGAGCCGCGACAGGTGCGGCGTACTTCCAAAGCGTTGGGAATTGTTTCTGATTCTTCCTGTCGTTTTGAAAGAGGTGTTGACCCATTGGGCTTAGATTTTGCGTCAAAAAGGGCAGCAAAACTAATCATTGAGCATGCAGGCGGTGAAATGTGCAAAGGTATTATAGACGTTAGTGCAAATCGAAATGAAGCGAAAAAGGTAGCGCTTCGTATTGAAAGCATAAAAAAAATTTTGGGAGTGGATATAAACAGAGACGTAATACTGGATATTCTAAGGAGTTTGCAGTTTAAAATTCTTAATTGTGCTGATACCTTTGTTGATGTTGAAATTCCAGGTTTTCGCGGTGACGTGTCACGTGAAATTGATCTTATAGAAGAAGTGAGCAGGATTTATGACTATAATAATATTCCTGCCAAAACAGCAATAGGCATTCGCGGCAGTAAAAAGAGTAAATACGAGATTGTAGAAAATCTTATTCGCAATAATTTAACAGGATTAGGATTTTATGAGACGAAGACATTTAGTATCGTTAATCATGCTTTTTTGAAGGGAGTGAATCTCTGGTCGGGTGAAGATGTTGTTGAAATAGCAAATCCTTTGCGGCAGGAGGAAAGTATCTTACGTACCTCGTTATTGCCCAGCCTGGCAAAGGTCAAGATACATAATGCAAATCATGGGTGCGAGAAGGTAAAACTCTTTGAAATTGCAAAAATTTATCTGAAAGGGGAAAAATTACCACACGAAAAGGTCTGTTTGTCGTTATTAGATTCCGCAGGGTTTTTTGAGGGAAAAGGGATTGTTCAATCGCTTTTAAAAAATCTTGAAATACATGAAAAATGTGAGTGGGTAACGTTCCATGAAAAAACGAGGTTATTTAATAATGAAAAGACAGCGAAAATTTTAATGGACGGCAAAACCCTTGGCTATATTGGTGAGGCAAGTAAGGAATTAGGTTTTAAAACATTGTGTACCCTGATAGAACTGGACGTAGATGCCTTGGTTGAAAAAGCGCATTTTGATAAAAAATATTGCGAACCTTCTCCTTATCCAATGGTTAAGAGGGATTTTGCGATAGTTGTTGATGAAGAAAAAACGTGGGCGTCCATAGAAGATTGCATTAATGGCGCAAATATTTCCATCGTAAAAGAAGTAAATTATTTTGATATATACCGGGGAAAACAAATTCCCGAAGAGAAAAAAAGCATTGCGTTTAATCTCTGTTTCCAATCTTACGAGAGAACTCTAAAGAGCGAAGAGGTTGATGATGCGTCGGCTGTAATACTTGACGCTTTGTATAAAAAATTAGGGGCTGAATTGCGCACACAGTAAAATGTACGCAGGGAAGAACTGCTAAATTGATAAAAAGTCAAGCACAGTAGCTTATACTTTATGTAGACTTTCAAGTTTCGCTTTGCTAAAAGGTAGAAACTGTGTAATAACTTGTTAAGCGTAATAGGATAGATCGTCGTCATGCCTACAATCTCGATGTTCTATGGCATCCTTATCCGGATGTTTTTCTATGATATGGATAAGCACAACGTGCCGCATATTTATGCCGAATATCAGGGACAAGTAGCGGTCTATTCGATTCATGATGGAACTGTCTTGGCTGGTGAGCTTCTGCCAAAGAAGCACAAGTTAGTCGTCGCATGGATTGAAATACATCAGGATGATTTACTTGTTGACGGGCAATTGGTAGTTAATGGTAAAAAGCCGTTTCCAATTCGAGGACTTGGCCAATGAACATTGCAGAAATTGTTCCCAAAGACAATTACACGCTGTACGTCAAAGCAGAAGATGGAAGAGCAGGTTTATTTGACGTAAAACCTTACTTGGAATCAGAGGCCTTCGCGCCACTAAACGACAGAGTTGAATTCGAACGAGTTCACAACAGGGGGTACTTCGTCGAGTGGGACTGCGGAGCGGACCTTTCTGCCGATACGATACAGGCGCGATGGAAAACATCGTTAACAGAAAACGCCCAACAAGGCACTCCAGCCAACGCCAAAAAGCGGTGCGGTTGAGCTCAGTTGTTAAACTGCTGAAAATATGGGAATACGTTGATGCCTCCAAAGGTAAGGGAACTGATTGCTGAATTAGAAAAGGAAGGCTTCGTAAATAGAGGTGGTAAAGGCAGCCATAGGAATTTTGTTCACTCAAACGTGCCTAAACCTATTACAATTTCAGGTAAACATGGTGACGATGCAAAGCAATATCAGGTGCGAGCTGTACGCTTGGCCCTGGAGGAGTTAAAAAAATGAAAGACAGCGCAAAATACGCGAAAATCGTCGAATGGTCCGAAGAAGATCAGTGTTATATAGGGAGTGCACCGGGACTGATTTACGGAGGTTGTCACGGCGATGACGAGCAACGGGTCTTTGAAGAACTTTGTCAGATTGTTGAGGAAGCCATCGAACTGTATCGGAAAGAAGGAATACCTTTGCCTCCTGCTACTTCCAGCCGTGACTTCGCAAACCGTATGCAAAGCATCGCATAACACGGCGCTCCACCGGAAGGCGGCGAAGTAGTTGCTGGTGAGCTTTGACATTAGGGGCTTTTCGTATAATGACGGTGCAACATAACACGGGTTTTTGAGGGGTACATTCCCGATTTTTTGTAAAAAAGCAATTAGGGGGGTAATAGTAACTCAAGCTTCCAGCTTGAGTTACAAATATCACAAGCAGTATGCTTGTGGTACAGTACTAGTGTGCCGAAAGGCAGGTGTAAAGAGTTACAAAAAATCGGGAATGCTCCTGTTTTGAGAATTGCAAAGCAATGAATAAAGCCTGTTTGTCCCGTAATGCACCACATATAAAAACACATATTCTCTGATAAATATCCTTAAATCCCACCCTTCATAGTGGTTCTTTTCAAATGCTTCTAGTAATTTTTCTGAATCTTCAATACCAAGTCCTTCGTCAACCGTGTAATAATAATTTAACGCAAGATCCCATTCCGGATTCTTATAGTAGGTAATGCCAAAGGTATCATTTTCTTTGGTCACTGGCGCATACTTGCAGAGATCAAATGTGCCGAATCCTATCGAATGCACAAATTCTTTATTTTCCTCCAGAAATTGTATTGTTTGTTGTGCGTCTTCATAGGACTCTCCCGGAAAACCGAAAAAGCCCATTACATGGTTCCATATGCCGGCGTTAGAAGAGATTTTAAGCATTTTGCTCATAATATTTGTGGTTGTTGACTTATCCATTCGTTTTAATATCCGTTCGCTTCCTGACTCAAAGCCTAAATGTAAATACTTGCAACCGGCATTTGCCGCAGTTTCCCAGATTTCTTCATTTGTTAAACTATTTTCAAATCTTAAATGGGTCATCCATGCAATGTTCATGTTGTTTTTTATCAATGCATAAGAGAGTTTTTTAAATAAAGCCGGGGGGTATGATTCGTCTGGAAAGTGAAAATTATGCGTGTGATACTTGTTTTGAAGATAATGGATATCATCAATAATCTGACTGATCTTTTTTGCCCTGTAGCCGGCGGTATATCCCTCTCCATGATCACAGAATTTACAACGCCCCCAATAACAGCCCCTCGTGGCAACGTAAGGGAGGATTAATTCAGGGACAAAATATTTCTCTAATGGCAAACCATCGAAATCAGGAACAGGCAGTCTTGTTACATCTTCTGCCATTATTAATGGAGAAGTATGTATGCCTGACGCATCTCTGAATATTACGTTTGGAACGGTTGCAAGATTTCGCGTAGTACCGATTGTTTCAACAAGCTTAAGCAACGCGGTTTCTCCTTCAAAGACTATGGCACTATCGAAAACAGCAAACAGATCAGGCTTTTCCGGCAATATGTCACGAAGCCGCGTTACCGTATTTCCGCCAATGGTGATGTGAATATGTGGAAAATCTTCTTTGATAAGTGAACAAAAAGTCAATGAAGATATAAGCTGTTGCTTAAGAACGATTGAAATTCCAATAATGTCCGGATTTTCTGAGTGTATAGACGGCTGCAAAATCTGCTTATAAACATCCCTGTAAACGTTTACCTGAGCATCTTTTATTGCCTTCATAAGCTCTGTGGAAATAAAAGTGTTATAGGGCAGTGTTGTTTCCATTGGTGGCAGGCGAATAATTGCAGGGGCGTATACAAGTGAGATTACAGAAGTCACTTCGTGGAAAATATTGATAGCCCATTCAAGTTTTTTAACATCAAAAAAGTCATGGGAAGTTACGATCTTTTTTGCTTCTTCAGCATGTTGCGACAATTCATTAATACGGGCTTTTGTACAACCGGTTAATGCCTGTTTAAGTGATCTGTCATTATCATCCAATCCTAACAGCGCCGATTTATTTTTCAATCTTTCTAATTGTTTCGGTGCCTTTTCAAAAATAAGTTGAAGACCGTTACTGCTGAAAAACCAGTCATACATCTCAAGATTTACATCTTTTTGAACGACAAGATGGCCTGCAGACCGCAAAACAGCAGTAAGAGAGGGAAGGCTTAAATATGGTTCAGAAGGAAACCAATCCGGAGGAAACAGCAACATTATTTTCTTTGTGCGATGGCAGGTATTTTTATCGCCCATGGTATATAATGACATTTTATGCAAGAGGTATAGCTAAACGCATCTGTTTTTAGAGAAATCTAATATAACATCTTAATAGCGGTATGATGGGTGGCACAGACAAACTTGTTTGTCCGTGAAATTCCGCAGGAGGCGGAATTCAGGCAATGTACTTATGATACAATGTCTAAGGACAGCCGTTTCTGCGATAGCACTCGTCTTTGAGTACTGCTATATAGGGCAAATTTCTATATTTGTTATTGTAATCGAGGCCATAACCAACAACAAAATCATCTCCCACATTAAAACAACAATAATCAGGTTTAATTTTATTTTGACGTCTTCCGCTACGGCTTAAAAGCACACAGCTTTTCAAGGATGCAGGGGCATATTTTTTAATATCTGCTAAAACTTTTTTCAATGTATTTCCTGTATCAACAATGTCATCTATTACTAAAACATGTTTGCCGTCAATATCAATTTTAAAATTATGTATAATATTGACCTCCCCTTTCGATATAGTCGAATCACCATAACTTGAGGCATCTATGGTATCCAATCTTATTGAAAAAGGAATATGGCGAATCAAATCTGCAAGAAATACGAGACTTCCGTTAAGTATTGCAATAATCGTCCATTCTTTATTTTGATAAGCATTAATCAAAGTATTTGATAATTCGACTAATTTCTCCTTAATTTGTTTCTCGCTGATTACGACCCGTGCAACATCCTTTTCCACGTCATTTATCCTCCACACAATCGTTGAATAAACAGATAATTAAATAAACAGATTATAAATGTAATACTATCGTATTATTCTATAAAAAATCCTTTTTTGTAGGGGTTTTGCATCTCCTCTTTGTGAAGGAGAGAAAAGAGGGGTGGTTCTCTTTCGTTGCGGTTTTGCTGTGCTGTGAGATTAATCTCGATTCCTTCTTTCCTGAGTAAACTGTTGCAAGATAAACCTTTCTCTTGTTGCCTCTTCAACCATTCCAAGTTTATCATAAATTACATGCAGAACACTATGTGCTTTTTCTGCTTTCGGATTCAGCATTATTGTTTTTTTTAATGCAGCAATTGCTTCATCATACATATTTTTTTTGTAATAGCAGACTCCCAGGAAATAGTATCCGTCTTCCAGTTCCGGATTAAGCTCTATTGCTTTTTTACATGCCAAAAGCGCTTCATCATGATTTTCCATCAGGCTGTAGGCAACCGATAAGTAAAGGTGTGCCTCCGCTTCTTTTGTGATGTCTTTTTTAGAGGAAAATAAATCAATAGCCGTTTTATATTCTTGTATTGCCTCCATGGCCATTTGCTTTGCCATATATGCAAACGCAATGTTATAGCGGGCCTTTGGTTCTTCCGGATTAAGTTCAATGGCTCGTTTTAGTTCTGTTAGCGACTCGTCTATCATTCCTTTTGTATAATAGGCTACGCCTAAACCATAATGGGCATCATAGTGATTCGTATTTATTTCCAATGCCTTTTTAAATGCGTCAATTGCTTCATCGTATTTTTTTTGTTCAAAAAAAGAAAGCCCTTTTTTATTAAACGAGTCTGCTTTATTGCCGCAACCGATAATGAAAATACAAAAGAGTAATGATAGATATGATAATTTACGTATAAACATGATGTGTTTTAGGATGCCAGAGAATAGAGGACGTTTTTAAAACCGCGTATAAAAGTTTTTTATAGAAAGAAATATTCTAACCTCAAGACTCCCTATTTTAAAGGATATATTTTTTATTGTGAAAACTAGCGAGAAAAATAAAGCTACGATTGATTGGAGAGAAGAAGAAAACCGGGTTATTTACAAAACAATGCACATGCAATAAACACATTTGGAGAGGTGATTGTACGAAGAAATAAGAAAGGGTGCATTGTCTTACAAATAAGGTATTAACGAGAAGAAGCCATACAAAGAGAGGGGGAAGCAACTGACATATTATCCACAATCAATTTCCTGACTTTAGAGGGTA
>NZ_JBDIWA010000031.1:0-44641 GCF_039794105.1 Candidatus Kuenenia sp.
ATCGGGATATTTACGTTGCCTTGTCTTTTGCGATTGTTGGGCATTTGCTTATAGACCAATTCTGTTATGGCATGACGCCGTTTAAATATTTTCTGGTCTACAGGTGGATGTATGGGTTTGGGATAGAGTTGTAAATGGCAGAAGGGGATGAGGTTGGAGGTCTAAGGCCGCAGATTTACGCAGATGAACGCAGATTAAAAACGGTTTAATCGGTTTAAACGGCTTACCTACCTGAGACTACCCCTTGGGATCAGCATATACCTTCCTTGGTATCAAATCTCTATTAACGTTGATACAATCTCCTGTGCAAATTTTGTAAGGAAATACTTAATCATATTCTGTATAATTTGGTAATATGAATGAAAATTCTCCTTTTTAAAATATTGCTATGGCTGAAAGAGAATATATAATCCCTTACAGTTACGATACCAGGAAGAGGCATTATCATAAGACTTCAAGAGGTAGTGTATATAAGAATAAAAAGGCTGAAACCTATCCATTCCCGAATTGAGGAATTAGAAATTGTTGTTTAAACGAAAAATTCGGAAGTTGTTCGGCTATTTGGTAAGCTGGAATCATCAAAAAACAGATATGGTAAAAATCGCTTGTCTGCGTGTGCAGCACTGTCAGGTAGGCAAGGTGTCCAGATAATGGAATATGAAATAATAGGGAATGGGAAAATAAAGCTTTCTAAAATTGGTTTTGGAACCGGGAGTTCCGGTTACACAGGAATTAACCTGCAAACAAGACTAACAGAAAGGCAACTGGCTGATGTGCTGATGTATGCTTATGATAAGGGAATAAATTTCTGGGATACAGGTTACTCCTACGGAACTCATCCGCATTTGCGGGAAGCGTTAAAGCAGATTCCTCGTGATAAGGTTATTATCGCCACAAAGTTTTCTGATACCTTCGAGAAAAGCACACATAAAAAAATCATTGAAACATTAAAAGCATTGAAAACGGATTATTTAGATATCTGCTTACTCCACGGAGTCCGTAATGCCTTTGAAATGAAGATGCGATCAGGCGCTCACAAGGCTTTAGTAAAGGCAAAAGAAAAGGGTTATGTGAGAAGTATCGGTATATCAGCTCATGGTATTGGAGCGATTGAGGCCTCGCTCGATATTCCAGAAATCGAAGTAGTATTTGCCCGGATTAACTGGTCCGGGGTATCCATGGATGCATATCAGGAAGGATTTCTCTCAAAACTCGTGGCCGTTCCTTATGTAAAAGAAGTTGCACGGAAAATTATCCCGAAAAAAGTAATCCCCTCGTTGAGCGCACAGGTAGAATCACTGCAAAGCAATGAACAGGAACAAGAAACAGTGAAAAATTTATTGCAGAAATGCCATAGCCTGAACAAATCTGTTATTGGGATGAAGATTTTTGGGGCAGGGGCTTTGACACATGAGATTGAAAAGTCTCTGAAATTTATTATGTCCTTAAAATATGTGAAGGCTTTCGTGTTAGGAATGACGTCTAAAGAGGAGGTTGATGAGAATGTGAGGATATATGAGAGGCTTCTTTCATCCACAGATTACGCAGATTTGCACAGATTAAAAGATAAAGAATTTATAAAAACTATAAATGTGTAAGGGAAATAATTAAGCCGACCCTCTATGTTTTATGTTATACATGAATTGATCCATCTCATCGTCGCAATCCTCCTGGCATATCTCATCTTCAAATGGTTTCATTCCAAAAAAGCTGCTTTTGTTTGTCTGTGCTACAGTATTTTTATCGACCTGGATCATTTATTTGATTTCTTTGTTTGTTTGTAAGAAAGGCATTTTGAATTCCGGGGACACCATACTTAATTATTGTTGCGAGTTATGAGTTTGTTGGGTTAATTGGGTTTGTTGAGTTGGGGGACGCAGATTTCACAGATGAACTCAGATAAAAAATGGTTCACCGCAGTGGCGCAATTGACGCAAAGAAAAGACTTTGAATAATAGAATGCTTACCACACTTTAGGTTGGAAATTTGTATCGTTCAATATTACCGCCGCATCGCCACTTTCCCCAATTACGAAAAGACCGTTTCTATAGGCATATTTGTCTGAATCCTCTCTTTCCAAATGTTCTCTAACATCCTCTATCTTTAACGTGCTTTTTGCTTCTATGAGTACGATATATTCTCCATTTATTGCCAGGATATCCACCTCCATCTCATCGCCGTTTCTATGCGTCTTTACCCTCTGGAATACCTTGTCTACTTCTATCCCCCGTTCCTTAAATAACCTTTCAACTACGAGTTTTGTAAGGAAATTTTTTATCATATTGTGTATAATCAATCGATATGCGATTAAGAAAAAATCTCCTTTTTTAGAATGTTATCATGTCTGAAAAAGAATACATAATTCCTTACAGTTACGATACCAGGAAGAGGCATTATCATAAGACTTCAAGAGGTAAAGTGGAAAAATTTATTGTCCAGTTGAAGGTTAATTATAAAGGTAAATGGAGAGAAGTTGTACGTTATGATTGTGCTCACGGTTTTGCACATCGCGATTCGTACAATTTGGCAGGAAAGAACAAAAAGGAGGAATTGAATCTTAATTTTGAAGAAGCGTTGACTTTGGCGGACGATGATATAGATGAAAATTGGGAATCTTATAAACAGAAATTTTTGGAAGGAACAGTACCATGAATATTATGGAAAGGAAGAATACTGAATTAATTAAAGAGTTTAACAGATACATTAGGGAACACCCCGAATTTGCCAATAATATTCCCAATAATGCTAATGTAGTTATGCAATTAGAAGGAGATAATGCATTTAATACATGGAGTGACGTGGTTGCCAAAAGCCATGTAGAAGAGGGGCAACCAATAGTGTATATAAGAATAAAAAGGCTGAAACCTATCCATTCCCGAATTGAGGAATTAGAAATTGTTGTTTAAACGAAAAATTCGGAAGTTGTTCGGCTATCTGGTAAGCTGGAATCATCAAAAAACAGATATGGTAAAAATCGCTTGTCTGCGTGTGCAGCACAGTCAGGTAGGTATGGTACCCAGATAATGGAGAAGAGATTGGCACTGGAGGCTATTTATATTGAACAAGAGATAATAAAAGAACATGTTGGATCTCAGGATCAAATCGCAGTTGCATTTGGTGGTTTTAATAAGATTACTTTTTCCGGGCAGCACAATATTGAAGTCAATCCAATTACATTAAGTAAAACAAGATTCCAATTATTTCAAAACCATTTAATGCTATTTTTTACAGGATTTTCAAGACTTGCCTCTGAAATAGAAGAAGAAAAAATAAAACAGATTTCAAATAAAAAAAGTGAGCTTTCGTCACTGCATAACATGGTAGAAGAAGCTATTAACATTTTAAATGAAGAAGGCGATATTGTTGATTTTGGAAGGCTTCTTCATGAAGGTTGGAAATTAAAAAAGGCCCTTTCAGATAAAGTTTCTACTATTCATATTGATGATATTTATGAGACTGGGATTAAAAATGGGGCAATAGGGGGAAAGCTTTTGGGCGCTGGAGGAGGCGGTTTTATGTTGTTTTTTGTAAAACCAGATAATCGGAATAAATTAAGACAAGCCTTAGGGCATTTGTTGCATGTTCCTTTCCGTTTTGATACCACGGGCAGTCAGATTATTTATTACAGTGAAAGCGGGGTTTAAGAGATTAAACACTACGAAGATCATGTATCCACGGAACACGCGGAAGACACGGAAATCAAAAAGCGTAAAACGGAAGTCGCTGAAAATGCCAGATACATTAATATTCCGATTCTCAGTGTCTTCTGTATTTCATGGTGATACTATGAGTAATAAAAATATGGAGGAGAAAAAAGATGGAAGTCATAAGTAAGACAAAGATACTAGGAGATGGTGACATTGAGCTTTCTCCCGAGGCAAAAGAAAAACTCAAAAAATTGGTTGGGAAAACAGTAAGGATTGTTGTGCAAGAAGAAAAGGAGATTGCCAGTCCTCTTTTTGGACTCTGTGGAAGGGTTGATGTGGAAATCAAAGACGGCTCCCTAAATCATGATAAGTATATTTATAGGGGAAAATAACCCTTGGAAAAAGCCTTTATTGACACTTCCTTCTGGATTGCTTTTATTAATAATGGAGACCAGTTTCATAAAGAAGCGGAAGATTACTTCACAGTTGCGCTTGAAACATATAGAATTCAAACCTCTGTCTTTATCGTTTACGAGACGGCCACCTTCATCAACTGTTCCCTTAAGAATCACCAATTGGCTCTTGATTTTTTAGATAGTATTGAGGAGGCGCAAACACTGGGGCAGCTTTATATTTTGAAGGTGACCGATGGAATTTAGAAGGAGGCTTTGAGTCTGTTTAGAAAAATGGAGTATAAAGATCTGAGTTTTGTGGATTGTACCAGTTTCGCCCTAATGAAAAAGGAAAGTATTGTAAGGGCTTTGACATTCGGTGCGCATTTCGAGCAGATGAGTTTTCTCAAAGAGCCATAAAGGGAAACAGATGTAGGTAAAAATGGAGTGCATTTACAAGAGGGAATAAATATGAATCTTCAAACAATGAGAAGGTTTATTACTGTTGATGAATATCATCAAATGGGAGAAACCGGAATTTTTAAAGAAGACGAACATCTGGAGTTAATAGATGGGAAGATAGTCAAAATGACACCAATCGGTTCCAGACATGCAAGTTGTGTGGATCGTTTAAACGAATTTTTTGTGACCCATCTGACCGGAAGGGCAATTGTAAGGATACAGAATCCAATCTACCTGAGCGAACATTCAGAGCTTGAACCAGACATCGCAATAACCAAACGATATGAAAAGGCATACATCACGAAACATCCCGAGCCCAAAGATATATATTTGATTGTTGAAGTTGCTGATACTTCTATTAATTTTGATAGAGAAGTTAAGATTCCACTTTATGCGAAGGCTGGTATTATTGAGGTATGGTTGGTAGATTTAAATGAAGATTGTGTTGAAATATACCAAAAGCCCGCTCATGATAAGTATCATATAATATATAAAAAGTATGGTGCAGAAACTATTTCACCCCTAAGCTTTCCAGATTATAAGATTACTATAAATGAATTAGTTTAATGAATAACTAGGAAATAAAAAAAGATGAAAATCCCATTTGGAACAATCTCACAGTAACAGAGAAGTCAAAAAAGCTAATAGCCGAAATCCTTGAGTCAAACAGGCTATCAAGTGGTAAATATGTGCGAGAGTTTGAAAAGGGGTTTGCCGAACTTGTAGGTACAAAAGAGGCAGCAACCGTAAACACAGGTACTGATGTTTATGCGCTGGCGTTAGCAGTACTCTATGATTTTGGCGCAAAACGAGGAGATGAAATAATAGTGCCGGCCTTGTCTTTTGTTGCAACAGGGAGTGCGGTTTTATAAGAGATTTAGTCCCTATCTGGAAACAATAGAAAAAGAGTCCCACGAGGAAATAGTACCTCATGCGTTACCTATTATTATACAGGAAAAAGCAAAATTTACTCGTGATCAACTTGTAACTTTTATGGAGAAAAAGGGGATTGATACACGGAATTTATTTTCATCTATGCCCACGCAGTGCCCTGGATTTCACTTTTTAGGGTACAAACTCGGAGACTTCCCAAACGCTGAATATATTGGAGAAAATGGTATACATATAGGCGTTCATTAGGATTTGGGCAAAGTTGAATATGATTATGTTCTCAAGATAATACCGGAGTAATAATGTTTTTTCACCTTTCTATCTTCCCTTCTAACTTTCCTTTCTTCTCGCCCCCTAATCTGCCCTTTTCTGTTAGTTTTGCCGCTATCGTCATACTTAATTTACCTCCTTCTTCCGATACCTCTTTTATTGTCTTTATTACCTGTTCTACCGCTATTTTTTCAGGGATAATTAGGGGCGCATCTTAAATATTAATTATTTAAATCTTTGGCTGCCATTTTTATTAATCAATATTTAATTTTACTTTAGATTATTATTGAAAGATTAACTGAAAAGGAGGCTTAAGGTCAAAGCTTCATATTTCAATTTATCCGCGGATATACGTAGACCAAGACGGTTTATAATGATAGTCAACCGCAAAGTCGCAAAGGACGCAAAGAAAAAACTTGAATAACAGAGATTCTTACCACACTTTTGTCTTGAATTCTTTATCGTTTCATGTCATCGCAGTCTTTCTACTTTAGAGTTCTAATAACCTCTCTATCTCTTGTATATTTTTTGATATCCTCACCGCCTCTTTTATTGTTTCTAATTTCTCCACAGATGTTATGGGCGAAACATCAGGGCCACATCTAAATTATAAAGTATTTGATTTTTTATTTGAAAGCGCGTAATTGCGTTTTTTTGTTCGTAATTCAAAATCACTCAATTTAGGTATTATACAATTAGAACAATATAAGATTTAACGTGTAATTTGACAATTATTTGATAAAATCTGTTGATATACAGAAACTGTATAATAACTTGTTATGTCATAATAACTTAGAAAGGATGCACTCTATGGAAACAGTTCGTTTTAATGAATTGGTAGAAGATATAAGGTCCCTGACAACAGAGGAAAAGGAGGAAATAAAATTTTTGGTAGAAAGGTATCTCATTGAGGAAAGGAGGGAAGATATATATAAAAATTATCAAGATAGTATCAAAGAATTTAAAAAGGGCAAATTAGTATTTTCAGACAAAATTGATGAACTTAAAACCATGATAGAACAATGATAGAAATAGGCTTTAGTTCTTCCTTCAAAAGGGCATATAAAAACAGGATTAAAGGAAGGAAAGAATTAGAAGAAAGATTTTGGGAAAAGGTAAAGATGTTTCTAAATGACCCATTTGATAGGAGTCTGAGGGCCCACAAATTATCAGGTAAGTTGGAAGATTTATGGAGTTTCAGAATAGAATATGATGTTCGTGTAGTTTTTTATTTTGCAGAGGGGGATAAAGTAGTTTTTGTAGATATAGGGAAGCATGACGAAGTATATTGACATAACTACGCCTCCAGCGGATGGCATTCCGCCGCCGCTGAAGGCATCCGTTAGGCATAAAACAGTCAGCAGAGCATCAATGGGGTCACGCGTACACAATTGACAAATAAGAAATTTTGTATGTAAAGGCACATGGTAGATTGAACTTATCACCTTCGGCGAACTTTTATGGGGGGAGGGGCGAGAGGGCATAAGCGCTAACTTGTTTTAGGTACGCGCGAAGTATTTTGATATCTGTGTTTTTCGGATTCTTGTATTTTCTGCTAAAGAACAAGCAATGTCATTCCAGCACTTAAGAACTTCCTGTAATGATAACGCTGGTTCTATAGCCCGTTTTACTTGATTAAACATAAAAGCAAATTCACGCCATTGGCTTTGAGTCTTCTGGCTTGACCATGATGTACCCCCAGGGGGAAAAAGACGTAGCAAAATCTATTAGTTTTTCTGTCAAAAGAGCAACGAATAGTTTGCCATAAAGCCAAGCTTTTGAGCTATCATCATCGTATTTAGGTAAGTGTCCAAATTGTGCTATTTGTTTAAATCTTTTAAAGACCAGTTCAGTTTGCCATCGAACTCGATACCATTCTAAGATATCAAAAGCGGTAAATTGATTTTCAGGAAACGTTGTGAATACTATTACGTACTTGGCATAAATAAGGGTCTCCGGTTTTAGTTCAATGCCCTTTTTGCTTGCATGTCTTTTAAGTTTTTTATGAGCTATTTTAATAGCTTCTTCTGTTTTGCGTATTATACAAAGTCGACCTTTGACATATTCAGTATTATCAACGTTTGGAATAAAAACGTTCCATGATTTTATAGCAAGGGGTCTTTTTAAATATTGGATTTCTTTCAATAAAGGAAAGGGATTCTTTTCTTCACCGAATATTCGTAGAGATTGCGAATTAACTCTAACGCTAAGATAAGCGCCTTTCCTTGTTGTATAATGAATTCCTTGGCCAGTACAGTAACCTCTGTCAGCTATAATATAATCATCTTTTTTCATCGGAAACTGACGAAAAGATTCTCCTGTACCTTCTCCTTCAGTTCCCGTAAGTTTAAAGAAATCGCAAGATAATGAAGGAACCTCAATACTATAATGAATGCGCCAAAGACTTCCTGTTTTCCCTGGTTCCTTTACTGTTGTTGCGTCAAATAAGCGAAGATGAAAATTATTCCGTTTATTAATTTGGAGGCCACGCTCACGGAATAAAGATACACATAATTTATATAGCCATTCTTTGCTCTTTTTTAATCGCTTTAATAAGGCAACATCGGATAAATCTGCTAAGTTAGCACGCTTGGCTCGAACGACTGTTTCGCGCAATGAATAGCCACATCCTAAATGAATTAATAATGTTCGAAGAAGCTTTTCTTCAGATTTATCCTTGCGCAAGCCTTTTAAAGCATTTGTATCAACTGCTAAACTTTTCCAATCGTTTGGGAAGAAGGTTCTTAGAAGATCCCAATCTTCTTTCATCATGGCTTTATCCTCCTATAGATTGATTAGCGGGATAATTGATATAAAAATACCATGATGAATAAAATTTGTCAATAAAACAAGTTAGCGCTTATGGGGCGAGAGGGTCAGACCCTTGATTATGGAATATACCTGACGAGGTTGTAACAATGATCTTATTTTAAAATTTACTATTGCTTTTGGCTGATATTCATTAGCATTTGGATTACCGTGTCAATCCTCTGGTTTAGCTGGCTTATCTCGCTCCTTAATTGACCTATCTCGCTTCTTAGCTGCCCTATCTCACCCTTTATTTCACTTCTTAACTGTCCAACGTCCGTATCGATCTTTTGAATGAGATACCTGAAGTCGTCTTCTTGTCTCTTTTTTACATCGTCGATTTTGGCTATTATCTCTTCTGTGCGTTCATCGACTACTTGGTATATTAATTCAAGCGTTACCTTCTTTATAGCTGATGTGATGTACTCTTTTACCATAGCTTCTATTCCACCTTATAAAAGTCCGGCAATATAGCAGGCTATCCTAACAAGTATAATCTATTTGTCAAGAGATACCTCAGAAAGACATGGAGTCGCCTTGATTATGAAATATGCTTGGCAAGGTTGTAACGATAAATTAGATTGGAAAATGGGAAAAACAAAATGGGGCTACACATTTTACAATTTTCAATAGGACGCTGATTCGCGCAAATGAACGCAGATATTTGCTACTTCGAGATACTGAAAGATGAAAAAGGGATTTCGGAAAAGATGCGGATAATGATAGAGTTATATTTCATGCACAAATATACCGGTGTAAAGCTTAAAGAACTGCAGGAGATGTATCCCCGGCGGACTATTTCCGGAATCAGTCTGAGTTGCAGAAGGCTGGAAATGAGAAGAAATAAGGATAAAGTATTCAATGAGAGGATCAAGATGATTGAAGATGATTTGGTTTTAATTGGCAATGGTAAAGCGTACGCCTGAAAAACTTATTCATAGCTAATTTAAATGCATATAAAATATTCGCAGCATATCAAAGATAGGCTATTTTTGCGGAAAATTTGATGGAAGATTTTAAGGGTTTTTATGATGATAAGGAAGATATTCTTTATCTTGCAAAAGAAGGACAAGAAGAGGAGGTCGTAGAGCTTTCCCCTATGGTGAATATTGAACTTGACAACACTGGCCAACTTATTGGTGTAGAGGTTTTTAAGGCATCTGTCTTATTTAAAGATGTTATAAGGTCAATGGGAAAAAGATTACAGACTACTTAATAAAGGGAGGGAGGTGGGTTCTCGTCTTGGTTAATGTCGAGACAATGGCGAATAAGATTTTTATCCACAGATTACGCAGATGAGCGCAGATATTTTTTGTTAAATTCAAGATTTTGTAACAGTTCGGCTCACTGCAAGGCGCAGAGGACGAAAAGATAAAACCTTGAATAACAGAAATTCTTACCACCCTTTTGGCTTGAATCCGTTATCGTTTAATATTACCGCAGTATCACCACTTTCACCAATTACGAAAAGACCATTTCTATAAGCGTATTTGTCTGAATCTTCCTCTATTACTATCCTTCCTAATGCGCCAACCACCTTCCTCTTGTTATATTCAGGGAAAAAGGTCTTGAATTTTTCCAGTCTTTCCAGGTGTTCTTTTACATCCTCTATCTTTAATGTGCTTTTTGCCTCTATCAACACTGCGTATTCACCATTTATTGCAAGTATATCAACCGCCATTTCGTCGCCATTTCTGTGTGTCTTTACCCTCTGGAATACCTTGTCCACTTCTATTCCACGTTCTTTAAATAACCTTTCAACAGCAGGCGCTACTAGTGTTTTCTACGATCTTTTCCAATCTCTCCATTCCTTTGTCTGTTTCTTTAAACTTCTCGTCTGTTTCTTTAAACAGGTTCCATATTTCCTGTATATTTTTTTCCGTCTCTTTAGTAGTCATAAGTTTTTATCTCCATAGTATTGTTCTCAATGTATGTTCCTTTTTGGTATGTTATAAGCATATTATCAAGTACATACTTTGTATAGTGTCAAGAGAAAAACTTATTGCCTTTTTATGCCTTGAATGCATTGTTTATTTATGATAACATCTCTCCTTTTATATATTTAAAATATATACGTTAAACAAAACGACCCCTCTTTATTCCCATATCATAAAAGATGATTAATATAAAAAAGACAAATATTTTTGGTCTTTATTTGCTTTTCTTTTTATTTGCGTTGAGTGGCTTTATTTCTGGCAGCACGAAGCACCTTGGCGCTGAAGAGAATGAGGTCGACGGGAAACCAGAATACCTGCCTCCTCAGCCCGCCCTTATCGCTGGTGATATTGAAAGTCTTATACCTCTTGCAGAAACAAACTACCTTGACGGAAAACCCGTCTTGTTGTTCTCAGGCGCAAACCAGGCAAGGAATCCTGCATCGCTTCTGGAGTTTTCTAACTCGGTGGTCTTCCATCAAGAAGGGTTCATGGAATTAACACTGGGATTATTTCCGGAAACAGGCACAGTGACCTCAAGTAACGAAATCCACGGAAAGGCGCAGAAAAACCCAAGATATAGATTTGCGATGGGAAAAGAGCCTCTGGCGCTGAATATATCACAGGAGGGTCATTATGATGTATTTGCAAAACTGAGAAAGGAGACGCACAGCGGCCCGGCCATGGTTGCTGTGGATACTGAAGCATTAATACCCTCCGGAAACATTCCCCTTACCCATGGAGATATAACACGCTGGCAGGGTTTTGCGAGAACTTATTTATCGAAAGGAAAACATACCTTTGCGGTAAACCAGGCAGTGGAAGAATTAATTATAGTACCCCATGAAATATTTCAACGTTATATCGAGTACGCTAAAAATATCTTACAAAAAAAGCAGGTGTCTTACCTTTTCGCAAATAACGAAAAAGCTGAAACTCCCGTTGGCACAGAAACGATACACGCAAAAACAACCGAATTCGTAGTGGCAAACCCGGGCACATATCGACTATGGGCATACGTCTCTCCCATAAATGAGGAAATAAGTTTCCGCAACGTAGGCATGAAACTTTCCGGACCGGACTTCATGTCCAATGCCGAAATTATAAAAGATACGGCAGGAAATGAAACGACCATCATTCCTCTTTCTCAGCACAATCTTGATATAGAGGAGTACCCAAATTTAAAAATCATCTATGATCTGGCAGATTCTGCCAGAAATAAATTGGGATTTATTCTGGAATTGGATACAGATGATGACGAGGCGGTTGATACCCTGTGCTATGCCGGAAACATGAAATACGACTTAAAGCCACTTCTGACAGTTGATATGACGGGTATTAATCTGAAAGAGAAGGATTTTTGGTATAAAGTCAACCGGGAACTGGGGCGTATAAAAGATACGGACTTACATCAGTGGTATTACGATGCTCAGGGCTCAGGGTTCAGTAGGAACATAGAGGGAAACACCCTTGCTGTAAGCTCTGATTTTTCCAAATCGAACCACTTTGTTATGACCAAAAATTTTAAATCAATCAATCTTAAGGAAAATCAGATGGTCTGCCTGGACTATAAATTGGATAACCCTGAGACGCAAAGATTCAAGATAAATTTTCGAATAGACACAGACGGCAATGGAAGACCTGATAAGGTCATCGAGACTGATTATGGCGTGGAATCCCTGAAGACAAAGGATGGTTATATGCGTCAAAATATTAATGTCCTTTCCCACAGTGGGGTCAACCCAAACGATGAAAAATCCGTGTGTAACCTTGTAGAGGTTATCTTGCTCTGCAGTGGCGCCGGAAAATTTTATCTGAGAAGTTTTAGCATAGGAAACCAACAAATTGTTATTCCCGAAGAAATTAAAAGAAACATCAGTGAGCGTACAAAAATCTTCAACCAGAAAAGAATGGAAGAGGAAAATTCATGGATAAACAGGCGGAAGAATAAAAACCTTGTTCCCCTGAATATTATCCTGCTGAACGGTGAAGAAAAGAGGGAAAAGGGAGAGACGGTTTTAACCATCAATAACATCCTCCAACAGATACAAAACACATTAAAAAATACCTATTATTGCAAATTAAAAGGTTTCATTCCCATCCTTTATCGTGATAGGGTATCGCCTGGAAAGATAGCCCTCTGGAAAGGCAACCTGAAAGAGGCGCTTAAAGGAATTGAATTTTTTAATAACGAAACAATCGAAGTGCCGAAATTTATTGCAGAAACAAAGACAAAAAAGGAATGGGAACAAAGGTTTGAAGAAGAAACGCTGCGATACGGTCTTGAAAAGGCCGTTTACAGAAGGGACTGGGGAAATGACCGGTATGATGTGGAAGACTATGCCGCAGACGAATGGTTTGGCATCGACAATATTAAGGACACCATGATTGCCCAATCTGAGATTAACCACTGGAAGATACAAGGTATAAATAGCACGTTCAACCTTACCCGCTTTTTAGATGGCATTGAGGCGTCATTTTACCTGGATGGCGGCAAGGAAGAAGATGAAAGGGTAATCTTTATCCCTAAAATAACAGATTATCAAAGACTTGATTTAAAGGAAGAAATTTCTTTTGACATCTCTTATGAACTATCCGATCCCGATACAACGGAATTGGTTTTATACATCGGGGTTGATTTTGACGGTGATAAAAAAGAGGATGCCACCTTGAGACTTATGCCTTCCTCTGTAGATGACAGGGATATAATGGGAAGAAAAATAAAGGTAGGTCACTTTGAAACAACACAGGTACTAAAACTTTACCCGGGAAAGGAAAACCAGAACATCTCATCCTTCCTACTTTCTGTTGCAAAAAAGCGTGGACCCAGCTTTATTGGCCATGAGAGTGCTGTTGAAAAGGTCTTTCTCAATGAAGTGAAGATAAGGAAAAAAAGACAAGACCAGGAAGAGGGTATTCAACTCATCGTGTATGCTGAGAAAGAGGGCAAACCGGTATTAAAATCCTTGCCGGATACTGAAACGCTCTACACCTTAAATTTTTCAACTCAAACACCCCTCGAATCCAGCGCCCTACTCAAAAATGGATGGGAATTGAACGCCAAAAATACGTCCTATCGATTATCATATAATAAAGAAGGCTTGAACATACAGGGACTCTTTTATTCCAGCGGCCAGGATCGGTATTTAAGACTCAAAAAATATCTCAATGGCATTGACTTGCAGAAACACCCCTATATGAGATTCCAGTTCAAAACTGCGGAGTCCATAGATATCAATCAGGAAAAACTGTGGATTGAATTCCTGGGCAGGTGCGGACCCAATAGAAATTTCATCCTGAGATTGGGAGGAAGCAGATTTAGGGAAAATCAGGGTTATCGTGTTAATCTGCTAAAGGAGTTAAAAAAGGTATATCCCGATAGCAGTGACTTCACGCTGGACGATATCGCAGTTAACATAGACCCTACGTTGGGGAGGTTTGATGAGAGATTGCTCTCATACAGTTCGGACCGATGGGCAAGCGATAAGGAGGCCCAAATATTCATCAAGGCATTACAGATATTTGGTGTAAAAGAAAAAGACATCGGGGGCATGCTCAAAAAGACATTCGTCCGGGAATTCGAAACTCCCCATAGCATCTTCGTTAACGATATTACGTGGGCATCGGAGGCTATTGCAAATACCCAATTTCAGCACAAGTCCTTTGGCGACGAGCAATACATACGGTCACATTTTAAAGATGATGGACTAAAGGAAGAAGGGGCTATATTAAAGGCTGTCTTTGAGCAGCCGCTTGAATTACACCATATACAGACACTCGATTTTGATTATTCTATAGATAATCCCGGTGTTCAGGGTATTGTAATAGTCCCGGAATTCGACGCAGCTTATCGGACATCTTTAATATCTTTCTTGAATTTATCCGAAAAAGATGGACGTCTTTCGTGTAATATTGCAGAAAAAATAAAGGACGCATCCAGAGAAAACGAGAATGCCTCTGCGAAACTAACCTCATTACTCTTTTTCCTGATGAAAAAACCGGGAATAAACTGTAGGGAAAACGACCTTACAGATGCCTACACCTTTTCTATAAAAAATATTGGCTTTACTACTACTACTACTACTACTACTACTACTACTACTACTACTACTACTACTACTACTACTACTACTACTACTACTACTACTACTACTACTACTACTACTACTACTACGGTCTATGAGCAGCTTCTCTCTGAACCTCTTGTGGAAATTAATGGTAAGAGATATTCCTTTGGAGACGGGTTTAAGAGGGGAAACAGTGGTGTTGCCTTGAATAAAGGGACGCGCGAGACACCGGCGCTAACACAAGACCAAACCATGAGTCAATTTGTAAGCTCAGGGAGAATGCCTTTCTGTCTGGGCAACGTTGAAGTCACCGACGAGGATTGCAGGATTGATATATATCCACCATCAAAATACCTTAAGGTAGAAATGGTGGAAGCCACGAAACCCGTTTCAGCAGATTTTAAAAAGGAAATGAGTGAAGGTCACACCCAAGGTGTGAATGTAAAAGAACCAGAGATTGCCTTCAAAAAGATTAATCCAACGCGGTATGTAGTTGATGTTAAGGCCGAAAGGCCATTCTGGCTGGTCTTCTCGGAAAGTTTCCATGCTGGATGGAAGGCGTATGTGAGACAGGGGCCAGGGGCTAGAGGGCAGAGGTTAGAGGTTAGAGGCGAGAGGCGAGAGAGCGAAAATCAGCCTCCAACCTCCAGCCTCCAACCACCAACCTCTAACAGTAATGAACCTTGGTCGGCTTTAATTAGTGCGTGGAGGGATAAGGACAAAAGGGTTGAATTGACAGAGCATCAGATGGTTAATGGTTATGCGAATGGGTGGTATGTGCCGGTGGGACGGAAGACGGAGATTAGAGGTAAGAGGTTAGAGGAGGAAGGAGAAATAACGGGGGATTTTCAGATTGTACTAGAATACAAGCCTCAGCGGTTGTTTGAGATCGGGGTATTGATATCCGGTGTTACATTTGTATCATGTATAGGATACTTATGTTGGAGTGGTATACGAGGAATGATTTCCAAAAGGAAATCTTCTGGAGCTAGTTGTTAGTAAACGTCCATTGAGAGCTGGGTTTTAAAGTCTTAAGATTGCAGATATCAAAATGTCAAATAGACAAAATTATATAAAAATCATTAAAGAGAACTTGACGGGATTAAAGGGCACAACAGTTCGTATTATCAAAAAGTGGACGCAGTCTAAGGCATGGCCATGGTGCTGGTACTCATTCTGGGCTTTATTACTCATAATCTCTCTGTTTAGCGGATTAAAGAAGTCTGCAAAGGGATTACCGGATGGGGCACATATTATCATCATGGTTATTATCGTTTCTATTGTGAGAAGGGTTAGGCCCCGTCTGATCAGGAAATGGCGTTATTTCCAGGAAAAACCATCGGCGCCTTACATCATGCTTTTTATGATACTGCTGCTTTTCTGCGCCTTTCTCCTCATTATCAAATTGGAACCCGTTGCGGAACAGATTGCCAATATTGCCTATTTCTTGCTTGTAACGGGTGTAGGGGTAGAATTTTATCAATTGATAAAACAAAGAAAATGCGAATCCACAGATAATGCAGATTCCGCAGAGAAAAATAAAAATCTGTAAAATCTGCATATATAAACTATGAATAAAATACATGATTACAATTTTGTTTAAATACCTTTCATTCCTGCCGGTATTCGTATTATGTATTTTCTTTTTTCATTCAAAATATTTTCCTAAGAAAAAAAGGTTCTTTTCTCTGGGAAATGATTTTGATAATACCGCTGGTAAGAGATTTTTATGGATAATTACAACTACATATACGGTAATCTTTGGTTCCTTGTCCTGTCTGCGTTACATATCGCTTCACAGCACCATTGCAGACCTGGGTTTTTATGAAAACAGGATATGGCAGATTGCCCATAATGGTAAATTCGAATATCTTATTAATGGCCATTTCTCTCCCATCCTGCTCATACACGCCCTTATTTACAAGGTTATTCCATCAACGATTACCCTCTTAATCTTGCAAACCGTCACTATTGCCCTGGCATCGATCCCATTATATTGTTTATCCAATCACCATTTAAAGAACAACAAATCGTCCCTTTTTGTTGTAATAATATTTTTTCTGTTTACTGCAGTGGAATACAACAATCTCTTCGATTTCCATCCTGACCATGTATTCATAGTGCTCATCCTTTTATGCTTTTATTTTTTGGAAACGAATAAAAAAGGATGGTTCCTTTTTACTGCGGTATTATCTTCATTGGTTAAAGAGCCGTTTCTCTTTGGAGTAGCAGCGCTGGGTGTCTACACAGCAATACGATATAAATGGTATAAAACAGGATTCTGTGTATCAACACTTAGTGTGATGCTTTTTTTTATTCATGCAAAGATAATACTCCCTCAATATTACGAGGGAATAAACCCTGTGATTCAGTCACAGGGCGGCAGTTACTCTTATCTTGGCAATAGTTTTTCTGGCATAATAAAGACCTTTATCGGGAATCCATTGATTGTTATCAAAGAACTCATGAACCTGAAGAAGTTTTTGTTTATTTATGTATTATTTGCCCCGCTGTTATTTATGCCTTTTCTCAGCCCTTCAACACTAGCTTTGACCGTGCCCTCTTTTGCCATCCAGCTTTTGTCAGCATGTCCGTTACATTATGCTATCAATAATCATTACTCGGCATCTATAATACCTTTTATCTTTATATCGTTTGTTTATGGTTTAAAAAAATTAAGTGCAAAAAAACTTAGTATTGCGATAAGTAGCGTGTGTATTGTTTCTGTATGGTTTAACATTACTATTGGGGCGTCACCTATTTCGTACCTATTTTGGGAGTACACAAAAACGGTTAACCCGTATTCCTTCAAAAATTATATGGTTTCCTCGCATAGCATGAAAATAAATACTGCAATAAGCATGATTCCGGAAGGTGTTTCCGTTTGCGTTCAAAATTCTGTCTATACAAGCCGCCTGGCAAAGAGAGATATATTCTATGTGTTTCCCTATGAGTATGAACAAGCCGACTATATTATTTTAGATGAAAAACGATTGAAATATGTTGGAGATCATATAGATAATGAAAAATATGACATTTTACTTAAAGAAATTCCCAAAACACACACCATCGTTTTCCAAGACGATGGTATATATCTTTTCAAGAAAAAGGCTTTATTCCCCTTAATTCCCAGTCTTGATGATCCGGAACAGGAAAGATTTTAGATTTATTGTATAGGAATTATCATCTTATTTAAGCGGTTTTTGAGACGGCGCTGGTAGGACAAGCGTCTCGCTAGTCCAACCTCCGTTTATCGCCTTTGATTTGATCAACCGAGACGGTTGACCTACCAATTTCTCTGATTTGATGATTTGCGATTTTTGATTTGCTTTTTAAATCTCAATTCATAAATCATAATTTTTACAAAATGGTAAATCGCTAAGCGCCAAATTATTATATCTAATGGATACCATTACTAAAACAAGGATAGTACAAAATACCGTATTCGTCTTCATTGCACAGGTAACGAACATTTTACTTCAGATGGTTTACCTCGTCGTTGCAGCGCGATATCTTGGAAATGTACAATTCGGTAAATTATCCTTTGCGATGGCTTTTACCCAGATGTTCCTTGCCGTTACAGACCTTGGGTTATTTAATTATGCTGTTAAGGAGATATCCAGGAAAAAGGAGGCAGCCCATCGGTATTTTATAAATCTTTTTGTATTAAAATTACTCTTAGGAATCTGTGTTTTAACTATCATAGCTTTTATAATATCAATTTTAAATTATCCCCCCGATACAACAATTACTACATATCTTTTAAGTCTTGGCCTTTGTTTGTTCTCTTTAAATACCACATTTCATGCCGTTTTCCAATCTTATGAAAGGCTACAATACATTAGCATGACGATGATACTGTTTTTTGTTGTAAATGTATCACTGGCTATTATTGCCTTGTTTATGGGTAAAAATATTATTACGCTTGCATGTATAAATTGTATTGCGGGAATTGTTGTGTTTAATACGAATCTCTTTATCCTTTACAAGAAATTTTTTATTCCAAAATTAACGATAGATATTCCTTTTTGTAAAGAAATGTTGTTCTACTCATTGCCCATTGGAATCGGTGCTGTTTGCTGGTCATTTTACAACAGGATCGATGTCTCACTTCTTTCCTTTATGAAAGGGGATGTTTCCGTAGGAGAATATACAGCCGCTTATCGATTGACAAATACATTGGCCTTTATACCAGGTGCATATATGAGTGCAATATTTCCCATCATGGCAAAACAATATATTGATACACCTACTCCTTTGTTAAATACCTTATGCCAAAAAAGCTGTAAATTGATGATTATTATTGCACTTCCTATTGCTATGACATTAACCTTAAGCGCTCCTGCAATTATTAATCTACTTTATGGAAAAGCCTATGGTAATGCAGTAAATTCGTTACGGATACTTTCATGGACTATCTTATTTACCTTTATCAGTAATATCTTTAGTTACTTATTGATTTCAACCTTTAAAACGAGTAAGGAATATACACTCTATGCCGTAATGGGTCTTGTGCTCAATGTTGCGTGCAATTGTCTTTTCATTCCAATGCTTGATTTGAATGGCGCCGCCATCAGTACGGTAATTACAGAAGCTTTTATCTTTGTGTTATATTATAGAAGTATTAAAAAGAAAGGATTTTGTATTCCTCTATTCCAACTAGCAATCAGGCCATTCGCTGCATCACTTCCAACAATATGTATTGTATATTTTTGGGATATAAAAAACATATTCGCGGCGGTTTCAGTATTAATTATAATATATCTCTCAATTCTCATTGTGATTAAGGGCATTCAACGGGAGGAGATAAAAGAAGTGTGGGGTATTTTAAAAAATTTCCATGCGTATCGGCATTGATATTCGACCACTACAAAAAACATCGAGATATAGAGGAATTGGTTCTTACCTTCGTAATCTTGTTAATGTATTAACGCTTAATGATTATGAAAATGAATATGTTTTTTATTCCCTCCGAAATGGTACACCATTAAATCTAAGAGAATATTATCCCCATTTGTGTGAAGATAAAATCAAAAAATGGATTGAGCATCCTTTGTATAGACCAAAAAGACCAGAAAGGCTTCACTGGTTTTGGGACAGATTATTTTTGCATAAGGCTTTGAATAAAGACAATATTGACTTATTCCATGCCAACGAAATAACCAGTTGGCCATCTCACTTGTCGGCTAAGCGGTATAAATATGTTGTTACTGTGCACGATATGATCCCCTTTGTCTTTTGGAATTCCTATAAAAATACATATTCCTTTGACTATCGTTTTGCGCTTAAGCAGGGAATTAAGATGCTCAACAAGGTGGACATGATTATCTCTCCCTCAGAAACAACTAAGAGGGATATTTTAAGATATGTGGAGATGCCGCCCAATCGTATTAAGGTCATTTATGAAGGAGTACAGCATAATCTTCTTCCATTAGATAAACCAGAGGCCAGGAAAATAATAGAAAAAGAATACGGCATTAAAGATAACTACATCCTATATATAGGGGGTGCAGATTTCAGGAAAAATATCCATAATCTATTAGTTGGTTTTGGTAGATTTTTAGAAAGGCATCATACCATGCATTCGCTAGTGTTAGCCGGAGAGGTTTTTGGGAGAACTTATTTAAGCGAGGTAAAGGCTGTGTTTGAATCCATAGAAAAACTGAGATTAGAAAAACATGTAAAAATTATAGGATTTATTCCTGGCCAACATATTAATTATTTATACAGCGGTGCAGATCTTTTTGTATTGCCTTCCCTTTACGAAGGATTTGGCCTGCCTGTATTGGAAGCCATGGCATGTGGCACACCTGTGGTTACCTCTCATGTATCTTCTCTCCCAGAAGTCGCTGGAAATGCAGCGCTTTTAATAGATCCCCATGATGTAGACAATATAGCAAATGCAATATATAATGTTTTAGCCGATAGTGGGCTAAGGAAAGACTTGATTCGCAAAGGATTGGAAAGAGCAAAGCAGTTTACGTGGGAAAAGATGGCAAGAGAGACGCTGTCTGTTTATAAGGGTCTTGTCCCGTAATGTCAAAAGTTTCGTAGAATATTTCTTCAGCGTTTTTGCGGCAAATAACCGAGTTTGAAAAGGGTAATTAATTGAAAATAGGAATAGATTGCCGTTGTTTGGAAGGGGAAAAAACGGGGGTTGGTGTATACTTATCCAACCTTATACAGCATGTTCTTGAATTGGCAAATCAATCCTGCAGGTTTATTTGTTATTTTGAAAAACAAATACCTCCATTGCCCTGGTTAGAAGATTCAAGGGTAGAAAAAAGAGTAGTAAGGATTCCCATTAGGAACAACTTTTTATGGAGCACCCTTCGTTTACCTTTCAAACTCATGAAAGATAACGTTGATGTCTTTCATGCACCGTCATATACGACACCTTTTCTAAAGATTAAAAATACCATTGTCACGATCCACGACATCAGTTACGCAGTAAATCCAGAATGGTACTCATACAAATCTGATTTTATTCGTAGATACTATTATTACAAATCCGCAAGAAATGCAGATATCATCCTCACCGTATCAGAATTTTCGAAAGCTGAAATCGTAAAATACTATCGGATAAACCCTGATAAGATACGTGTAATATATCATGGGATAAACAGGAGATTTTTAGAAGATATAGATGTCAATAACATAACGACTGTATTAAATAAATATAATATAAAGGGAGAGTACATATTATCCGTTGGAAGCCTTCATCCCAGAAGAAACCTTGGGCGTTTAATAGAAGCATTTATAAAACTAAAAAAAGAAAATAAAGATTTTAACCAGCTAAAATTAGTTCTGGTGGGAAAGGATGAGGGCTCATCAAAACAATTATTATCACTTTATGGCACGCGAAACGATCTTATAATTACCGGTTATATACCGGGAAAAGACATAATTCCTTTGTATAGAGGTGCAAAATGTTTTGCCTTTCTGTCATTTTACGAGGGATTTGGCTTTCCAATTCTTGAGGCAATAGCATGTGGCTTACCAACACTAATCTCTGATATACAGGTTTTCAAAGAAATATTTAAAGACAATAGTTTATTTGTTAACCCTTATAATGTAGATGAAATCAAAAATAATATGCTTAGAATACTTACAGATGAGGGGTTGCGAAAAGATTTATCGAATAAAGGTAAGAGGCACGCTTCTTCATTTATGTGGAAAACAACGGCAAAAAAGACATTGGATATATACAGCTGTTTCTCATGAGAATTTTAAAATCTTTATTGATGGTTTGTCTTCACAATCTGATTATTCGTAACACTTTAGTTTTTTTAAAAATTCCAACAATAGCGATGTTTGCCGCATAGTGTAGGGGCGAAGCATTTGCTGTAAATTGTCATAAATGTGTTCATACTCAAACGGACAAATGCTTTGCCCCTACTTTTTCAAAAAACTAAAGTGTTACGATTATTCTGATATCGTTCCATTATAATATGCCATTTATCCTGAAATTTAATTATCTTCTCCGCAACTTCTCTTACAGCGCCACATCCGCCTTTGGCTTTTGTAACGTAAGAAGAATATTGTTTTACCACAGGCATGGCATTGGCAACCGCAACGGGAAAACCGGCGCGGTAAAATATGGGAAGGTCTATGAGGTCGTCGCCAATATAACACACCTCTTCATCTTTAAGCGAATATTTACCAAGGATATTATCATAAACGTCCAGTTTATTTTTGATTCCCTGATGCACCTCTGCGATATTCAATTCTTTTGCCCGGTGATCTACTGCCTTGCTCGTTCTTCCGCTAATTATTGCCGTTTTAATATTGACACGATGAAGATAAGATATACCCGTGCCGTCCAGCACGTTAAAAATCTTTGATTCCCGCCCTTCACTATCAATAAAGATCGAGCCATCTGTTAAAACACCATCAACGTCAATAATAACAAGTTTTATCTCTTTCACCGTATTTAAAATCTAACCTCCAATAAATCCTGCACATCAAAAATGCCGACTGGTGTATGAAAATCGTCAACCACAGGAATTTGGTCAATCTTGTTTTCTCTCAGTATTTTATATGCCTCTTCAACTAAACAACGATTATTGATTACCTTGGGAGAGGGGGTCATAACCTCTTTTATTGTCTTACATAAAAATGACGTCCCTTCTCTTAAAAGCCTTCTCAAATCTCCGTCCGTAAAAAACCCGGTCAACCGGTTATTTTTATCAACAATACTCACTGCGCCCGGGTTACCTTTTGTTTCCGTCATAATGCCTAGGACATCCAGCAGAGGCATATCTTCATCCGCTACAGGATTTTCCCTGCCTTTGCGCATAACAACTTCAACCGGTAGTAATTTTCTTCCAAGTTCTCCGCCAGGATGATAAAAGGCATACTCCTCTTTGCTAAGATTCCGCTTTTTAAATATCGTTAACGCAAGGGCGTCCCCAATGGCAAGCATCGCCGTTGTACTTGAAGAAGGAGCAATGCCTAAAGGGCAGGCTTCTTCAACATTTCCAATATCAAGAACGACATCGCTATGCAGCGCCAGTGAAGATTTATTATTGCCCGTAACGGAGATTATCTTTGTTCCCATTTGTTTCAGAAATGGCAAAAGCAACACCACCTCTGTTTCGCCGCTGTTTGACAACGCTAGTACAATGTCGCTGGCAACAATTTTACCAAGATCGCCATGTCTGGCTTCGGAAGAATGAATCCAATAGGAAGGAGTGCCGGTGCTTGCCAAAGTGGCCGAAATCTTCTGTCCAATAATGCCAGCCTTTCCAACCCCGGTAACTGCGACCCTGCCGGAACACGTAAATATGATGTCTACGGCTTTTTGAAAATGATTGTCAATACGATGAATCTGATTTTTTATTGCTTCTGACTCGAGTAATAATACTTTTTTCGCATAATCTATGTCAGACAGAGGCTGTTTTTCTGTTAAGCCATTCAACATAACGTAAGGATTTTATCTTAGAGGTGAAAGAGATGAAATTTATAATACTTTAGTGCTATGAAATGGAAAAAAAACCGTTCCAAAAGTAGGGGCGAAGCATTTGCGATAACTGGCATACATGCGTTCATACTCAAACATGCAAATGCTTCGCCCCTACACAGTGCGGTAAACATCGTTATTATTGGAATTTTCCAAAAAACTAAATTATTACAAAAAAAATATCGTGTGGTTTGCTAAAAGACTCCAGGAAACTGGCATTGCGCTATTGCTTTGCCGGAGCCGGTTTAAGAAAAGAACGAATCATAGTCGCGAACACTATCAGCCAGGCAATATACGCTATATATATAAATACCTTTGATATGTTTGATATATATCCTATCCCCAGCGCCTCTGCCAGCTTTAGCGTACATGCCGTATACATTCCCAACGGAAACACCAGTCCCCAGTACAGCGGAGTATACTTATACGGCGTTCGGTTATACAAGTACTTCCATATCCCTAGTATTGTCAACAACGGAATCCACCACGTTCCAAATGACCAGAAAAACACAGAAAATCCCTTGACAAATCCTCCCATCTCTAAAAACGGTCCTCCTATCTTCGGGATGCTTAAACTTATTGCTGCCCCCGCAAGCGTAGTTATCGCCACTGCTCCCATGTTGATCCAGTACGGAGGCACCAACACCTCCGGCGCTATCTTGAAAAATATTAACCGATACGTTATTAACGTTATCATCACCACGTATAAGAAACATCCTATCATCCACCATACCATCGAGGAAAACAGGATAAAGTTTGACGTCTCTGCAAAACGCGGCGATAATAATGCACCAAGTACCGCAACCGACTGCGTGCCTACCGCCGATATCAACCACCCCCCGTGTATTGTGCTCTCTATCCGCTGTTCGTTTTTCAAAAATAACAAGGTGAATGTTGTTAAGGTGATCACCACCCACAGAAATATTCCAAAAAACCACAATGCCTTGGCGACGCACGGGCAGTTGACTATGTTCACAAACTGCGCTCCAAGCACATTTGTTCCGGCTACTATCGTAAAATAAACCAGTCCAAGTTTCGGATTTGATATGTCTGCGTATTGTAAACTCCAGTACATAGTTATCCTCAGTATCTGGATCGTCAATATAACCGCATATGCAGCAATGTTTAAATAAAACAACCCCAGTGCTACCGGTGTTATTCCCAACATATTTGACGCTATAGATATAATGCCTGTTGACATGACAAACGCAAAGTAAGCCGGATGTAATGCCTTTATCATGTTTCTTATTCCGCCCATTTATCTTTTATCCCCCTTTTTTTCTCATTGTTCTTTCACATTCCTTACCGCCCATTAAATCGTCAAATATAGCGTTTGATCTTACTTTTTGCAATCCTTTTTGGTATGCTTTAACAATTATTTGATAATAACAAAAAAAACGGGGAAATATATATGACATGGTCTATAATAGGAACAATTGCAGCATTGTGTACGACAGTAGGTTTTATCCCGCAAATCATCCGCGGGATAAAGACAAAGGAATTAAATGATGTTTCCCCGATAATGTTATCCCTTTTACTATTCGGCTGCAGTATGTGGTTAGTTTACGGGTTACATTTAAGAGATATAATCATTGTGCTTGCCAATGGATTTACCCTTTCTTTTGTGAGTACTATTTTCTCTTTGCGCTTTTTATATAAATACAAGGGCAAATAATAATTGCACATTTTAAAAAATAATACCTAACCCAACTTCGACAGACAGAAATTGTATCGCCTCTAATTTTAATATGTTACGGCTTTAGTCCTTCATTTTTCGGCACTACATCTTTGAGTTCTCATGGGTGATTTTATATTTTTTTTGCGAACACCAAAAGCAACATTCAACCATACCAATAGGTTATGACTATTACATGCTCAATTTGTTGCCTTTTTCATGATAAATTTGTCGAAGTTGGGTTAAGTTTTCCCACGGACACTAGTCAATAGAAAATGGACTTCATTATGTGCGTGATACCGCTTTCCGTGAAGGACATTCTCGAATACGCACTAAAAATGCCCCAAGGGCAATGGCTTCTTTGAGGAATCTTCTTGTGGTTGGGCTTTTTTATTTTCTCCAGGTAACAAATTATTGACAGGAGCTTTTGGCACAAATTCCTGATTCGCGTCTTTCGTAGGGTGACTTTGACGTTGCCGTGTGGTTATAATTAAATATACTTGACAACCTGCCTATAATGACTATAATCTCATCTTTTCTGAAAAATTCCTTTATTTTCTTTTATTATCTCAATCTGGAAAGGGCGTTATTTGTCTATTGTGAATATTCAAGAATTAGTCGAAGCAGGGTTTCATTTCGGACATAGAACAAGCAGGTGGAACCCAAAGATGAAACCTTTTATCTTCGGCAAGCAAAATCTGATTCATATCATTAATTTACGGGAAACGGTGAAGGGTCTTATCACTGCTTGCCGATTTGTAACGAACTTGGTGCAAACAAAGAAAGATATATTGTTTGTCGGCACGAAGTGGCAGGCGCAGGATATTACCGTGCGAGAAGCAAAGCGGTGTGGCATGCATTATGTCAGCGAAAGATGGCTTGGTGGCGCGTTGACAAATTTTGATACTATCAGGAGTCGTTTAGAACGTCTTGAAGAATTGGAAAAAATGAAAGAGACAGGCGAAATCAACCAATACAGTAAAAAGATGATTTCCTCCCTCAACAGAGAATACAAGAAAATACTTACCAATTTGGAAGGCATTCGCAATATGACCAAACTTCCAGGAGCACTTGTGGTAGTGGACCCAAGATATGAACACAACGCTATAAAAGAGGCAAAAAAGTTGGGTATACCAACTGTTTGCCTGGCGGATACCGATTGCGACCCTGATATGGTGGATATTTGTGTTCCTGGGAATGACGATGCGATACGGTCGATCAATCTCTTTTTATCTAAGGTAGCAGACGCCGTTCTTGCCGGAAAAGAACAACTTGTTACGCTGACAAAAGATTAATCAGGTTTTTACGAAAGCCCTTCCATTTTTCGTGAAATTCAGAGTTTGTATATCCTTGGATTGCCAATCTAACAACTGCCTTTAAAGATACACATCTCAAGATGTTCCGCTTGATTATTTGTAATAACAAGATTACCGGCTTCGCAGCAATGATAGTTCGTAGCTATATTATTTTGGAGGATACCGATGGCAGATAAAGCGAGTGTTATGAAATTGCGTGAACAAACAGGCGCGGGAATATTAGAGTGCAAAAACGCCCTGGATGAAGTAAATGACGATTATGATAAAGCACTGGAAATTATAAAAAAGAAAGGTTTTGCCAAAGCTTCCGGGAAAGAACAAAGAACAACTGCCGAAGGCAGAATAGGTTCTTACATTCATACTAACGGGAAAATAGGCGTAATGGTTGAGGTGAATTGTGAAACAGATTTCGTGGCAAGAAATGAGGTCTTTCAGCAGTTTTTAAAAGATATTTGCATGCAAATTGCTGCAACCAATCCAATAGCAATAAAAAGGGAAGATATTTCTGCGGAAATTGTGGAAGCACAAAAAAGGGTTTTTATGGAGGACGCTAAAGGAAAACCAGCTGATATTTCTGAAAAAATCGTTAAGGGAAAGCTGGAAAATTTTTATAAGGAAAGATGTCTGCTGGAACAACCGTTTATAAAAGACGACTCACAAACTATTCAGGATTTATTAATTGCAATTATCGCAAAAATAGGGGAAAATATCAAAATTAATCGCTTTGCCAGGCTGGAAGTAGGGGGAAATAGCTAGCAGTTTAGATTGCCGCACACAACCATTATGCCGAAAAATAAGAAAATCAAGTATAAACGTATCTTATTGAAAGTTAGTGGTGAAGGCTTTGGTGGTGAAAACGGAAAAGGCATTGATACTGAAAAATTTGCAACATTTGCCAAGACGATACAAAAGATTTTATCACTCGGCGCTGAAACGGCGCTTGTTGTTGGCGGCGGCAACGTGTTGCGCGGCGCTAAATTTGGCCGTTCGGGAAAATCCAGAATTGTGGCGGATCAGGCGGGGATGATTGCCACCATCTTAAATGCATTGCTTTTACAGGACACCCTGGAAGAGTGCAATATGAAAACGCATGTAATAAGCGCAATTGAAATTAAGAATATTACAGAACCTTTTATTTTACGAAATTGTTTACGGTATCTTGAAGAAAGAAATATTGTTATTTTTGCGGGAGGAACGGGAAACCCCTATTTCACAACCGATACCGCGGCTGCTTTACGCGCGATAGAAATTAATGCCGACGTGATGCTTAAAGCCACAAGAGTTGACGGCGTGTATACAGATGATCCAGTTAAGAATCCATCCGCAAAGCTGTTAAGCAAACTGACCTATGCCGAAGTATTAAACCGGCAATTAGGCGTAATGGACATGACTGCTGTATCATTGAGCATGGAAAACAAATTGCCAATAATCGTATTAAACATGAATAAAAAGGGAAATATTGAAAAGGCTGTTTTGGGAAAATCTGTTGGTACTTTTATAGGAAATTAACCGATATGTCAATAGATTCGATTTGCAAAGAAACAAAGGCAAAAATGGAAAAGGTTATCGCCCATTTGCAAGATGATCTGAAAGGAATAAGAACCGGTAGGGCAAGCACTGGCCTGGTAGAAAATATACGGGTTGAATACTACGGGAACCCTTCCCCCTTAAAGCAACTTGCGGTGATTTCCACACCTGATGCACAGTCAATCCTGATAAAACCTTACGATACTACTATAGTATCTAATATCGAAAAGGCAATCATCCAATCAGACATCGGCCTGACCCCTTCTGTTGAAGCTAAAACCCTGCGCATTGTTGTTCCTCCGCTTAATGAGGAGAGGAGAAAAAAACTCTCCGTAACCGTAAAAGATTTTGGGGAATCAACAAAGGTTTCTTTGCGTAATATACGGCAGGATTCAAATAAACAAGCGGATAAAGAAAAGAAGGAAAATATTTTAACAGAAGACGACGTCAAACGCGCCAAGGATGAAATTCAAAAAATTATCAGAGACTTTGAAACTAAGGTAAATGATTTAATCAAAAAAAAGACTGAAGAAATACTCAAGGTATAAACGTACCGTTTGAAACGTATATTATCATTTTTTTCCCTTTGTAATTTTATTTTTTGCGTGCAATCTTCATACATTTCTGTATAATGGGGGCATAGCTCAGTCGGTAGAGCACCGCCCTTTTAAGGCGGGTGTCGATGGTTCGAGTCCATCTGCCCTCATTTACTATTGTGCATAAATGGCCCCATCGTCTAGCCTGGTCTAGGACAACAGATTTTCGATCTGTGAACTGGGGTTCAAATCCCCATGGGGTCATATATGATTTGAAAAAGCCATAAGAGACCAAACTCTTATGGCTTTTTTCTTTTATAACAAATTTTGACCTACCATTTCTTCTATGTTTTTTATGTCTGTACCCTGAACCCTTCATACACAGATTGTTCCTATGGAGCTTATAGGGAATATGCTTTTCAACAGACTGAGTGCTGTTTGTGGGGGCGATGTCGTTGTTTTTGATGCAGTTTTGAAGAGGAGAGACATTCAATTTTCTGCAATTTCGGGTGGCTACCTGTGGGGGTGTTGCTCCCGGTCTTTGGCGCAATCTGTAACGGCGCCTTTGATAAGGTTTATGGTATGAGGAATAACCGGCAGAACGACAGAGAGGTTTTCCTCAACGCCTTTCGGGCTTCCGGGAAGGTTTATGATAAGGGTTTGCTGATATATCCCTGCCACCGCCCTGGAACCCATTGCCCTTGGTGTGTGCTTCATCCCTTCCATACGCATTGCTTCTCCGAAGCCGGGCAATTCCTTTTCTATCACCGCCCGTGTTGCCTCAGGCGTGATATCGCGAGGGCCGACTCCAGTACCTCCGGTTGTGATGATAAGATCGGATAGTTTGGAGAATTCACGGAGTTTTTTGATAATGAGGTCTTTTTCATCGGGGATTATTTCGTATGCGACAATGGATGTATTGATTTGTTGGAGCATCGTACGGATAACCTCTCCGCTTTTGTCTTCGCGCTCCCCTTTTGACCCTTTATCGCTCAATGTTACTATTGCGGCGCGAATCATAGTTTATACCCCAGGGGGATCTTCATGTATTAAAATTTCATCTCCGGCTTTAATAATTCCGCCGCTAAGGATTTCTGCAAAAATCCCTTCCCGCGGCATGATACAGTCGCCCGCCTTGTAATAAATGGCGCAGCGGTCATGGCACAATTTGCCGATTTGGGATATCTTTATGATAATATCATTTCCGATTTTTAGCGTAGTTCCAACAGGAAGCGATTTTAGTTCTATGCCGCTGGTGACAATATTTTCTCCAAAATCGCCGTCTTTTATCTCTAAACCTTTATTACGCATCACGTCGGCGCTTTCCGTTGCAAGCAGACTTACCTGGCGGTGCCATTTTCCTGCATGGGCATCTCCCTCAAGGCCATAGTGTTTAATTGCCCTGCATTTGCCTATATTTCGTTTCTGGATACCTTTTCTTTCGCTTACGCAGACAGCTACAATTTTCCCCATGGGTATTTGAATATACGAATAAGTTTATTAATGATTACAATATATTTTTTTACTGCACACTATTGCAAATCGGAAATCCCGGAAGAAGTTTAACAAGGGAAGTTTTTGGTGTCAAGGAGAACCTCTTGCGGTGCATAATCAAGGACGAAAGACGAAAGACCAATGACCAATGACCAATAACAAACTACCACAATTTATTAATAAGTTCGCTCCGCAACTGCCTGTAGCGGTGTATAAAATCCTTGTTTTTTGTAACTGTTACAATTAAAATTGCTTCTTCAATCCATTCTATTCAAAAGATTACGATTGTTTGGTCAAAATTTTCATTGCAGAGAAATTTACCATGGAAAACAATTTTAGTAAAATCTGTTTTTAACCAGAGAAAGGCAAGATTGCATGTCGGGTGAACATATTGATTTGGCAGTAATTAACCGGGCAAAAGACGATAAGGTAAAGCTTGTTCAGTTACAATTTACCGATATTAACGGCAGTGTAAAGGCAGTTACCATACCAATTGAAAAGTTCCCGGAATCTTTGGAGAAAGGGTTGTGGTTTGACGGTTCATCAATTGAAGGTTTTACAAGGATTTGTGAAAGTGATATGTTTTTAAAACCCGATGCAAGTACATATGCGTTGCTTCCCTGGGAGACGGTTGCTGTGACTGCGAGGCTGTTCTGTGATGTTTATATGCCTGAAGGTTCGCCTTTTGAGGGAGATCCCCGTTACATATTAAAGAGGGCGATTAAAAATGCCAGTGATATGAATTTTGAATATAACGTGGGGCCTGAACTGGAATTTTTCCTATTTAAACCGAAGAATGACGGGGCCGTTATGCCCACCCCACATGATGTAGGAAGTTATTTTGATTTTTCTCCCAGGGACCTTGCGGGGAATGTGAGGGCGGATATTATTTTTACCCTTGAGAAAATGGGTATCAATGTGGAGATGAGCCACCACGAAGTAGCTCCAGGTCAACATGAGATTGATTTTAAATATGCAGAAGCGTTGCGGACGGCGGAGAATGCCCTGACCTTCAAACAGGTGGTAAAATCCATTGCACATAAGCATGATCTCTATGCTACCTTTATGCCGAAACCGATTTTTGGGATATGTGGCAGCGGGATGCATTGTCATCAGAGCCTTTTTGATATAAGGACAAACACCAATATTTTTTTTGATGAAAATGACACGTATAAATTAAGCAGGAACGCAAAGCATTTTATTGCCGGACAACTGGAGCATGTAAGGGCGATGAGCGCAATACTTTCTCCAACCGTGAATTCCTATAAGAGATTGGTTCCGGGATATGAAGCGCCGGTGTATATATGCTGGGGACAGAAAAACAGATCTGCCCTTATCAGGGTGCCGAGATATTCTCCCGGCAGGGAGCAGGCAACAAGGGCTGAGCTAAGGTGTCCTGACCCAAGCAACAATCCCTATCTTGCTTTGGCAGTAATGCTGGAAGCAGGCCTGGATGGTATAAAAAGAAAGCTTGAATTGCCAAAGGCAACGGAAGAAAATGTGTATGAATTTAATAAGGAGGAACTGGCATACCGTAATATTGCAACGTTGCCTGGGTCTTTGGGGGAGGCATTGCATGAATTAGAACAGAGCGAGTTGATGAAGAGGGCGCTGGGTTTACATACCTATCAAATATATTTACATTCAAAATTTTCCGAATGGGATGAATACAGGATTCAGGTAACGGAGTGGGAACAGAAAAAATATCTTGAAACCACATAGTTATCCCTGATTACGGGTATCAAAAATCAATTAATTGCGAGTGGATAAAAGCCATACCATGAATGAGAGCGGTTACAATATTGCCTTTGCCGAAAGCATGTGTTCCGATGGAATGTGTTGTTTTACCTGTGTGATTCCTGCAAACAGCGGGCATATCGGCTTTATAAAATATTTTCTAAAAAGAGGGTCAGGCTTTCGGCATGTAAAATTGTTGGCTATGAGCGAAGGGCGCAGGAACGAATTGTATGAATCTTGCCGGTTTCTTGATGTTATCATTTCGGCAGACCCGGAAGCCTTGTCGTTAAAAATGGATTTGCGGTGCAGGATTTATAAGTACAGGCCCGTACAATGCATGGATTATCCTGATTGTGCCGGAGCCGCTTCCGGGCAGGAAATAACAGGACCATGCATTTATAACGAATATAATACTTCAGGCGCTTATCAGCAGCTTGTCTATAAGCGTGAATGGAAGGCCTTTTTCGCAATCAGGGATGATTTGACCGCTTTGCGCGGAATATTCTCAGGCAATGAAGTTTCCGCCACAAGGGAAATATTGCTAAATGCAAAGGGAGTTTGTCTTGCGGATATATCCGTAGGGTCGGAGAAACAGGATTTTATCCTGATTCCTCTGCCGAAACGAACAGAAAATATTTTATATTTATCCGAAAAACACCAGCCTATTACTACGATAGAAGACGCTTACAGGAGATGGGATGAGAAGATAAAAGGGAATCTTCAGCACCATTATGGAACGGAGTGGAATAAAAAATTGGAAGAGGCTATTAGAATGGAGGGAAAAGATGTTAGTAAAGGAAATAATGAGTAAACAGTTGGTCACCCTTAATGCCGATTCAAAGCTTGGCTTTGCCGAAGATATTATGTATTTGGGGAGAATCAGGCATTTGCCTGTAGTAAATGGAAAAGAAATAGTGGGCATTTTGACGCAAAGAGATCTTTACAAGGCGTCGCTGACTTCCATTGTTACGAATTGGGAAGAAAATAAGACTTTTCTTGATTCTGTTAAAGTTGCGGAGGTAATGACAAAAAACGTCGTTGCCATTTCGCCGGACACTACAATTGAAGATGCTGCACAGATTATGATTGATAAAAAGGTTGGCTGTTTGCCGGTGGTTGAAGGTAAAAATACTCTTCTTGGCTTGATAACGGAAACGGATGTATTGCAGTGTTTTGTTCATGAATGCAGAAAAAACAGATAACCATTTTGTTTTTAAAAGAGTTCCTGCAAATTAACCTGTCTTTTTTTTAGATCCGGAAAATATTGCCAGTATGATTTCAAGAAGAACGTTTATAAAAGGAGCAGGCGGATGTGTACTGGGTATGGTATCAGTAGGGAGTTATGGCCATTTTTTAGAGCCCAGGTGGGTAGAAATAAACAACGTTACCATTAAGCTTGAGGATTTACCGGCGAAATTTGAAGGTTTAAGGATAGCACAACTTTCAGATATCCACCATTGTGAATATGTATCAAAGGATTTTATACGGAATTGTGTCCACAAGACCAATGCGTTATGTCCTGATGTAATAGTCCTGACGGGAGACTATGTTTTTGGCAGCAACGATTATCTCCCTTCGGTGGCAAAAGAATTATCTGAATTGAAGGCAAAAGAGGGAGTTTTCGCTATCCTTGGAAATCATGATGATAAGGGAAGCACCTATGACGAATTGCATAGAAATGGTATTCGCTTACTCATAAATGAGCATATTGTTTTATATAGGGATGACGAGTATATATTTATTGCGGGCATAGATGATCTCTGGCAGGGTGAAATAGATGTTAAAAAAACCCTGAAAGGAATGGATGAGAATCCAAAGATTTTACTGGCACATAATCCTGACGCAATTGAAATAATCCGGCATGAAGATGTCGATTTTGTTATATCCGGTCATACTCACGGGGGACAAGTGTGTTTCCCCTTTTATGGACCGCCTATCGTTTACTCAAAATTTGGGGCTCGTTATGCTGCGGGTCTCTTTCGTGAAAGAAATACGCTACTGTATGTAAACAGGGGCATAGGCGTATCTAATTTGCCGGTACGGTTTTTTGCGCGGCCTGAAATCACGCTGTTCACCATAAGAAATGGTTTGCAACATGCATAGTTCTTTCTTCTTCCTTTAATACCTTATCAGTAATTTCTTTGCATTTTTTGGCAAAATATTTAATGGTTCTGGCTATGCCAGCTTAACCCAACTTCGACAAGCAGAAATCGTATCGCTTTTAATATCTGTGCGTTACGACTTTAGCCCTTCATTGTTTTAAAACTTTCCTCAACAGTCAGACTGGGTCAAATGGGCAATTTTATCCTATTTCACGATATGAATTTCCCACTTTAATAGAAAAACAGTAATAAATTGAGCATAAAATAGGCAAAATGTGATAAGTTGTCCCCACTTTTGAGACAACAAGGTTCATTTGTCCCAGTCTGGAATTATCAAAAAAACAGAGGGTTATATTCGACGCTTTTGGAATTTGGGAAGAGGTATTACATAGTTATTAACTTTTTTCTCCAATTTAGGTATAAATGGAATGGAGTATCCATAACAGGGTATCAGTGTTATAGGAGATGGAAAAAAAATTGGCGCCTTCGGTAACCGTAAAGTAGTGTATCACCGTTTTTCCAACCCTTTCCGTCCAGATGTAGGTAATTTCCCGAATTGTATATTTTGTGCCGTTCCAAATAAACCAAACGGGTTTGAGCTTTTTTTTGTTATCACCAAAAATCGCCCCTACTTTGATCGATTCATGAACTTCTGTAATCATACCGTTATCCCTCCGGAAATCATTGTTGTAACTTCTCTAACAACCGCACCACCGCAGTAACCTTTCCAATGATGCGAACCTCATCTTGTTCTCCCTGGAGTACAATGGGTTTCATCGTTGGATGTTCCGGGCGCAATTCCAGCGTATTTCCCTTCTTATAGAATCTTTTGACCGTGGCCTCGTCATTTATGAGGGCAACTACAATTTCCCTGTTATTGGCAACCGGTTGCGGCCTCACCAGGACGAGGTCGCCTTCCTGTATATGAGCATTAATCATGCTGTCTCCCTCAACTCGCAAAAAAAATGCGTCTCCGGTACGGCAGATTGTTTTATCTACTGCAAGATATCCCGTAATATCTTCTATTGCCGGATGAGGAGCGCCTGCTTTGACCCTTCCAACAATGGGGATGAGATTCGTCTCTGCATTTTCAGCCGGGGCTTCTATAATTTCAATAGCCCTGGGACTGTTATATTGTTTTTTGATGTGTCCTTTACGGGCAAGGATGTCAAGGTACTTTTTGACGATATTGGTGCTGGAAAGGCCCATCCCTTGCATAATCTCGCGTACCGTAGGCGGATACCCTTTTTCCCGAAGAGATGTTTTCAAAAAGGCTAGAAAATCCGCCTGTTTTTTTGTTAAAGCAGTATCCGTTAATTTTTCTTCATTGGTGGACATATGTTTACCATTATATTTTTTGCTGTAACTTTGTCAATTCTCTTTTTAAAACATTACTTTGTTAAAAATTAAGCGGCGATTTTTTTCTTAAATCGAGCGGATTTGATTTTAAAATATTCTTGTGAGAGTTTTTCGTTCTTTGATAAAGACTTTGTTGATGAGAATTCAAGCAAAACAAATAGTTTTCGGCTTCACCACTATTGCAAATAAATCATTGAATGGTTATATTCAGACATTACGCTGCCTGTTGGAGTGTTAAAAGCATCGCAAAAAAATCATCTGGATTGCGTCTTTTGAGAAACGTTTTATCTATAAGCTTCACAGGAACAACCAGTTCCTTAGTGGAGAAATCAGGGATACGGATTTCTCGTAACACTTTAGTTTTTCGAAAAATTCCAATAATAGCGCTGTTTTCCGCACGATGTATGGACGACGGACGACGGACGACGGACGACAGACGACAGACGATGGACTACGGACATACTTCGTCTCTCGTCTTTCGTGCTTCGTGCTTCGTCTCTCGCTCTTACGTTTTTCAAAAAACGAAAGTGTTACGATTTCTCCTTTTAATTTTGAGTGAAATAAACAAAACAAGTGAAATGTATATAGAATTTAAAAATAAAAGAATTACCGTTATGGGACTTGGTGTGTTTGGGGGCGGCATTGGCATAACACAATTTCTTGCAAGGCAGGGGGCGCATGTCACGGTAACGGATATAAAGAGTAAAACAGACCTTTCACAATCCCTGCGGCATCTTGAAAATCTGCAGATTACTTACCGGCTGGGCGAACACAGAGAGGAAGATTTTATCAATACCGATATGGTCATCGTCAGCCCTGCAGTTCCCATGGATTCAAAATTCATACAAATTGCAAGGGAAAACGGCGTTCCCATTGACACAGAAATGAACATATTCTTTAAACTTTGTCCCGCTTTCACAATTGGAGTAACCGGCAGCAACGGGAAATCCACCACAACTACACTGATTGGCGACATTTTGCAACAAACCTCCAATAAGATATGGGTTGGCGGCAACATCGGTAAATCACTGCTTCTGCAACTCGAAGAAATGAAGCCTGCGGATATTGTGGTGCTGGAGCTATCCAGTTTTCAACTGGAATCGCTCTCTTCAATTAAAAAGAGTCCCTGTATAAGTATAGTAACAAATATTTCTCCCAACCACCTGGACAGGCATAAAGACATTGATTCTTATATCCATGCAAAGAAGAATATTATCTTGCATCAGAAGCAGAGTGATTCCGCCATTCTGAATTACGATGACCCGGAGCTGAGAACATGGGAAAAAGAATGTAATGGCCGTGTTTTGTGGTACAGCACACAACAACCGGTAGAAAATGGCGCATTTCGTGAAAACGAACATATTGTAATATCCATAAATGGGAATACCATTTCGATACCCTGTGTATCAAAAATCAAACTTCCTGGAGACCACAATCTCCACAATGTACTTGCAGCAGCGTGTGCAGCATATTTACACGGCGCAAACAAACAAACCATTGAAAAAACAGTTACTTCTTTTTGTGGATTAGAACACCGTTTGGAATTTGTAAGAGAGGCAAAAGGCGTCATGTATTATAATGATTCTAAAGCAACCACTCCCGAATCTGCAATTGCCGCAATTATGAGTTTTAAGGACTCTGTGCTTATTGCTGGAGGATACGATAAGGGAAGCGATTTTGAGGAATTTGCCGCAGTTTGTGCAAATTGCTGTAAAGCTGTTGTTCTTATTGGAAAGACTGCAAACAAGATAGAGGTACTTATTTCTTTAAAAAAGGGGGAAAAAGAATACCCCCATGTATGCATTGCAAATACCTTAAAAGACGCCTTTCAAACAGCAAATACCCTTACAACACCGGGAGGCGTTTTATTGTTCTCGCCAGCCTGCGCTAGCTATGATATGTTTAATAACTATGAAGAACGCGGCAAACAATTTAAAAATATGGTGTTGTCACTATGACTAAATATAGCGCCGAAGAAATTTTGGATGTAGCGGGAAATATTTCTTGCGCTCCTACTGTTGTCATTGAATTAAATACTTTAATTGGCAAAGCAAAGGTAAATATTAACGAAATCCTCTCGTTGGTCGAAAAAGATCAAGGAGTCGTTTCCCGGGTGTTTAAGGTGGCCAATTCTTCTTTTTACGGGAGGGCAAAAAAGGCGGAAAGTTTAAAGGATGCGATTGTCACGTTAGGTTTAATAGGGTTGCAATTTCTTGTTATTGAACATGCCCTGAAAAATATCATGAAAGATTTGAAAACAAAAGATGATTTTCTGTGGAAACACACAATGCAGGTATCTGCTGCATCCATGATTTTGGCAAAGCATTTACAAAGGAATCTTTTTAATGATGCGGCAGTTTCAGGAATCATCCACGATATTGGCAAGGCATTTATTATAAATGTGTATCCGGACGCCTATTTAACATTACAGCAAGAAGTTAATGAAAAACAGATAGATGCTATTGATGCGGAAATAAAGATTTTTGGTTTTGACCATACAATAATTGGAGAATTAATAACAAATAAGTGGAATTTCCCGCAAAGACTCATTGACGTAATACACTATCATCACTCTTTCGATAGCGTGAAGGAGTTTCCAGCCGGTTCACAACGGCTGATAGAAATTGTCAAACTTGCAGATATTTTGGAGAATAAATACTATGCCCATGCCGTATTAAGCAAGAAAGATATAGAGGAAAATGATTTTTCAATGAAATTGTTTGCAGGGAAAGAAGACCAGGTAGAGAGTATTTTGGAAGAAATATCTTGTGAATTTTGCATTGGGAAATAAGGCGGTGTCCCTTTGTAAAATAGAGGCAATATACCGCACTGCAGCGCCGAACAATTTCCCTTCATCTCATATTCAGAAAAACAACACATCTATAATGAAGAGATTTAAAGTTGATAATAGATGGAAAATAAGATAGTATTCCCAAAGTCGGGGTGTAGCGCAGCTTGGTAGCGCGCTTGAATGGGGTTCAAGAGGTCGTGGGTTCAAATCCCGCCACCCCGACCAATAATGACAACTACTTATAATATTTGTAACAGTTCACGTTTTTAACATATCTTTGTATATTATGTGCTTATGGAAAACTTTGACAGCGTCGTGATTATAACACTGCAGCCACAGAAACGGCTTGTTTCCAAACGAATCGCTGGTACGCATGGGAATAAGTGCTAATGTACCAATGTTAATTGAAGTAAGATGTTACTTTGTTTTTCTTTTTTTGGATTTTCTAAATCTTCCAATATTCAAATAAACGCCTATATTGGCATTCTTGTCTTTATAGGGAGAGATTTTGCCTTCAGCGGAAGTAAACAATGTGGTAACCCCAGGTCCGTGGCCTGCTGTTATGCAATTTGTGTGAACAACAACCCCTACCGTTACAGCCCCGGTTTTATATATTCTTCCATAGGAATGATCCGCATCCATAATCGCTACAATATCTCCCAGCCGTAAGGTATCCAGGTTATGTTTTTCTATTGTTTGTTTGTCGAACAATTGTATATCATAATCTCCCCGATAACAGTGTTGTGAGCCAAGCCCTGATCCCATAATTGCTGCCGGTATAGTGTGTGTTACTGGGATTTGCATCACCCCTTTTGTCTTGTCATATTTTATTGGCAATGCTTCTAGAAGTTTAGGGGAGAGATTGATGGTTTTTATTTGTGGGCAATTTGCAAAAGAAAAGCCCAAACCGATACAGCGAATAAGTATTTTGTCGCCTATTACGAGTTTTTCAATAGTTTTATCATCAAAATCTACCAGCACGTTTTCTATGCCGCCATGTTTTCCCGTAACGACGCCTGTATCTCCCTTTGCGTCTCCAGACACAACTTTTGCGCTATTTCCGATGCAAGCCAATAAATTGAGCGCACCATTTTCTTCCTTGTCTTTATTCCTGATGGATACACAGGGCTCAACATGGTCCGCTTCCCATTGTATCGCACTATCCCCAATTTTTACATTATAAGTAATTCCGCCTATGCCTGGTAATATGGCAGGTATCCCTTCGGGAGATATGCTGTATGCCTTTGCTCCGCCTGATGGACTGGAGACTTCACCCAATGCAGATATTTCAACAAGACGATTCCCATTTGTTTCCATAGTATGTCTTTTTTTCTCCTCTAATACTGAGGTTTAACGAATCTTCACTAATATGCAGGCGTAATCTAGCATAGGGTACGGAATAATGGCAATACAAAATTTGTAGCACTTTAGTTTTTGAAAAATTAGGGGACGAAGCATTTGTCCGCTTGGGTATGAACACATTTTATGACAATTTAAAGCAAATGCTTCGCCCCTACATTACGATTATTGGAATTTTTCAAAAAACTAAAGTGCTGCCAAGATTTATATTGATATTTTTCGTACACTCTCCGCCATTGTTTTTCGGGATAAGGAAATTGTTTAAGTAACGGAAACCGAATAATATATTTTTTTTTTGCAATTTCAAACGTATTATTGTTATAAACTATACACATATTAAGTTTGATGTATTTTTATTCCGATTGATATTAAAACAAGTACAGGCAAATAGATACGATGATAATAAAGTTACAGAAGGGGTTTTCAGAAAACATGGCGAGTAACATTTCTTATTGTATTTTAATAGTAGCGGCAATGTTAACTTTCTGTTGTTCGTTATTTGCTGCCGTTCCTCAAATATCAGGTGGAGGTTCTCACAGCCTTGTTTTGAAATCAGATGGTACTGTTTGGGCGTGGGGGGGTAACCATACCGGACAATTGGGCGATGGTACTACCAATCCCCGGAAATTTGCCATACAGGTGAAAGGACTGGAGGGTATAGTTTCTATTGCTGCCGGATGGGAGCATAATCTTGCCGTGAAATCAGATGGAACCGTCTGGGCATGGGGAAATAACCGATTTGGGCAATTAGGCGACGGCACGAACGAAAACCGCAACACGCCGGTAAAGGTGAAAACCATAAAAGACGTCACTGGGATTGGTGCCGGATTCTACCATAGTATTGCTTTGCAATCAGACGGAACAGTTTGGGTATGGGGCAATAACGAGTTAGACCAGCTAGGCGATGGAACAAAATCGGATGCATATAAACCCATGCAAGTACAGGGACTGAACAATGTTGTTGCAGTTTCGGGCGGCAATCATCACAATCTTGCGCTGAAGGCGGATGGAACAATATGGGGTTGGGGCGCCAATGGATATGGACAGTTGGGGGATGGTACTATGACGGAAAGTTCCATCCCTACGCCGGTTTATGATTTCAATGGGGCAGTTTTTATTGCAAGCGGGAACAATTACAATGTAGCCGTGAAAGCTGATGGCAGTGTTTGGGGATGGGGTATGAATACCTATGGTCAACTGGGAAACGGAACACAAACAAATAGCAAAATTCCAATTCGTATTAATGGGCTTAATAATAGTGTTTCAATTGCAACCGGCGGCTATCATGCTCTCATTTTGCAACAGGACGGTACTGTGTTGTCAACGGGATACAACAGGACAGGGCAGCTTGGGACAGGCTCTACTTCCAATTATCAATATACTACATTAAAGGTGCATGGACTCAGCGATATTGTTTCAATAGCGGCAGGATATTATCACAGTCTCGCTTTAAAGAAAGACGGAACGATTTGGGCATGGGGAAATAACGAATATGGCCAATTGGGAGATGGTACGCTCAATTACAAAAAACTCCCCATTCCCTCACATATCAAATTGGATCAAACCATTACGCCTGCCCCAAAGGAAGATAGCGCATCTGCAAACACTTCAATTCCCACCCCCGTGAAATAATTACAGTATTAATAGGCGGCTACCCGATGTATTTCGTCGACAAAACTATTATTAAATATTGTTCATTTTTACGTAAAAATTGTCAAAATAAACACTTGACAAATACCAGGATTAAATGTATAAGCATTACGAAATGGGCGATTTCTTCAAAAGCATGCCAGCAAATATCTTAGAGATAAATTACTTTTTTTTATTCTAAAATTCCCGTTTTAAGGGTGGAATTTGTTTTTTTAAAAATAATACAGTAACTATAAGGTTTCGTGTTGTTTTAAGCTTCATCCTGTTAGATGTTTGTCCTGTAGAAAAATGTGAAGGTTTCATTTTTTAGATTTTGTGTTTTAGAAACTTAATAGAGGAGAAATCTGGGGTGGACTCATTCAAAAAATACATTGCAGAATTTTTAGGCACTTTTACGCTTGTTTTTATTGCTGCCGGCGCAATTTGTACAGATTATTACCTGCGGAAAGCAGGAGGGGTCGGTATTGGGGTTTTAGGGATTTCCATTGCTTATGGATTGGCAATTGTCTCTATAACATATGCACTAAGCTATATTTCAGGCGCACATATTAACCCTGCTGTTACAATAGCATGTTGGGTCACCAGAAGGATGAATCCGAATCTGGCTATAAAGTACATTGCAGCACAGATTGCCGGCGCTGCGTTGGCTGGTTTTGTCCTTAAGATTTTATTTCCTGAAGCAATATATACGGTTTATCTGGGATCAAGCACGTTAGGGGACGGGATTTCTGTAATGCAGGGACTCGTTATGGAGTTTATCGTTAGTTTTCTGCTCGTTCTTACAGTCTTTGGGACGGCAATTGATAAAAGGTCTTTTGGTAGTTTTTCCGGATTAACTATCGGGCTTGTTGTGTTGTTCGGCGTCCTTATTGGCAGCCCGATTAGCAGTGGTGCAATGAACCCGGCAAGGGCATTTGGGCCAGCCATCGCGTCATGGCAGTTTGCAAACCATTATGTTTGGTGGGTAGGTCCTGTTTTAGGCGGTGTGGCCGCCGCTTTTTTCTACGATGCTGTGTTCGCCGAAAAAGAAAAAAAGATGAGGGCGGTAAAGAAAACGACGATTCCTGCTTTCCGCCAAAAGAGAATACGGTAATGTAGCATACGGATTGCAAACCTGCTTTTTTCCAGTGGCAACAAAAAATCGTTTTAAAATGTATTAGGACTTTTCCCTCCCTTCTCCCTTTATTTTCTTTTCCGGCTTGTTTGGGAAGAAAATCCACTTTTATTTTCACATTTTTGACATATTCCATTTTTTCCCTTAGAATACCACCTGACAATTGTCCTGTTTTTTCATCAGATAAAAAAAGAGTAAAAGAATGTCATCATGCTAAAAAAGCTGCTTACCACCACTATACTACTATTTATTATCGCAGCCTTCGTATTATTTGTGGCGAAATCACTTCAAAAAACGAGCGGATTCAGACTTATGGGCAGTAGCGGCAAAAGTCGTGTAACGATAACGAAAGAAGAAATATATTTATTGGAAAATTATAAAAATGGCAAGCTCTCCGGTGTAATTGGGAAAGCGCATCACGGGGAAAAAATTGTGTTTATCAATAAAATGGAAAAGGCGGCTTTTGTAAAAACCGCAAAAGGGCAGGTAGGCTGGGTGTATACCCGCAACATTAAAGAATCCCCAAATAGCGGTATCTTTACAATCTCCACAAAATAATTCAACCAGTATAAAACCATTTGACCCTGTAACAAATATGTTGCAATATTATTTTAAACGGTAAATAAGAAATCCTGGAACGGCAATGTCCTTTGCCTGAACCGTCATGTTGTAAAACGGTTGCTGTATAAAATGTGCCAGATAATCTTTGTCTGTGTTATAAAAAACAAAAAGGGCGGTTTTGGGCATTTGCCCTTTGTAGGTTATCTGCCCGTATAGCTTTTCTTTCTCCGGGGTATTTCCTCCGCCTCCCAATATGACGGGCCAAAGCAGTTTTATCCTGTGTCTTTGGTCTTCCGGAGTTAAATAGTAGAAGGTAAATACGTTAATATTGGAAATAAAAATGTATTCCGCATCTGACTGAAGCAGTGCTTCCGTGATCTGGCGGTGATCGTAATAATCCCATGTATTGTCGGTTTTACCGCCCACATAAACGGAAGGTTCTATTACGCCGTTTGAACGGCTGTTTGGAATATAATAATTTGCCGCCAACAATGTCAAATTTATTAAAATCACAATGCCGCCCAAAACACGCCACAACCCTCTATTAGCGTTTGTCTTGCAAAACCCTAAGAAAACAGGTAATACCCATGCGATAATCAGCCATATGCGCGAACCGACAGAACCGAATGGCGTAATTTGCCAGATACCGGCAAAGTTAATGGCAATAAAGGTAATGATACCCCAAAACATCTTCTTTTCCGTTTTATCATGTTTTGAAACAAGGAATATTGTTGCGAAGATCGCTAATATTGCCGGGATTCCCCATACGAATGGGAGGATGCTTCCCCCTGAAAACCGCGCGTAAAGTCCGTCTCCCGATAGGGTATAGAGAAGATTTAAGAGCGCGGTTTTCAATGAAGCCGGAGGAATGGAAGGTTTTTGGGGAAATAAGTCCATTCCTAGCGCAAGCATTGAAACAAACCGTGGTATCAGTCCAATTGAAAACCCGATAAGGCAAAACATACCATGGATTAAAAAACGCCGCAGTCCGGGCCACCTGAATAGTGCATAGCAAATGACGAGAGAAACTGCGCTTGGGAGAAAAATTACGTGATTCCAGATTCCAAACGACAGAACAAAACCGGAGAGTATCCATCCTGTTATCCGGACGTATTTTTTTGCGTTATTACAGAGTTTTACGTATATCCAAATTGTCCCGAAAAAGAAAAAGGGATTAAGCACAAAGACTTCTCCGCAAAGCCGTGAAAGCATTACAACGGGCGGGAAGGTGAGAAGAAGGCCGGCTGTCCATCGCGCCCGGATAACGCAATGTTGCCGTATAATATCAAAAATTGCAATAATGGTTATGAGGGTAAAGACGGGGCCCAGACACCGCAGACTCCACACAGAATTCCCAAAAAACCATACGCAAACAGCAAGCATGTATGAATGGACCGGAGATGTATAATTGTTGAAAATACCGGTGAGAGGCCGCACTCCTTCGAGAATCATTTCCGCTAACAGGCCAAATATCGCTTCGTCTCTGTGGATACCGACAATGTCATCCAGTTCCCAGAACAGGAGGGCAACCCCCCCAAAAAAGCCGATAAAATACCAATATATTTTTTTAGCAATCAAGATCTATTTGTCTGCAGGTGTAAAATAGTTAAATGGTTCAATACAGTCGGCAATTGGCAATCTACAGTCGGCAAATTGCCGATTGCCGACTGTGGACGGTGGGAGGTAGAAATTATTTTAAAAACCTCAACTCATTGAGAAATTCCTGATAGTACCTTATCCGTAATTTCTTTGCATTTTTTGGCAAAATATTTAATGGTGAAATCCGAAATGCTAAATACGAAATACGAAACAAATTCTAATGACAAAGCATAAAATTCAAAACACCCCTGTCTGCGTGCGACTACATTCGCGGGTTCAGGTTTGCAACCCAATGTCATTAAGTTAAGAAAAGCATCACAAAAAAACGATATATCATCTTGATTAACAATAAGTTAGGTGGTATAATCAATGCCGAGTTAAACGTAAT
>NZ_JBDIWA010000032.1:0-43938 GCF_039794105.1 Candidatus Kuenenia sp.
AAACAATTCTGCTATAAGAAATGGAAGAAAATTTCCAAGAAATATTCAACCACGCAAAAAAATATTTGCTTTCCCTTATAAACCAATTTCTTAACTTAATGACATTGGGTTGCAAACCTGAACCCGCGAATGTAGTTTCCAGTGCCATTACGTTCCCAAACATGAACATGAATTTGGAAACGAGTTGTGCTTCGGTAGCTTAATAGATTACGCAGAATAGTTACTAATAATGAGTTTAAACATTTTTCATCAGCTTCTCTTTCTGTTCCTTCCATTCTTTCCCTGGCTTTGCCTGAGCCTTCATGGCTTCTAAAACCAGAAGGGTATCAAGAAGATCCTCATATTTAATCAAGGCGTTTTTTTCAAGCTTCTTTATGTCTTTTGTAGTTGCCATTTTTCCCTCCGGTAATAATGTATCATTTAAATTCCTCTAAAAAAGCGGTAAAAATAAGAAGATGAAACAAAATGCTCTTTGATTATAAAAACAATAAAATGTTAAAATCAAATTACATTCGCGACAAATAAACACACATATCCGTATGTCTGCAACACGCTATACACAAATCTCCATGCTACTGCGCTGTCTGCGTCCGTCCCTGCCTTTGTTCGATTGTATTGAGCAACGTCAGCGTGTCCTCGTGAGTTGGGTCGATAGACAATATCCTTTTGCACGTTTCCGCGGCTTTCTCATATTGTCCCTTATTCCAATATGCCGTGCTTAGATGATAATACGCTTTTACATACCGGCTGTCATATGAGATTGCTTTAAGAAATTGTTGTATCGCCTCATCGTACATACCCTTTTTTAAATATGCGGTTCCAAGGTTCGCATAGGCGTCAGGATGGTCAGGCCTGCTGGAAATCGCATTTTTAAATGACTCGATGGCTGAGTCCAGTTCTCCGGAATAAGCGTACAGTATGCCCAGATTATTATGTGCGTCGGAATACATCTGTTTGCTTTCTATGGCTCGTTTAAATTCCTCCATTGCCAGGTCAAATCTGTTTATCTTTGTATATAAAACGCCGAGGTTATTATGCACATCGGGATAATCAGGATTAAGCTGCAACGCCTTTTGGTATTCATTGTATGCTTCCTCATGCATGCCTTTTTTCCGGTACGTTATGCCAAGATTGTTATGCGCTTCCGCGTAATTTTCAAAGAGTCTCAGCGCATGGTGAAATTCGTCAATTGCCTCGTCCAGCCTGCCAGAGTCCCGGTAAAAATTCCCCAGATTATTATGCGCCTTAAAGCTGTCCGGCGACGTCTTTGCGGTATTCTCCCATAGGGCAGACTGGCTTTCCCACACTTTATTTCTGTTGAAAGTTTTTATTGAAAACAATATTACTGTGCCAATTAAAATGGCGGCAATTACATACTGTTTTCCCCAAAAAACACTCGTATGCCTGCAATGCACCATCAAACCCGCACATAGTATACAGAAACTTACCGCAGGCAGATAAAGGTATCTCTCCGCCATGATATTTTCTATGGGTATGATATTTAAAACCGGCAGCAGCGTGATAAAAAACCATACCGGTGAAAATACCAGGCGCTTATGGTAAGTAAATAATTTGCAACCAACGGCTGCAACAGAGACGATAAGAAATAATGATACCGCAACGGCAGGTTCGCGGAGGGAAAAAGAACGCGGGATAACGTAGTCTGAACAAAGCTTTACCGGAAGAAAAAGGAGTTTTATGTAATAAGCACATACCTTTGACATTGTTAGGCAATTTACACAAATACTGTTTTCCGGATATGATACGGTTGACTCCACAGGATTATGCAGGAGGACAAATCTAATTATCAGATAAAATAGCGTCACGAAGACATATCCTGAATAATAACGCAGGTTTTTTTTGCACGTTCCGGTAAAGAGCATATCGTAGAGAAAAATGAGCAACGGAAGTGTAATTGCTATTTCCTTCGAAAATATACCAAAGAAATAGCATATTAAGGAGGCGGCATAGAGGAAATACGAACGACGTGCGTTTGTTTTACAATAAAGCAGAAAAGAGGAGAGGAAGAAAGCGCATGCCAATAAATCCTCCCGAAAACAAACGGCATTTACCGTTTCGGATAAAACAGGGTGACACGCAAAAAGGAGCGCTCCGGCAAAAGCGCCCCCCGTGTGTCTGAACAAATGCAGAAGCAAAAAAAAAAGCAGCACCGCGTTTAATGAGTGCAGACAGTTGTTGGTGAAGTGATAACCGGCGGGTGCAAGCCTCCACAAGGCGTAATCAATAAAATACGTAGCCGTAACGACAGGCCTGTAGCTTAATTCTCCGGAATGTTCAAAATATTCCCTATTGAAAAGCTTGGGAAAATTGTCCCATGTTTTTATGAAGGAGTTGTTGGTAATAATAAATTCGTCATCATATACAAACTGATTTGATAACGCATTTAAATAAACAAATTGTGACAAACATACAATAATAAAAATCGGTATGATAAGATGAAAAGAGGTTCTTGTCCCTGAAATTCCCCGTATCATTTTTTTTAAAAGTGATTAAATGCATCAAGTTCTTTGTTAATAATAGAATAAACGTGTTTTAGGGGAATATGCCTTTCTTCCGCTATTCGTTTGCAATCTTCATATTCTGGAGAAATATTTTTAATATCGCCGTTAAGCGAGCCAATCTTCATCCTTATTTTCCCCAATGAGCTTTCGTATTCTTTTACCTCTCTTGATAATATGCTGCGAACCACCTTATATTTTCGTATTCCGAAGGTGGTGGTTTGATTAAACAAGACCGCCTCTACGGACAAAAGGTGTTTTTCCGGCACTATCGCGCTGATGATTATCCCCGGCCTTCCTTTTTTCATTTGCACCGTAGTAAAATGTGCGTCAACTGCCCCGGCGCTGAATAATTTATCCATTACATACCCCAGGATTTCCCCCGGCATATCGTCAATATTGGTCTCGACTACCCATACCTCATCAGACTCCTGGCGTTGCGTATCTTCGCCGATTACTATACGCAACAAATTCGGGACTTCGGGATTATCATTGCTGCCGGCGCCATACCCGATGGTAAGAACCTTCATTTCCGGCATGGTCTTAAGCCCTTCTCCCAGGGTTGTTATAATCGCCGCGCCGGTGGGGGTGGTTAATTCCTTTTCTATTGCCACGGATTTCAGTAGTTGATTTTTCAGAAGCCCGGCAGTTGCGGGGGCGGGAACCGGCAATACGCCATGTTCGCATTTTACGTATCCGCTGCCGGTGGGAACAGGCGAGAAATATAGTTTTTCAATGCCAAGCAAATGCAGGCCAATGGCAGAACCAACAATGTCAACAATTGAGTCTACAGCGCCCACTTCATGAAAATGCACATCCTCGATGGAAGTACCATGGATCTCTGCTTCAACGGTAGCAAGTCGATGAAATATTTTAACGCCATTATCCTTAATCTGCTGATGAAGCCGGCTGTTTTCAATAATCAAACGAATATCGGGAAAGGTAAGATGGTGCGTGTGGCCCGCGGTATGCGAATGTTCATGCCGTTCGGGAATATTCACATACACCTTTGTGCCGGCGATCCCGGCGCGTTTCACCTTTTCACAGGCGAGTTCATATCCATGAAGATGGAGTTTTTCCAGTTCGGTTCTTAACAAATGAATATCGAGTCCCGCATCCACGAATGCCCCGAGGATCATATCTCCGCTAACGCCGGAAAAACAATCAAAATATGCAATCTTCAATTACGTCTGCCCCTCTAAAATTATGCAATATGCTTTTATCCCAAAGAAATAATTGCTATAGTTCTGATATTTAATTTGTTATATGTTATCAAACTTTTACCATTGAAACACTGTAAATATCAAGCTAAAAACACATGATGGATATAGGCATATTTGGCGGATCATTTAATCCGATTCACATTGGGCATTTAATTGTTGCGGAAGAGGTATTTCAGCAGAGAAACTTGTCCAAAATACTATTTATCCCCACAGGCATTTCTCCGCATAAGGAATCAGGCGGTCTGATAGACTCGTTTCACCGGTATGAAATGGTAAAACAAGCAATCGGGGATAATAAGCATTTTGAGGTATCGGATATCGAGATAAAGCGTCCCGGAAAATCATACACCATTGACACGATTAAAATACTCCGGAAGACATACGGACCGGAGCATAATTTATTCCTCATCCTGGGCACAGATATGATAAATGAAATCAACACATGGAAGGATATTGAGGCGCTTTCTGACATGTGTCATTTTATCGTTGTCAACAGGTTTCCTATTACGCTGAATAGCGAAATGATAAAGAAAAGCGCTATTTGCGGCAAAAAGAAGGCAGAAATTGAAAAATTGATGGTTCGGATTCCTTCTCTGGACATATCTTCAACGGAAATAAGGAAAAAGTTAAGCAAAGGATTGAGTATAAAATATTTAGTTCCCGAGCGCGTGGAAAACTATATCAGGACACATTCACTTTATGCAAAGAGGTAAATGACAAATATGGGCTTTTTGAAAATGGCAATTTTATTTATGGTTATACTGATGCTTTCTTTCCCGGGAAGCAATGACACTTATGCACGTGAAAATATTGTAGACTATTTCTTAAACAACCCCAACGCATGGGAGGATACGAAGAGAGTCACCCATACGACTCCTTTAAAAATTGTTGTAGCGGACGGAATGGATGGGCTGGGGTTTGAACTCAAGGAAATATCCGAAGGCGACAAAGTGGCATTGGTTTTTATCGACACAAAAAAGTCTGAAACGTTTCAGCAAAGAGGTTTTTGTGATGCATCGGATAAATTGAGAAAGGGAAACAACAGGATCGTGGCCGTCATGGCAAGAAATGCCGGGGACAGAACAAGGTTTCATTATACATTTTTACTCCAGAGGAATATTAACGATGTTCCCGTCACAGTCTACAATAACGGTAATGCGATTTTGGAAAGCCTCTATGACGGAAGCTTGCCGGTGAAAGATATTTCGAATTTATCCGGCATCAGGTTATGCGAGATAGAGATTCCGGAGAAACAATGAGGATTCATAATAAAAAGTATCGACGCAGGCAATGAAGAACGTTGCGCTCATTTATGACGATAAATGTAGTTTATGCCGGGGAAGTATGAAGTGGATTGAATTGCATGCAATAAGAAAAGGCATCTTTGAATTCGTTCCGTGTCAGTCTGAGGAACGAAGACTTCGCTTTCCCTGGCTTGCAGAAGAGAGATGCATGCAATCTTTGCAATTGATATTTCCCGATGGGCAGACGTTGGAGGGAGACGCAGCAATACCGGAAATTATTAGCCGTTTAAGAGGTTACAGGATATTGAGTGTATTATTCAAACTGCCCGTTATAAAATCAGTTTTATTTGCTCTCTATCGAAAACTTGCTGATAACAGGTATGTCGTTTCACAATTTATAAAACCCCTGATCCCGGAGTAAATTACGCCCCTACGTTTTAAAAACTAAAAAATGTTCAATACTCAATGCTCAATGTAAAAGAATAAAGGCAAATGAGCAACAATTTGAGAATTGAACATTGAATCGCGGGTTCAGGTTACAAACCTGAACCCGCCGGGGTTTTTTCAAAAAACTAAACTGTTACATTTTTTCTACTATCCTGTCGTTTTTTTAATTTTCCCGTTAATGTTGAACCCGGTATTTTTCCGGGATTCCACCGCTTAAAATGGCTTCTTCGATTGCTCCGGTTTCCAGCGGAAGTATTTCATCTATTTCTTTGAGCCGTACTGCATACCACACATTTGGCCAGAGCAATCCCCCTGATTTTTTAAATTCCTTTAACCCTTCTTCGGATAATTCATTCTCCTGTACCTTATTCCACCCTTTTGTTGAATATTCGGCAAAATAGCCCTCGGTATATCCCAGGGAATTAAAATGTTCCTTTGTGCCATAAACAAATTCGACCTCATCGAGCCTGACCTTTATCCCTCTTTCATTAAGCCAAAGGATAACATCTTCCTCTATATAATTGTAAAATCTCTGTCTAGCGTCTTTTAGATGTTTTTCAGGATTAAGTATCATCGTTTCTCCTTTCTTGATAATCAAATTTAAAGTAGGGGCGAAGCATTTTCTACAAATTCTCATAAATACGTTCACACCCAAACTGGCAAATGCATCGTCCCTACTTTATAACAAAAAAGGGGCGTACTATTCAAAAAGAATATTGCATACTGTTCTTTTTTCACCTGAAAAATCAGGAAAATCGTTACGGCGCTATGTAGGTATCTGTACCATCTCCTGTACCGGAATAGATATCATCATACGTAGAACCGTTGTAATATCCGCAGGTTGTCGTGCCTTTCCATTCCACATGTCCATCTAAATATAACACATTCTGTCCCGTCTCATTATGATTGTCTGAAAGTCCGGTAGTGCTTGTTCCCTGAGCGTCTGCGGCTATGATTACGCCCGGGTCATCGTCCAGTATGTGGGTATCGTCATAGCCGTAACTGCAACTGGCAGTGGTAAATGAAGTATTTGGGGACAAAATGTCAGATACCGCCGTCAGATTCAGATTATTCGCTTCGCTCACGCTGCTATCGCTTGGGCAACGAAATATTTTTCGCTCGCTTATATATTTATTGTACAACGCGCCGAGCGATTCCATGCCTGTGCTTCCTCCGGCAGGAAATGCACCCTCCTGATCATTGGCATACATTCGAAGCGCCAGGCCAATATGCTTCAGATTTGATGCACACTGTGTTTTACGTGCGGATTCCCGCGCCTTTCCCAAAACAGGCAAGAGGATGGATGCAAGAATGCCGATAATTGCAATTACCACCAGTAATTCGATTAATGTAAAACCGGAAATGCTCCTGGGTTTTAATTTGGACATGGTAAGTATCTCATGAAGATGAAGGTGGAGATGAATTATAATGAACACGCTTCGTTGAACAGATAATAAAAAAAGGGCAATATCCCTTTTGAATATTACCCCTTTTTATATTAAAAAACATAAAATATTTAAATTACTGCATTATGGCTGTTTCTGTTCCTTTTGTTATGTTATTGCCGCCATAAGTACTACCAAAAGCATAAATATTGTCATATGAACTTGTATTATCATCATAATACCCACACGTTGTTGTGCCTTTCCATTCAACATGACCATCTAAATAAAGGACATTTTGTCCATTAGTATTATGATTATCTGAAAGATAATTCGAGGTAGACGTACCTCTGGCATCGGCCGCCAACACAACACCGGCATCATCTGATGATAAATGGTTATCGTCATATCCGTAACTACACGTACTCGCCATACAAGTACTGCTACCAACCAAACTTAAGTTGGATGTTTCAGTGACGGCGCCATCGCTTGGGCATCTAAAAATTTTCCTATCAGTTATATATTGGTTATAAAGCAATCCGAGCGAATTTAATTCCGCAACCGGTGTAGTAGTGTTAAGACTATATCCAGGAAATTGCTCACTATTGTCATTTGAATACATATTCAGCGCCAGTCCAATCTGTTTCAAATTTGAAGCGCACTGCGTCTTACGGGCAGATTCACGCGCCTTGCCCAGCACCGGCAGCAAGATGCCGGCAAGTATGCCGATAATGGCAATTACCACCAGCAACTCAATCAAGGTAAAACCTGCATTCCTCCACTTTCTAAATTTTAACATTTTTACTCTCCCATAAAAAAAAGTTATTTAAGACAACATCATCACAAAATACATCGTATCATCGTATAGACGCCTGAACGTAAAAAATATATTTATCCCTTATCTGTGTGTTAAAATTGCCTTCGCTCATGTATCTCAATCTGTTTTTTACCTCCTTTATTCAAAAAAAAAAGACCCAAAACCATAGTAATGCAAAGGCTTGGGTCTTTATTATCATGCAAGTTCACCAAATGCGCTTTGTTAAGATTTCCCGAAAATTCTCATACTTCTAACAAAGCGCGAACGGCATATTTGGTAACCTGGCAATCTTCCCGTATGCATAACTTACGCTGAAGACCCATGGCTTTGCGTCCCAACCTCGCGATTGGTTTGCCTTTTTCAAACGATGAAATATTCGGCGGTACTATACCACAAACAAAATAAATGTCAATTATTATTTATCTTGAATTAGGTTGGGTTTTAAAAGACGAAAGCCCAACCTAATTTAATTTTATATTCATATCATTACAGTAATTTTGTTATACTTTATGCAAAGTGAGTGGAAAGCAGCAGCTTCTTTTGTTATCGGAATAAAGAAAAAACTTTACAGTTTATTTTTTTTGAAAAATAAACAAAGAGTCGTTCATTCCTTATAAAAAGTACGGGAGGTTGATATAACATGCGTGAAGCAATGTTTTATGAAAAACTCGGCGATTGTAAGGTAAAATGCCACCTTTGTAATCATACCTGTGTGATTACTGATGGCAAAAGAGGCATTTGCCATGTCAGGCAAAACTTCGGGGGGACGTTATATTCTCTCGTGTATGGAAAACTTATTTCAGAAAATATAGACCCGATAGAAAAAAAACCACTCTTTCACTTCTATCCAGGGTCAGCTTCTTACTCTGTTGCAACGGCCGGGTGTAACTTCAGATGCCTTAATTGCCAAAATTATGAAATATCACAACTCCCCAAAGATTCAGACAAGATACCCGGCAAAGAAGTACCGCCGGAAAAGATTGTTGAAGACGCCCTGGAGTATAACTGTAAAAGCATTGCCTACACCTATACAGAACCCACTATCTTTTTTGAATATGCCTATGAAATTGCAAAATTGGCCTCTTCAAGGTCAATTTTGAACGTGTTCGTAACGAATGGATACACGACATATGAGGCTTTGTCAACAATACAGCCCTGTCTTCATGCGGCAAATATCGATTTGAAAGGTTTTTCCGACGAAACGTATAAAAGGATTTGCGGGGCAAGACTTGAACCTGTACTGAATTGTATCCGTGCTTATAAAGAATTGGGCATCTGGATAGAAATAACCACCCTTGTCATTCCCGGAATTAATGACTCCGATTCGGAATTAAAACAGATTGCCGGATTTATCAGGAGTGTCGGACCCGAAATCCCCTGGCATGTTAGTCGTTTTTATCCAAGATACCGGTTGCCCGATACACCGCCTACTCCGGTTGAAACATTAAGAAAGGCGCGTACAATTGGTTTGGAGGCGGGACTGCGCTACGTTTACGAAGGCAATGTCCCCGGCGAAGGGGGAGAAAATACGTATTGCTATCAATGCAATAAAATACTCATAAAAAGATATGGCTATCAAATCCTTGAAAATAATATTACCAATTCAAAGTGTTCAAAATGTGGTGCGGTTATTGACGGTATTGGCATGTGATGTTTTACGCAAAAAATCCCTGACGGCAATACGGTATATGCCTTAAATAGTGAATATATTTTATTTTATAAAAATGTTACTCATTTTTTGTGCTTCTTATTTTTTTCAAACAGAACAGGAGATTGTATGATAAAGTTCAAAAAAATATTATGTCCTGTAGACCATTCCGAATGTTCTTACCTTGCTTTAAAATATGCAGCCTCTCTGGCATTAAAAGATGAAGCGAAGTTGTATATTATGCATGTAATTGATACCCGTGCATATGATACGGAAATATACAAATTTAGCCCGTACAACCTTGACGAAGCAACGATGTCAAAAATCCATGCCGATCTGTTAAAAAGTGCTCCGGAGGGTACTACAGATTTGTTAGAAGTAGAAACAATTGTTGAAAAGGGGATACCTTTTAACGAAATTGTCAATGCAGGAGAAAAACTGGGGGTAGATATTATTGTGATTGGTACACACGGCAGGAGCGGCCTCGCACAAGTTATGATGGGGAGTGTGGCGGAAAAGGTTGTGCGAAAGGCGTCATGCCCTGTGCTTACCGTAAGAATCCCTCCCTCCGCCAACATTGTCTGAAAAAGCATGCACACTGCTCCGGGATTCAGAGAATAAAAAAAACCATTGCAGCACATGAACATGAATACGTTCTTTGCTGCAATGGTTTTTTAAAAATGAGTCCTTTGAAATGGAAGATTTACCGCCGCTGCTTAACGCTGTTAAACCATTTCCTTCCGGTTTTGGCGACGCATGCAAATGCCCGGATAATACTTATACAGAATATCTTCCGGTATGCCTGTCATGTAATTCGCTGATTTTGGATTTATTCCAATTGGATACACGGCTGTAATATCCCACAATTCTTGTTATCCCATAGAGGCGCGTGGTATTCCCTGTTTCGAGCGAATCTATTACATAGTCTAAATCTTGTCTGATAACCGCATCGATACTGATAGAATATGCGCATTCCGCCCTGTGGTTGATAATCTTTATCGAGTGTTCTTCTGGCGAATTGCCTTCTATATCACCGTCTATTTCCAGAAAGTCATGCCCTTCAATTGCCTTATCAAAGGCACTCAGTTTTTCTTCTATTATTAATTGTACCTCTTCTACATCGCACATAACATGCTTTGCTTCAGGTATTTCTAATACTGCTGTAGTCATTTATCCCTCTTTCTTTTGTATATAGCCAGAATTTTTCGTTTTCCAATCATGCCAATACATTTAAACGAACTTATTCCCCCCATTCCCCAAAGTAACAAACTTCCTGTTTTATCCGCTACACCTCCTCTCATTTGAAGATTCCTGAAATAAAAATACGGCACAACCCTTTTATATTGCATACCGAATCTTTCTGCCGTCATATTGCACAGGCAGATAGATGGATAGTTATACAAGAAAAAAAGGCTTTGTCAAGCAAAAACACAATACATTGTATTGTGCTTTCGGTATTGTACAATATATTGAAAAAATTAAGCTTTTTTTTAACAGGGACTTACGATTTTTTTTAAGATTTCAGAAAAATCAATTTATTATGACGGTTAAACCGGCATTTTGTGCGGTCAACTCAACAGACAGGAAGAAATAACAAAAAACAACTGCGGAAAATTGTCGTAACTGCAATTGATAGAACAATTAAGGTGCTAAAAGGTTGTTTTGCCGTGGTTGTCTTCAGTGGGTCAGCATTTTATATTTCGCCGAAAGTAATCCGGTGATTTTCCCGGGAAACGCGTCTCCTAAGGCATTTCCGGTTATTGATGAAACAGGCATAATCTCCATAAGAGAGTTTGTGATAAAGACTTCATCTGCCGTGGCTATTTCATGAAGACCAAAGAGTTTTTCTGTTAACGGAATGTCGCTTTCCTTGCACAAATCAATAACAACTCCCCTGGTAATTCCAGACAAAATATTTGCGTCGTGGGACGGAGTAAAGACTGCCTGGTCTTTGACACAAAAAACATTGCTGACGGAACATTCCGCCACGTTGCCTTCTGTGGTTAAAATCAGTGCATCATGCGCCCCCGCTTCCAATGCCTCTTTTTTGATGAGATAAGGTGTTAAATAATTGAGTGTTTTATGCCTGGAAATTGGGCAACTGGCGCTTTTTCGTGTCTGAGAAACAATGAGTTTTACCCCCGTTTTATACAATAGCTCCGGATAAGGGGCCAAGGGTTTTGTATGAATTACAAAAGTAGGGTCGGTCTCGCGCACGGGGATAAATCCATTGGCATTATAACCGCGGGAGAGTGTTAAGCGTATATACGCATCGGATAAATGATTTTTTGCAAGAAGCTGACCGATAATATGCCTTATTTGATCGCAGGTATATCGGAAAGGTATGCAAAGAAATTGCGCCGAATCTGAAAGGCGGGCTATGTGATCTTCCAGCTTAAAGGGGTTTTTATTATACGCCCTGACGGTCTCAAATAGACCATCACCGTAAAGAAAACCCCGGTCAAAGGTGCTGAGAACCCCTTTCGTCGCGTCAACTATTGTATCGTTTAAGAAGATAGCGTCAGGCATGGGTTAAGTGATTCAATCAATGCTTTGGCCTTATGCAATGTTTCTTCATATTCATCTTCTGCGTCAGAGTCTGCAACAATGCCGCTGCCAACCTGGAAATACACGGTTTCCCCTTTCATAATAAAGGTACGTATTGCAATATTAAGGTCTAAATTTCCATTAAACCCAATATACCCTATCGAGCCTGTATATACACTTCTCTGGCAGGGTTCAAGATCATCAATAATTTGCATTGCGCGGATCTTAGGGGCTCCGGTAATAGATCCCCCGGGAAAAGTCGCCCTGAGCAGATCGATTATGTCGTATCTCTCGTGCAATTCTCCTATTACCGTTGATACCAGATGATGGACCGTAGGATATGTTTCCAAAGCTTTTTCCTCTATGACCTTAATAGATCCGTAATTGCAGACCCGTCCGAGGTCATTCCGTTCAAGGTCTGTTATCATGGTAAGCTCCGCATTGTCTTTTTGGCTGGACAGCAAGGCTTGTTTCATCTCTTCGTCTTCCAATGCGTTCTTACCTCTTGGCCTTGTGCCTTTTATCGGACGTGTTTGTACCTGACGATTAGAAACACGAAGAAACCTTTCCGGAGAGGAGCTGATTATAGAAACGTCATCAAAGCCAAGATAACATGCAAACGGAGCAGGGTTGATTTTGCGCAATCTTTTGTATAATTCATACGCAGGCATGTCTATATGCGCCTCAATCCTTTGTGATAAGTTTACCTGATACACATCTCCTGCCGAAATATACTTTTTTATTTGCCGGATGGCTTTCATATAGGCGTCTTTCGTAAAGTTAGACCTTAATTCCGTATCAACAGCCCTGTCCGTATCCCGGTCATTAAACATTCCTCCGGATTCTTCAGATTTTCCGCACAATATTTCCGTTATCTGCCCTATCCTGTCATTCAATGTATTATCCATTCCAAAGTCAACTCCCACCACAAAGCACTTTTCCAGAAGATTGTCATAGGAGATAATAATATCGTAAAACCCCATGTATATATCAGGCAATTCAAGGTCATCCACGGCATTGTTGGGCAATTTCTCTATATAATGACATAGGTCATACCCAAAATATCCCACAGCCCCACCCTGAAAAGGCAGGGAGTCACTGGTATTTTCCAAAGAAAACCGGTTCAATATTTTTCGAAGATATTCAAATGGATTTCCCTCGCATTCCTGACTTCCGTCTTTGTCTTTTATACGTATTTTATTGTGTTTCGTTTTTATTGTTAAAAACGGGCTAAAACCAAGGAAGGAATACCTTGAAATCTCACCGTTAGGCAGTGCGCTGTCGAGAAAGAAAACATTTGGGTTCTTTAAAAACCGGCAAAACGCTTCCAGGGGAGCGCACGCCTCCTTCATCTCAAAGGCAGTAACTTTGCCAGTAACGCATGTATCCAACTTCATGATAATTATCCTTGAACCTCATGGTAATTTTTTTGCAGCCGTTACAGAATACGGGTGACAGCGCGGCGTTTCCCGGAAAGGCAATTCTAGGGGCGCTGGAAATTTTTGTCAAGGCAATTCACAGACATAATACGCTGCAACTTTTGCCCTTGTTATTCAATTCTGACTTTGCTAACATCGCCGCTATCTCTAACAAGTATTTATACGTAATTTTTTGTAACACTTTAGTTTTTTGAAAAATTCCAATAATCGCAGTGTAGGGGCAAAGCATTTGCTGTATATTGTCATAAATGCATTCATACCCAAACGGAGAAATGCTTCGCCCCCTACTTTTTCAAAAAACTAAAGTGTTACAATTTTTTTAAGCAAAAATGAAAATGTCGCCATCAAACGAGAACATACAAGGATTTATCGACAGATATCTTGCCTATATTGAAAATGACAGGAACTATTCACCGCAAACACTGCGGGCTTACCGAAACGATCTTGGCCAATATCTTTCATTTCTTAAAGGTGAGGGGTGTACAGACCTTGCCGGTGTTACCCGCCTGCAATTGCGGAAGTATCTTGCTTTTTTAAAAAAACAGAATCCTTCCAAAACTACTGTAGCAAGAAAACTGGCCTCCATACGTTCTCTGTACAAATTTTTATGTCAACACGGAATTTTAGAATATAATCCGGTCGAACAGATTAAGACTCCAAAGACGGATAAAAAACTTCCCGGTTTTATGAGCATTAACGATACGGAGATACTCCTGAATCAGCCAGACACTGGCAATTTACCGGGACTGCGCGACAAAGCAATCATGGAAACCCTGTACAGCACTGGGATGAGGGTTAGTGAACTCGTGGGAATTAACATTGCAGACGTAGACTTTCATAGCGGAATAGTAAAGGTGTGCGGCAAGGGGAGGAAAGAACGCATACTCCCGATGGGGAATCATGCTTTAAATGCAATACAATCGTATTTGGAGAAAAGAAAGGCGGATAACGAGGCATTGTTTTTAAATAAATTTCACGGACGTCTTACAGAACGTAGTGTTGCAAGAATGATCGAAAAGTACATGAAAAAAGCCGCCATGCACCTTCACGTTTCCCCTCATACTTTCCGGCACAGCTTTGCCACCCATCTGCTGGATAACGGCGCAGACTTGCGGGCGGTACAGGAATTTTTAGGGCACAGCAGCCTCTCCACAACACAAATTTACACCCATGTAACCACGGAACGCCTGAAACAGGTGTATGATAAAACCCATCCAAGGGCATAAATATAATGTATATACTCAATCAGACTGAAACCACTGGCTTCGGTTTGATTGAGTATAATCCCAATCTGAGCACAATTAAAAGGGCATAGAAGGTAATGAATGAGCACGTCAGAAACCCGTGATTCCAGTCTGATTGAGTATAGTACCTTTAGTTGTGAAATCCGAAACACGAAATACGAAAGATGCACTTGTTTAGAATTTCAAATCATTTTGTCATTAGAATTTGTTTCGGATTTCGTATTTCGTGTTTCGGATTTTTATCTCTCGCTATGCTAGCTTGCAAAAAATCAGTCTACATGTGCCATCCCACCTAAATGGCTTTGCAGGATGTCATACGACGCGTAACATTTCCTGGCAAAACGTACCTGCCAATAAAAGCCTGCCTTTTCCTTTGATTGTATTTCAAAATGTACCTTGCGTTTCTGCAAATGGTCCATCATCCGTTGAATGTTTTCCTCTTCACGAAAACGGAGAAGAAATTCTTCCCTGATAAGTTCTCCAACCGCAGCCTTTTTAACACTTTCGTAAATGGGTTTTAATAATGCTTCACCCAGGGCAGTAAAATCTTTAGTGCTTAATTCATTGGATTGCTCATAACGATACATAGCTGCCCGGATTATACGATGAGTAAAGTATTCTGACGCTATTTCCGCCATGAGCGGAGCGTTGCAGCGTATATCACGCAGGCATGACCCGAAAGTAACATATTTCAGGGTTTTTTCTTCTTTACACGTTGGTTTGAAAACAATGCCCTCGCTGCCTGCATCGTCTAATTCTTTAACAATCTCTTTTAGGGCAAGGATATCTGCAGAAGAAAAACGCCCGAATCGCCTTACGGTAGGCATGCCATATTTATCGAAGATTCGTAACCGCTCTTCAACAGGAAGGTTTTGAGAAGTATTTTTCAGCATTAAATCAAAGGCAAAAAAGCGTATATCTTCCTTAACGTAAGGGGGACATTCAATGTTGTAAGGATTATCAGGTCCCGCGAATTCCCCGCAAACAATTAGGTTGGGGTGGTCGGCAAATATTTTTTGTATCTCCAGAAAATCAGCTATCCTGTCTGTAGAAAACGGGCAAACGTATCCACCTCGTGAGAAGGCGAGCACTTTTCCCCGGATACAAACAATTCTCACATTATAACCATCAACCTTTTCTTCAACATAAAATGGTTGTGTGTACGCATTCTTTAATCCGTTCTCCAGATGCAATATCCTTGCAATCCTTGGAAAGTCAAAAATAATGCCCGCACAGGTGACTATTGCTCCTTTTTCCAGAGGGCCAACCTTTCTCATTATCCGGTAATAGGAGATGCCATCATATTCTTCTCTGACAACATCATGCTTATCAATAGATTCCTGCCACCGGTCTTCAGAAATGCCTGCTTTTTTGATAACTTCGGTTAACGACATAGTGAAATATCCGAAAAAAGGGGTTTAAAAATAGTGGCGGGATGAAGCCCCCGTCCGATAAAAAGACCTTAAAAATATTCGATACATGATGTTACTTAACACCAAGCCTTTTATTCAAGGCAAAACTAGTGTATGATTTCAGCAAAACAAGTATTTTGCCCCCTTTTTTTTATTGTAACCTCAATATTTGTATAAGGTTAAATTTATGGTCATTTGTTTTTACTGTTGACTTGAAAAAAACATAATCGTATAATTGCCAATCGTTTTGTTGAATTATAAGGATAGTGTCCGGTAAAAATTTTATTTTTACCATGTTCGCTTTTTTTGCAATCCCCTTGATTCTCCCCCCTATTCACTCACGCCTGCCTGCCGGGCATGGATAGAGGCAGGCTTTCTTACGAGGGATTTTGCTGCTTGCTTACTGCGTTATGGAATAGGTTTTAATCTTTTAAGGAAATAAAGTTATGTATATAATCCTTGGTTGCGATTGTGTTGCTATGGCATTGGTCAAAAATTTAAGCAAATCCGGTGAAGAGGAAATACTTGTAATAGACAAGGATGAACAGGCCTTAAATACCTTAAAAGAATTTAATATCACTACGATAACCGCAGATATTTATGCCTACAACTTTAGTTCTTTGCCAGGGAAAGACCCGGTAGCCTTTATTATCTTACAAAAAAACCCTAAAGAAAACCTTGCCTTAATAAAACGCATCAAGGAATTATTCCCTGACAAATTTGTTTTAACGCAAGTGACAGACGATAAAGAATCCTCTGAATCAATGGCTGCCGGCGCCGACCGTGCTGTTGAATCGGCCAGGATACTCTCGGATGCAATTCTCAATGAACTGGAATCTGCAAAACTAAGAAGGTCTGCCTCGAAACTGGTAAAAGTTCTCCGGGAGGCCACGAATAATGGATTGGCTATTTTTTTACAGAACAACCCAGACCCAGACGCTATTGCTTCCGGGCTTGCACTCAAACGTATTGCCGGGGAATACGGCATTAAATCAAAGATTTATTATGGAGGGAACATTGGCCACCAGGAAAATAAGGCGCTGGTCAATTTGCTGCAAACAGACCTTATCAGACTCAATACTCCCGACGAATCGCTAAGTATTATTAACTCTGTTGATAAAATAGCGTTAATAGAAGCCTCTATCCCTTCGAAAAATAATATATTGCCGCCCGATACGAACGTTCATGTCATTATAGATCATCACCAAACGGATATTAGCCTTGTAAAAGGGGAATTCGTTGAAATAATGCCGGGTATTGGCGCCAATTCTTCTATTATGACAAGGTATTTAAGGTATTTGGGAATAGCGCCGGACGTTCCGCTTGCAACCGCACTTCGCTATGGTATAAGGGTAGATACCAGTGGATTTACAAGGAACACAACAACCGAAGACCTTGACGCGGCAGCCTATCTTTCTCCATTGGTAGATGTAGGACTCTTAAACCAAATTGAAAATCCCCCCATGAGCGCAGAAACGATGGATATCATTGGAAGAGCAATAAGAAACCGCGAAGTACGAGGGGCATACTTAACCTCATTTGTAGAATTCATAACCGACCGTGATGCGCTACCGCAGGCAGCCGAACTGATGCTGCAAATGGAAGGCATTTCTACGGTGCTCGTCTTCGGCATTGACAAAGACAAGGTTCAGTTATCGGCGAGGAGCGTGGATTCCAGGATTAATCTCGCGTCATTATTGCAAAAAGCTTTTGGCTTTATGAACGCGGGTGGGCATGCTACCATGGCTGCAGGTTGCATTGAACTTGGCATATTTGGAGATGTGACAGATAAAAGATCGCTTTCAAAAATCACTTTTGATGCTGTCAGGAAGAAGTTTTTCTCTGCCGCCGGAGTAGATATAGAGAAGAGAGAAATACCGGATGATCTGGAATCGATAATGAATTATAGCGTGAAAGACTAGTTATCTTTAATTTGTTAAAAAGGAGAAAAAAAGGAATGAAAAAGGGCTATTTAGCGGTTGCCGCGTTAATAGGCATGTCGTTTTCCCTCGCATCTTGTGTTTCCACGCAAACACAGGTAGAAGAAGAGGCGCCGGAAGTAAAGATAGAAGTTGTGCCTTATGACGCTCCTGCGGTAGAAACGGTGGAACCCGTTGCTGAACCAGTTGAAATTGAAATAACAGAAGAGGTCGTTGAAGAGGAAGAAATAGCGGAAGTGGCTCCTGCGGAGGAAATAGTAGAAGCTGTTCCGGAACCGGTAGAAGCAGAAACAATAGAAGAAGCGGCTGAGACTTTAGGGGTTGAAATACCGGAAGAAGAAGTCGTGACAGAAACACCTTCTGCCTCAAAAATGGAAGCGCCCGCTGCAAAAACAAGCACCTGTTCCGTCTGTGGCAAAGTCGCGGGAGAACAGCATATATGCGGCATCACTAGCTATTGCAGTCAATGCGGAAGGGAAGCAGGTTCCGGGCACATTTGCGGCACAACGCAATTTTGCCATGAATGCGTTGAAGAAGTAGGACCCAATCATATCTGTGATTTGACGTTTTTTTGTCCCGATTGCAAAAAAGAGGTGGGAGATGGGCATATTTGCAACGTAACAACACTTTGTCTGAACTGCGAGGAGGAAGTAGGGGCTGGGCATATTTGTGATTTAACGTATTATTGTTACGAGTGTGAAAAAGAAGTCGGGGATGAACACATTTGCGGCCTTACCCATTTCTGCTATGCATGCAAGGAAGAGGTGGGAGAGGGTCATACGTGCGGTGTAACATATTTTTGTTTCGAATGCGAAAAGGAAGTAAGTAAGGACCACAGGCACGAATAAATACAAATATATGGATTCCGGAGACTCCGTATTGCACTTAATACATTAAGTGCAATACGGAGGTACCCTCCCAGAAGCGCTAAGTTGTTTTTGATATTTTAGAAGGAGTCCGATAACGAATATCGAACAAGGAATTTCGAATTATGAATTTTCTTTTATCTTTCGATATTCGTTATTCATTAGCGTCTATTTGCATGTATTCGCGGTTAATAAAATAACCGCCAATGAACGCGAATAAACGCGCATATGGAAATTTCATAACACGATTAAATTAATCCGTAATTTCAACTTAGCGCTTATGAGGAACGAGGAACCCTTCCTCAAATCATCGATCCAATCCAGCCGCCTTTCATAGACAAATCGCAATTAACCTGCCCCGATAAGCAATCACTTTTCAATGATGAGTAGCAATCCGCAGTCAGGGCATTCTTTCGTATCAGCACTAATACTATAACCGCAAGCAGGGCATCTTCCCTGTGATTCCCAGTCCTGAGAAGCCTTGATTTCAGGATACTTTTGTGTATGGAATTCCTCAATACAGTTATTTGCGGCGAGTGCATCCCCTTTTGCTGTCAAGAGAAGATACCTGCATCCACACTTTCCCGTACTACAGCCAGGGGCTAAGACAATTTTAGAAAAAATGCCTTTTCTTAAAAGTAAATCCGCTAACTCACGAACGCTTTCTCTCCCTTCTTCCCTGATGGTGACCAATTCATCGTGGTGAGACACGGGAATGTCCGGTTTTTTCTTTCTTTCTTTTTCAACCTCTTCCGGCATTATCAGGAGAACGCCGCAGTCAGCGCATAAAGAAATATGCGCATAATATTCTGATTCGCATTTTGGGCAAATTTTTATATTTTCAGCGGGCATGAACAATTAACCAAAAAAAATTTCACTATTTCAAAAAGTCTCTGCCAGTTTAAATTACACATATAGTAGGGACATGCCATGGCATGTCCCTGCTATATAGCCCATTTTTTTTCAATCTCATTTAAAATATTTTTTGTGGTAAATCCAAAATGTTCTGCCAGGGCCTTTGCGGGAGCAGATGCGCCAAATTGGTCAATTCCGATGATAAGGCCATTGATACCCGTAAATTCATGCCAGATTCCCTTTGCCGCTGCTTCAATGGCGACACGCCTTGTACATGACGGCGGAAGGATGTTGTCTTTATATGCCTCTGAGTTGTTCCTGAATAATTCGAAACAAGGAAAGCTTACGAGGCGTGCAGCAACGCCCTTTTCCTGCAGTTTTAGTGTTGCTTCAAGGGCGATTGATACCTCGGACCCCGACGCCATGAGGATTATGTCCGGAGTACCCATGGAATCCTTTAATATGTAAGCACCGTCTTTTAATCCCTCAGACGAAGGATACACGGAGCGGTCAATAACCGGAATATTCTGGCGGGTAAGTATCAGTGCTGTTGGACCGTTTTTGTGGTTCAGTGCCGTTATCCAGGCCGCAGCCGTTTCGGTTGCGTCGGAAGGGCGTATTGTCAGCAGGTTTGGAATAAGCCTCAAGGATGGTATCTGCTCAATCGGCTGATGCGTTGGGCCGTCTTCTCCGAGAAATATGCTGTCATGGGTAAATACATAAATTACCTGAAGCTTCATTAACGCTGCAAGACGGATAGAAGGTCTCATGTAGTCGGAAAATGTAAGAAATGTGGAACCATGGGGAATAATGCCGCCATAAAGCGCCATGCCGTTGAGAATAGCGCCCATGGCATGTTCTCTGATACCGAAGTGGATATTTTTCCCCGCAAATGAATTTTTGCTGATGGCAGGCGACCCCTTAATAAAGGTTTTAGTGGAGGGGTGAAGATCGGCAGAGCCGCCGATGAGGGACGGCATTTGCTGTGCAATTATCTGCATCATATCTCCGGAAGCAGCCCTTGTTGCGACGGAATCTTTTTTGATGGTCTCAAGCAGTTTAGATTCAAGGTTGTCCGGGATAGCTTTATTCATATAAGCATTCCACTCGCCGGAAAAATCCGGATCTTCTTTTAAGCGGGTTTGAAAGGCATTTTGCCAGTTTTGATAAACCTCTTTTAACTCTTTTACGCGGTTAGCGCATAGTTGCCTTACTTCATCAGGAATGAAAAAAGCCGGGTTTTTTGACCAGCCGATATTTTCCTTTGTTAATGCAAGTTCTTTTTCTCCCAGCGGCTCCCCATGAACGGACGCATTGTCCTGCTTATTCGGACTCCCTTTTCCTATATGGGTTGTCGCGATAATAAGAGAGGGCCTTTCTTTTTCATTTTGCGCGGCCTGTATGGCATTCGCAATTTCATTATGATTGTGCCCGTCAATCTTAAAAACCTTCCATGAATATGCTTCAAAACGTTTTGCCACGTCTTCTGTAAAAGCAAGGGAGGTGTTTCCCTCTATCGTGATGTGGTTGTTGTCGTAAAGGTATATAATGTTGGAAAGTCCAAGATGCCCCGCAATGGAAGCTGCCTCGGAGGAAATTCCTTCCATCAGATCTCCATCGCTTACCACCCCGTAAATGGTGTGACCGATAATTTTTTTGCCAACTTTATTAAACCGTGCCGCAAGCAAACGTTCTGCGATTGCCATTCCAACGCCATTTGCAAATCCTTGCCCCAAAGGGCCTGTAGTGACTTCCACGCCGGGGGTATGGCCATATTCCGGGTGTCCCGGTGTTTTGCTGTTAAGCTGCCGGAATTGTTTTATTTCATCCAGAGGCAGATCATATCCAAATAGGTGCAATAAGGAGTAGAGCAGCATAGAACCATGGCCTGCGGAAAGGATAAACCGGTCCCGGTTGGGCCAATTCGGTACTTCCGGATTAAATTGTAAAAACTGTGTCCAAAGAACAAACGCAACATCCGCACATCCCATAGGCAATCCCGGATGCCCTGATTGCGCCTTTTCAACTGCGTCGGCGGAAAGCATTTTTAATGTATTGACTGCAAGTTCTGCTGTTTCTTTTTGTATGGCGCTTATTTTCATGTTATAACAATTCTCCCAATTTTTTAGATTTTAAAGCGGCGGCTTCTACTGCGTTTATGACAGCGGCACGTAATCCGCCATCTTCTAATTTGCTCACACCTTCGATAGTTGTTCCTGCGGGCGAGGTGACGGCGTCTTTTAACTGTGCGGGATGTTGCCCGGTTTCCAGCACCATTTTCGCTGCGCCCAATGCTGTCTGCGCCGCAAGGGCCGTTGCTATTTCTCTTGGAAGCCCCATTTTTACCCCGCCGTCTGATAATGCCTCAATAAACATATACACATAGGCAGGCCCGCTCCCGCTTACCCCCGTTACTGCATCCAGATATTTTTCCTCAAGCTGAAAAACCTTTCCGACGGCATTAAATATCGCGTGCGCCAATTTCGTATCGCTTTCCGTTGTATGTTTTCCTGGTGCGAAGGCCGTCGCCGAAGAAGCAATCAGGCATGGTGTATTAGGCATGACTCTGATAACACGAACGTTTTCTCTGAGTTTTGATTCAATAAAACGCAGGGGAATGCCTGCGGCGATGGATATGATTAAATGATTGGGAGTTATGTCGTTTTTTATATTCTCAAGCGCTTCACCTATAATTTGCGGCTTCACCGCGAGGATAATAACGTCTGCAAAGGCGGCAATATCATGATTGTTTTGTGTGGTTTGGACGCCAATTTCTTCTTTTAATAAACGGCGTCGCTCTGTAAGGATATCGCTAACAATAATGTTGCTGCCGGCGCTAAGGCCTGCCTTGATAATGCCTTTGCAAAGCGCCTCCGCCATCTTACCGCCGCCGATAAAGCCAAACTTTTCTTTTAACATTATGCATTTCCTGAATAATTTAGTTTTTGAAACACCTTAGTGTGTTTTGAGGAGAATGTTTTGTTCCCGCTCTCTAAAGAAAAAAAAATAAGGGATTAATTTTCACCCGTGGATTATATCGCAGAATAAAAAAAGGTCAAGGATGGATTGCCCGATACTGCGTGGGTAAGAACAAATTCAAATTTCGAAATTCGAAATTCGAAACAAATCCCAAATTCAAATGTTTGAATGCCCAAAACATTGTAACTATTCAGCGTAAACATTACACGATTCCCGGCGGGTTCAGGCGTGTAACCGTTCGGCTGAGCTCACGACGAAGCCTGAACCGATGAGTTTATGCGGATAATGGAGCCATGTACTGCGGTAAAACTCCAATGCTCAAATAACAAAATTGGAAAAGTAGGGGCGAAGCATTTGCCCGTTTGGGTATGAACTTATTTATAACAATTTATAGCAAATGCTTCGCCCCTACAATATGCGACAAACATCGCTATTATTGGAATTTTTCAAAAAACTAAAGTGTTACCAAAATCCCTGTTTGGAATTTGGAATTTATTTGTCATTTCTTCTGCCAATAGAAGGTTTGATTGAAAGTATAAAACGTTTGGTTCAGGTTACAAAGTGAACCCGCGAATATTAGCACAGATAAAAAACTTCGTAACACCATTAACGATATAATTTTGCGCAGGCCGCTGCCAGGACTAAAGACTTGACCCTTTTCATGGTTTCTTGTTGATATATGCGTTTTGAGGTGATATAACTCTTTATAAACCAATGCTTAATGGCGTTCTTTTTTGGCTTCCCGTTCCCTATAGTATTGCCCTGTAAAAGCTTCTTTTTTGTAAGTTTTCCTTCGTGTTCTATGTTCTATGTTCTTTGTGCCCTTTGTGGCTAAAGGACAGACGCACGGTCGTGCGTCTCTACATTTTGGTTGCGGCTTTGCTGCGATATGAAATAAAATGCATGAAAAGAGGGGGTGTTAATGAAAGGTATTGGAAAACCGATTATGTCTGAAGATACAGAAAATAGCAATCCGGTGAAACAGCAGGGTGATATGAAACATTCCGGAAAAAACGAGGCTTCTGACCCGGAAAGCGTAATGCTGAAAAATGGCACAGAACAAACCACCATTACAGAAATGCTTGCATCCCACAACGCGTTATTGGAAGAAGTGAAATCACTGATTGAAACCCGCTTGTCTTACGATGAAACAAAAGAAAAAACCATTGAGAAACTCCACGAAGAACTGAAACTATATCGTGACAATTTCATTTTCCAGTCGCAAAAACCTATTTTCATTGACTTGATTATGCTTTATGATGATTTTATGCAGGTACTCTCGGTTCTCGATGAGAAGAAGGATATGACAAAGGAAGAGATTGCCGCAATGAGGCATAATCTGCATACGATAAAGGAAGGGCTTCTGGAAATTCTGTATCGTAGAGAGGTAGAACTGTATCACAAACACCCGGATTTTCTTGATTATAAACTTCACAAAACGATAGGTACGGTGCCAACCAGCATAGAAAGCGAAAATAACCAGGTGGTGAAGATTGTAAAACCGGGTTTTTGCTTGAACGATAAGACGCTGAGGCCAGAGGAAGTGATAATAAAGAAATATCTTAAAGAATGATGCCGCGTGCGGCACGCATCCTAGCCGGTGAAAAGCAACCGTGTCGGTTTTTCTGAAAAACGATGCTCCGAAAAAAACAAAAACAGGAGAAGAGAACTATGTCGCCTAAAAAAACAACCGTAGTGGGAATTGATCTGGGCACTACTTTTTCAGCCATTGCGCACATTAATGAGGACACCGGCAAAGCAGAGATTATTCCCAGTCCCGAACAAGACCGTATCACGCCTTCTGTAGTGCTTATTGAAAAGGCGAATGATATTATTGTAGGAGAAATTGCAAAACAGAATGCTGTAGCGGAACCAAACAAGGTCGTTGAGTTTATAAAAAGACAAATGGGAAAACCAAAAGAAGATAAAAAGGATGAACAGGGGAATATACTGGTAAAGGGCTGGTGTTTTGAACATGAGGAGAAAAAATACAGCGCACAGGAAATTTCAGCGTTTATCCTGAAAAAACTGAAAAATGACGCCGAAGCGCGGCTGGGAACAATGATAACGGACGCGGTAATTACATGTCCGGCCTATTTTGGCGATCCCGAAAGGGCTGCAACCAAAGAGGCTGGCGTCATTGCGGGATTTAACGTTTTGGCAGTAATTGACGAACCGGTGGCCGCCGCGCTTTCTTATGGACTCGATAAACTCAAACTGGATCAAAATGTCTTTGTCTTTGACCTTGGCGGTGGAACATTTGACGTGGTTATCCTTGAAATCAAAGGTGGAAAAATACGGGAAGTGGTGGTTAATGGCGACCACTTGCTTGGTGGCAAGGACTGGGATGATGAAATCATCCGGTATGTATCAAAGATTTTTAAGGAAAAATACGGAACATACCCACTGGATGACCTTTCAGCGTATCAGGATTTGCAATTACGCGCAATTAAGGCAAAAGAAGAACTCACAAAACGCGAAAAGACAAAAATTATGTGTGTGCACGCGGGAAATACCCTCCTGGTAGAATTGACCAGAGACACGTTTGAAGAAATTACAAAACCTCTCGTTGACCGTTGCAGGGTATTATGCGGAATAGCGTTGAGCGATGCAAACATGACGTGGCAAGACGTTGGGGCGGTTCTCCTGGTAGGCGGTTCTACAAGAATGCCCATGATAAGGAATATGATTGCAGAAATAAGCGGAAAAACGCCTAGCGATGAACTAAACCCTGATGAATGCGTAGCCCTTGGCGCAGCCTGGCACGCCGCGATGTTAACTATTTCCAGCGGCGATATGCCCGGTGAGGTGGTTAAGAGGCTTGCCGGAGTGGAAGTGCAAAAAGTCGCTTCACACAATCTGGGCATCATCGCATTTGACGGAGACGGGAACGAACGGAATTTTCTAATGATACCAAGGTTTACTCCCCTGCCGTTTGAAAAAAAGGATATTTTTAAAACACTCACCGACAACCAGACTTCCATTCTTCTGCGGATTATGGAAGGCGGAATTATGGGAGAAAACGATACCTGCGATCCCCTGGACTGCAATATGATTGCGCAAGGTTCGATACGGGATATTCCCCCTTCACCAAAAGGCAGTCCCATCGAGGTGGCCTATAAATACAATGATATTGGAATACTGGAGGTACACGGTATTCATCTCCCATCAGGAAAAGAGGTAGTAATAACGGTGGAACATACCGGCGGTCTGACCGCCCAGGAAATAAAAGCCGCAAGTATGAACATTGAAAAGGCCACAATAACAAGTTAATACAGAACTTTCAACAAACAGAAAAACAAGCCATGGCTACGTCGTTTGATCCTGATAAGTATTTCCATAACAATGAATGGAAAAGCGCCATCGACCCATCTAAAAACCACTATGAGCGTTTGGGATTAAGGTTCGGCGAAAATTATTCCGCCCAAAATATAACAAAATCTTTTCAGCAAAGATATGACTGGTGGCGCGAAGTAAACAAACGATACAACACAAACCCCGCCAACACAAAAACAAAAGAAACCGGGCCTGCCTCTGTCGAAGCAATGGGAAAACTGCAGGAGGCGTATGCAGTATTGACCAATCCTTCAAAAAAATCAGCATACGACAAACAACTCTCAACCGACAGCGGTAAAAAGGCGGGAGAAGAATTTAAAAAAATGATTCATATTGTTGCAAGCGACAACGCGCTCACGCAGGAAGGGAAAAAGATACTTCTTAATTACGCTGATACCCTGGGACTTAGCCAGGCAACAGCTTCCGATATGATAACAACAGAAACAGACAAGATGGGGGTAAGGCAACATCAATCATCTTCTCATTCAAAGCCAATTATTGTCGTCAGACAGTCCGGCGCTTATCAACAACCGGAGCTCCCAAACTATTATGCTCTTTTGGAAATAGACGCAACTGCCGGAAATCAGGAAATACGGGAGGCATATAAGAGGAAAATGTCTCTTTGGGAAAGCCTGAGTTCAAATCCAAAATTCAGAGACTTTGCCCTGCGAAAAATAGATATCTTGCAGGAGGCCGTTGATATACTGCTCAATCATGACCGGAGAAGGAAATACGACTATGAATTATTTGGCAAGGGGAGAAAGCCTGTCGGGAAAGCGTCGCAAGGAAAAAGCAAGACAATAACGGCTGTCCTTGGCGGTGTGGCAATGGTAACTGTAGCGGCGATGATTGTTGTTGCTTTAAACAAAGGCAAGAATTTTCCTCCGGCAATAGTTGCCCCCGAGCCGTATATTCCCAAAAACGAGGAAATGCATGATATTTCGGTGCAGGAAGAAGTATCTCCATTTTATAAGGGGTGGCTGGGCGCAACAATCCAGGAGATTGACCCCGCACTGGCGGAGGCTTTTGGTGTTGACATTACAGAAGGGGCCATAGTGACGGAGGCGCTGGGCAACTCTCCCGCGGAATACGCAGGACTACGGAGCGGAGATATCATCGTTGAATTTGACGGGGCGAAGTTACGGCACGCGAATCACCTGAATTTCATGGTGGAACAAGCAGGAGCAGGGAAGCATGTTGCGATGAAAATCATACGAGACCGTAAGGAAATGGGGCTAAATGTGATTCTTGGCGAACGACCAACTGAACCATTTTCTGCCACGACGCCGGAAACGATACCTCCTGAAAAAAACATTGGCATAATGGTACAAAACGTATCCGAAAATGGAAATGGGGGTGACGGAGTATTGGTTATTGATGTGCGGCCGGAAAGCCCGGCGGCAAAATATAATATAGAAAAAGGGGATATCATTACGGAAATAAACAGAAATAAAATCTCTAATGTCTCTGAATTTATAAGGGCATTGATCTCTGCAGATGCCGGTGAAAAAATACTCCTGCATATAAAAAAAGGCGATATCTCACTTTATCTTACCGTCGATCCTGCTGAATAAGAGTATAAGGAGGATAAGAAAACTTCAGAATTCTAAATTCCTAAGCTGACATAGCAGGAAATAAAAAATACGAATTCGAAGTACGAAATACGAAACAAATCCGAATTACAAAGCATAAAATTCAAAACATCCCTGTCTGTGTGCGATCACGCACGGGCAGGCAACAAATATGAAGCAGGAAATGCGAGGTACAAAAGATGTATTTGTTTAGAATTTCAAGTCATTTTGTCATTAGAATTTGTTTCGTATTTCGTACTTCGAATTTCGTATTTCACTATTAAATATTTTGCCAAAAAATGCAAAAATATTACTTATAAGGTACTAAACGTTAGATTAGTGATGGTTCTTGAGGCGGTAGGAAGGGGAGGTGAGTGTATTCCAACGCTACCGCCTCAAATAAACCATCAGTCTCTGACACACTAGGAGGTGTTTGACAGTCACGGACTGTCAAAAAGGAGAGGTCTTTCCCTGTCAGATTTACTCATTAATAAGGCATTTATTTTTGAAATACTTCATCTATGGTATTACATCGCCTGTATAATTAAAGAATGCCAGGCTGTTGTATACGTTTCATATCCAGGGGCTTTGGCATGAGCAATACAGCATTTTGAATCATTGTACTCCGCAAGAATAAATCCTTTTTTATCTTCAAACAATTTGAATTTGCCGGTGAAATCGATAGTGTCTTCCAGATTCCTGCAATGTGTATCTGCAAGGACAAGCCCTTTTTCGTCAACGATGCAGACGCGGCTTTTTTGTTTTTCTTCTTTGCTCAAAGGCGTGTTTTCAACAATCGTTTGGGCAAGTGCATCAAATTTGAATATAATGCCAAGGGCGCCAATAATCTTTCCGTATTTATCGCCATTTTCACGCACGGCTGTCGTGTAAATTAAGACGCGTTCGTCATTCACAAGCGGGGATCTGTGAACCACTCCCCAGCCAAAATCATCCCCTGTCCTGCATTTCATGGCCTCCATAAACCATTTTGACCGGGATACAGATTCTCCGATGGAATTGTAGTGTTCGCTCCTCCCGTTTGCCACAATCATGCCTTCTGCATCGCACAAAACCAGATCGAAATATACCGTGTAAGAGTCAAGGATAATGCCCATCCGTTTTGAAGCGTAATCGTATGCCTCAGATGTTTTTTTTGTCAGGGCGTCAACAAGACTGTTGTCCGTAGCCCACCAACGGACGTCACACGATCTTTCATATAAATTCCGGTCAATCAGGTCTATATTTGTCAATGCCAGATCCGATAACCGCAGCCCCCGGTAATTCGTGGAAATATGCTCATTTATCTTTGCAATTTCCTTAAAATCTTTCGAGGCTTCGCCTTCCAAATTCTCCACCAAACTGGAAATTTCCTGTGATAAAAAACCCATTTCCGATGCTACCACAGAAAATGCCGCTCCGACTTCTCCCACACGGGCAGCTTCAACTTTTGCATTAAGCGACAAAATTCTGGATTGGAAGGTGATTCTCTGAATGTCTTTGATTGCGCTGTCCATCTTTGAAGACAATTGTAATGCAAGGCCGGTAATACGCTCAGGGCTGAAGTTTTCATCGCCATTTGGCGAAGCGGTCAATTCTTTTTCTATTTCTTTTTCGGCTATCATAGGGGGGGACTCCACGAAAAGATAATTATTTTTTTGTACCTTAAAGGTACAAGTCTTTTCAATATTTTTTCGCCGCAAGCTAATTATAAATACTAAATAATTTATATATAGCGAATTTGGAGCAATAACTATACCACATGATTGATCAATATACCAAATAAAGAACGGCGGATCCGCAAAAGCGCCTATTGTGATATACTTACCGGTTGGAAAAAATGGCGGAAGGCTTTTTTTTAACATTATGGTTTGATAGGAAGCCCACATTATTTGGCAATAATCAACCACCTTTTTCGGTAAACTGACCTATTTCATCATTTGACAGTCACTGGTCATTGGTCATTGGTCATTGGTCAACCGCCGACTGTAGATTACCGAGGCAGGAGGAATAATTAAATATTTTGCCGAAAAATGCAAAGAAATTGCTGCTAAGGTATTAACTCGCCCTCATTTCCCTGGTTTTTTGAAGGGAGATGCCCTATTTCAATTCCAATGCTTTTGCCTAAAAGTATTACAATGCTTGCCAGGCACGGCTCGATGTCTTTTGTGCCCAGAAAAGAGAGGTGTTTTAAATCAACACAATCTTTTCTGAGATTGCCTATGTGCTCGCAAACAGAAATTGCCGGACAACGTCCCGGTTTTTTGGGTAATACATTTTTATTTTCCATAAATGATCCTTTTTTTAAAAAGAATTAAAATGTAGCACTAAATGTGAGATACGAAAGATGCTTTTATTTAGAATTTCAAATCATTTTTTGTGACTATTCAGCGTAGATGATGGAATATTACCGAACATAGCCCAAAAGGGGCGAAAGCGTATAGCAGGGGGTGAAGCCCCCTGAAAATGGAGAATACCGTTATTAGCACTGAAAGGGCGAAAGGAATTGTTTCTTTCAGGCCTCATATTGAAAGTACGCTGAATAGTTACACAAAATATACTATTTCCAATCATAGGGCATTCTTCCCAACAATAACCTTGTGCCATACAGCACACCTATGCCTATTCCAATAAGGATAAAAATTAGAATTACGGTTCTTTCGATATCTGCATTGGAAAGACTCATAAATATTGCTATCGGAATTGTTTCTGTTTTCATTGCCATTGAGCCTGCAATGGTGATAGTTGCGCCAAATTCTCCAAGCGCCTTTGCCCATGTTAAAATAGCACCGGCAATAATGCCCCGTTTGCTCAGGGGAAGCGTGACCGTTAAAAACGACTTTAGCGGCGATGCGCCAAGCGAACTGGCAACATCCTCGTACTTGCCGGGTATTTCGTCCATTGCAGCCTTTATTAACCGCGTTGCAATTCCGGCAGTAGTGATAAATTGGGCGAGTATAATCCCCGGGAAGGCAAACACGAATTGCACTCCGTGTTGCTGCAGCCAGCTTCCGGCAGGGTTGCTGAAAAAAATGAGAAGCATGGCGCCCAGCGCAGCAGGAGAAACAATCATAGGTAGTTCGAGCATTGTATCTATAATGCCTTTTCCTGGAAAATGACACCGCGACAATGCATAGGCGGAGGGGATGGCAATGCACAAAGAAATCAATGTCGCGATGGTGGCCGCCGACACGCTGAGGCGCATGGAATAAAAAGTTCTCTCATTAAAAAGCGTCTCTGCAAAAAGGGATCCCCTGAAAAAGTAGGCAAGGGATACAATAAGCCCGGCATAGAGGAAAAACGAGCAGAAAGCAAACATTATACAAAGTCTTTTAAATCTCATTTCATGGTCCACTCCGCCGGAACGGCATATTCGCCGCCAACGGGCTTCTGCCCTATCCATGCGAAGGCTTCCTGTTCCGATGAAAAATATTGATATTTTTTGTATATTGACCGTACTTCTTCAGAAATGATGAAATCAACAAACTGCTCTGCAAGCACTTTCTTTTGAGTAAAGGTTGAAACCGCGATAGGTATATAACCCACACGCACAACTTCATTGCTCTTTAGGGGAATTGTTTCAACGGTCTCCGGGTTCCAGTGCTGAAAAACACTCCACCCTATTACCGCATCCACCTGTTTTAAAGAGACGACCGTCAGTGTTTTCGCGCAACTCTCCGTATAATTTACAATGTTTTTTTTAAAGTCTTTTTTCTGTTTTTTTGTGAAATTCTTTTCAATTATTTCCACCGCGTACGCTCCGACACACACGCCCTCCGGATTTGCTATGGCGACTTTCATGCCGGGACGCACCAAATCTTCCAGGCCTTTAATATGCTTCGGGTTGCCTTTTTGTACATTTATTGCAGGGACAAGATACACAACAATCCTTTCGGTTTCAGGATATACATAGCCTTCCCTTTTTGCCTTTTCCATATAATCTGAAGAACCCGGGAAATAAATGTCTCCTTTCTTTGCCAGTATCATCTGCGAGAGAACATATCCCGAACCACCAAATATTACCTCGACCCTGACGCCCGTCTTTTTTTCAAACAGCTTCACCGCCTCCTCAGCAGGAGGCTTGCTTGCCGCGCCTACGAAGAGCAGAAGCCTTTCTTCGTTTTCAGACCTAACATCTGTTGCAATGAAAAACATTGCCGTTAAAAAAATAGTACAGGTAAAAAATAATCTGAAAACCATATATTAACTCCTTATTATATTGTTAAGTGAGAATAATAAATTTTGTTCCATAACAGTAGAACATAACAGCCATTATATTAAAATGCAATTTCGTACTGTAATCTGTACTTGTTTTCTCTTTTATCCTGCTCGCTGCCTTGTTCAGTGATGAAAGTACCAAAATCAGCCTGTATCTTTGACCGGTGACCTCGGAAATAATAATTTACTCCCGCTGTATACTCCCTCTGAATATCGTTTGATACATCGTCATCCGGGTCAACCATGGAATAGCGGGCGGCTATCTCGAGTTTTTTGGGTATAACAAAGTAACCGGCCTGTGTAAAGAATCCGTCTGATTCTATTGAATCTCCTCCACTATTAGACTCAGGATTTTCTGTCATCATATAGTATTCGCTATCCCATGAAAAGCCCCTGTACCTTAGCCCGAAATCAGCCACACCCACTATTACGTCTGCATCATCACGTTTTACATCTTTCTCCTTTCCATTAAAGGCAACAGATGCTCCCATAGTTGCCTTAAGGGTCTCGGAATATCCCAGGTCAGTTCCGTCGTAATAATTAAATTTCCCAAGCGGATTATATCTCAGGCTTAGCACGTACATAAGTTCGTTGTCAAGATTTTCATCCTTTCCGGTAATCCTTTTTGCCGGGTTTTCTCCGGCGCCCTGAAAGATTGCGGCATGGTATTCAATGTGTCCGTCAAAAGGTTTTCCGTAAATATCCAGACCATAATCACGGTCCTGATCAAAGGTATCGCTGGCAATAGCTCTATCCTGAAACAACAGTCTTTGTGAGGATATAACCCTTTCTCTGTTGAACGGCACCTTAAAATATCCAATTTTTGCATTCAATTCTTTATAAGGGGTAAAGTATACGTAAAAATCCCTTAAGCTGACATTAAAGCTGTCTGCGTCTATAGCCCAGTAATAATGAAGCATTTTGCTATAGATGTTTCCGCCCATATAGACCCTGGCGCGGCGTACGTCAATATTTTGCGTATCTACCCCTCCAAAATCTTCATCCTTGTCGTTAAACTGATACCGCATCTGCAATCTGCCGCCGATATTTAATGAATACTTGTCATCCGATGTTCCTATGTGCAATGCATAACTGCTATCATCAGGTGTATAGGAGACGTCGCAGATGTCAGCTTCTGTCCTGCGCCACTCCATTAGCGAAGCGCCTGACAAACCTAATCCCGGTATTTCCCGCGCCTCATCCGATGCCAGGTAGTTCTCTACCTCTTGCTTTACATTTTCCTTAATTTCTTCTTTTGCAACTGTCACTGGTTTTTCACTCATAGTCTCGACACGATTTTTCAATTCTTTGATTTGCTCCTGCTGGCTTAACGCTAATGTCTCCATCTGCTTCATCATTTTTTGCTGAGACAAAAACGCCTCTTCCATCTGTTTTAACTGCCCTTTTAATTCATTCAATTCGCCCTCATATGCCATGCAAGTCCGCATCGTACCAACGACAAATATACTATATACTGTTAATAAAGGCCAAAGAACATGCTTAAATTTCTTACCAAACACAAAAAACTCTCCTTTCCAAAAATAAAACTACACTAGAAAATAAATATACAGCCACTTCTGAAAATACGTTATATCATATCTGGCATAACGATGGTAAAAATTTATATAATTGACAGCGCCTTGAATATAACCACGTCAGAAGATTTTGCGCCGATTATTACATCGTCGCCTTCCTTTAAATTCATTTCCTCTATTTCTTCCCTGTCAATCAGCGTCTTAAAATATTGCTCTGCATGCAGGATGGTTACAATTGCCATAATAGTATCATATTCAATATTGATGACTTTGCCTGCAAGCTGCACACGCGTACTAAGCCTTTTCCCCAAAAAAACTTCTTCCGGAGTCCCCTGTTTTATTACACTGCCTGAATGTATCACAACAACGTTGTCGGCCATTTTATAGGTTTCCGGAATATCATGTGTCACATACAGGGTTGTTACCTTAAGCTGGCGCAGGATGCGCTTCAGATCATCCTGCAATTGCCTGCGCGTCTGCCAATCCACTGCGGAAAGCGGTTCGTCCATTAACAAAATATCGGGTTCTCTTGCCAGCGCCCTGATAAGCGCTATTCTTTGTTTTTGTCCGCCTGACAATTGAGACGGATAATAACGCTCGTAACCGGAGAGCCCGACAAGCGCAAGCAGGTCTTTTACCTTATCCCCCTCATGTCTTTTTTTTGCCCCATATAATACATTCTTTTCAACCGTCAGGTGCGGGAACAACGCATAATCCTGAAAGACAAAACCAACCGACCGGTATTGAGGGGGAAGATTTATATTGTTTTGCTTGTCAAACCAGACGTCGTTTCCGTTTTGAATGCTGCCATTATCCGCCGTTGACAGTCCGGAGACAAATCGCAATATGCTCGACTTTCCCGCACCTGACGGACCAAATAAAACGGTAATCTCCCCCGTGGGTATTTTAAATGCAGCATCGAGTTGAAAGGCATGCCATTTTTTCTGAAGGTTGACCACTAACAATTGCGTCCTTCTCCATTCATTGAGATGCCCTTTTTATTTTTAAATAAAATCAATTCGGTTGATTTGACAATTGCTGTTATTTCTTCGCCTGTTTGTATATTCATTTCTTCTAATGAAGCATTGGTGACAATTGCGCAGAGGGTGTCTCCCTGAGATTCAAAAATAACCTTTGACAGCACATCGCCCCGGAGAATGGTTACAACAACTCCTGTTATAAAATTTCTGGCGCTCAATATGCCTCGAAATGCCTTTGCCAGTATCAGGTCTGTGCTTTTCATAAGCACACTGATAGCGTCTCCCTCGAAAAGATTCATATCGTCGCATGAAGCTGTTGTGATAACGGCGCTCAGAGGGATGTCTTTCCACATGATTTGAATATGGGTATGAATCCTGCCCTTATTGATTTTCATTATTTTGCCATTAAGTTTGCAGGCCATAGTTATTTTCCGAAAATGCGCTTAAATTCCTTTTCCGCTAAAGTGTTAAGCCTGTTTTTATAGGTATTAAAATTTATCATCAGTCTTTTCGCGTCCTCCGTCAGTACCGCGCCGCCGCCGCCCTTCCCCCCCGTGGTAACTTTTAACAATTTAGTCCCCAACACCTTTTCAGTAGCCCTTATTTTCCCCCATGCCGCACGATATGACATCCCCATCTCCTTTGCCGCTGCATTTAAAGAACCAAGCCGGTCTACCGCCTCCAGCAGCAATCTCCTGCCTTCCGCAAATGCAACGCCATCCCCGCATTCCAGCCATATTTTTATTTTTACTTTCATACATTACCCCTTCTGCGGCTTTCACGTACATATCCTTTGCGCGATTAGATTGCAAAACCTGAACCCGCCAGGAGATCAAAGGGAAATTGTCATTTGTAGTGCGATGAGGCTCGTCGCACTACTTGAGTTGACCCCACAAGATGGAAATTCCTGTATATAAAATCTGATTAAGCATTATGCCATAATAGACATAGCGATATCAATGATAATTTGTTTTTAGTGAGCATTGAGCATTGAATATTTTTCTTACTGCGTAACATGCGTTGCACAGTTTTGAAAATAGATATTGCAGATACTCTGGCAAATACTATAATAATTTGATTATGGACGGATTTTCACCTGTAATTGCCATTGTTGACAATTTTTTCACTTGCTAAACCATGATAAAATTTCTGGAACCTGAATGGCACGACAAATTATCATCTACCAACACTGTCCTTCTGGACTGGCTTAAGGATGAAAAAGATATTCCCGCAGGATTTGTATTGGCCGCCCTTGAGCAAACTGCCGGTCATGGACGAAGTAATCATCACTGGCTTTCCCAGCCAGGAGAAGATCTCACCTTTTCCTTTCTTTTGTATACCCGGCATGACCTTTCGGGGCTTGCTTCACTCTCCATGGCAATTTCACTGGGAATCGCTTCCGCCCTGGATACCTTCGGTTTCACGACACAAACAAAGTGGCCAAACGACCTTCTTGTAAGGGGACGTAAAATCGGGGGTATTCTTTCCGAGGAGAGTAGCGTGAAACGTCCGGACGGACATGCTACCATCGTTGTTGGCGTGGGGGTCAATGTGAATATGCAGGAGCCGCAGGTTTCTTCTATGAAAAAACCCGCAACTTCTCTTCGCATTGAGACCGGGAAAAAACATCTTATCAAGGATGTTCTCGGTACCATTCTTGAAATGTTGCCTCAGAGGATCGACCGTTGGGAAGCAGGCGGGTTCCCCGCCATACGTGATGAATGGCTTGCGCGCTGCTGTTTCGTTGGAGAGCATATAACCGTGGGAGAGGGAAAGGAACAAAGATCAGGTATTTTGACGGGATTTGGGGAGAAAGGACAAATCATCCTTCGCGGTGATGATGGTTCATTATGTGATGTTTGGGCGGGCGAAGTAGAATAAACTGCTTCTTAGTTTATAAACGCAAGCACCTGTCCGGTGGCAACCTGGTCGCCTTCTTTTACCTTTATATCAATTACTGTTCCCTCTGCAGGGCTTGAAACGTGTATTTCCATTTTCATTGCCTCAACAACTAACATTGACTGCCCGGAATGAAGATAATCGCCAATCCTTGAGGTAAACCGAACCACCTTCCCAGGCATTTGAGCCTTTACCGCAATGCCTTCTCCCTTAATTTTTTTTACGCCTAAGGCTGTTCCTGTATCCGGCGTTTTACGAATTTCTACCTGATAGATTTTATCATTTACCTTTGCCTTGTTTCCTTCAATCGTAACCGAATAATCTTTTCCGTTCACCGTCAGCAGGTATTCCTGCGACCTGACTTGCCGGTTCTGTTCCTCATTGACCGCAATCTGTCCACCCTTTTTCTCCACCAGGCGAATCCCAATCTCCGCTTTTCCTTTAAGGAATTTCAGCCCCTTATCCGTGCATGTGGCAACGATGAAAATATTCTCATCCGTCTCTGCAATGCCCTCCTTTTTAAGTATTTCCCGGACATGTCTAACGCTCTTTTTCGTATCCACGTCGTTTATTTCAAGCGGAGAACGCACGGTTGGTTCCAGTTTGAGCTGTTCTGCCGCTATTTTCACTATTTCCGGATCTGGCGGCACGGGGGTCTTCCCGAAATAACCCAACACCATTTTGCCATAGCCCGGAGCGATTTTCTGCCAGGGGCCAAAAAGAACATTGTTAAATGCCTGTTGGAAGTAAAACTGGGAAACGGGGGTCACCGAGGTTCCGTATCCGCCCAACTTGACCACCTCACTCATGGATTTGATCAGCTCCTGATATTTATCCATAATGCCGTTATCGCGAAGCATCTGGGTATTTGCCGTAAGGGCGCCGCCAGGCATGGGACTCCATAAAATAAGCGGCTCTACGGACGTTGCCTCAGGGGGAAGAAAGTAATCTTTCATACATTCCTTAAAAACCTCTTCCGCCTCGCGGACTTTGTCAATATCGACGTCAAGCTCATATCCGGTACCTCTCAGTGCATGCCACATAACCAAAATATCGGTCTGGCATGTTCCGCCGGAACAGGGCGACAGGGAAAGGTCGATAGCATCAGCGCCGCCATCCAGGGCCGCCTTGTTGGCGCTTACGCCGATACCCGCCGTTTCGTGCGTATGAAAATGAATAAACATCTCTTCAGGAAGTATTTTTCGCGCCCGTTTTATGGTCTCATATACCTTTGACGGCACGGCTGTGCCGGAAGCATCCTTAAAACACAAGGAGTGAAATGGTATTCCCTCGTCCAATATCTGACGCAGTATTCTTATATAAAAATCCGGGTCGTGCGCGCCGGTACATCCCGGAGGCAATTCCATCATGGTGATGCATATCTGGTGTTTCAGCCCCGCCTCAGCAATGCATTTGCCGCTGAAAATAAGATTTCTCACATCATTGAGCGCATCGAAATTCCTGATCGTTGTAATACCGTGCTTTTTGAAGAGTTGGGCATGCATCCGTATAATGTCGCCAGACTGAGACTCCAGCCCCACGACATTGACGCCCCGGGAGAGAGTCTGGAGGTCAGCGCCATGGCCGGCGGTTTCACGGAACGTGTCCATCATGGCAAACGCATCTTCATTGCAATAGAAGTAAAGCGATTGAAAACGAGCGCCTCCGCCTGCTTCAAAATAAGAAATACCGGCGTCTCTTGCCGCCTCCAAAGCCGGAAGGAAATCCCTGGTAAGAACACGGGCGCCATACACGGATTGAAACCCGTCCCTGAATGCCGTACACATAAATTGAACTTTTTTCGTCATTTTGTATCTTAGCAACAGAAAAAGATTATTTCACGTAACACTTTAATTTTTGAAAAAATTCCAATAACAACGTTGTTTGCCGCAGGGTATAGGAGCGAAGGACAAAAGACGATGGACATCCCTCATCTCTCGTCTCTCGTCTTTCGTCTTTCGTCTTTCGTCTTTCGCCTGTCGTCTGTCGCCTGTAGTCTCTCGTGCTTCACCTCTCGCCCCTACGTTTTCAAAAAACTAAATTGTTATTATTTCACAAACACCGACCACAAGATTCCGGCGGCAATCGCCGACCCAAGCACGCCTGCAACATTTGGCGCCATTGCGTGCATAAGGAGGAAATTATGCGGGTCCTCCTTCTGGCCAACCATCTGTACCACGCGTGCTGAGTCAGGCACGGCGGATACGCCCGCTGCACCAATGAGAGGGTTTATCTTGTCCCTTAGAAAAAGATTCATGCATTTTGCGAAAACCACGCCACCTGCCGTTGCTATGCTAAAAGAAAGGGCGCCCAATGCAAAAACGAGAAGAGATTGTGCTGTTAAAAAGGTTTGTGCCTGCGCGCTTGCGCCCACGGAAAATCCAAGAATAATCGTCACCGTATCTATCATGGCGTTGCGTGCGGTGTTCGCCAATCGCTCTGTTACACAACTTTCCTTCAAAAGGTTGCCAAGGCAAAGCATGCCGATAAGCACTATTGAACCTGGCGCAATCAAAGCGGAAATCAGAAACACGGCGATGGGGAAAATAATTTTTTCCCTCTGCGATACATGCCGCGGTTCTTTCATACGAATGAGCCTCTCTTTTTTCGTAGTGAGCAATCTCATTATCGGAGGCTGAATAACCGGAACCAGGGCCATATAGGAATAGGCGGCAATCGCAATGGATCCCAACAAATGCGGTGCCAGCTTTGACGATAAAAATATTGCCGTCGGGCCATCCGCTCCGCCAATAATGCCAATAGCACCCGACTCAGAGGGGCTAAACCCTAAATAGAGAGCGCCTATGAGGGTAAGAAAAATGCCTATCTGCGCCGCCGCCCCAAGCAACACAAGCTTTGGATTTGACAACATGGCGGAAAAATCCGTCATAGCGCCGATCCCAAGGAAAATAAGCGGCGGATATATTCCTTTGCTTACCCCAAGGTAAAGAAAACTCAGAACACTCCCTTCCTGATATACGTTGAGCGCCATGCTGTCAATGGAAGGAATATTTCCCACTATCGCACCAAATCCTATCGGCAAAAGCAGTAATGGCTCATAATCTTTAATAATTGCCAGACTTACAAAAAAAATCCCGACAATGATCATGAGGGCATTGCCCCACGTCATCATTGCAAATCCTGTTGTCTTAAGAAATTCGAAGAGAATCTCCATTAAGCCCTCACAAAAAAAGACACCATGTTCCCTTGTACCCTGAGATAAAGCAATTTACTAAAATGATTCTTTGCCAACCATACTGCCGCACGCTTCACTATGCAGGGCAAAGCCGATTGCCGCAAGCGCCTCGTCTTCAGGCGTTGAGTAAAATGCCGGTATATGATGCGAAGTTTCTTCCGCAGGAAGTATGCTGGCAAATATTCTTAAAAAAACAGGAAGGAGATAAATAAAAAAACTGGTTATCGCGAGTGCGGCAAACACAATCAGCATGCCGCTGATTGTGATCATAATTCCTTGTCCGTTGACTATATTTTGAACCCCTGAGTTCATAACTGCTTTCCCTGTTCTTATTTTCCGGATATGTTATGGGTTGATTTTAAAATTTTAATATCCTATATTTTTTTTTATTAAGATGCAATTATTTTTTACGGTTTACCTGCCAGTATTTGCCAAATCTTCTGTTACAAAGTTCCTTTTAACACTATGATTGCTTTTATCCCTGGTTTGACTCACAAAAATCATATCGCTTATGATATTAATTGGTTACGCTTTCGATAGGGGTCTCTTTGGCGTTGCATTTTTAGGGTTTTTAACAGATGGTTTTATATATTTTCTGTTTAAAAGTGGATGTTTCATTTTGTAACACTTTAGTTTTTTGAAAAATTCCAACAATAACGATGTTTGCCGCATAGTGTAGGGGCGAAGCATTTGCCCGTTTAGGTATAAACTTATTTATAACAATTTATAGCAAATGCTTCGCCCCTACTTCGTTTTTAGTTTATGGTAAATCATTAATAGTATTACCTGTTAAAACTCCTTTTTTAAAGTTTTTCTTCATGTTCTTTGTGGTTGAAGGACAGACGCACAGCCGTGCGTCTCTACATTTTGATTGCAGCTTTGCTGCGCTATGTAGTTTTTACTTTTGGCGTATCCGGAAAACGGTAGAAATGTGTTATTCGGCAAGGTATAATTTTTCTGTTTATTGCCTGCACAACAAATTCATTTATATACTGTTGCCTTTCATGATAAAATATTGCGTTTACGGTATATCCATAATTATTGTACTCTTTTCTTTCATGGACCATAGTTCAGGAATGGCGACACAAGATTCTTTCCTCATAACATCCTTCACCAAAAAGGAATTTAATAAAGGCGAGCCAATTGGGTGGAAAAGCCATAAGGGGATTTGCCGGAAAATACGAAACCGGTTTATGCCTGAATTGCTTGAAGTGGAGGGGAAAGGCATTCTTCATGTAAATGCCAGCGACAGCGGCACAATTATTTTTCGTCCCGTTCGTATTAATCCTGTGGAATATCCTTTTTTAAGCTGGAGATGGAAGGCGTCGAACATTCTGCCCGAAAGCAGGGAAAAGGAAGCTGGCGGCGATGATTATCCTGCGGCAGTATGCATTGTGTACGGAAAGACCTTTTTCTCCATTCCATATAATTACAAAATACTGATTTATGCGTTTGGAAACAATGTTCCTACCGGAGAGCGGTATAAAAATCCATGCGAGGCCAGGGCAAGAATAATTATTGTTCAGAGCGGAGAATCTGCTACAGGCAGGTGGCTTGATTACAAGGTACATCACCATCAGGATTATTTGCGTGAGTATGGAGAAGAACCCCCCGGCATTGTTTATGTCGGGATCCAAACCAATGCCGACCGGACACATGGAAAGGTGGAGGCGTGGTATTCAGATATCGCCCTGAACCGATTCCCATAGTTATTACCCGTTTAAAAATGTTTCCTTAGCTGGTATTCATGGGTAAAAACCTTTTTATGTAAGATTTTTACACATACAGGGCAAGGTTTTTTATGAAAAATGTACTTGGTGTTTTAGGGAAAAAGCTGCTTCTGTATTTTGTAAGCATATCCCTTATTCCCGCAACACTGTTATGTTGCATTCACTATCTGCATAGCAAAAAACTGCTGGAGACAGAGTTGTTTAATGAAATGTCGCTGGTGGGCGCAGCTCTGTCGGAACATATCAATGCCTTTTTAGTTTACGGCGAGAATTCGGCAAAACACTATGCCTCCGATGGTTTTATCAGGGAACATCTTGAAAGCATTAACAACGATACGAAAAATACTGCGGCTGCCCAGGCGCTGAGTAAATATTTGCAATACAAGACCGGCCTCGAACCAAGATTCCGCGAGACCTTTACGACAAATACAAAGGGCATAGCAGTGGCATCCAGCAACGTGCAACGTGTTGGCAAAGATATGTCGCATGACCTTTCTGCCTTAGCAACAAAAGGCGGCACGTTCGCAAAGGATATTTATCTGTGTGACATTACGGGAGAATACTGTTTAACCTTTTGCTCTTCCGTTATAAATAAGGATACAAACGAATTTTTAGGCATGATCGGGATACGCATACTTGCCGCCGAACTGGAGGATATCACCGTGGGCGCCAAACAAGAGGCATCTGCCTTATTGCGTCCTGAACATACGCCCGAGGCGTATAGTGAGGGAAAAACAAACATAGTGCCGGAAAAACCTTATTTTAACACGCAAGATGCTGATACTTCATATAAAAGAAATCATACGATAAGACGTCCTCTTGAATTAACCACACTGACACGCCGCGGCGAAACAAGCGAGGCGTATCTTGTCAATAAACAGAGGCTCATGCTGACCTCCTCCCGATTCATAGATAATGTCATGTTAAGACAGGCGGTGAACACCTTGCCCGTTAATGTTTTGATAAACGAAGGCAGGGAGATGGCAGGCATCTATGAGGATTACAGGGGAATACCTGTCATCGGCGTTTCAAAATATATAAAACCCATGGGATGGATATTGCTGGTGGAAGCGGATGTCGCAGAGGCATTTAAGCCTGTATACAGGGCAAGAAACTACTCTATCATTATTATAGTGGCCAGCGTGTTTGTTATTTCCGCCGTAGCGTTTCTCATATCCGGCAGGATTGTCAATCCCTTAAAATCATTGATGGCGGCAATGGGCAAGATATCAAAAGGCGATATAGGAAATCACATACGCGTTACGTCAAGGGATGAGATCGGAGAACTCACAAAGGGGTTTAATCGTATGACTACAGATTTGATAAAGGCGCGTGATGAATTGCGGGACCTTTTTGATGCGGCTAACGACCCTATGGTCACATTGAAAGAGGGCAATATGGTCAACAATATGAATAGCAGGGTCTCTGAGTTATTTGGCTACACGCAAAAAGATTTGCTCTCTAAGAAAATCGTCAGTATCTTCAGAAATGAAGATGTTCCCATAGTTGAAGAGGCCCTTGATAGCGCATGGCGGTTAAATCCCGGAGAAAAATATCCTATGTTTGAGGTGGGAGTTATGAAGAAGGACGGAAATGCGCTGGTTTGCGAACTGGATTTAAACCGGACACAATTTGGAATACAGCCCCATTTCAGGAACATAACAAAGAGAAAATTGCTGGAGCAAAGGATACTGGAAGAAAAACAAAAACTTGGAGAGTCAAACACCCGCCTTCAATCCCTGCTGGCAGAACTGGAACGGACGCAGATGCAGTTGCTGCAATCCGAAAAAATGGCTTCTCTTGGTCAATTGGCGGCGGGTATTGCCCATGAAATAAACAATCCGGTTGGCTATATATCCAGCAACCTGGAGTGGATGCAAAATAAATTTGTCGTCATCAAGACGATGCTTGAGGAGTTGAAGATGGAAACAAAGCCGCAAGCCCGCCCCCGGGGCAACAGGAAAAACATTGCCTCTCAAATGGAAAAAAGCATAAACGAATCTCTGGAGGGCACAAGGAGGATTCAAAGTATTGTTAACTCCCTCCGGATTTTCTCCCACAGGGCAGAAGATAAACTGGAACCGGCTAATATTAATGCGGAGATCGAGGACTCCCTGAATATTATCAGGAACGAGATTAAGTACAAAGCCAAATTGATAAAGTCCTACGGCAATATCCCCCCGATACATTGCAACCGGCGCCAATTAGGGCAGGCCTTCATGAATATCATCCTGAATGCGGCGCAGGCATTGAAGGAAATGGGGGAGATAAGAATAACTACGTATAGAAAAGACCTTTCCATCTTTATTGTGATTAGCGATAACGGCCCTGGTATACAGGAACAAGATCTTCCAAAAATATTTGAACCCTTTTTTACCACAAAAGAAGCAGGCATGGGAACGGGCCTGGGACTTTCCATTGCTTACAACATAATAACAAGCCACAATGGTGCAATAGAGGTTGACAGCAAAGTAAACAAAGGAACAACATTTACCGTAAAGCTGCCTGTTACAGTATAATACAGTCTGCAGTCTGAGGATTGTAAATTTTTTTTCTGAGGTAAGCACATGAAGCAAAAGACAATACTCATTGTTGATGATGAAAAAAACATTCTTGCAACATTAAAAAGAATCCTGGAAGAAGAGAAGGAAGGCTACAGGGTATTTTTCGCAGATAGCGGAATAAAGGGACTGGAGATTGTTAGATGTGAAAATATCCATCTGATAATCACCAATTACAGGATGCCGGGTATGGACGGCTTACAGGTGCTGAAAAGGGCTACGATACTATCGCCGGATGCGGTCAAGTTTATGCTAACCGGATATGCCGACCTGGATGTTGTCGTGAGGGCAAAAAACGAGGGCGGTGTATACCGCTTCTTCACAAAACCATGGAACAATAGCGAAATATTAGG
>NZ_JBDIWA010000033.1:0-41693 GCF_039794105.1 Candidatus Kuenenia sp.
CAAGGTATACCAATTGGGGATTTTTCCGTGGAAGTATAGATGAAGTCCGCATCTATAATCAGGCATTAAATGTAGAGGAAGTATTGTCATTGTTTAATAACGACATAGTGTTTGACACTACGCCGCCAACGGTGAGTTCGCAACAAGTCAGGCCAGTAATGCCGGATCATTTCCACCTTTAACGCCGTTGGTATGGGGGGGGTCTGAGTTTTATGGGAAAGGGGCATAAGGATAAAATTGTTGTATCCAAGGAAGATGTATATGTTTGAAAATGGCATACATTTCTACTTACATTTCTCATATTTCTACGGGTGCATCACCGATTTTTTGTAAATATTAGCACCTGCCTGCCGGCTTATAGGTATTGTGTATCACAAGCATCTTGTTTGATTAACCCTGACAGTGTTTTTAACTCTGTCAGGGTTGTTTCTTTTATTTTAAAGCGGTAAAAGACAGGTTTTGAAACTTGTCTCGAAAATAAGACTACAAAAAATAGCTCAAGTACAGGTACGACAATATGATATGGCTATAAAACCATTTTCATCGTTTCTGGGTGTTGCGAATGTAACAGGATGACTGGTCTGAAAAATCCAGTCCATTATAGTTTTTCTCAGGCTTACTCTTACCTTATTATATCAATTCATTTCGAGAAAATCCGCAACCACGCAAATCTTGCGTTAAAAATAGCTAAAGGAAAACCTTTTCATTGAAGTTTGAGTATTTATCGGTTTGATTCTGGTTGATTTGTACGGCAAAAGAATTGTCCAACAGTAAGCCGGACGGCATGGACCAAGGGGTTGACCATCCTCTGATATTTTCTGTTACGAAAGGTTCCGTTACGCATCATCCGCATCATCCGTATCATCCTGAACATCAGAAAGGAATGAAGATATTTTTCCCCAAGCTCGCCATACCTTACAGTCTCAATTCATTTCGAAGAAATCTGTAATCTCGCAAATCATGCGTTAAAAATAATGAGCAAAATTTGTTGTTACACAAATTATTACATTGTAAACCTAAATAATAATATTATCTTTACTTAGGCATTGTGGAGATGAAATATTCTCCAATAACCATGCATATCAGTATACCATTTACTTCGTGGCATTGTATACAATCGCGCAAATTCTGCATAAGAATACTTTTCTGAAACCATTTCTCTTAAGCTTGCCTTGTTTATGTGCTGTATTATTTTTCATGATGATTATCCATTATTTTGCCGGATGTACTCTCTATAAAGCGTACGGTAGTTTTTTCAGGATATCTGTATGGGGGTCAGGCGAAATAGCGGAGAATTTTATTTTCTTATTCTAAATTTGTATTTATACTCCCACATTTTAAGTGGTTAGCAATGGAATCAGAATATCCGATACGGATTTTTTGGTCTTTGGTTTGCTAGCAATAAAACATCATACACCTGCGCAAGACAATTGTGATTTATGGTAACAATTTAATTTTTTGAAAAATTCCAAATCAAAGTTTCCCCTCTAAAAGAGGGCTGGGGGTGTGTCAAAGGCGTATCTACACACCCATTAATCTCCTCTTTTTAGAGGAGATCTTAAAAGTAGTTGCCCAAGGCAACCTAATTTATGGTAATGCGTCGACTAACCACACTGTGCAAAGATATTTTACTTTCGTGGCAAAGGACCGACGCATAAAATACTATCAAAAGGAATCAATCGCATGAAAGCAGTTATTCTTGCAGGAGGATTTGGTACCCGGTTGTCAGAAGAAACGGTTTCACGACCTAAGCCCATGATAGAGATTGGCGGTAAACCCATATTGTGGCATATCATGAATATCTACAGTGTTTATGGTATAAACGAGTTTATTATTGCGGCAGGTTATAAAGTAGAGGTGCTCAAAGAGTATTTTCTCAACTTTTATGCTATCAATAATGATGTTACGGTTGATTTAAATACGGGAAATACTATTATTCACAACAACGGGAATCATCCTAAATGGAAAATTCATATTGTTGATACGGGGTTATATACACAAACTGGCGGACGTCTCAAGAGGCTTAAAAGTTGGCTGGAGAAAGAAGAAACATTTCTGTTTACCTATGGTGACGGTGTAGCTGATATTGATATTAATGCCCTATTAAAGTTTCACTATTCACACAAAAAGTTAGCCACTATTACGAGTGTGCATACCCCCGAACGTTTTGGCAGAATTGCGTTTGAAGGTAACCAAATTACCACATTTCATGAGAAGCCGGAGCATGCTGAAGGTTGGATTAACGGTGGCTATTGTGTTCTTAATGCCAAAGTTTTCGATTATATTGAGAACGACGAAACAATCTGGGAACGTAGTCCTATGGAACGTCTTGCCAGTGAAGGGCAATTATTTGGCTACCGTCATTCAGGTTTTTGGTCATGTATGGACACTTTAAAGGAAAAAAATTTTTTGGAAGAATTATGGAACTCGGGTAAAGCCCCCTGGAAAGTATGGTAATAAATAAAACCTTTTGGAAAAACAAAAAAGTATTAATCACCGGACATACCGGTTTTAAAGGAAGCTGGTTATCGCTATGGTTGCAAAATATGGGCGCTAATGTTATAGGGTATTCATTGCCGCCCGCAACAAAACCAAATATGTTCGAGGTAGCAAATGTTTCTGCTGGTATGGAATCTATAGCAGGTGATATCCGTGACATTGAACAGGTGACCAAGACAGTTTCAAAGTATCAGCCGGAAATAATTATTCATATGGCAGCACAATCGCTCGTGCGTTATTCGTATAGTAATCCGGTAGAAACGTATGCTACCAATGTTATGGGAACGGTAAATATTTTAGATGCGGTGCGTCAGATTAAATGTGTAAAAGTTGTTGTAATTGTTACAAGCGATAAATGCTATGAAAACAAGGAATGGTTATGGGGCTATAGAGAAAATGACCCTATGGGTGGGCACGACCCATATTCAAGCAGCAAAGGGTGTGCTGAGTTAGTAACATCAGCTTACCGGAGTTCATTTTTTCCAGTGAAGGACTATAAGGTTCACGGTGTGGCAGTGTCAAGTGTCAGGGCTGGTAATGTGATAGGGGGGGGAGATTGGTCGGAGGATAGACTCATTCCTGATATCATGAAAGCATTTATGGATAAACGTATTGTAAAAATACGCAATCCAAACTCAATCCGTCCATGGCAATATGTACTGGAACCGTTACGGGGATATTTAGGCCTTGCGGAACGTTTGTGGTTGCATGGGAGTGGTTTTGCCGAAGCCTGGAATTTCGGGCCAAAAGGTGAAGATGTTCGGCCGGTCTCCTGGATAATTGAATCTTTATCCGAACAATGGGGAGAAGATGCCCGCTGGGAGTTAGGCTCAACTCAGCAACTACATGAGGCCAGTCACCTTAAGCTGGATTGCTCTAAAGCACAAAACTTGCTTGGATGGGAGTCCAGACTTGATCTTTCAACAACGCTTCAGTGGATTGTGGCATGGTATCGTGGTTATCAGCAAAAAAAGAACATGCGAAATCTTACGGAAGCAGAGATTGTACGCTACGAGAAAAGTGAGGGAACATGAATTCGTTAAAATGCCGTTTTTGCAAAACACCATTACACCATTCTTTTTTAGATTTAGGGCTATCGCCGCTGTCGAATTCGTATCTGAGCGCTGAACAGCTCCAGCAGCCGGAGACTTTCTATCCATTACATGCCTACGTTTGCGAGGGTTGTTATTTGGTTCAGCTACCAGTATTTGAGTCTCCTGAAAATATTTTTAGCGAGTACGCCTATTTTTCATCCTATTCCGAAAGCTGGCTTAAACACGCAAAGACATATACCGGCCTTATGATAGAGCGTTTCGGTATTAACTCTCAAAGCCGGGTTATTGAGATTGCCAGCAATGATGGATATCTCCTTCGGTATTTTAAAGACAGAGGTATTCCTGTACTGGGTATTGAACCTGCGAAAAATGTGGCGAGAGCAGCTCAGGATAAAGGAATTCCCACTATTAGCGAATTTTTTGGAACTCAAACAGCCGGAAAATTGGCCAGTGAAGGCAAATATGCTGATCTTTTGTTAGGAAACAACGTCTTAGCTCATGTGCCCGATCTCAATGATTTTGTAAAGGGATTGAAAATAATTTTAAAGCCCAATGGCGTTATCACCATGGAGTTTCCTCATCTGATGCGGCTTATAGATGGAAACCAGTTCGATACAATTTATCACGAACACTTTTCATATTTTTCACTTATTACTGTAGACAATATCTTTGCAAGTCATGGGTTGACCCTCTTCGATGTGAATGAACTCCCTACACATGGCGGTTCTTTACGCATCTATGCCCGGCATACAAAAGATGCTTCCAAACCGATTGATAGGAAGGTTACCGATCTTAAGAACAAAGAGGAATCTTTGGGATATGCGCACCTTGAGCACTATTTTTCATTTTCTGAAAAGGTGAAAGAAACAAAAAGAAAGATTCTTGCTTTTTTAATTGAGTCCAGGCGGAACGGAAAATCCATTGTCGGATATGGTGCCCCTGCCAAGGGCAACACGCTTCTTAATTACTGCGGTATTCGTACAGATTTTATTGACTATACCGTGGACCGTAGTCCTCATAAACAAGGCTATTACTTGCCAGGAACTCACATACCAATTTACAACCCTGACAAAATCAATGAAACAAAGCCTGATTATTTACTGATCCTTCCTTGGAACCTTAAAGAAGAAATTATGGAACAAATGTCTTATATAAGGGACTGGGGCGGTCGATTTGTCGTTTTTATTCCAGAGGTAGAAGTACTGTGAACAGTGAGCAGTTCACAGCAAGAAACCTGCATAAAAATCTAACTGCATGGCAGAAAGCAATGGATTTAGTAGTTGTTATTTAGCATGTAACTATGAATTTTTAAAGAGAAGAAATATACGGATTAACTTCTGAAACCTTAGACAACTGTCTTGCCCTTACGAATGGGTTGAGGAAATCCATTAGAAATAAAAAGGGTGAGCAGTGAACCGTAATCTGCTTACTTTTTACAAAAAATGATTTTCACAGAAACTAAACTAAAAGGCGCATACATTATAGAGATCGAAAGAATAGAAGAGGAACGGGGTTTTTTTGCCCGAACCTTTTGCCGTAAAGAATTTGAGTCTCACGGGCTTAACCCTAATCTTGTACAGTGCAATATCTCTTATAATAAAAAGAAGGGGACACTCCGTGGGATGCATTATCAGATAGCACCTCATGAAGAGGCTAAACTGATAAGTTGCATAAGGGGATCAATATATGATGTCATTATAGATATGCGGTCAGATTCTCTTACTTATGGTCAGTGGATGGCGTTTAAACTTACTGCTCACGGCTTACCGCGCACGGCCTACTTTAAAATGCTTTATGTTCCTGAGAGTTTTGCCCACGGTTTTCAGACATTAGAGGATGATACATTGGTTTTTTATCAGATGTCTGAGTTTTATCATCCTGAAAGTGCAAGGGGTATCAGGTGGGATGACCCTATGTTCGCTGTGCAATGGCCGATTCATGATAAGATCATATCGGATAAAGATAAATCATATGATAATTGGGTGGCAAAGGATAAAACCAGATGACTATTAATTACAACGAAGTTGGCGGAGAAATGTATCAGTTAATGACTGAGTTATTCCCAATATGCAGAAGTATTACAGGAAATGGCGTTCGGGAAACTTTAAATATTATAAAAAAACATATTCCGGTAACAGTCCATGAGGTTCCAAGCGGAACGCAGGTATTTGATTGGACGGTTCCAAAAGAATGGAATATAACTGAGGCCTATGTTAAAAACTCAAAAGGTAAAAAAATAATCGACTTCATGGAAAATAATTTACACGTTCTTAATTATAGTGTGCCTGTTAAGAAAAAGATTTCTTTGGGGGAATTAAAGGAACATCTTTTTACACTACCAGAATATCCTGATTGGATTCCTTACAGGACTTCATATTACAAAGAAATTTGGGGATTTTGTATAAGTCATAATCAATTCATAGATCTCAAAGAAGACGAATATGAGGTGTTTATTGATTCATCGCTTGAAAATGGTTGTTTAACATATGGTGAATATTATATTAAGGGCGAGAAAAAAGAGGAAGTGTTAATATCCGCCCATGTTTGTCATCCGTCACTCTGTAATGATAACCTCTCAGGCATTGTTCTCGCAGTCTTTCTTGCAAAACACCTCAGCCAAAAATCGCTGAAATATTCTTACCGATTTCTATTCATTCCGGGAACGATTGGTTCTATAACCTGGCTTTGTCTGAACGAGTCAAATATTTCAAAGATAAAGCATGGTCTGGTTGCTGCATGCCTTGGAGATTCCGGGAAGTTTACCTATAAGAAGAGCCGTCAGGGCAATGCAGAGATAGATCGGGCCGTTATAAATGTTCTGAGGAATTCAGGAAATGATTATAAAATAATTGATTTTATTCCATTTGGCTATGATGAGCGGCAATACTGCTCACCAGGGTTTAATCTTGCAGTAGGCTGTTTAATGAAGACGCCACACGGTTATTATCAGGAATATCATACCTCAGCAGATAATCTAGTCCTTGTTCGACCCGAATACCTTGCAGATTCATTTTCAATAGCACTATCAGTTTTCGACATTTTAGAAAATAATAAAAAATACATAAATCTAAATCCGAAATGCGAACCGCAACTGGGTAAAAGAGGATTATATCAGATGATGGGAGGTCAGAAAGATAAGAAGATAAAGGAACTTGCCCTACTCTGGGTGCTGAATTTGTCTGACGGGAATAATACATTATTATACATTTCTGATCAATCTGGAATTGAATTTGCGCTAATCAAAGATGTTGCCAATATATTACTTAAGCATGATTTATTGAAAGAATGTCCAGAGTAGTATTTTTAAAATAAAAAGATTGAAACACGAAGCGTATAAATGGCAATATTCCATATTTTTTACGAATAGTTACATCGTTTCTTTGTAGTAATATCATTTTTTAATATTATGCCTGGTTATAAATTAATTTATGTCCAAACTGAGAGATCAAATTGCGGTTGTAACAGGAGCAAGTGGTGGTATTGGCAAGGCTATTGCTTTAGGTCTTGCAGCGCAGGAAGCCGCACTTTGTATTGTAGGTCGTAATTTGAAAACCCTTGAGATTGTTGCTGAGAGTGCCAGGGTGATTGCGCCTAACATTAAGAGCTATCAGGTTGATTTGACCAGGGAGGATAACATTCAAAAGCTAAAGACATATCTTCAACGAGATTTTGGATATGTTGATATACTTATCCACTGTGCCGGTGTTTTTTCGATGGGTTCGCTTGAATGTGCTTCTATTGAAGACCTTGATTGGCAATATAAAACCAATGTTCGTGTTCCTTACTTACTTACTCAGACATTGTTGCCTATGATTAAATCACGTCGTGGGCAGATAGTATTTATAAATTCCAGTGTTGGTTTAAGCGCAAGGGCAAATGTAGGTCAGTATGCTGCAACAAAACATGCGCTAAAAGCTATCGCGGATAGTTTACGTGCTGAAGTAAATGCCTCCGGTATTCGTGTTCTGAGTATTTATCCCGGGAGAACTGCCACTCCCATGCAGGCATCTATCTGTAAGATGGAAGGTAAACCATATAACCCTGAAAGATTTATGCAGCCAGAAGATGTAGGCGAAGTGGTCATAAATGCACTTACATTACCTCGAAGCGCAGAAGTTACAGATATCCATATAAGGCCTTTTCTAAAATATGAATAAAAGTAGGCGTGCTTTATTAACAACGAAATTCTGTTTGTTTTTCAATTTTTGGTCCCGATTAAGAAACTTTACATTTGAAGCACGGAAAGCTGTTGTTGTTGAAGGCAACATTGAAAAGTTAGTTTTAATCTCATCTAAAACTACCAATGAGGAAGATAGCACTATTATGAAACAAAATAGTAATCAAAATCTGGGTGTTTCAACTGTACCATCTAATCCATTAGTGATTCGGATTGAACCTTCAAAGGGTTGGGTTTCCCTTAAGCTCAAAGAACTGTGGGCGTATCGGGAACTCCTGTACTTTCTCGTATGGCGAGATGTTAAGGTGCGTTACAAACAAACGGTATTAGGGGTAGCCTGGGCACTTATCCAACCGTTTTTCACTATGGTAGTATTTAGTCTCTTTTTTGGGCGTTTAGCCAGGATGCCGTCTGATGGCGTCCCCTATCCCATCTTCAGTTTTGCTGCGCTGGTGCCATGGACATTCTTTGCTAACGGGCTGAATCAGGCGTCAAACAGTCTGGTAGGGAGCGCCAACCTCATTAAGAAGGTCTATTTCCCCCGACTGGCAATACCCATTGCGACTGTTTTGTCCGGCGTGGTGGATTTTATGTTATCGTTTATTATGCTGATCGGGTTAATGTTCTATTTTGGTTTTACACCGACAATAAACGTATTCTGGTTACCCCTTTTTTTACTGCTTGCGCTTGTTACTTCTCTTGGTGCGTCTCTCTGGTTTTCTGCCCTCAATGTAGAATTTCGCGATGTGCGTTACATTATGCCTTTTCTTACGCAACTCTGGATGTTTTCAACGCCCATTGTCTATCCCGGTAGCCTGTTATCAGAACCGTGGCGAACCATATATAGTATTAATCCCATGGTGGGGGTAGTGGAGGGTTTTCGTTGGGCATTGTTGGGAACGCCTCTGGTTTTTGGACCAAGTATTATAGTTTCTTCGTTTGTTGCATGCCTGCTTCTTCTCAGCGGCGCTCTCTATTTCCGGCGTATGGAAAAGAACTTTGCAGATGTGGTATAGCGCCGAAGGCTCAGTGTATAGTGCTTGTTATGAAAAGTGAATAAAACCCTAAATACAAAGTACTAAATACTAAACAACATCAAATGACAGAAATCAAAAATTCAAAACGATATGATTTAGAGGAGAGGGCATTAAATTTTGCAGAAAGGGTTATTAAATTAGGATTTCGATATTGGAATTTAATATTTTATTGTGAGTAAACTCAATGAATGATATCGCAATACGAGTAGAAGGACTCAGTAAAAAATTTCATATAGGCAGGCGGCAAGGGAAGCATAAAACCTTACGAGAGACATTGACAGATGCCTTTGTTTCTCCCATACGCAGAGCTGGTAAGCTATTGCGGGGACAGGCCGCAGGCGCTGCCGAATTGGATGAAACGATATGGGCGCTTAAGGATATATCCTTTGAAGTCAAACGAGGTGAAGCTGTAGGTATAATTGGACGAAACGGTTCAGGCAAAAGTACGCTTTTAAAGATCCTTTCACGAATTACTGAACCATCTAAGGGTTTTGCAGAGATTCACGGTCGAGTTGGGTCATTGTTAGAGGTAGGTACCGGTTTCCATCAAGAATTGACGGGTAGAGAAAATATTTATCTGAATGGCGCAATACTGGGCATGAAGCGAGCCGAGATTGATCGAAATTTTAATGAAATCGTGGCCTTTTCTGAGGTAGAGAAATTTATTGATACACCAGTAAAGCATTATTCCAGTGGCATGTATCTAAGACTTGCCTTTGCAGTGGCTGCGCATTTGGAGCCGGAGATATTGCTTGTGGATGAGGTATTGGCGGTAGGGGATTTAGAATTTCAGAAGAAATGTCTGGGAAAGATGCAAGATATAGCAGGGGAAGGGCGGACTATATTCTTCGTGAGCCATAATATGAGTGCAATCAATCGGCTATGCAGCCGTACTGTTTGGGTAGATGCCGGACAAGTAAGGCATATTGGCTTGACTCCCGATGTTATTGAATCATATCTCTCGTCTCAAATAAAAGACTGCGTGGGCGAGGTTAAACTTCCAATCTCAGATATTAATAGTAAGTTACAAATGAAGTTTGTCCGCATATTATCAAAAGACGACAAACCGGTTGCTATGGTTGACTTTCAAAAATCATTCAGAATAGAAATAGGATATGAAATTAGTGCGCCACTAAAAGGAATATCAGTTTTATGCCGAATAACAGATTTACAGGGCAACATTATATGTACTTCGTGGGACACAGACACTACAGATTGGAAGGAGCGTGTTAGAGAACCTGTACCGTATTTATCAATTTGCACTGTTCCTGGATGCTTACTAAGGCCTGGTCGTTACCTCTTGACCGTTGGAGTATTCACTGACAAACATTCACTTGTCAGTAACAATATTTTTGTTACTCATGAAAATATACTTTCATTTGAAGTCTCTTCTACCAATTATTTTTTGAATCTTACCCGAATGGGCATTATTACACCACTATTTGGATGGGAGGTTATACGCAATGAACAGTGCACTGATTAAACTGTTTAGGAGATTGAACATCTGTTATAAAAAACAATTATGTATTCTTTAAATCAAGACGAACGACTAATATTTATTGGCGGATCTCCTCGTTCCGGAACGACATTGGTGCAAAACATATTAGATTCGCATCCCGATATTTTTGGAGGACCGGAATTTCTCCATCTTCCGGATATCATACACTTGAGAGAAAAATTGCATGGTTCTATATCGCGTGGATGGATTGACTTATTTTGTTCATGTGAGGATGTAGATGGATATATACGTTCTTTTATTGAGAATCTATTATTACCATTGGCAGATAAGCAAAGGTCAAAGTTTATAAGTGAAAAAACGCCTGAAAATATTCTTGTTTTTTCAGAATTGTTAAAACTGTTTCCGCAAGCGCACTTCATACATGTTATAAGAGACCCCAGGGCTATTGTTTTCTCCATGCAACAGGTTCGGAATCGTGCAATAAACAAAGGATTTATCCCTCCTGCATTTACTGCTACTATTTCAGCAAGCATAAAATATGCTGAACGATGTATCAATGCAGGGCTTACTGCATCAAAGAATGCACCTGATAAAGTGTTAACGGTAGTGTATGAGCGCCTGGTAATTGATCCTGAGAAAGAGACAAAAAAGATATGTAAATTCCTGGGATTTGAATGGAACAGCCAGATGATATTCCCGGCAAATAAGGAACATCTTGGTGAAAAAGCTATAACCTCTAAATCTAATGAAATTTGGTATGACAAAAAAATGTATTAACGAAATAGACAAATGAAAAAAAAATCTTACATTTGCTCAACAGGTAAAAATAACCGCGGCATTTAGCAAGCGTAAAGAACTGAAACAATTGGGATACGATTTATCAATAACTAATTTAAAACAGACATACAGTATCGTTTGGATTTCTTATAGCAAACTTATTCTTTTCAGGCAGAATTTTTACCAATACGTTATTTTATTTGCAAAAAAAGTCCCCGGAACTATCTGGATAAAACATCGTATTGCAAACATTATCCAAAAAATACTTCGTTAAAGTTATTGATATACTGTGAGGGTTCACAAACAGGGATTTCTCAATCTGCATTTAAGTTTTGTTAATATAAATAGTTATAGTATTTCGGAAATCACATTTTGTGAACCCCTTGAGTATAATATCTTTACGGAATGATTATATGGTCTCATAGTATATTTTTTACAATGATGCTATTAAAATTTAAATCTCTATGATCACGTTTTTGGACGCGTTATGCTGGTCTGAGTTCTTTTTGAAGAATCGCCACTCGCATTGCACTATTTTTTGCTTCAACTTATAATTTATGTTGAAATTCAAAGGTGAATACTAAAATGCTTTTGAGAAATAAAATCCTGCCGTTTCTATTTGTATTTGGTGTGCTGCTTGTATTGATGTCCCTAAATAACACGGTCATGGCACAAGCACTTTCTGATTATCACCTTCAAGGGATAGTAAACGAAATAGACCTTCGTGTTGGGGATCTTTCAGGCAAAGGAATTTTACAACGTTACGAATGTGGTTCATCTTTAGGCGCCCTCAGGCAAAACCCCTGTAACAAGCGGTATTTTACTGATAGCAGTGGCAGAGCAATATATTTAACCGGCTCACATAATTGGGATAACCTAAAGGATAAAGGTAAAACAGACCCTCCACCTGCCTTCAATTTTAATGGCTATTTGGATTTCCTTCAACGATATAATCACAATTTTATGCGTCTTTGGACATGGGAATTAACAAAAAATACAGCTAATAAAGAGGTATACTTTTATTTCGTTACTCCATTTCCGTGGCAACGCTCAGGACCAGGACTGGCATTAGATGGGAAACCAAAGTTTGATCTGAGTCAATTTGATCAGACATACTTCGATCGTTTACGGTCGCGAGTAATTGCAGCCAGAGATAGGGAGATTTATGTATCGATCATGTTATTTGAGGGATGGGGTATGTTTTATATGAATTCTTCGTGGTGCTGGGATGGACATCCGTTCAATGTGAATAATAATATAAATGGGATTGACGGGGATCCGAACAAAGATGGAAAAGGGTTAGAGTCTCACACACTGCAAATTTCTTCAATTGTGGAATTACAAGAGAAGTATTTAAAAAAAGTGATTGATACGGTGAATGATCTGGATAACGTGTTATATGAGATATCTAACGAAGATCATGATGGTTCAATTGAATGGCAATATCATATGATTAATTTCATTCATAATTATGAGAAAACAAAGGCTAAGCAACATCCGGTAGGGATGACCACTCATGTTGGACTTGGAAACAACGCCGTTTTTAATAGCGCTGCCGAATGGATTTCTACCGCTGTTTCCACTTGGGGGGATGACAATGATCCGTATAAAGTTGATCCTCCTGTAGCAGATGGCAACAAGGTTATCATTCTTGATACAGACCATCTCTGGGGTGTGGGGGGGGATAGAGTATGGGTATGGAAGAGCTTCATTAGGGGATATAATCCTATTTACATGGACGATGACCTTGATTCAACTTCGGATGCAGTAAAAGAAGATGCCCGAAAAGCAATGGGACACACTCTTGCCTATGCCAGTAAAATGAATCTCAATGATATGTCACCACGCAATGACTTGACGTCAACAACATATTGTTTAGCTAATCCTGGTTTTGAATATTTAGTCTATAAGCCTTATAAAAAGCTTAAGATATTTGGCGGTTCAAAATCTAATACATTATTTACTGTGAATCTTGCAAAGGGAAAGTATCGTTACGAATGGTTCAATCCAGGCGTAGGAGAGATTGTTTCAACAGGAACATTTACAGCTAAGGGTGGCAATCAATCTTTCAATCCTCCATTTAATAGTGATGCGGTTCTTTACATTTCTGCTGATAGGGAACGTTAATAATTACGTTTTTTCTATGCTCATCAAAAGATTATTCCGGAAATTAATCAGAAAACTCATTACAAAATTGGGTATCTTAATTTATGAGGCAAATGGTGCTATTGCCAATAGGACCCTGCCAAAATTTGGAAACAATCCGAAAAATTTGGTAATCGATTTGCCAAGAAGGATTGTAAACCCGGAGTATATGTTTCTTGGCGATCACATCTATATTGGTCCTGGATCTTTACTTCTTGCAAATAGGGGTTACCCATTTCCCCCTATGCAGCATCCTGAGAAGAAAGAAATTAACCAGTGGTTTAATCCGAAAATCTTTATTGGTAACAGGGTAACAGCCACCGGTAATTTACAGATAGGTGCACTAAGTGAAATTTCTATAGAAGATGACGTAATGTTCGCATCTAATGTACACATTACTGATGGTTTCCATGGATATGAAAATGCAAACGAACCTTATAAATATCAGAAAATGTTCAGAATCGCACCTATCAGAGTTAAGCGAGGTTGCTGGATTGGACAAAATGTGGTCATTTTACCCGGTGTTACAATTGGTGAATTTTCGATTATAGGAGCTAACAGTGTTGTAACAAAAAGTATGCCAGATAGGTGTATTGCGGTAGGGTCTCCCGCTAAGGTTATTAAAACATGGGATGAAAATACACAGCGATGGGTTTCTGTTGAAAACATTGAATAAGCTTCATTAAAAATAAAAATCTTGGGGAAAGTTAATAATGTGCGGAATAGCAGGTTTAATTGATCTTAGTGGTAAAGCAATCGATCCTGAAATATTGAAACCTATGACTGATGTGATCCGTCATCGTGGTCCCGATGACGAGGGATATGTGCTAATTAACCAGGCGACTTCAAGCTTCCAAACCTATGCTGGTCCCGATAGCCCGCCCGACATTCAGGCATTCAATCCCAATTTCAAAACATCCGCATTTGCCTTTGCCGGAAATATTGGATTGAGTCACCGACGGTTTTCAATCATTGATTTGACGGCAGCAGGCCACCAGCCATTTTTTAATAACGACCGATCCTGTTGCGTCGTATTCAATGGTGAGATATATAACTACATAGAGTTACGCGCCGAATTAGAAAGCAGAGGCGTTATCTTTCGATCACACTCTGATACCGAAGTCCTGTTAGAGGCATATAAGGCTTGGGATGTTGAATGTTTTACGAGATTTAATGGGTTCTGGGCATTGGCTCTCTATGATTTTCGGAAAAAGCGCCTGATCCTCAGCCGGGATCGCATTGGTAAGAGGCCGCTATATTGGGTCAGGAACGATTCCCGTGTCTATTTCGCGTCTGAAATCAAATCTCTCCTTAAAGTGCCTGAGATCGCTCGAAACAAAAAGGTCAACCAGGATGCAATCTGGCATTGGTGCTCCTCCGGCTTGCGAGATCTGAACTTTTCGACTTGTTTTGAGGGCATATTCAGTCTTCCGTCTGCATCCTGGGTGATTGTTGATGAGAATTTTCCAAATAAGCTTAAAACCTTCTGGAAAGTTCCGGAAAAGCGCATGAGTGAAAATGATATTGGAATTTCTGAAGCCGCTACGCTTGTACGGGAAACACTTATGGAAGCAGTTCGTATTCGTTTGCGGGCGGACGTACCCATAGCGCTCGAACTGAGCGGAGGATTAGATTCTTCTGCCATTCTGGCTATGACAGCGCAAATTCATCCGGAACGAATCACCACTTACACCGTTCGGTTTCATGATCCGGGCACTAACGAAGAGCCATTTGCCCGCTCAGTTGCAAAGCATTACAACGTCGATTACAGAGTGATTGATCCACCTTCGCAAACGTTCTGGCAGCACATCCTTGCCTTTACATATCTTCAGGAGGAGCCATTCCACTCCCCCAATTTGCAGACGAGTCAGGACATCTGGTCGCATATGCGCGGCGAGGGAACCAAAGTCACCCTAACTGGAGCTGCAGGCGATGAAATGTTTGCCGGCTATACTCATTATTATTCGAAAGCGCAGAGAGAAAACCTGAAAAATGGTTGCTACCGTCAATTTATCGAAAACGCATTGCATTGGTCAGAGCGCCGTCACAGCATTAAAAACATGGCGCTATCACTGATTCGTCCACCACGGTATCTCCTTAAGTACCTCGTGCCGCAAGCTAGTAAGTTTAGGCGGAGAAACCGCCATTACTTGCGTAACATCTCTATGCCACAGTGGCGATACAACACAGAAACGTTGACGGAATTGCTATATAGTGATATTACCAATACACGGATTCCATACTGGCTGCGTTCAGGTGATAAGATATTGATGGGCATGCCATTTGAGGGTCGTTGCCCTTTCCTTGATTACCGGGTCGTCGAAGTTGCCACGCAACTGCCTGTCACATATCTCATACGGCATGGGTGGCACAAATGGATTCTGCGCAAGGCATTGGAAGATTATTTGCCATCTGATGTCCTTTGGCGAAAACAAAAAATGGGATTCCCGTTTCCGTATCAAACATTTTATGAAAATAGTAGAAAGATAATAGACCTTATCTTATCACATGCGGATAACCCATTCATAGAGTTATCTAATAAAGCAAAATTCCAGAAAGACTGGAGGGCTATTAGTTTTATCCTGTGGTACGAGATGTTCTTCAACGAAAATCTTACGTTATTCAAGAAAATCGAAAGCATGGTCAATCAATCTTGCACAACAACCGGCAGTAAATATACGCCTGAATTTTTGAGTTCATGTGAAGTAACGTCAATAACATAACATCTAATGTTTGAAAAATTGCTATATCATAATCAGTTTGTTTTAGGACCATTCTTCATTGAAGAACTTGCATCCTGGAAAAGGATTAAAATGAATAGTTCGATGCATTTAAATGTGCATCCGGATTTAAATACCTACCAGGCTGTTTATGAAAACAAATCGATAACTTTATTAGGATTTATTTTGGATCCGGATAATCCACAGGCTAGCGATTCCGATATAATAAATGGTTTGATTCATAAGCTCTCTAATGGTGACACTTTTTTCGAGCTCACGTATGATTTCGGTGGCAGATGGATACTTATTGTAAATGATGCCAAAGAAATAAGATTGTTTAATGATGCAACGGGCTTGCGTCAAGTATTTTATACAGAAACTCATTATACAAAAGATTTATGGTGTGCATCGCAACCGGGCATTATAGCACAATTATTAAATTTAAAAATGGATAAAGACGCGGTTGATTTCATTAATTCTTACGAATTCAGAAAAAATAAAGAATTCAGGTTTCCATGCGATAGTTCACCGTATAAAGAAATAAAACATTTATTACCTAATCACTATTTAAATTTAAAAACGGGGTTGTGTAAAAGGTATTGGCCTGATAAACCTTTTCAAAATCTATCACTGGAAGAGGGTTTAGAAAAAAGTTCAAAAATTCTTAAGGCATTAATGAAAAGCGCATCAAATCGTTTCGACTTAGCGTTTGGATTAACAGCGGGTTTGGATAGCAGATTAGTATTAGCAGCTTCAAAGGAAATTAGTAATAAACTTTCTTATATAACAGTGAGACAAATCGATAAGCCTGATAACTATCCGGATATAATAATACCTTCTATGCTCCTTTCGAAATTAGGAATGAAGCATGATGTTGTGAAAAGCAGTTTTATTATAAATGATGAATTTATAAATATATTTAAAAAAAATGTTACGTTACCACATTACATATATGCACCTGATGCGCATGCTATTTTAGCCTATTATTGTCAAAGTAAAGTTGCAGTAACAGGAAGTATTTCAGAAATTGCAAGGTGGCCTTTTAGGTCACGGCTACCGAGATCTCATTGGAAAAAAGTGACAGTACATGACCTATCACAAGTGCAAAATATGGGGGAAAATCAATTTGCAATTAAACATTTTGAAAATTGGCTTTTAGGGTTAGGTGAAATATATAACGTAGACGTGCTGGACTTATTTGAGTGGGAACAAGGGCATGGTACCTGGCTTGCTATGTGTCAGTTGGAGTTTGATATTGCCTGGAAAGACATTTTTACACCTTATAATTGTAGAAATTTACTCATAAATATGTTGTCGGTAAAAGAAAAATGCAGAAGACCGCCAAAATATGTGTTACACAAAAAACTCATATTAAAGTTATGGCCAGAACTTTTAAGTGTTTCTATAAATCCTCATTATGATACAAAGACTTTTTGTTCAATTATAAAATCGTATATACGCTCACCACTTAAAAAAATTCTAAAAAAGGCAGTAAATCGTGTACAAAGAGATGATTAACGAAACAACATATCCCTTAATTACCATTGCAATTCCAACATATAATAGAGCTGATAATTATCTAAAGCAAGCCATTCAATGTGCAATAAACCAAACATATTCAAACATTGAGATTATTGTTTCTGACAATTGCTCTACTGATAATACTGAAGCGGTTGTAAAAGATTTTAATGACCCACGTATACGATATTTCAGACAGGAAAAAAATATTGGAGCAAATAATAATTTCAATTTTTGCCTTGAGCAGGCAAAAGGTGTATATTTTTTGTTTCTCATGGATGACGACTTGATTGATAGCGATTTTATAGAAAAGTGTATGAATGGTGTTGACTACAATATTAATGTCGGCATTATACGAACAGGAACCCGTATAATTGACTCCCAAGGGACAATAATACATGAGCATCTCAATGTGGCTGGAGGACTTTCTGTCGAGGAATTTTTTAGAGTATGGTTTGCAAATAAGACAGCCTTATATATTTGTAGCACATTATTTAATACTGTAAAATTAAAAGAGGTTGGAGGATTTCAATCAAAAAAGAATCTTTTTCAGGATGTATTTGCGATGGTACAATTAGTGTCAAAGTTTGGCAGAGTGGATGTGCAAGATATTAAAGCTAGTTTTCGTAAACATACTGGTGAAATGGCATTTAAGGCAAAAATTATTGATTGGTGTGAAGATTCACTAATGTTGCTGGATTTGATGTGTGAGTTAGTTCCGGAGAAAAGTAAAAAGATAATCCGGAAAGAAGGGATGCGATTCTTCTCTATGCTAAATTATCTGAAAGCCAGGAAAATTAAGTCACCATGTAAGCGTTTTATTACATATTTAATTATTTTTAAAAAGTTTAATTATCATTATCTTCCGTCTAAAAGTTTTTTTCTTATGCCTATTTATCAAGCACTTTATGGGACGTCTGTATATCATGGAATAAAATTTTTAAAAGAAAGAAAAGGTATTATAAAAACCAGGATTATCCGGTTAAGAAATTGCGTAATACTGGTATCAGAAAAAATTAGAAAAAAATAATGTTCTGAGGCGCTGTTTTTCTTGACAATTCAGCAAGAAGCACTGGTAGAATTTTTCGCAAAAACACCGAACTATAGGAGTTGCGCGCGCAGCTTTCATCCTCAAGATAAAGAACAAAATGCACCATCATTTCATGAGTTGTGGCAACCTGTTAAAGATGTTTTTATCGGCAGGCCTCCGCTTCAGGCGCAAAGAAATAGACCTTCGTATTACAAAAGTAGTCTCTAAACGGTGAAAGTTTTTTTTGAACATCTTACAGAAATTTTCCTGGGGGCAGGTAAAAATGCATATTTTTAGATCTGTTTTTAAAAGAGCGTTCAATTTAATTTGTGGAGGAGTAAAGGGAAATATATTTTTCTTGCATGTACCTAAATGTGGTGGTGTATCAATCAGTAGGGCAATTGGTTGTTGTTATTATACCTTAAATATTAGAAATGACTATAATTTAGTAGCTTCTCTTGATCCTGTCGCATCTGCAAAAGCAATAAATTTTGTTAACCAAAAAGAATTTCCTTATGATACAAGTGATGATTATCCAATATTAAAATTTCGTGAAAATCTGCTTTTGTATTACATGAGTCAAAATAATAAAAAATATATTTATGGCCACTTTAGCTTTAGTGAAATAGCTTATCGTAACTTTTCTAATAAATATGTTTTTGTTACTGTTCTGCGAAATCCTATAAAGAGATGGATTTCTCTTTATTTCTTCAATAGATATAAAAAACAGGATCACTGTAAAATGGAAGATGACATTACTGTCTACTTGGAATCAAAATTTGGCCAGGCACAAGGGTATGAATATGTGAAATTTTTGGGTGGACTTGATAATGAGGGGGACTATACTTCTAAAAATGCCATTAATCGAGCGAAGAATAATATAGATAAATTTGATATTGTCGGATTTATAGAATATGAAGAAAATTTCCTAAATCAATTTAAAAAACGGTTTGCAGTCAAATTAAACATCGAAAAGAAAAATCAAAGTCCCGCGCCGGAATCACTACGTAATTCCATAATAACTGAAGAAATAGAAGAGAAAATTAGAGAAATATGCAGACCTGATTTGGAAGTATATCAATATGCTATCGAAAAATTTGCGAAGATAAATCAATGATTTTCTTAGTTTGATAGAGAAAGCTAAGATGGAAATTGCGTTTATTATTGGAGAGTTTCCAGTTTTACTCATAACTATGCCTGGCGCTTTGGCCTTTACTAAGTTTGACTTTGTGGGTCAACAGATATTACAAACATAAAAAAGTTTGGTTGCTTATTAAAATCATTGATAAAGATATGTAAATAGTAATATGAAAATTGCATTTATTGTTGGTGAATTTCCGGTTTTATCTGAAGCCTTTATCTTAAATCAAATTACCGGTCTAATCGATCGTGGTCATAAAGTTGATATTTTTCCAGAAAAACTGGGGAATTATCCTGTAATGCACGAAGATGTAATAAAATATAATCTCTTAAAGTGTACCTATTATCAAACTATACCTATAAATAAGTTTTCACGCCTTGGTAAATATTTTTTTTTAGTAATTTCAAATTTTCACAAGAACCCCATAGCTTTACTAAAAACACTAAATATTTTAAAAATTAGAGGAAAGTCATCATTATTGAATATACTTTATAAAACTGTTCAATTTTCGGATAAAGGTCATTATGACATTATTCATTGTCATTTTGGGCAAATTGGTAATATAGGTGCTTTACTGAAAGATATTGGAACCATAAAAGGCAGGCTTGTTACAACTTTCCATGGTTATGATATGTCATTGTATATAAAAAAAGAAGGTAATGATGTATATAACTATCTTTTTGAAAAAGGTGATATGTTCTTGCCTATAAGCGAAAGATGGAAAAATGAATTGATTAAATTAGGCTGTGATGAAAAAAAGATTTTTGTCCATAGAATGGGTATAGATACGAGAAAATTTCTTTTTTATCCACGAAAGCCAAGAGACAATGGGAAAGTACAATTGTTAACTGTTGCACGTCTCGTTGAAAAAAAAGGTGTACAATATGGCATTAACGCAGTGGCAAAAGTGCTTAAGAATCATCCCGATATAGAATACAAGATAGTTGGGGACGGTACCTTAAGAGGTGATATGACAAGATTAATAGATGAGTTAGACGTAAGTAATAATATTAAATTACTAGGGTGGAAGACACAGGAAGAAATTATGGAATTAATGAAAACTACGGATATATTATTAGCGCCCAGTGTAACTAGTCAGGATGGGGATCAGGAGGGAATTCCTGTTGTATTAATGGAGGCGTTAGCACAAGGTATACCGGTACTTAGTACCTACCACAGTGGAATACCTGAACTGGTTCACGATGGAATCTCTGGTTTTCTCGTTCCTGAGCGAGATGTTGATAGTTTAGCAGAGAGACTGATGTATCTCATCGGGCATCAGGAAATATGGGCTGAGATGGGAAAAGCGGGAAGAAAATATGTGGCAGAGAATTACGATGTTAATAAATTGAACGACCAATTGCTAGAATTGTACCAGAGACTTCTTAATGAAGAATCCCGATTCTGAGTATTTATCCCGGGAGAACTGCCACTCCCATGCAGGCATCTATCTGTAAGATGGAAGGTAAACCATATAACCCTGAAAGATTTATGCAGCCAGAAGATGTAGGCGAAGTGGTCATAAATGCACTTACATTACCTCGAAGCGCAGAAGTTACAGATATCCATATAAGGCCTTTTCTAAAATATGAATAAAAGTAGGCGTGCTTTATTAACAACGAAATTCTGTTTGTTTTTCAATTTTTGGTCCCGATTAAGAAACTTTACATTTGAAGCACGGAAAGCTGTTGTTGTTGAAGGCAACATTGAAAAGTTAGTTTTAATCTCATCTAAAACTACCAATGAGGAAGATAGCACTATTATGAAACAAAATAGTAATCAAAATCTGGGTGTTTCAACTGTACCATCTAATCCATTAGTGATTCGGATTGAACCTTCAAAGGGTTGGGTTTCCCTTAAGCTCAAAGAACTGTGGGCGTATCGGGAACTCCTGTACTTTCTCGTATGGCGAGATGTTAAGGTGCGTTACAAACAAACGGTATTAGGGGTAGCCTGGGCACTTATCCAACCGTTTTTCACTATGGTAGTATTTAGTCTCTTTTTTGGGCGTTTAGCCAGGATGCCGTCTGATGGCGTCCCCTATCCCATCTTCAGTTTTGCTGCGCTGGTGCCATGGACATTCTTTGCTAACGGGCTGAATCAGGCGTCAAACAGTCTGGTAGGGAGCGCCAACCTCATTAAGAAGGTCTATTTCCCCCGACTGGCAATACCCATTGCGACTGTTTTGTCCGGCGTGGTGGATTTTATGTTATCGTTTATTATGCTGATCGGGTTAATGTTCTATTTTGGTTTTACACCGACAATAAACGTATTCTGGTTACCCCTTTTTTTACTGCTTGCGCTTGTTACTTCTCTTGGTGCGTCTCTCTGGTTTTCTGCCCTCAATGTAGAATTTCGCGATGTGCGTTACATTATGCCTTTTCTTACGCAACTCTGGATGTTTTCAACGCCCATTGTCTATCCCGGTAGCCTGTTATCAGAACCGTGGCGAACCATATATAGTATTAATCCCATGGTGGGGGTAGTGGAGGGTTTTCGTTGGGCATTGTTGGGAACGCCTCTGGCTTTTGGACCAAGTATTATAGTTTCTTCGTTTGTGGCATGCCTGCTTCTTCTCAGCGGCGCTCTCTATTTCCGGCGTATGGAAAAGAACTTTGCAGATGTGGTGTAGCGCCGAAGGCTCAGTGTATAGTGCTTGTTATGAAAAGTGAATAAAATCCTAAATACTAAACAACATCAAATGACATAAATCAAAAATTCAAAACGATATGATTTAGAGGAGAGGGCATTAAATTTTGCAAAAAGGGTTATTAAATCAGGATTTCGATATTGGAATTTAATATTTTATTGTGAGTAAACTTAATGAGTGACATTGCAATACGAGTAGAAGGACTCAGTAAAAAATTTCATATAGGCAGGCGGCAAGGGAAGCATAAAACCTTACGAGAGACATTGACAGATGCCTTTGTTTCTCCCATACGCAGAGCTGGTAAACTATTGCGGGGACAGGCCGCAGGCGCTGCCGAATTGGATGAAACGATATGGGCGCTTAAGGATATATCCTTTGAGGTCAAACGAGGTGAAGCTGTAGGTATAATTGGACGAAACGGTTCAGGCAAAAGTACGCTTTTAAAGATCCTTTCACGAATTACTGAACCATCTAAGGGTTTTGCAGAGATTCACGGTCGCGTTGGGTCATTGTTAGAGGTAGGTACCGGTTTCCATCAAGAATTGACCGGTAGAGAAAATATTTATCTGAATGGCGCAATACTGGGCATGAAGCGAGCCGAGATTGATCGAAATTTTGATGAAATCGTGGCCTTTTCTGAGGTAGAGAAATTTATTGATACACCAGTAAAGCATTATTCCAGTGGCATGTATCTGAGACTTGCCTTTGCAGTGGCAGCACATCTGGAGCCGGAGATATTGCTAGTGGATGAGGTATTGGCAGTGGGTGATGCAGAGTTTCAGAAGAAATGTCTGGACAAGATGCAACACGTGGCAGGGGAGGGAAGGACGGTATTCTTTGTAAGTCATAACATGATGGCGATTCAGTCGCTCTGTACGAAAGCTATCCTTCTGAACGAAGGCAGTGTCGCCTTTGAAGGACCACAAGATCAAGCGGTAATGAAATATTGTGCCATTGGAGAGCAATTGCACAAACAACAACTCGATTTGCGGCAGGATCGCGTGGGTGGAGGTAGTTTTCGCTTTGCCAGTGTACAATTTCTCAATCCACAAAACATGACTCCGTGGAATGTTTTGGTTTCTGGTCAACCAGTAATCATAAGGATTGACTATTTGTGCAAATCCAGTAAAACCATAAAAGATGTAGGGATTGGCATTGCGATTGCTACTATGACAGGCGCCCAGCTATTCGGCTGTAGAAGCAAGGCCGTGGGAGTAAAACTTGACATTCATCCCGGGGAAGGGTATACGGATTGCTCTTTACCCAGATTCCCACTCAAGGCCGGGCATTACACTTATGCTCTATTTGCTGAAAAAAATAATAATGTGCTTGATTGGGTTACGGATGCAGGTTCTTTTGACGTGGAGGCTAGTGATTACTATGGTTCTGGATACCTCCCGGCGTCTCATCTGCCGGGAGTCTTGGTTGATTATACATGGCAACAAGAGAGGAAACAAACAGACAGGGTTACACCAATATTAAACGGCATAAATAAATCTACATTAAAGACTTGCCATTCCGGGCAAAGCGAGGAATCTTAATATTTTTCCCTTCGGTTGAAAAGACGTCTTTTTGTAGTTAACTATTGTACGTTGGGAGTGTTAAAAAAAATGATTTTAGAAGATAAACAATTCGTATTCATAATAGGTTCTCCAAGAAGTGGTACAACGTGGCTACAACAAATGTTGGGAGCACATCCTTCAGTCTGTACCTTGAGTGAGCTTCAGCTTTTCGACTTCTACACATCTCCCTGGGTAAATGCTTGGAAACAACAAATTAACCTTCAGAAGACTGATGGCAATTTTGTTGGATTGCCAATTGTTTGGACTGAGGGCGATTTATATGGGTTTCTTCGGGAATTCCTGGAGAGGGTTTATAGCCGGGTTCTGGCGACAAAGCCCGAGGCTACTATTCTTTTAGATAAGACCCCAAGTTATGCCCTTCATATAGAACACATCGAGAGTTTAGTGCCTAATGCGAAATATATCCATGTGATCAGGGACGGACGCGATGTTGCCGTATCAACGATGGCTGCCTCACAAGGATGGGCAAAGGGGTGGGCGCCCAAATACGTTGAATCGGCTGCCTCAATGTGGGAAAAATGGGTTTTGGGAGCGCAAAAGGCCCGGCAATACGGTAATCGGTATCTGGAAGTAAGGTACGAAGATCTTTTGAATAATGGAGTAAAGACTCTTGGGTCAATATTCAATTTTGTTGGCTTACCGGTCGATTCAAAAGAGCTTGCTTCGATCTTGGAGGAGCACCAATTTGAGAAGATGAAACAAAAACAGATGGAAGCAAGCAAATTTTATCGGGCCAAAAATTTTTACCGGAAAGGGCAGGTTGGAGATTGGCAGAATGTACTGGATCCGACACAGAGACTCGTATTTCACTGCACGGCTGGAGGCCTGTTGTGTGAACTTGGATATGCTGAGGATTCGTGGTGGATTGAACATAGCTATCAGCGCTTTACGTTGCCATTACTTTTGTATTTCTCAACGCAGTGTGCAAGGATTAAAAAAAATATCATACACAAGATTAAGCGTTTTGGGAGTCTCAGATGATTGGATGGTTATTTGTTTTTTGCTAAAGCATGCGGCGAAGTGTTTAAAAAACTTATTTAAGAGAGGAATATTTGTTCAATTGATATGAAGCTAAGCGTAATAATTCCCTGTTATAATGCCTCTGCAACAATTGCTGATCAACTTGAGGCACTTGCAAATCAGCAGTGGTCTGAACAATGGGAGGTTGTTGTTTCAGACAATGGCTCAACTGACAATTCAATGGAAATTGTGAAACAATATCAAAATAGACTACCTTACCTACGCATTGTTGATGCATCCGCAAGGCGAGGACAACCTTATGCACTTAATGTTGGTATACAGGCTGCAACTGGTGAATCCTTGGCATTATGCGACGCTGACGATGAAGTAGCCCCTGGGTGGTTGATTGCTATGGGTGAGGCCCTATCGAAATATGATTTTGTTGCCTGTCGTATTGATATAGACAAACTGAACGCACCGTGGGTAAGAAAGAACCGCAAGAGTCCTCAGCAAGATGGGATTCAAAAATATGACTATCCTCCCTATCTACCACATGCGGGTGGGGGGACCATTGGTTTTAAACGTTGGCTTTACGACGCAATAGGATGTTTTGAAGAATCCTTTCCCTTGCTCCATGATACTGATTTCTGCTGGAAGGCTCAGCTTAAGGGTCTAGAACTTCATTTTGTCCCAGATGCTGCAATGCATGTCCGTTTAAGAGATACTATTAAAGGTATTTACCGACAAGCCCGTGGCTACGGTGAGTACAACGTGAAAATTTATAAAAAATATCTTCCGTTGGGTATGCCAAAACTCTCATGGAAACAAGGTGTGTTTTCATGGAAGGCATTTATTATGCACTTTATGAAAAGCATTCCCAGAATCCGTGACAAAGGGGATCTTGCTTACTGGGCATGGCAGTTTGGATGGTATATAGGGCGATTGAAAGGTAGCATTAAGTATAGAGTTTTTGTGCTTTGAATGACTAAGAATTCACTGTGGGAACCATGTTCAGATTGATAAAGAAAATCTATAGGCTCTTTAAGTCCATTCCAGTGCATGTGATGGGAACAATAACACATGTTTCAACACAGAAACCAGTTGTTGCCATAACTTTCGATGATGGGCCTGATCCTATTTTTACACCCCGACTTCTCGACGTATTGGAAAAGTATAATGCGCATGCAACATTTTTTATGATTGGTAAAAATGCGGAACGTTGCCCGGAACTGGTTCAAAAAGTTGCACGGGCAGGGCATGCAATAGGTAATCACTCCTGGAATCACCCTTCATTTCCTTCAATTTCCGGAAAGGAACGGCGAAATCAGTTTCGCATGTGCCAAAATGCAATTTCTCCTTATGGAGAAAAAATGTTCAGACCCCCGAAAGGCCATCAGACTATAGCGTCCCGGCTGGATGCACTTTTACTTCGTTACAAGGTTATCACCTGGAATGTGCAGGTACGCGATTGGGAAAAGCACGATGCTCAATGGATGGCGAATAGCCTTACGAGTCACCTTAAGCCAGGGAGTATTATCCTCCTCCATGACGCCTTATGGGGGGATATTATAGAAGAGGGAGCGGAAGATAGGGCGCCGATGCTTGAAGCGCTCGATATGTTTCTTGCGAAGGTGGGCAGCCAGTTTCGTTTTGTCACTATCCCTGAGTTGTTAATGTACGGTCGTGCACAGAAACGGAATTGGTATGTGAAAGATCATAATGACTGGTGAATCTATCCAATTAACCATAATAATTTCATAGTGATGCAATACCTCAAACAAGTAAAGAATCCACCCGCAGAGCAGGTGGCTTTGGGTTTACCACTAGAAGGGGATAAGTTTGCCCTTCGGGGTATCATTGCACAATTTGGAAGTGATTTCCGTCTTACTGTTTTGCTTCAAGTTAGCTGATAAATTAAAAAAGTTTGCAAGCTGCTATGTTTTGTTATAATTTACATCAATTGTTGTAATGAGATTATTTATTATCTGAACACAGGGAAGTTGGCATTTGACCAAACCCGATATTAGGAGACAAAAATGGCTTTCCAGTTTCTAGACCGTGCAATACGCTTACCGTCAACTAACACGGAGATTGTTCAGCGATTGAGCGGTGTTCACGATGAGTGGATGATGACCGATGCCGAACGCGCCACGGTGCACTCGATGCTCTCAACGCTGAAACCGCAAGTTGCGATCGAGGTCGGCGTTTACAGGGCAGGCAGCCTTGCTATTCTTGCGGCCCAGTGCCAGAAGGTCTACGCACTGGACATCGACCCATTTTGTGCTGCCACATATGCAAGCCGTTTCCCCAACGTCGAATTTATCACCGGGCCATCACAGAACACTCTGCCAAAACTTATCGACCGGATCCAAAACTCGGGAGAACCCTTGGGTTTCGTGCTTATCGATGCCAACCATTCCGAGGAAGGGGTTAGGTGCGACCTGGACAATGTGCTGCGTTACATGCCTCAGAGGCCTCTTTATATCGTCATGCACGACAGTTTCAACCCAGGTTGCCGCAGGGGAATAAAGACGGCCATTTGGTCAAGCAATCCCCATGTGCACATGGTAGAACTGGATTTCGTAGTCGGCAGGTTTGTCATGCAGGAAGAGGGTAATCGTTACCGGCAGATGTGGTGTGGCCTTGCTCTCGGCGTTCTGCTGCCGGAAAAGCGCACAGGCGACGTTATCATGCGAGAGAACGAATCCCTCATGTATAGGACCGCACTGCAGCATTCTGTTTACCGCTTCCACAAGTGGTGGAATCCGGTGTATTCACTCCCTCTTACCGCAGCACGTATGCGGCGCACGGCGGGACGGCTGTTGCGTACTCACGCGCCAAAATTGTTTGATGCCATGAAGGCGCGTCATAATAAGAGTAGCTAGTACATTAATCTTGTAACAAATTGACTTCCTGGATTATACGCAAGATTCAGGTACTTACTCACTTCAGATACTTGACCAGTAAAACATTTGCCTTTCACACCCTCTAGTGGGTAAGACTCCTCCCCAATAACCTGTGGCTTTATAAACTTAATATGTGGCACTAAAAACATCCTACCCATGTTCTCCCTCGTATCTGACCTCAGATTGACGCAATACAGATGTCTTAAACGTACCTTTGTGGTATTTGGATACTTTGACTTTAACCTATCTTATGCCTTTCAGGATCTGTTTCTGCCAACGATAGTACATGGTTGGATGAATAACCTGGGCTTCACACACATCCGAGAGTGTTTTCTTTTCGAGTAAATGTTGCTTCATTATCTCCACTCGTTTCTCCGGTAGATACCTTTTTCTCACACTTACTTCTTTCATTTTTCCCTCCTTTGAAATAATTTAAGTATAGCTTATTTCAATAAGAGAAATTCCATTTCCGTCTGAAGCAAAACACAGGGGCTACATGGTTTTTAAATGTTCCCTTGGATTTTTCAAAAAACTAAAGTGATGCGATTGTTTGATTATATTTATTTTTAATTAGTTACGATATTAATATCTGAGTAAAGTGCATAGGCATTAATCATAAATTTACGAACATTTGAAGCTGCTCCTTCGTATTTATTGTAGCAGAAGCAGTACGGTATATCCTTTAGGGGGTATTCTTATGGGCGTATCCATTTTCGGGTATAGATATAATCATATAAAGAAAGTAAAATTATAATAAGTGAAAATAATTGACAAAAGAAAAAAGATCATATCTTTCTTTTTGACATAAGATAATTCCTAAAAAATGCATTTGGACACAGATTTGCGCTGTTCCTTCAAAAAGTTATAGTCAAATAAATCTAAGTGTATATTTCCTTAACTTAAGTAAATACAACACATAGTATCTCCTTCTATACGATGATTTTCGATAATCTTCACGCAGATTTTGCTTGAGAGATTAAAAAGAAGTTTTGTGAGGTAATAATACTAAATGACTGTTCTTATAACAAATCGGAATGATAATATGACGAAGCGAAGCAAAACATTTTTTGCACAATCATTCTTTTATAAAACCCTTTTATTTTTTTTGATTTTTGTGCCTTTTTTGCAATCGACTTATGCACAGGACTCTACGCCGCCGACGGTGAGCGCAACGAGTCCCGTAAGTAATGCGACTGGGGTATCGGTAGATAGCGTGATAACAGCGACGTTTACCGAAGCGATGGACCCTGCTACGATCACCACGGCCACATTTACCGTGGGCGGAGTAACGGGGACAGTATCCTACAATGGAACGAGTAATACGGCCACGTTTACGCCGACAGCCAATCTGTCCTACGATACATTCTACACAGCGACGATTACCACAGGGGTAACGGATGCGTCTGGTAATGCAATGCTTACGGACTATACGTGGAACTTTACTACGGCAGCTACCGGGAGTATTGGCGGTCAGCAGGCATATTATACATTTGATGAAGGGACGGGATCGACTGCAACGGATTCGTCAGGGAATAACAGAAATGGGACAATTACCGGAGCTACATGGACCACAGGGAAAATCGGTGACGCATTGAATTTTGACGGGAATGATTATGTAACAATTCCTAGCATGAATTATGACGAGATTTCGGTATCTGCATGGTTCAATAAAAATACATCTGGCACCAACATTATATTTGGTGGTTTTAGATATAATGCTGATGTGCAATTGCGGGAAGGATTTGACTTGTATTTTAATTCTGGTACGCCCAATAGACTTCGGTTTGTCGCGACCACAAGGAATACAAGCTGGGCAAGGACCGTAAAAGAGGCAACAAAGGATTTTACCGATTCGAATGGGAGTTGGTATCATGTTGTTGGTACCTACAACAAGACTACGGGAGAACAGAAGTTATATGTGGACGGGCAGTTGGTGGATACACAAACACATCCATCGTGGAATGTGATAGTGCCATTAACGGATCGGAATTACATGGCCATAGGAACCAGGTATACCGATTTTGGCTTTTTTCGTGGAATTATAGACGACGTCCAGATATACAACCGGGCGTTGAGTGGCCAGGAGGTGTTGTCCTTATTTAACAATGCTACAACGCCCGACACGACACCGCCGACGGTGAGTGCGACGAGTCCGGTAAGTAATGCTACGGAGGTAGCGGTAAATAGTGCCATCACCTGCACATTCAGCGAGGCTATGGACGCAAGCAGCATAACAACGACCACTTTTCTGGTGAGTGATGGGAGCAGTAATATAGGTGGGGCGGTATCGTACAGCGGTACGACGGCCACGTTTACCCCGTCAAGTCCAAGTCCTCTTGTCTATTCCACCACGTATACGGCTACGATTACCACAGGGGTAACGGATGCGTCTGGTAATGCAATGCTTACGGACTATACGTGGAACTTTACTACGGCAGCTACTGGGGGTATTGGCGGTCAGCAGGCATACTATACATTTGATGAAGGGACGGGATCGACTGCAACGGATTCGTCAGGTAATAACAGAAATGGGACAATTACCGGAGCTACATGGACAACAGGGAAAATCGCAGGGGCATTGAATTTTGACGGGAATGATTATGTAACAATTCCTCGCATGAATTATGACGAGATTTCGGTATCTGCATGGTTCAATAAAAATACATCTGGCACTAACGTTATATTTGGTGGTTTTAGATATAATGCTAATGTGCAATTGCGGGAAGGATTTGACTTGTATTTTAGTTCGGGTACGCCAAATATACTTAGGTTTGTCGCGGCCACAAGTAATACAAGCGGAACAAGGACAGTAAAAGATGCAACAAAGGATTTTACCGATTCGAATGGGAGTTGGTATCATGTTGTTGGTACCTACAACAAGACTACGGGAGAACAGAAGTTATATGTGGACGGGCAGTTGGTGGATACACAAACACATCCATCGGGGAATGTGATAGTGCCATTAACGGATCGGAATTATATGGCCATAGGAACCAGGTATACCGATTTTGGCTTTTTTCGTGGAATTATAGACGACGTCCAGATATACAACCGGGCGTTGAGTGGTCAGGAGGTGTTGTCCTTATTTAACAATGCTACAACGCCCGACACGACACCGCCGACGGTGAGTGCGACGAGTCCGGTAAGTAATGCTACGGAGGTAGCGGTAAATAGTGCCATCACCTGCACATTCAGCGAGGCTATGGACGCAAGCAGCATAACAACGACCACTTTTCTGGTGAGTGATGGGAGCAGTAATATAGGTGGGGCGGTATCGTACAGCGGTACGACGGCCACGTTTACCCCGTCAAGTCCAAGTCCTCTTGTCTATTCCACCACGTATACGGCTACGATTACCACAGGGGTAACGGATGCGTCTGGTAATGCAATGCTTACGGACTATACGTGGAACTTTACTACGGCAGCTACTGGGGGTATTGGCGGTCAGCAGGCATACTATACATTTGATGAAGGGACGGGATCGACTGCAACGGATTCGTCAGGTAATAACAGAAATGGGACAATTACCGGAGCTACATGGACAACAGGGAAAATCGCAGGGGCATTGAATTTTGACGGGAATGATTATGTAACAATTCCTCGCATGAATTATGACGAGATTTCGGTATCTGCATGGTTCAATAAAAATACATCTGGCACTAACGTTATATTTGGTGGTTTTAGATATAATGCTAATGTGCAATTGCGGGAAGGATTTGACTTGTATTTTAGTTCGGGTACGCCAAATATACTTAGGTTTGTCGCGGCCACAAGTAATACAAGCGGAACAAGGACAGTAAAAGATGCAACAAAGGATTTTACCGATTCGAATGGGAGTTGGTATCATGTTGTTGGTACCTACAACAAGACTACGGGAGAACAGAAGTTATATGTGGACGGGCAGTTGGTGGATACACAAACACATCCATCGGGGAATGTGATAGTGCCATTAACGGATCGGAATTATATGGCCATAGGAACCAGGTATACCGATTTTGGCTTTTTTCGTGGAATTATAGACGACATCCGTATCTATAATCGAGCCTTGAGCGCCCAGGAGGTGTTGTCCTTATTTAATAATGCTACAACGCCCGACACGACACTGCCGACGGTGAGTGCAACGAGTCCTGTAAGTAATGCTACTGAGGTGGCGGTAAACAGTACCATCACCTGCACATTCAGCGAGGCGATGGACGCAAGCAGCATAACAACGGCCACCTTTCTGGTGAGTGATGGGATCAGTAATATAGGTGGGTGGGTATCGTACAGCGGTACGACTGCTACTTTTACCCCGTCTGGCAACCTGTCCTCTTCCACCACCTACACGGCTACGATTACCACAGGGGTAACGGATGCGTCTGGCAATGGGATGACTGCCAATTACACATGGAACTTTACCACGGGCTTGAGTGAAGATCCAGGTGGTCAGCAGGTCCACTATGCATTTGATGAAGGGACGGGAGCGATTGCAACGGATTCTTCGGGTCATAATAAAAACGGCACAATTACTGGCTTTACCGGATCCACATGGACTACAACAGGGAAATTCGGAAGGGCGCTGAGTTTTAACGGCGAAAGTACTTATGTATCGATTCCGCCTTTAAATTATGACGAGATTTCGGTTTCTGCGTGGTTTTACAGATATTCAGTAGATACGGCAGGGGAAGATGTTATTTTTGGCGGTTGGAGTTGGGTTAACTTACAGGGATATGGATTATATTTTAATCAGTATAGCGCTTCGAGAAACACCATACGATTTATTGTAACCAGTAAAACATCCGAAGGCACGAAAACGCAAAAGCACGCTACCAAGGATTTGAGCACTTCAACCGGCAAGTGGTACCACGTTACCGGCACTTACAACAAAACTACGGGTGAACAGAAATTATATGTAGATGGGCAACTCGTTAATACACAAACACACCCTGCGGGAAATACCATAGTGCCATACACAGCAGCATCGTATATGGCTATAGGGGCATTAACTTCTAATTATGGCCATATGGACGGTAAGATAGACGAGGTTAGGGTTTACAACCGGGCGCTGAGCGCCGGGGAGGTGTTGTCCTTAAGATTTTATAACACTACAACGCCTGATACGACGCCGCTTGTGAGGATTACAACACCCGATAATTATTATTTACAGGAAAATTCTGATCTCTCTGTTCAGGCAGAAACTAACAATTTACAGCAAAAGCAGGGAATTCTCTTTGTGCTCGATAGCGGAACTGCTTATGAGCAAAGTATCAGCGATTACACAGCGCCTTATGAAGTTGTATTTACAAACCTTTCTCAGGGTGAATATGTAATGGATGCTTTTGTCGTGGATGCTGAGGGTAATAAAATTTCCGGAGAGTATGCACACGACAAAAGAGTGCAGATTGGTATTGGTGATTATTATTGGGGAATGGGAGATAGTATTACAAAAGGAGTTGGGGACGATGACGTTTCTGATAATACTTCACAAGACGGACGAAATGAAGGGGGTGGTTACACGCCAGTATTAAATGATTTACTTACAGCAGAGAAAGGGACTCCGCACACTGTTTTTAATGAAGGGGTTGGGGGGGCCACATCATCTGATGGATCTTCTTCTATTAATAGAATGCTTCTAAGACATCCCAACGCCAGTTGGTGTTTGGTTCAGTATGGAACAAATGATGCGAATCCGTTTGGATTGCCAATCCCAAGCGGGCTGGGTTTGAATCCTGGCGATCCTGGATATCCCGGGACTTTTAAAAATAATATGCAAAAAATTTTAGATGCAATAAATGCTGCAGGTCAGAAAGCCTGTTTAGCAAAAGCCCCAATCGCTTTAGGAGATAGTTCCGGAACTTATCAAGACCCTGACCAGGCGCCAAGAAATATACTGATTAAAGAGTATAATCAGGTTGTAGATGAATTAAAAAGTAATTTCAGTAACAATATTCTCATAATTCCTCCTGATTTCTACAGTTATTTTAACTATTTAGATGCGTCAACAGAACGTCGTCGTTATGAAGACGAATATGCGGATACACTCCACCCAAATGGAATTGGGTACCGGTCTATGTCCAATCTGTGGTTCCAGGCATTAACTCAATAAAGGAGGAAAATGATGAGAGTGGTTTTTTTAGCATGGTTTGTTTTTTTCGTTTATGTTTCATGCAATATACTAAATGCCCAAGAGATTTCAAGGAGCGATTTGTTATATAAAAATGTTAAGAGTGATACATTTGTTCCTCTTTTTCGGGCATTCAAAAATGGCGATGTTGATGCAATAAAAGAGTATATTTCTGACGATATGTATGAAAAAAATAAAGTCTTATTAGAACAAAACAAGGAATATCCAAATTTTCTTAGAAATTTCTACCGTGATGCTATATTCCAAGTAAGAAAAGTTGTGAAATCCGGGGAAATAATATTTGTTGATGTGAGGGTTCGCTTTCCTGGCGGATATCAAAATGTTGTAAAGGTTCAACTCAAAGAAGGGAAAAGTAAAGCAGGAGATGCTGTATGGAAAGCTATAAACTTCGTGGACAATTCTCAATAATGTTTCGTCAACTCTCAAGTGTTGGATAGAGACGAGATAGTTTTATCCCGGCCTTTTCGGTGGTGAATTGCAAAGTTATCATCTCAAAACCCTGCGGTTAATCCCAGGAATATGGTATTTTTTGAATATTCGGCAGTTTCAAAATTAGAATCTAATTGTGAATAAGTGTATGTCAAACGTCCCTTTAAATTCCTGCTAATATCGTAGTTTAAAGAGGAATTTACCCCCAACAGTCTTTGTTCAAAGGACGAGGAAACATATTCACCCTCACCATAAAAAATTGATAAGGAACAACCAAGTCTTTCTAACATTTGTCTGGTTACAGAAACAGAAGTACGCCAGTTATTAAAGATGTCTGCAAAGTAAGGGCTTGTTGTATATTTCTTGTCAAACGAAAGTCTTGCACGGGTCCTTTCGTCTACGATATATGTCAGTGATGTCTGAACAAAGGGTTTGGTGAGGTTTTCACCGTCAAAAGAATCGATAAAATCTACCCCCGTTTTCCCATCAAAAAAAAGTTTCTTTGTTATATACTGTCTTATGCCCGGGCCAATTGTATTTATTGTGGCATCTTGTTCATCTTCAAATTGTGCACTGATGAAGTCGTATGAAAACAAAAAAATAGTTTCGGTGGGACTAAACAAATAACTTAGGCCTATGCCTGGTTTATTGAGAAAAGAATTTGACCTGTTTGACCCTGAAAATATGTTTATCTCGTTAGCGTATTTTACAAAGAGAGAAATTTGTTTGGCAATATCGTTTGAGTAATTTATGTCAAACTTGTTTTGAAAAAATTCAAATCGCCCCCTTGACCTGCCAAATTGCTGCGAGGTAAAATCTTCTTCATCCGAGGAGGGCGCTTCGATGTGTGTAAAGACGTTTTTTAGGTTTATGCGGTCACGTTTTGAAAACTCATTTTTGAAATTTAAATTTATGTGCTGGGTGATATTGTTGAAAGTATCATTTTTGGCAAATGCCTGATAGGCGATGTCGCCGGTTAGTTCAAATGTCCTGGTTTTGCCTTCGTAATTTACCCCTAGCCCTAGTCGGGCATTAGTGATGAAGTCTTCTTTTTCATTCTTGTTGGTAAAGGTGATGTTATCATCAAATGTTTCGCCAACTGAAACCTCTGTAATCTTTATATCGAATCCTTTGTATTTATAAGAAAGGGCATCAAGGAATCGGGTAATGGTGAGATCTAATCTATCATTACCGAAGGCATAAGTGCTTGAAGGGGAAGTGATGAAAATAACTGCCCAAAGGCATGCGATTAATATAGTTTTTAAATGTCTTGTCAGGTTATTCACTGTAATTTTCCATATAGGTGCGTAATTTTTTGTCCTATCCAAAGCATTTATTTAGTATCCTTAAACCAACCGCAATGGCTTTGTTACAGTTGTTATCCTAGAGAGCAAAACGGTGATATCTAAACCTAAAAAGACATCAGGGCTTGTATATAGTACAAACAAACCAATCCCTCTATTTGTCTGATTATTTGCATTAATTATACAATAGGAATATCTGCTTTACTCAGGTAAGTACAAATATATCATGGTAGATTATCCTGCTAATCTTATGGAATTTGAATCGCAAGGCAGTGGTAATTCCACCTGCAACAGGGCAAGATTGTGGTTTTTGATCAAAATTATAGTAGAATACAATATCATGGTAAGTACCTGAACAAGGTGGATTGTCAGATTATACAAAATGAAATCATATTTGCAATTTTAAAATTTAAAATTATCCAACGAATTAATGAATTGTGCATTTGCAATTATTAAAGTCAGTAAATCAGTAAAATGGCTATGCCCTCTTCTCATTATAACTAAACACACGTCGCTCTATCATCAATTTGCAATTTGCCGACTGCCGACTGCCGACTGCCGACTGCCGCAATCTTTCGTCACCCGTCGTTGTCTTTTCCTCAAAAAACCTCTTTTTTTGTAAGTTTTTTTTCGTGCCATTTGTGCCACTTGTTCTTCGTGGTTAAACTCTTTTTGGTTGCGGTTTCACTGCGCTATGCAATACTGAATTTAATCAGATAATCTGCTGTATGTATTTGCATACAGTAGGAAACAAGCATAACAACTTTGATTATTAATAGTTAATGAAATATCAACTATACGGTGTATTGATTTGCATACACTATTCGTAAATTGCCCGGATTTGTTTTCATCACTGCTTCTCATTCCGTTGTTAATTTTATCAGTTATAACTACTTTTATCTTTGAAGGTTATAAATTTATTACTGCTGGTATGAAAAAATTTTATTGTTTTAATTTTCAATGGCAAACGCATTGCGTAGGTGTTGCGCCGTGAAAAAAATTTGTTTCTGAAGTGTTCCCTGAAGATTGTTAAAAAAGTTGATGGGTAGTTATAAAACAAGGAGTGCCTCATATGTTAGTGCTGCTGTTTCCAATGAGGATATCTGCGAAAAATGCGGAAAAAAGAAAGATGATTGCACCTGCGAGGAATAATAAGCAGTAAACAATTGATTGGATTTTCAGGATGGTATAGGCAAACGCTGTTTGTCCGTGCCATCAATCGCGTTTAATCATTTTTACAAATTGTCTGAATGGTGCAATTTTAAATTAGCAAAGAACCGTTTGGCATTATTATATAGTTCTATCATCCCAGAGCTTGCCAAAGACTCTTCCAAGAGGTAAGCCTTGTAAGATACATAAAGAGAAGCCTTAATGCACTTTTACCATTGAGACCGAAATTGGCTTTGTGTGAAAGAAGTGAATACTTCAGGCATTTTGTAAACATCCGTTCTTTCTCATTTACCCGGCGGGCGAAATTTTTGGTTACGGACTTTGTACATAGCATCATGCGGATGGCGAAGGAGGTGAAACGCGTCGTAGATAATTTGAACATGAGGAATATGCTTAAATGTTAACTTCCTAAATGGTTTCCACATGTCTGTGACAGCAATTTAGATGTTCTTCTTCTGGCTATCAGAAAGAATAGTAAAATAAATCCGGGCATTCCGCCAGGATCTTTACCGCCGATATCCTCATAGGGACTTCCTTTATCCGGAGCACTGATATTGGTCATATAGGGATGTCCTCTACGGACGGAAATTTCATCTACTTCCAAAGCTCCGCGTATAGTTTGCTCTATACGCAAAGAAATGGGTATAGGGCATGCAAGAGCGTCTCCCGATGCTACCTTTGATTTATTGTGGATTCAGACTTAACAATCGTTTTTCACAAGTTTAAGGGATATATAACTACTGTATCCTATTCAATGTTATTTGAATAATATCTTAGCTTGTGGACGTATTTAATCTGTACCTTTCATACATTCCTATACGGTTATACTCCCCCTTTTACCCCGAAATAAGTTCAAAGCTAATACGAATAATGCTGACTACTATGAAGATACCTGTTTGAAAAAAACACATATCACCATCTCATACGGCCTGGACTTCGGTTTTCCCTTATATCTTGCGGTTAGGGGCATGGTCACAGGATGTGAGTCCTCCCTCGGTTATATGGATTACCCATTTTCTCATTCGTAAGGTATGTTGCCCCTATTTTTTAGGAATTTCAAAGTTTTTGTAGAGACGCATTGCATGCGTCTCCTCGTTTTGTTTATTCAGTTAATAGTTGCCGAAGGCCTGATTTAATATCTTGTTTTTATCAAAATATTGTATTGACAATGGGGTACGCCTCTGTTTTTTTAATTAATCTCTTATTAGGAGAAATATTTGTGAAGTCAAAGATTAGCATCGTAGTAAGCATTTTAATAATTGCCCATATTGTTCTTTTTGCTGAAAAGAATTTTGCGGAAGAAAAAGCATATCAAAATATTTATGGCATACTCTGGAATGATAAACCATCTGAGGACATTAACTATGCAAGGCAGATGGGGTATGATTCTATTGTTATAAATCCATCCTCAGAAGTTAAAGACTATCATAATGATCCCAATTGCACAGGCCTTAAGTATTATCTGATCAACCCACATTGGTATCCACAGATTTTATCCGGATATAGCAGGACGATAGACATTACAAAGTCTCTTTCAGAGGAAGCAAAGGAATTTTACAATCAGCGTATGGTATGGAAAAGCCATGAGCCGTTTCCTTACAATCTGGCGACAGGGTATCATCCTGCTGGTTCTTCAGAGCAATTTTACGTAATGTGGGATTTTCAGCAACAGGCGGTTATTGATGAGGTAGTTGAAAATATTATAAGCCTGGCAAAGAGTTATGAAAACACAGGATTGTCGTTCACCTTTGGCGGATATATAATTGATGAGCCGAAGCTTGCAGGTGAATTTTACAGATTAGACGAAACGGGGAATAACATATCTGTAGGTTTGTCTTATTGGACAGGGGCGGATCTGGGTTTGGTGCATGACGCTATTACCCATGAGTATGCAACGTATTCAGAGGGAATGGCGGCATTTTACAAGAAATTAAGGACAAGGATTTCTCAGGAATTCACGAATCCGAAATGGATCGTTCAACCGACGTTGCTCTATAGTGAGGCGGACAATGATGAATGGATATATCAGATAAAAGTCCGGGCAGACAAGGATGAGCTAACGCCGGATATGCTAAGCCAAAAAAGCCCGCAAAATACAAATTATGTAGATGATGCCAACAATTTTAATGCCGGGGTAGATATTACAAAAGACAAGGTTGGCAACTCCCAGACAAGCGAAGCAGATGAATACAGGAATCGTCTTTTTGCAGCCAAGGCGAGCATTAACGGCGCCTGGTGTAATTGGTTTGGGCGGTTTGGCGACACAGTGGATATGCCGGACTTTGGGAGTATTACCAAGGTTGATTCCAGACTCAAACTCATAAGGTGCATACCCAACTGGGATAATCTTAATAATGTGCCTCTGAGTGAACGGTCATGGGATGGCAGCGTTTATCAGAGTACAAAGAGTTATGCGGATAGTGATGTCATGTATTCATATCATCCAAAGACAGGGAAATTATTTGCGGTATTTTTAACGTTGTCCGGGGCTATAACGCTTAATGCTGGTGAGACGGCAACCTCGGTGCAGCGCACTGACGGTTATTTTATTGAGTCAGTGGATGGAGGCGCCGATGTCAGCATTGTTGGTAACGAGATAAGGCTAAAGAGTAAAGATAACATAGGGAAAGGTTACATCTTTACCGTATCAGCAGAAGGTGAACCGTTAGCAGCGGAGGCAGAGGCAGAGACAGAGTCAGAGTCAGATGCGACATCGGGTTCGGAGACTTCGGATGAAACAGTAAATGGCAGTGGACCGACGCATACGACGTGGGTAGAGTACTATTCTGCTGGTGGACCACGTAACAGTGTATCGTCAAAAAAGAGGACGAAGGCCATAACCTCCAAACAATCTGACAGTACGCTGACGTGGCAGCAGGTAGCAAAAAGAACTGCCGCTCAGAAAACTGCCGGACTTTCAGGGGGTGAAGGGCAGCAGATGATATTTGGGATTGCCTATGCTCCATCCAATCCAAATATTGCATATTTTGTTGCCGACACAAGTCAGGTTTGGAAAAGTATCGATGGGGGTACAAGTTGGCAGAGAAAGTCTAATGGATTTGGGGCAACCGGAGGTACTTCTGTAGTTTTTGACCCAACAAATGCAGATATTGCTTATGTATCAGGTATGAATGAAAATGCAGGTGGTTGGACACCGCTCCCTGATGTTGTACAGGGTATATTTAGAACCGCAGATGGTGGGAACAACTGGACATTAGTAAAAAGTGCAAATTTCAACAGGATTGCCCGTTCAGATGGTGTTCATATCGCTTTTGCCGGAAGCAATATATATGCAGCGCCAAGTAAAACCGGTATTTTAAAATCAACGAATGGTGGAACTACGTGGAATTTCCTAACTACATCTGGCGGCGAGAAGATTCTTGATACCTTGGATCTTAATAATATAGCAGCTCATCCTAAGGATAATACCATTTTATATGTATCTGCTTCTAAAGGATTGTATAAGATTGTGGATAGTGGTAGCTCTGCGACTGTTACCAAGATAGGAACAGGACTGCCTTCGGGCGCAGTATATCAGCTACAGATTGACCCCGGTTCGCCAAGTACAATGTATGTTGCTGCTAATTCAAATGGCGTATATCGCTCTATCGATGGCGGATCTACTTTTAGCACAAGGAATAATGGATTGTCAACCCCCCTTGGCGCTGGTGGACAGGTCAGATATATAGCAATGAGTCCGGTCAATTCTAGCAAACTAATAATTACTTTTAGGAATTTGTTTGGTAGTTATGTGTATCACACTAGCGATGGAGGAGCAAACTGGACAAAGACAACTAATATGGATGAATCAAATGAAGATGGGTGGATTGCGGGTTCTGTGTTTGGCTATACACAAAATCAGTCTGGCGTTGATAATGCTCACTCACCTATCAGTTTTCATCCAACAAATCAAAATATCGCATTGACGATTGGATGGGGTAATCAGGTTAAGAAAACTACTGACGGCGGCGTTACATGGAAATATTCTAATACAGGCTATACGGGATCAGCCGTGGGTAATCAGGAAAGTTCCAGCGCGATTGGGTGGGATTCCACTAATTATAATCGAGCGGTTTTCTCCCAGGGCGATTGGGGGAGTACGCTTACGGAGGATAACGAAGATACTTTCGCATTAAAAGCCACTGTTAGTCATAATGGTCGATACGCAACTGCGGCGGCAGCAATGTATGAGAATATTATTATTGAAGCAGTTGGCGCTACAAATGACTATAGTACTAATTCACAGGTGATAGCTATATCAAGGAACTCAGGAACAAATTGGACCAAAATTGAAAGCACAACTGATACTTTTAAACTCATTTCTTTTCATCCGCAGGACAATAATATTGTATATGCAGGAAAATACAAATTTACCAACATTCAAAACAAAAATACCTTTACTAACCTTCGCAAGATAGTTGCTAGTGTATTTAAGGGGGATGGAAACATAATTTATTCATATAGCGGAAGTACTATCTATAAATCTACCGATGCGGGTGCTAAATGGACGACGCCATATCCTTCATTAAATATTCCGTCTGGGTATTCTGTAACGCAAATTGCCGTAGATCCTGTAAATCAAGATCGGATTTATGCGGCAGTAGCGGGAAAGGGGATTTATATAATAAACGACACTTCTGCCAATGGTGGAACGGTGGTATTGAAAAACGATGCGCACGGAATCGAATTAGACCAGTTTGGGGAAATAAATACGAGCACGATAGCAACAGACCCTAATAATGCAAATGTTGTTTATGCAGGCACAAGGGCAAACTGGAAGGGCATGGCAAATGGCCTTTTTCGTTCTATAGACGGCGGCGAAACATGGACTAACATAACATATAACACTTTCGGTACAATGTTTGGTATTGCCAACATAACAGTAAGGCCAGACAATAGCTACGTTTATATAAGTTCATTTGCCGGCACGTGGAAATTACCGCCACCGTCATCAACCTCTACCGCTGATACCACAGCGCCGAATTGTTCGATAAGTATTAACAATGGTG